>JBEHXL010000009.1:0-133752 GCA_048498715.1 Actinomycetota bacterium | reverse complement strand
ATGGCCGCCGGGCAGTCGGGGGGAGGCGACGCCGCCCGTCACGACCATCGCATGGCGCCTCGCCCACATCGCGCAGGGGTGCTTCGTCGGCCGATGGCACACGCATTTCGGTGACGGGTCCGTCGGCCCCTACGTCGAGCCGTTCCCGTCGAACGCGACGGACGCGCTGGCGTACCTCGACGAGTGGAAGAACACGTGGCAGAACGCGTTGCTCACCGCCGGCAACGACCGGTTGTGGGACCCACTCGGCATGAGCGAATCCGACGTCGCCGTCATGCAGCTCGGTAAGGACGACCCCTTCATCGGCCTGGCCCTCCACATCAATCGGGAAGTCATGCATCACGGAGCGGAGATCAGCCTCTTGCGGGACCTGTATCGCGCTTCTAACTTCGGCTAGCCGCTTCCCCCTGGCGCTCTTTCGATCCAGGGACGTGCCGTGCCCGAACTTCCAAGACCTCTTCCACCGCCCTCGTGGCGCGACCGCATCGCGACCATCGAGGCGTGGCGCGACGGAGTGCCGCTGCCGATTCTCCTGGTGGTTGTCGGCGTCGTTGTCGCCCTCACGTTTGGCGTGTTGACGGTGACGCGCGCCGGCGGTTCGCGCGCGCCCGACGTCGCGCTGTCGCTACCGCGTGCTGACGACGTGGCGACCGACGCGTCGCTGGCGAGCGCCGCGACCACAACCACCCTGCCGTCAGTCCTGCACGTCCACGCAGCCGGCGCGGTGCAACGACCCGGTGTCGTGGAGGTGCCGGCCGGCGCGCGCGTCATCGATGTGGTCGTGGCCGCCGGCGGTCCATCCGACGTCGCCGATCTCAACCAGATCAACCTCGCCGAGCTGGTGAGCGACGGCGAGCGGGTCTACATCCCGCGTGCCGGCGAGGTGGTTGCCTCGATTGCAGCCCCGTCGTCGGGCGCAAACACCGCCTCCTCGAAGTCGGCCGACGGGATCATCAACATCAACGAGGCGAGCGAGTCCGAACTCGAGGAATTACCCGGTGTCGGTCCCGCCACGGCGCAGGCCATCGTGGACTACCGGGCTGAGCACGGTCGCTTCCGCTCGGTCGACGACTTGCTCAACGTCCGCGGCATCGGTCCGGCGAAGTTGGAGCAGATCAAGCCGCGCGCTCGTGTCTAGGGCGATTCACGACCGGCAGGTGGTGGTGGTTGCCGCCCTTGTATGTACGGGCGCGTACACCGCTCGGCCGTTCGCAACCGCAACGGTTGCGGTGGCCGCGTTGGTCGCGCTCGGCGGACTCGGGACGCGGCGATGGACGGTGCTGGCGGTCGGCCTCGCGGTGGTGGCGAGCGCGTTCGGCGCGAACGCGCTCGCCGGGCTTCGCCCGCCGCGACCCGAAGTCGTCAAGCAGCGGTGGGCGACGCTGCTGACCGACCCGGCGCGCCTCGACGGTGGTTCGGTCGGCGCCGATGTCCGGCTCGGCCGTCGCCACGTACGGATCTACGCGCGCAACGACGCGGGTGAAGCGCTGGCCTTCCGTCTGGCGGGGGAGAAGGTGCAGCTGAGCGGCGCGCTGCGGGGCCTCCAAGGTGTGCAAAGGGAACGCCTGATCTCGCGCCACATTGCGTCGCAAATGTCGGTCGACGCCGTCCACGCTTGGAAGCGGGGCAACGTCGTCGCCTCGGCGGCCAACGCGTATCGGCGAATCGTCGAACGAGGCGAGCACGCGTTGCCCGAAAGCTTGCGGCCCCTGTTCGGCGGCATGGTGCTCGGTGACGACCGCGGCGAGTCAGCCGAACTTCAGGATGCGTTCAAGGCGGCCGGGCTGACGCACCTCATGGTCGTCTCCGGGCAGAACGTTGCGTTCTGCTTGCTGCTCGCCACACCGCTCATTCGGCGCGGCGGCCTTCGCTGGCGGCTGGGTTGCACGCTGGCCGCGTTGTTCTGCTTCGGCGTGCTCACGCGATGGGAGCCGTCGGTATTGCGCGCGGAAGCAATGGCCGCCGTCGCCGCGGCGGGTTCGTTTGTCGGACGACCGGTTCCCGCGTCGCGGCTGCTCGCGCTCGCGGTGACCGGCTGCGTATTGGTCGATCCGCTGCTGGTGCGCAGCGTCGGGTTTCGATTGTCGGTGGCGGCGTGCAGCGGACTCGTGGTGTTGACCAAGCGACTCCAGGATCGGGGCGTGCCGTTGCTGCTCGCGGCGTCGATTGCCGCGCAAGTGGGCGCAGCCGTCGTGCTGTTGCCGACGTTCGGATCGATGCCGCTCGCGTCGTTGCCCGCGAACGTTCTCGCGGTGCCCATCGCCGGGCCGGTGATGATGTGGGGCCTCGTGATGGGTCCCGTCGCCGGGCTGCTGCCGCCCTTGGCATGGCTGCTGCATCTGCCGGATCGGGCGATGCTGTGGTGGGTGGCAGGAGTCGCCCGGTGGGCCGCAGGTTTGCCGCTGGCGCCCCTCGGCCCGACTGCGGCCGTCATTCTTGTGACCGGTTGCGTGATCGCGTCCTGGCTGTGGCACAGCGAGCGGACACGCGTTGTCGGGGGCGCGGTGGCGGGTGCGGTCGCCGTCTTCGTGGCGTTCGCCGCCGTGATGGCGCCCGGCGCCACCGCCGCCGCGCCGCTCGGCCCGGGCGTGTCGTTGTGGGTCGTCGAGGGCCGGTCCGTGCTTGTCGTGGGCGGTCGTGTGAGTTCGGCGGTTACCCAGGAACTTCGACGACGACGGGTGCAGCGTCTCGACGTGTTCGTGGTGACCCGGCCCGGGTCGTCCGCCGCCGATGCGGCGTGGCCGATTGTGCAGGCGTTTCGCCCTCGGGCGGTGCTGGCCCCGGAACATCATCAAATCGCCGGAGCGAAGACGGCCCGACTCGGTGCCGTCGCTCGAGCCGGCCCGCTCCAGGTTCGAATCACCGACGCCGGACCACCGCTCGAGGTCGAAGTAACTTCGCAAACGTGATCCTGCGCCTCGGTGACAAGCCCGTCGACATCACCGACCGCTGCCTCGTGATGGGCATTCTCAATCGCACGCCCGACTCGTTCTACGACAAGGGTGAGTTCTGGAATTTCGACTCGTTCCTGCGCTTGGCCGAACAACACGTGAACGACGGCGCCGACATTCTCGACGTGGGTGGCGTGAAGGCCGGCCCTGGCCCCGAGGTCGACGAACAGGAAGAACTCGAACGCGTCCTTCCGGCCATCGAGGCGCTCGTGTCGAGGTTCGACACACCCATCTCGGTCGACACGTGGCGAGCCGCGGTCGCGAAAGGCGCCTACGAGTTGGGCGCCGTCATCGGCAACGACATCAGCGGTTTTGGCGATCCGCAATACCTGCCCGCTGCCGCGGCGGCGGGCGCCACCGTCATCGCGACCCACATCCGGCTCAAGCCCCGCGTCGCCGATCCGGAGCCAGAATACGACGACGTCGTCAAGGATGTCGGCAACTTTCTCAAGGAACGGGCGCAGTGGGCGCTCGACGCCGGAGTAGCGGCCGATCGCATCGTGCTCGACGCCGGACTCGATCTCGGCAAGACCTGGCAGCAGTCACTCGAGTTGTTGCGCCACTCCGACGAGTTGGCCTCCTTCGGCTTCCCGCTCTTGTTGTCGTCCTCGAACAAGACGTTCCTCGGCAAACTCCTCGATCTCGAAGTGCACGAACGGCGCGAGGCATCGCACGCCGCCACCTCGCTCGGCGTGATGCTCGGGTGTCGCATCGTGCGCGTGCACGATGTCGCCGGATCACGCTGCCTGTGCGATTTTCTCGCTGCGCTGCATCGAGGTGCCGCGTGAGCAGAGAGGTCATCTACCTCATCAAGGGCGACGACCCGATCCTGCTGGCTCAGGAGCTCAATCTCACGATCGACGAGGTCGTGGGTCCCGACGATCCGTCGCTCATCCTCGAAGACCTCACGACCCACGAGGAGGCGCCCGCAGCGGCGGCCGAATCCGCGGCGACGCCCTCCTTCCTGGCTCCCCGGCGCGTGATCGTCGTGCGAGAGGTCGGCCGCTTCAACGCTGCGCAGGTCGCGCCACTGATCGAGTACCTCGCGTCGCCCGTCGACACCTCGACGATCATCCTCGGGGGCGGCGGCGGCACGATCCCGAAGCCACTCGCCGACGCCGTGAAGAAGGCCGGCCGGGTCGTCGACGCCGGCACGCCGCGCGGAAAGGCCCGCACCTCCTGGGTGCTCGACAAACTCAAGGCGGCGCCGATCAAGGTCGATACCGCGGCCGCCAAGCTGATCGAGCAACACCTCGGCGAAGACATCGCCCGTCTCGAGCCGCTGCTCAACGTGCTTACCGCGGCGTACGGCCCCGGCACCAAGATCAGCCCCGCACAGGTAGAGCCCTACCTCGGCGACGCCGGGAGCTCGGCCCCCTGGGATCTCACCGACGCGATCGACAGCGGGGACGCCAACGAAGCGATCAAGCAACTGCACCGCCTGCTCGCCGGTGCGGGTCGGCATCCCCTCGGCGTGATCTCGTCGTTGCACAGCCACGTCAGTCGCATGGCCCGCCTCGACGGAGCCAACGTTGCGGGCGAAGCCGAAGCTGCCGCCCTGCTCGGTATCGCCGCATATCCCGCCCGTAAAGCCTTGAGCCAGTCGCGCCGTCTCGGCACTGACGCATTGCTCCGGATGCTCGGCCTCGTCGCTGATGCCGAAGTCGACCTCAAGGGTCGCTCGTCATGGCCCGAGGAGCTCGTCCTCGAGGTGCTCGTCGCCCGTCTCGCCCGGGTCGGTCGCCCCACCCGCCGCCCTGCGTCACGCGCTTCGTGAGGTCCGCCTAAGGTTCGCCGGGTGCCTAGCAATGTTCTGGCCCCGTCCTTTCCCATCGCGCGTCACACCCTGAAGAACGGGTTGCGCGTGGTGCTCGCTCCCGACCGGAGCTCGCCCGTCGTCGCCGTCGCCGTGCACTACGACGTCGGCTTTCGGTCCGAGCCGGAAGGGCGCACCGGGTTCGCCCATCTGTTCGAGCACCTCATGTTCGAAGGCAGCGAGAACCTGCCCAAGCTCGAGCACGCCAAGCTGATCCAGGGCAACGGCGGCTCGTTCAACGGCTCCACGACGCCGGACTACACGAACTATTTCCAGGTCGTTCCGTCGGGCGCGTTCGAACTGATGCTGTTCCTCGAGGCCGATCGGATGCGCAGTCCCGTCATAACGGAGCACACGGTTGCGAATCAGATCGACGTGGTGAAGGAAGAGATCCGGCTCAACATCATGAACCGTCCCTACGGCGGTATGCAGATGATCTTCCTACCGCCGATCGCGTACGAGACGTTTAACAACGCGCACAACGGCTACGGCTCCTTCGTCGATCTCGAAGCGGCGACCGTCGACGACGCCACTGATTTCTGGAAGCGGTACTACGCGCCGGGCAACGCCCTGCTCACCATCGCCGGCGACATCGACGTCGACGACGCGATCGCGTTGGTCGAAAAGCATTTCGGCGACGTGCCCAAGCGCGCCGTACCGAAGCGTCCTGACTTCGGTGAACCGGTGCCGACCAAGGAACGCCGCGGCGTGCACCACGATCCGATGTCGCCGACACCCGCACTCGTGGTCGGCTACCGCGCTCCGAATCCGAAGGACCTCGAGGCGTACGCGGCCTACTACCTCCTCGTGCAGGTGCTGGCCGAAGGTGAGTCGTCCCGCCTGTACCAGCGGCTGGTGAAGACGGGTCTGGTGACTGCGACTGCCGGCTTCGTCGGACCATTCGACAACTGGCTCGACATGCGCGACCCCATCCTCACGAACGTGCTCGCGATCTACCCGCCGGGGGGTGATGCGGACACGATCCTCGATGCGATCACGGAGACCATCGAGCGCGTGCCCGACGAGCTCACCCAAGAGGAATTGGATCGCACGCGCATTGGTGCGACGGCTGCGTTCCTTCGCGGCACCGACAGCGTCATGAATCGTGCGCTCACGATTGCTCCGCTCGAACAGCAGCGCGGCCAGGCCGAGCTCATCAACGAACTGCCCGTCGCGCTCGAGCACGTCTCGCTCGCCGACGTGAAGGCGCAGGCCGCCAAGTGGTTCACGCCCAACCAACGATCCGTTCTCGACTGGCAGCCGGGGGAGGGCAAGTGAGCGCTCGCACGCAACCATCCGTCAATCCGACCAAGCCGGGCAAGCTCCCGGCCGTCCTCGACACCACCCTTGCGAACGGCCTTCGCGTGCTCGCGGCGCGCAAGCCCGGCGTGCCGATGGTCCAGGCCCGCATTCGCTTCGACATCGCGCGCAAGGATCTCGAGTCGACAGTGCTCGACGACATCCTCAGTTCGACGATGCTCGCCGGAACGCCGACGCGCAGCCAGCTCCAGATCGCCGAGGAGATGAAGCGTCTCGGCGGCGAGGTCTGGGCCAGCGCCGACACCGAGAGCCTCTTCGTCTCGGCGATCTCGCTCGCCCGCGACCTCCCGGCGTATCTCGCCCTGCTCAACGACGTCCTCCAGAACGCGACGCACCCCAGCGACGAAGTCGACCTTGCGAAGGCTCAGGCCGAGCAGGGCATCACGATCATGCGCAGCCAGCCTGCGGCGAAGGCGCAGTACGCGCTGGGGGAGCGCATCTTCCCCGATCACCCGTACGGGCGACCAATGCCGACGCCCGACATCGTCAGCCCCGTCACGCGGGCCGGCGTACGCAAGTTCCACAGCTCGGTGATCAAGCCGGGTGGCGCGCTGATGGTGGTTGTCGGTGACCTACCGCCGAAGAAGATGGTCGACGCCGTGGACAAGGCGCTTGGGGGATGGACCGGCTCTCGCAAGCCGTTCAAGACGCCCACGCCTGCGCCCGTCACCGTCGGTCCGCTGCGGATCGTGCACCAGCCGGGCGCCGTGCAGACCAACATGCGACTCGGCGGCCTTGGGATAGGCCGCGCCCACCCGGACTTTCCAGCGCTCACCCTGGCCTTGACAATCCTGGGCGGCGGCTTCACGTCGCGGTTGAATCACAATCTCCGCGAGGACAAGGGCTTCACGTACGGTGCGTCGGCGGGGGTCTCGCACAATCTCGCGGCGTCGTCGCTCACGATCGGCGCCGACGTACAGACGGCAGTGACTGCTCCGGCGCTCGTCGAGACGCTCTACGAAATCGGACGTCTGGTCACCACGCCGGTCGGCGACGCCGAACTCGCCGACGCCAAGCGATTCCTCGCCGGCAACATGGCGCTGTCGGCGGAGACGCAGGCCGGGCTGGCGTCGTATCTGATGTCGCTCGCGATTGCCGGGCTTGACGTGTCCTATCTGCGCGAGCTGCCGCTGGCCGCCGACAAGCAGACCCCGGACGACATCGCTCGGGTGGCGGCGACGTATCTCGCGCCAACGTTGCTCGCCCCGGTCCTCGTGGGCGACGCAGAACTGATCGAGACCGCGGTCAATCGGCTTCTTCCGGTTGAGGTCATCGGCTGATCAAAGTTGTCCACGTACATCGTCGGCCCATCCGGGGGCTGAACTTCAGTCTCGAGGGCTACTTCGCCTCGGTCAGGGCCGCGATGCCTGACGACATCAGCGTGCGGGTGCGCGTCATGCCCTTTGTCTCGTCGGGCGTCGTTCGCCGCGTCGCCGACATCCTCGACGCAGCGCGCCAACGCAGCGACATCTTGCACATCACCGGCGACATCCATTTCGTGACGCTCGGGCTTCGCCGTAAACACGCGGTTCTGACGATCCTCGACTGTGGATTGGCTACGTCGCAGAATCCGGTCCTTCGCCACCTCTACCGAGCGCTTTGGCTGCGCTTGCCGACTCGACGGGTGGCGCAGGTCGTGGCGATCTCCGATTTCACTGCGTCACAGGTCGCCGAATACGCGGGCATTGCCCGCGACCGGATCGAGGTCATACCGGTCTGTATCGACGACGCCTTCGTGCCGTGTCCGCGTGAGGCCGCGAACGACAAGCCGGTTGTTCTGTGCGTCGGCACCACCGCGAACAAAAACTTGGCGCGCATCGCCGAGGCAATGCGGGGGCTCGACGCGCAGCTGTGTGTGATCGGGCCGCTCTCCTCCCGCCAAGCCGAGATGCTGCGCGCGAACGGCATCGACTTCTCGAACGACGTCGAGGTTCCGGCCGGTCGGCTGCGCGACATGTACGCGGAGGCCGATGTCGTGCTGTTTCCGTCGACCTACGAGGGATTCGGGATGCCGATCGTCGAGGCCCAGGCGACGGGTCGACCGGTGATCACGAGCGACCGGGCGCCGATGAACGAGGTAGCCGGTGGAGCGGCGTGCCTCGTGGATCCGGAGAGCGTGCGCTCGATCCGGGAAGGACTCGAACGCGTCCTCGCGGACGCGGACTATCGGGCAGAACTGGTGCGAGCCGGTTACGTCAACCGGGAACGGTTTCGGCCGAGCGCGGTGGCCGAGGCGTACGCCCGGCTGTACCGGGCGATGACGGCTTAGGAAGCGGCGTTGACGCGCTTGGCGAGGCGCGACTTGCGACGGGCGGCGGCGTTCTTGTGGATGACGCCCTTCGTCGCGGCCTTGTCGAGCTTCTTCTGAGCAACCTTGAAGGCGTCGGTGGCCTCGTCGGTACCGGCAGCGGCAACCGCAGCCTTGGTGCGCGTCTTCAACTCTGAGCGGACAGCCTTGTTGGCAAGACGTGCCTTCTCATTGGTGATGTTGCGCTTCTTCTGGCTCTTGATGTTTGCCAACTGAGGAAATCCTTAGGTTGCGAAAAGCAGGACATAAAAAGTTAGCAGGCCTGGGCCTTTACTATCCACCTGTGGTCCGAGTCGCTCTTGCCCCGCTGCCCGCGCGCCCGTGGGCGCCCGAAGCCGTCGCCGCCGCCGGCGCCGAACTCGTAGAGGACCCGGCCGACGCCGATGTGCTGATTTTCCTGGCCCCGGACGACACGGCAGGCCTCACGAGGGCGCTCGAAGCGTCGCCCCAGGCGAGCTGGGTGCAGCTGCCCTGGGCCGGAATCGAGAAGTTCGTGGCCGCTGGCGTCCTGGACCCGTCACGTACCTGGACCTGCGGAAAGGGCGTCTACGCCGAACCTGTCGCCGAACACGCCCTGGCCCTTGCGCTGGCCGGGCTGCGCGATCTGCCCCAGCGGATCCGAGCGACAACCTGGGAGAAGCAGGGCGGTGTGTCGCTCTACGACGGCAAGGTCACGATTTTGGGTGGCGGCGGCATCACCGAGTGCCTGATCGACTTGTTGACGCCGATGCGTACCGACATCACGGTGGTTCGGCGCGATTCATCCATCCCGGTGCCCGGCGCCACCCGAGTGGTCGGGCCCGACGCGGTGCTGGACGCGGTTGGCGGGGTCGACGCGGTGTTCGTCGCCCTCGCGCTCACGCCTGACACGACCGGCATCGTCGACGAGACCTTCCTGCGGTCGATGGCACCCCACGCGTGGCTGGTGAACGTCGGGCGGGGCCAGCACGTCGTCACCGGAGACCTGGTGGTCGCGCTGCAGGAGCACTGGATCGGCGGCGCGGCGCTCGACGTCACCGACCCCGAACCGCTGCCCGACGGGCACCCGCTGTGGGACCTCGACAACTGCATCATCACCCCACACACCGCGAACTCACTCGAGATGGGTCTGCCGTTGCTTTCCAAACGCGTGACGGAGAACCTTCGCCGGTACTCTGACGGACTCCCGTTGATCGGATTGGTCGATCTCGACGCGGGCTATTAACTGCCTTGTCTTCACTTGATCGCATCCGTGCTGTAGCCATCGTCGCCCACGTCGACCATGGCAAGTCGACGCTCGCCGACCGCCTGCTCGAGATCTGTGGGGCGGTCGACCCTCGCCACATGAAGGCGCAGTATCTCGACTCGATGGACATCGAGCGCGAGCGCGGCATCACCATCAAGGCGCAGAACGTTCGCCTGCAGTACAAGGGCACCGACATCTTCCTGATCGACACCCCCGGCCACGTCGACTTCGGTTACGAGGTGTCGCGGTCGCTTGCGGCGTGTGACGGCGTGATCCTGCTCGTCGACGCGAGTCAGGGCATCGAAGCCCAGACGCTGGCCAACTGCTTCCTCGCGCTGGAGCACGACCTCACGATCGTCGCCGCGCTCAACAAGATCGACCTGCCCGCCGCGGATCCAGAGCGCTACGCGGCCGAGATCGAGACGGTGCTCGGCATTCCGGCCGACGAGATCCTGCCGATCTCCGCCAAGACGGGCGAGGGGGTCGCGGAACTCCTCGACGCCGTCATCGAGCGCGTGCCCGCGCCCACCGGTGATCCCGACGCGCCGCTGCAGGCGCTCGTGTTCGACAGTTACTACGACCAGTACCGCGGCGTCGTGTCGGCCGTACGCGTCCTGAACGGTCAGATGGACAACCGCTCCCGCTTGCGCTTCATGCAGACGAACGGACTGCACGAAGTCGAAGAGATCGGTCTGAAGACGCCGAACATGACGCCTGTCGCGTCGATCGGCACTGGCGAGGTCGGATACCTCATTGCGGGCATCAAGAACCTTGCCGAAGCGCGCTCGGGTGAGACGGTCACCGAAGCGGCCCGTCCCGCGGACGAACCGCTTGCTGGCTACGAAGAGCCCAAGCCCATGGTCTTCTGTGGGTTGTTTCCGATCGACGGCGACGAGTTCGAAAGCCTGCGTGAGTCGCTCGAAAAGCTGCAGCTCAACGACGCATCGTTCACGTACGAGCCCGAAACGTCAGGCGCACTCGGCTTCGGCTTTCGCTGCGGCTTCCTAGGGCTCTTGCACATGGAGATCGTGCGCGAGCGTCTCGAGCGCGAGTTCAACCTGTCGCTCATCGCGACGGCACCCTCGGTCGCGTACAAGGCGCACATCCACGGCAACCGCGTGGTCGAGGTGTCGAGCCCGGCGCAGATGCCGCCCGCGGGCGAAGTCGAGTTCATCGAAGAACCAATGTTCACGATCACGATCCTCACGCCGTCGACCTACACGGGCACGCTGATGGAACTGTGCCAGCAGCGCCGTGGCGAGATGACGCGTATGGAGTACCTGTCGCCCGAGCGGGTGGAGTTGCAGTACCGCATCCCGCTCGCCGAAGTGGTCATGGATTTCTTCGACGCGTTGAAGAGCCGCACGAAGGGCTACGCGTCGCTCGACTACGAGCCCGCCGGTTACGAACGCAGTGACCTCGTGAAGCTCGACGTCATGCTCAACGGCACGCCCGTCGACGCGTTCTCCACGATCATTCACAAGCAGAAGGCCTACGACTACGGCCGCAAGATGACCGAGAAGCTGCGTGAGCTGATCCCACGGCAGATGTTCGACGTGCCGATCCAGGCCGCGATCGGCGGCCGCATCGTCGCCCGGGAAACCGTCAAGGCAAAGCGCAAGGACGTTCTGGCCAAGTGCTACGGCGGCGACATCACCCGTAAGCGCAAGCTGCTCGAGAAGCAGAAGGAGGGCAAGAAGCGGATGAAGAACATCGGCCGTGTCGAAGTCCCTCAGGAGGCCTTCGTCTCCGCCCTCAAGCTCGACGACTGACTACTTCGGCGTCAGCGACTTCAGCTTCCGCGTCGACACGATCTCGTAGCCGGGTTCGCTGTCGTCCCGAACCTCTTCGCTCACGATGAGCAGCGTCTTCGGGTCGACATGTGCGGTGTGGACCGCTTTGTAGACGTCGGGCTCGTCGTCGTCCGGATATTTCTCGGTCGTGGTGTCCGTCCACCGAATGACGAAAGTGGAGACAGTCACGCCCCCGATGGTGTCGGTCGCGGTGCCGGTCACCTCCGACTGCAGCAGCACGCGGTCGAGCTCACCGTCCTCATAGGTGCACGAGCTGTCCGAAGACCACTTGGCTCCGTTGGTCAGCGGCAGCTTGAACAGCGTCTGTGCGGGCTTGTAAGTGCAGTTGTAGACGTCTTCGTCGTCCTCGTAGCGGATCGATTGCAGCTCCATCGCTCCGGGCGTCACGCGGTACTTCGTGGTGCTGCCGTCGTCGGATTCGACGAGGGAGAGCGCATCAGCAGAGCCTTCGACCGTCCACGTCACCTCGTAGGTGTCGCTGTCGTCCGACGCGGGCTCGTCCTCGAGCGCGGGGTAGTGCGACACGATGTCGTAGGTGTATCGACCCGGTGCCGGGTGGGGTAGCGAGCTGCGCACTGTCGTCGTCGGCCCCACCGCGCGAGTGGTCGTCGTGGTCCGGCCCGTCGCGTGGCGCTCCGTTGTTTCGGTCGTTCGCGCAATTGTCGTCGAGGACTGCGTCACCGATGTTCCCTGCTGTTGCACGGCAAGTTGTTCGTCCCAGTTCCGCACCCGGGACCCGCAGGAACTGAGCATGAGGATCGCGATGGCGCCGCACGCGAGGGCCTTCATCGCGCGATCACCCGGCCGCCCCCGGCGCGCTTCGCTTCGAGCAACGCGGCGTCGGCCTCCGGCAACGAGTTGGCGATGCCGGCACTGAAGGGGCTTGGCGACGACTGGCGAATGCGCTCGACGACGGCGGCGGCGTTGGCGAGTCCGCCGCGAAGCACGATGACGAACTCGTCCCCGCCCCAGCGAGCGACGGTGTCGCCGGCGCGAACCTGCGCGGCGAGGTGCGCGGCAAAGTCGCGCAGGGTGGCATCCCCGGCTGCGTGCCCGTGTTCGTCGTTGATCGCCTTGAGCGAGTCGAGGTCGACGATGACCACGGCATCGCCGGACTTCAGTGAAGCCAGCGCGGCGTTTGCTTCGTGTCGCGTGAGCATGCCGGTGAGCGCGTCGCGGTGCGGGCGCCGACGAAGAAGTGCAGCCACACCGAGGCCTACCACCAAGCCGAGAACAAACCCCACACCCACGCATGCGAGAATACGACGGTGCCACCGGGTTCTTCTCGCCTCGTTGTTGTCGGCCAGGGTTATGTCGGTCTGCCGCTCGCCATGCGCGCGGTCGAAGTCGGCTTCGACGTCATCGGTTTCGAAATCGACAAACGTCGCGTCGAACGCCTGACGGCGGGCGACTCCTACGTCGAAGATATTTCGTCCACCGAGCTGCGTGCGGCGCTCGACAGCGGCCGGTATCGCGCCAGCGCGGACGCCGAGGACCTGAACGGATTCGACATCGCCGTCATCACGGTGCCGACGCCCCTGCGGGAGACGTTGCCCGACATGACCTACATCGAAGGCGCGGCGCGCATGCTCGCGCCGGCGCTGAAGAAGGGCTCTGTCGTCATCCTCGAGTCGACTACCTACCCGGGCACGACCGAGGAGCTGTTGGTTCCGCTGCTCGAGGCCGGGAGCAATCTGGCTATCGGGACCGACGTGCTGGTCGGCTACAGCCCGGAGCGCATCGACCCGGGTAACCAGGAGTGGACGTTCGTGACCACCCCGAAGGTGGTGTCCGGCGTGAACCCCGAGTCCCTCGCCGCGGTTGACGCGTTCTACAGCGCCCTCGTCGATCGCACGGTGCCGGTGTCGACACCGAAGGAGGCGGAGCTGACCAAGCTGCTCGAGAACACGTTCCGCCACGTGAACATCGCGCTGGTCAACGAGCTCGCAATGTTCGCCGGCGAGCTTGGCATCGACGTGTGGGAAGCCATCGACGCGGCCTCGACCAAGCCGTTCGGGTTCATGCCGTTCCGACCCGGCCCGGGCGTTGGCGGCCATTGCCTGCCCGTTGACCCGAGCTATCTGTCGTGGCAGGTCAAGCGCTCGCTCGGCGAGCAGTTCCGCTTCGTCGAACTCGCCAACGACGTGAACGAGCACATGCCGTCCTACGTCGTGCGGCGGCTCACTCGCGCCCTGAACGATCGCAGTCTGCCGGTGAAGGGCAGCCGCATTCTCGTGCTCGGCCTGGGCTACAAGAAGAACACCAGCGACGCGCGCGAGTCGCCGGCTGTCAACGTGACGCTGCACCTTGCCGGGCTCGGCGGTGACGTTCGCGCCGCAGATCCGTTTGTCGATCCGTCCGTGCCCGGTGGCAACGTGCAGCGCGTCGAGTTCAGTGCGGAAGAGCTCGCGGCGGCCGACGCCGTCGTCGTGCTCACGAATCACGACGCGTTCGACGTGAACCTCGTCGTCGAGCACTCGAAATATGTGTTCGACTGCCGCCGGATCATTCCGGCGGCCGCGAACGTCGAATACCTCTAGCGAGCGCTACTTGTTGAAGGTGTAGTGCGCACCGTTCGGCTTCCACGCGAGGCCGAGGAGCAGAACGCCGACGATGATCGCGACGAAGCCGCTCGCCGCCGGCAGCGTCATGTCGCCACCGGTACGGGGCAGCGCTCCGTTTCGCTTGGCCGTGGTCGTCGTCACGGCCGCTGCGTTCACGTAGCCCGGCCCGACAGGGTCGACGATCGTGCCGTTCTTGGCTCCGTCGGAGTCACCCGCACCACCATCGGTGATGGTGTGCACGAAGGCCGCGACGCCGTTGTCGAAGTCCTTGTCCTTCATCGGGAAGGGGGTCATCGCCGACGCGGTGCCCTTGAACAGCTGATGCGCCTTGACGTCCTTGTCGGCCCACAGCGTGATGACGTCGACCGGAGTCGTGGCGTTGACCACCCGGAACGAGACGAAACCGTTGGGCAGTGTGACGTTGCCGGCCTGCTTGGCGGTGTTCAGCTGCACGCTGCGCAGTTCCTCGTTGCCCTCGACGTCGAGACCAATGATCACCGCGTCGTTGCCCTGACCGATGATGGCCGTGGTCGGGTCCTGATCAGCGGTGACGCCGGTGTCGAAGAAGTCGACGGCGGGCTCGTTGCTCACACCGTCGCCGTCGGGGTCACCGGGCGTCGTCACGGCGGTGGTCGACGTAGTCGGCGCGATGGTCGTCGAGGTCGACGTGGTCGATGTCGACGTAGTCGTCGACGTGCTCGAAGACGAGGTCGAAGCCGTCTCCGCCGTCTGCACCGGAGCGTCGTCGGCCGACGCCGGCGCCAGCACGGCGCCCCAGGCAATGGCGGCCGCACCGGCGACGGTGCACGCGATTCGAATGTTCTTGTTGATGCGCAACGGTTTCTCCCCGGACGACGGCCGAGGTGCACCCGCGCGTGACTACAAGAGTCCGAACGGGAACGCCCCAGCTCCCAGCGTCGGGCAGTCTACCGGCGGGTTTACGCGATACGGGGATCCGGCGCGTCGGCGTTGATGCCGAACGCGTCGATGGCCTTTTCGACCTCTTCCGCTCCGGCACTGCCCTCGGCGGCCAACGAGCTGAGCACCGCGACCACGATGTTCCCGGCGTCGACCTCGAAGTGGCGACGCAGCGCCTCGCGCGTGTCGGACCGACCGAAGCCGTCCGTGCCGAGCGTGAGGTAGCGGCCCGGCACCCAGCGCGAGATCTGGTCGGGTACTGCCTTCATGAAGTCGGTGACGGCGACGACGGGCCCGGCTGCGTCCATCAGCGCCGAGGTGACGTACGGCACCTCGGCTTCTCGCGACGGATGCAGACGATTGGCGCGTTCGACCGCCAGTGCGTCTTCCCGCAGCGTCTTGTAGGAGGTCGCGCTCCAGAGTTCGACGGCAACGTCGAAGTCCGTGGCGAGGATGTCCCGTGCTTGGAACGCGGCCTGCGACGCCGATCCCGAGAACAGCAAGGTGGCGGCGCGTGTCGGCCCGTCGGGCGCATCGGCGAATTTGTAGAGCCCGCGACGAATGCCGTCGTCGACACCGTCCGGCTTGCTCGGCATCACGTAGTTCTCGTTGTAGAGCGTGATGTAGAAGAACTCGTCGCGGTTTTCGGGCCCGAACATCCGCTTGATGCCGTCCTCGACAATCGTCGCGACTTCGTACGCGAACGCCGGGTCATACGCAGCGACGTTCGGCACCGTCGACGCGAGCACGAGTGAGTGCCCGTCCTGATGCTGCAGGCCTTCCCCGTTCAGGGTTGTCCGTCCTGCGGTCGCGCCAAGCAGGAAGCCGCGCGCGCCGCTGTCACCCGCGGCCCAGGCCAGGTCGCCGATGCGCTGGAAGCCGAACATCGAATAGAAGATGAAGAACGGGATCATCGGCTGACCCCACGTCGTCGCCGCCGTACCGGCCGCGGTGAACGAGCACATCGAGCCCGCCTCGGTGATGCCCTCTTCGAGGACCTGGCCGTCCTTCGCCTCGGTGTAGGAGAGCAGCAGTTCTTTGTCGACGGGCTCGTAAAGCTGCCCGTGCGGCGCGTAGATCTCGAACTCCTTGAATAGTGCGTCCATGCCGAACGTGCGCGCTTCGTCGGGCACGATCGGAACGACGCGTTCGCCGATGGCTTTGTCGCGTAGCAGGTTCCGGATCAGCCGGGCGAAGGCCATCGTCGTGGACACGGCCTGGTTCTTCGAACCGTCGAAGAACTCCTTGAACGAGTCAGGTGAGGGGAGCTCGCGCAGGGCAACGCGCGGCAGGCGACGGGGGAGTGCGCCGTTGAGTTTGCGGCGCTGCCCCATCAGGTACTCGTGGATCTCCGAGCCCTCGGCCGGCTTGTAGAACGGCGGGACGTCGGCCTCGAGCGCTTCGTCCGGAATCTCGTCCTGCATGTAGAGCGTGTCGCGCATCAGTTTCAGCTGCGCCTTGTTCATCTTCTTGATCTGATGCGTCGCGTTGCGCGACTCGATCTCAGGGCCGAGGGTCCAGCCCTTGATGGTCTTCGCCAGGATGACGGTGGGTGCGCCCTCGTGCTCGACCGCAGCCTTGTATGCGGCGTAGAGCTTTTTGTAGTCGTGGCCGCCACGGGGCAGCGCGTGAATCTCCTCGTCGGTCAGGTTTTCGACGATCTTGCGCAAGCGCGGGTCGGGTCCGAAGAAGTGGTCGCGGATGTAGCCGCCGTCGGAGGTGGCGTATTTCTGGAACTGCCCGTCGACGGTGGTGTTCATCTGGTTGAGCAGCACGCCCTGGTCGTCCTTGGCCAACAGGTCGTCCCACTTGGAGCCCCAGATGACCTTGATCACGTTCCAGCCCGCGCCGCGGAAGACGGCCTCGAGTTCCTGGATGACCTTGCCGTTGCCGCGCACCGGTCCGTCGAGCCGCTGCAGGTTGCAGTTCACGACGAAGATCAGATTGTCGAGGCCTTCGCGTGCGGCGAGCGAGAGCGCGCCGAGCGACTCGGGTTCGTCGCACTCGCCGTCGCCGAGAAACGCCCACACCTTGGCGCGGCTCGTGTCGGCGAGTTGGCGGTTGAGCAGGTACCGGTTGAAACGCGCTTGGTAGATCGCCTGGAGCGGACCGAGGCCCATCGAGACCGTCGGGAACTCCCAGAAGTCAGGCATGAGACGCGGGTGTGGGTAACTGGACAGGCCGATGCCACCGAGTTCGGTGCGGAACCCGTCGAGTTGCGCTTCGGTGAGGCGGCCCTCGAGATAGGCGCGGGCGTACACGCCCGGAGCGGCGTGACCCTGGAAGTACACCTGGTCGCCGAACTGGCCGTCGTCCTTGCCCTTGAAGAAGTGGTTGAACCCGACCTCATAGAGAGAAGCGCTCGAGGCGAAGGTCGAAAGGTGCCCGCCGATGCCTTCGCTGCGCGAGTTCGCGCGGGTCACCATCACCGCGGCGTTCCAGCGGATGAACGCACGAATGCGGCGCTCGGTGTACTCGTCGCCGGGGAACCACGGTTCGAGGTCTCGAGGAATCGTGTTGATGTACGGCGTCGAAACGGTGGCCGGGAAACCAACGGCCGTCTCGCGGGCCCGCTCGAGCAGTTTCATCAACAGGAAGCGGGCGCGGGTCTTCCCATGCGTGTCGACGATGGCGTCGAAGCTGTCGATCCACTCCCGGGTTTCCGAAGGATCGGTGTCGGGCAGTTGATGACTGAAGCCGTCGAAGATCACGGGCATCAATGCTACGAGCGTTACCGACGGGTAATGATCAGTGGCTCTGTGAAGACTGTGTATACCGACGGCGCGTGTAGTGGAAACCCTGGTCCCGGGGGCTGGGCGTGGGCCTCTCTGGATGACGAATGGGCTTCGGGGGCCGAGAATCCGTCCACCAATCAGCGCATGGAAGTGATGGCCGTGCTGCGCGCCCTCGAAGCCTTCGACGGGCCGATCACGATCGTGAGTGACTCGACCTACGTAGTGAACTGCTTCCGCGACAAGTGGTGGGACGGCTGGATCAAGCGGGGTTGGCTCAATTCGGCGAAGAAGCCCGTCGCCAACCGCGATCTGTGGGAGCCGCTGATCAAGCTGTACCTGCAGCGTCGGGACGAGATCACCTTCAAGTGGGTGAAAGGGCACTCGGGTGATCGCATGAACGACAAGGTCGACCAGTTAGCCGTCGCGGCTGCACTGTCGCAGCAGGGCGCCACGGCGCCGCCGCCGACCAGACAAAACGACAGCTACGAACAAGGTTCGATGTTCGACTGACGTCGCAGGGGTAGGGTGCCCCGAAAGATCCGGTAACGACTGGGGGGTTGTCCGGGTGAAAACGCTGGAGGAGAACTCCGCCCGCGCGTCGGTACTCGACGCACCGGCGGCGCGCAGGGCGGCGAACGCGCTGGCGGCTTTGTGCGCGTTCGTATTCGTTGTTCGCTATTTCTGGCCCGCGCCGTTCGGCGTGATGATCCAGGGCCTGGTGATCGGCGGGCTCACGTCGCTGATCGCGTTCGGTCTCGCGCTGACGTACCGGTCGAATCGCATCATCAACTTCGCCCAGGGAGACCTGGGCGGCGTCCCGGCGTCGCTCGCCGTGCTTCTGATTCTCGACACGGGAGTGTCGTACTTCGTCGCGTTCCCGATTGCGATCGTGACGGGCCTCGCGTTGGGGGCGCTGGTCGAGTTCCTCTTCATTCGACGGTTCCGCAGGGCGCCGCGCCTGATCCTCACGGTCGTCACGATCGGCGTGTCGCAGATCCTGGCGGGCGTGGCGTTCGCGTTGCCCCGTGCCTTCGGTCTCACTACCCCGCCCCAGGACTTCCCGTCGCCGTTCACGTTCGAGTTCTCGATCGGCCAGACCGTGTTTCACGCCAACGAGGTCGTGGCGATGCTCGTGGTGCCGGTCGTCATCGTCTTGCTCGGCGCGTTCTTCCGCTACACCCGCATCGGGATCGCGGTACGGGCGAGCGCCGAGAATGCGGACCGCGCCGCCCTTCTCGGCGTGCCCGTCAAGCGCATCCAGACGGTGGTGTGGATGATCGCGACGGTTCTCGCGACAATCGCCATCTTCCTGCGGGCCGGGATCGTCGGCCTCCCGCTGGGCAGCGTCTTGGGCCCGACGATTCTCATTCGTGCGCTCGCGGCCGCCGTCATCGGCCGCATGGAGAAGCTGCCGACGATCTTCGTGGCGTCGCTCGCGCTCGGTGTCGTCGAGGCGTGCATCGTGTTCTCCACGAAGTCGGTGCTCGTCGATCCGGTGCTGTTCGTCGTCGTGCTCGTTGCGCTGTTGTTGCAGCGGCGCGGCGCCACCGGCCGCGTGTCGGAGGACGAACAGTCGACGTGGCAGGCCTCGCGTCAGGTCCGCCCGATCCCCAAGGAACTCGCGTCGCTGCCCGAGATCATCTGGGGTCGTCGCGTAGCGAAGGCGATCGGCGTCGCGGCGATGTTCGCACTCCCGCTGATCCTCAACGAGGGCCAGATCAATCTGGCCGCGGTCGTGTTGATCTTCGCGATGGTCGGCATATCGCTCGTCGTGCTGACGGGTTGGGCCGGCCAGGTCAGCCTCGGCCAGGTTGCGTTCGTGGGGGTGGGCGCGGCGGTCGGCGGCTACCTGACGGCCACGCGTGGCTGGGACATCGCGTGGGCGTTGCCGGCGGCGGGTCTCGCGGGTGCGGCGGCCGCGATGGTGATCGGTCTGCCCGCGTTGCGCGTCCGCGGTCTGTATCTCGCCGTGGTGACGCTGGCGTTCGCGCTGGCAACGTCGTCGTACTTCCTCGACCCGGACTTCATCCACTGGATCCCGACAACGTCGGACCGCATCGATCGCGCGGACCTGTTCGGTGACATCAGCCTCGCCAGCGAGACCCGTATGTACGTCTTCGTCGTCGTCACCTTCTTGTTGACGATCTGGCTCACGAACGGTCTTCGCAACAGCCGGGCCGGCCGCGTGCTCATCGGCGTGCGCGAGAACCCCCGCGCCGCGCAGTCCTACGGCGTCAACGCGACGGGGGCCAAGCTCATGGCGTTCGCGTACGCCGGCTTCATCGCGGCCGTTGCGGGCGCGGTCTTCGTCCACCACCAGACGTCGCTCGGCAATTCCGCGTATACGGTCGACCAGAGCCGCCGCGTCTTCATCATGGTGGTGATCGGCGGGCTCGGGTCGATCCCCGGTGCGATCCTCGGCGCCGTCTTCATCCAGGGCGTCGACTACTTCCGATCGTCATTCCCCATGGCAATCCAGCCGTATCTGTCATTCCTGACGAGCGGTATCGGGCTGATCTTCGTCCTGCTCGCGTTGCCGGGCGGCTTCAGCCAGCTGTTCTATTCCGTCCGCGACGCGTTCCTGCGACGGGTGGCAGCAAGGCGAGACATCACGGTGCCCAGCCTGATCGCGGATGTTCGTGAAGCGGACGCGGACAGCGAATCGCGGCCGGCGCCGGTGCTCGACCTACGCGAAGCCACGCCCATCGAGAACCAGCTGTTGTCGGTGCGCGGTCTCGACGCCGGTTACGACGGCGTGCAGGTCCTGTTCGACGTCGACCTGACCATTGGCCAGGGCGAGATCGTCGCGTTGCTCGGCACCAACGGTGCCGGAAAGTCGACGTTGCTCAAGGCGATCTCCGGCTTGTTGTCGCCGAGCGCGGGCGTCGTGCTCTTCGACGGCGAGGACATCGCGGGAGCGGCGCCGCACGTCATTGCACGGCACGGCATCGTGCAGGTGCCGGGCGGCAAGGGTGTGTTCACCGCGTTGAGCGTCGAGGAGAACCTCACCATCGCGGGCTGGCTGTACGCGAAGGACCAGGCCTACATCCGCGAGGCGACCGAACAGGTGCTGTCGTTCTTCCCGGTGCTGCGCGAGCGGTGGGACCAGCCCGCGGGCGATCTGTCGGGTGGTGAGCAGCAGATGCTCACGCTCAGTCAGGCGTTCATCGCCAAGCCGCGCCTGCTCATGATCGACGAGTTGTCGCTTGGCCTGGCGCCCGTCGTGGTCGAACAACTCCTCGACATCGTGCGCGCGATTCGTGATCGCGGCACGACGATCGTGCTCGTCGAGCAGTCCGTCAATGTCGCGCTGACCGTCGCCGAGACCGCGTACTTCATGGAAAAGGGCGAGGTCCGCTTCAGCGGCGCAACGAGCGAGTTGTTGCACCGCCCCGACATCCTGCGCTCGGTCTTCTTGGAAGGCGCCGCATCGATGAACGGCACCGGCGCGCGCCCCAAGCGACGCGCCGCGACCAAACGCGAACTCGGTGGAGTGGTGCTCGAAACCCAGGACGTGCACCGCGCGTACGGCGCACTGACCGCCGTCGACGACGTGTCGCTCCAGCTGCACGAAGGCGAGATCCTCGGCATCATCGGACCGAACGGCGCGGGTAAGACGACGCTGTTCGATCTCATTTCCGGGTTCGTCGATGTGAACTCGGGTGCGGTGCTGCTCAACGGGGAGGACGTCACCGATCTGTCACCCGACGCCCGGGCTCGGCGTGGCCTCGGCCGTTCGTTCCAAGACGCCCGCCTGTTCCCGGCCTTGACCGCGCGCGAAACGATCGCGTTGTCGCTCGAGCGTCACGTCGCCGTGCGGGATCCGCTCGCTTCGGTGCTGCACCTGCCGGTTGCGCTCGACTCCGAGGCCGAGATCGATGAGCGCGTCGACGCGCTCATCGAGTTGATGGGCCTCGAAGCGTTCGCCGACAAGTTCGTGTCGGAGCTGTCGACCGGCAGCCGGCGCATCGTCGACCTCGCGTGCATCGTCGCCCACGAGCCGTCTGTCATCTTGTTCGACGAGCCCTCGTCGGGCATCGCGCAACGCGAGACCGAAGCGCTCGGTCCGCTGCTGTTGCGCATCCGTGAGAACACCGGCGCGAGCCTGCTCGTCATCGAGCACGACATGCCGCTGATCACCTCGATCAGCGACCGCCTGCTCGCTCTCGATCTCGGTGCGGTGGTGGTCGACGGCAAGCCGTCGGCGGTCACGAAGCACCCCGCCGTCGTTGCCTCGTACCTCGGCAACACCGAAGCCGTCATCGCCCGCTCGGGCACGAAGTAGGAGTCGTCATGGACAACTGGAAAGAGCTGACGCTGGGCGACATCGCCCGTGGGTTCGTGCGCTACCGCCCGTTCATCCTCGCGGTGGTCGCCGTCTTGCTGGTGACCCTCGCTCTGCCGGACGGCAAGAAGCCCGTCGACACATCCGGCAACTTCGCCAGCGGCGACAATTCGTTGAGCGTCGGAGGTCGTCGCCAGAACAACACCGGCTCGACGACGCCGACGAGCATCGATGAGTTCGGCAACATCGTTCCGCTCGACGGTTCGGGCGACGGGTCGAGTGAGTTCGGCAGCGTCGACGACGCCGGCGATACAGGCACGGGCGAGGTCGATCCCGGCGCGTTCGGTCCCGATTGCGATCCCGGTACCGGTCGCGTGCGCGTGCCGATCTCGACGGCACCGCCGTGCATGGCGTGGTTCTCCGGGACGAACAACGGTGGGGCCACTGCCCCGGGCGTCTCGGCCAAGGAGATCAAGGTCGTCTACTACCAGCCCCAGGCTGATCCGGCCGTGACCGCCGCGCTCACTGCAGCGGGCGCGAACAATTCTGAGCCCGACCAAGAAGCGACCGTGCGCGACTACGTCGACCTGTTCAACAAGCACTTCCAGATGTACGGCCGTCACGTCACGATCACGGTCAAGCACGGCAGCGGCAAGACGGACGACGATGCGGCCGGGCGCGCCGATGCGGTCGACATCGCGACGCGTCTCAAGCCCTTCGCCGTGTTCGGCAGCGGCACGACCAACGCGTTCCCGGCTGAGCTCGCGGCCCGCAAGATCCTGTGCGTCTGCACGACGTCGCAGCCCCAGGAGCTCTACGAGAAGTACGCGCCGTACGTGGGCTACACCCCGCTGATGGCGTCGACGCAGGGCTACATCCATCGCGCCGAATACGTCGGTAAGCGCCTCGCCGGCCGTAAGGCGGTGCACTCGGGCGACCCGCTGATGCAACAGCAGAAACGTGTGTTCGGACTTCTCTATTACGAAACCCCCGACAACGCCTACCGGTCGGGGGCCGAGTTCTTCAAGAAGGAACTGCAGCAGAAGTACGGCGTGCCCTTGGCGGTCGTGCAATCGACGCCGAGCGACTACGCGGCGGTGCAGGAACAGGCGCGATCCGTCATCGGCAAGCTCAAGGACGCCAAAGTCACTTCGGTCGTCATGTCGGAGGACCCGATCAGCCCGGCCCTGCTGACCAAGGAAGCGACGCGGCAGAACTACTTCCCCGAGTGGATCCTGACGGGCTCCGCGCTCACGGACACGTCGTTGTTCGCTCGCACCTACGACACCGCGCAGTGGCGCCACGCGTTCGGTGTGAGCTTCCTGACGGCGCGCGTGCCGGAGGAGCAGACCGACGCGTACAAGGTGCACGTGTGGCACTTCGGTCGCACACCGACTGCGAACAATCAGTTCGGCACGATCTACCCGACGCCGCTGACGTTCGCGCTGGGCGTCACGATGGCCGGGCCGAACCTGAGCGCCGCGTCATGGCAGAAGGGGTTGTTCAGCTATCCCGTCACGAACAAGGGCGCCATCGCGTCGCCGCAGATCTCGTTCGGCAACCACGGCGTGTGGCCCTTCACCGACTTCACGTCCTTCGACGACGTGACCGAGATCTTCTGGGATCCAGCTGTCGTCGGTCCCGACGAACTGAACAACCAGGGCGCCGGCATGTACCGCTACGTCGCGGGTGGCAAGCGCTACCTGCCGGGGCAGCATCCGACGTCGGATCCGAAAGTGTTCGCCAACGACGGCACCGTGACGATCTACGACAAGAGCCCCGACAAGCCGGTGCCCAACTACGAGCACAAGCACTACTACGCGGGTCAGTAGCCGCTACCGCAGCGAGGCCTCGAGTAACGCCCGGTTCTGCACGAGCCAGAGCGCGCTGCGCAACCGCCAGGCGATGCCCCACCCGGGTTCGTCGGGTCCGGTAGGGCGTTTCGCCATCTTGAGCGCACCAGGCTCGTCGAGTTCGTTCGCGGCATCGCGGATCGCGAAGTCGACCATGCGCGTCACGAGCCCCGACCGTTCGCCGTCGGTGAGCCCGTAGCTGTCGACGAACAAGCGAAGTTGACGGGCGCGGTCGGCCGCGGGCGGCAGCTGGTTCAGTTCCGCGACGAGATCGTCGTGCAGCTGCGCGTTGAGCCACGCCGCGTGGGCGACCTCGTCGAGGCGGTCGACGGGACCGCCGAACTCCCAGTCGATAAAGGCGACCGGCAATCCGTCGCGAGCGACGATGTTCCACGGGCCGACGTCTCCGTGCCCGTAGACGGCGCCCGGTCCGGTGTCGCGTGTGAACCAGTCCTGCCACACAGCGTTCGCGGGCGGATCGAAATTTTGACCGGCATCATGGAGGGCGCGGAGAAGCGCGCCGAGCGCGGCGATGCCTTCGTCCGTCCACGACGCTGGGTGGACGAACTCACCGGCAATGAACTCGAGCGTCTCGTGGCCGTCGCTGTCGAAACCGGTGCCGACGACCCGCGGCGCCCCGTCAAAACCGACCGTTTCGTAGTGGCGCAGGAGGGCGTGGACTGACGTCGACCATTCGCCGCCCACGCGATGAATGACTGCGCCAATGCGAGTCACTCGGGTGCGTCCGCCGCCGGAAAGGAGTTCGGGGTCTGACAAGGATCGGCAACCTACGCGGCGTTTATCGTGCGCCCCATGGAATTACAGGGAGCATCAGCAATCGTCACCGGCGGCGCGTCGGGCCTCGGTGAAGCGACCACCCGTCGTCTCGCCGCCGCGGGCGTCGCCGTCACCATCCTCGACCGCAACGCGGACGCCGGCAACGCGCTGGCCAAGGAACTCGGCGGGGGCGCCAACTTCGCCCAGGCTGACGTGACGAACTACGAGGAGTGCTCCGGCGCCGTCGACCAAGCCGCCGCGGCTGGCGACCTGCGCGTCGTCGTGAACTGCGCCGGTCTCGGCATCGCCACGCGCACCATCGGCCGTGACGGCACGCCGCACGATCCGAAGACGTTCAACTTCGTGGTCGGCATCAACCTCATCGGCACCTTCCACGTGATGACGCTCGGCGCCGCGGCGATTGCGAAGACCGAACCGACTCCGTCGGGCGACCGGGGCGTCATCGTGAATACGGCCTCGGTTGCTGCCTTCGACGGCCAGATCGGTCAGCTCGCGTACTCGGCTACCAAGGGCGCGGTCGTCGGCATGACCCTGCCGGCAGCCCGTGACCTCGCTTCGGTCAACATCCGTGTGAATACGATCGCCCCGGGCCTCATGGACACGCCGCTTCTCGCGACGCTTCCCGAAGCGGCGATCAAGGCGCTCGGTGACAGCGTGCTGTACCCGAAGCGACTCGGCATCCCCGACGAGTTCGCCAAGCTCGTCATGCAGATGATCGACAACGACTACCTCAACGGAGAAGTGGTCCGCCTCGACGGCGGCATCCGCATGCAGCCGAAATAGTTGCCACGACAGGTTCTTGTGCTGTTTTGCGGCGCTATAGCGCTCAAAACAGCACAAGAACCGGGCGGCGGTGTAGGCATCGCGCATGTTCAAAAATGCAAGAGCCAGGGTCGCTGTTCTCGTTGTCGCTGCCGCGTTGTTCGGCGGGGCGTGTCAGAGCGGGTTCCAGAAGATCACCGAGAAGTTCAAGGACGCCCCGCGGGGCGAGACCAACAACGGTCCCGCGGACATCATCACCATGCCCGACGGGTTTTCGAACGTGTCATCGAAGTGCGACGGACCCAACCGTGTCTACGTGGTGTTCAAGTCCAACAGCGCGTACGGCGCCGTGGCCGTCGCCCCCAACGACCCACGCTGCCGCCAATAACGCTAGGTCCAGTCTTTCCAGACCGGGTCGTAACCCATCGACCGGAGCGCGTCCGCGACAACGGCGGGGGAGCGGGTGTCGCTGATTTCGAACTGTGGTTCGGCGTCGGACTCCGACGCGTAACCGCCAGGCTCGGTGTGCGAGCCCGCTGACAACGTGGTCACGCCCAGGGGCACGAGTGCGTCGCGAATGAATGCGGGCTCGCGGGTCGACAGCGTGATGCCGGTATCGGGCAGCGCGAGGCGCAGCGCACAGATGAGCTGTGTGAACGCGCGGTCGTCGACGGGATCCGCGACTTCGAAGTCACCCGCGGCCGGCCGCATACGCGGCACTGACACCGAGACCTCGGCGCGCCACCAGCGGTGCTCCAAGGCCCGTGCATGCGCGGCCACGGCTATCGCTTCGGAGCGCCAGTCGCCGTGCAGGCCGAGGAGGGCGGCAACGCCGAGCTTCCGTGCGCCGGCGGCCGCGGCCCGATCGGGAGCGGCGAGCCGCCACTCGTAGTTCCGCTTCTTGCCCTTCAGGTGCACGTCTGCGTACGTGTCGCGGTCGTAGGTCTCCTGGTAGACGACGACGCCGTCGGCGCCCGCGTTGACAAGGCGCACGTAGGTCGGTTCGTCCCACACCTGCACCTCGACCGACACGCTCGCCATGAACGCACTGACCGCCTCGACGCACTCGACCAGGTAGTCCTTGCTCACGATCCGCGCGTGCTCGCCGGCGACGAGCAGCACGTGACGGAAACCGCGCGACGCGAGTTCCTGCGCCTCGAGCACGACCTCGTCGACCGACAGCGTCCGGCGTGCGACCTCGTTGCCCGCGGAGAAGCCGCAGTACGTGCAGACCGACACGCATTCGTTCGACACGTACAGCGGCGCGAACAATGTGCGAGCGCGACCAAAGCGCTGGAGCGTCGCGTCGCGCGCCGCTACCGCGAGCTCCTCGAGCCGAGCGCCTGCTGCCGGCGACAACAGCGCGGCGAAGTCGAACAGATCGCGCTTGCGGCTACGTGCAAGGGCGCGGCTCACGTCGGCGTCAGTCGACGCATCCACGGCGGCGCGGACGGCGCGGAGTGTCTCGGTTAACGCGAGTAATTGGGCGGCGGCCGAGTCGGCCGGAACTTCGCGCGGTCGTGAGAGGATTTCGACCGGCGCGGTGCTCACGAGTCGAGGAACCCCGTGAGCGGCGACGACGCCTCGGCGACGGTGCGGACCGAAGCGAGACCGGCGAGGTAGCCGGTGCGCCCGGCGATCGTCGCGTCCCGGAACGCGCGAGCCATGAGCGCCGGATTCGCAGCCGTGCCGATGGCAGTGTTCACAAGCACGGCATCCGCGCCGATCTCCATCGCCTCGGCGGCATGCGACGGCGCGCCCAGTCCGGCGTCGACGACGACGGGAACGCGCGCCTGCTCGATGATGATCTCGAGGGCGCCGCGGGTCCGCAGCCCCTGGTTGGAACCGATCCACGAACCGAGCGGCATGACCGTGGCGCAGCCGACCTCCTCGAGGCGCTTGCACAACACGGGATCGGCGTTGACGTAGGGGAGCACGGTGAATCCGTCAGCGACGAGCTTCTCCGCGGCGGCCAACGTCTCGACCCCGTCGGGCAACAGGTAGCGCGGCTCGGGAGTGAGTTCGAGCTTGATCCAGTCGGGGAAGCCGGCCGCCCGAGCGAGCTTGGCGATGCGTACCGCTTCGTCGGCGTTCATCGCGCCTGAGGTGTTGGTGAGCAGCAACACATTGGACGGGAGCGCGTCGACGATGTCGTCCTCCGCCGTCGGATCCGCCCGTCGCATCGCAACGGTCACCATCTCGGAATCCGACGCCACGATCGCGTCGTGCAGTGACTGGTTGGACGGGAACTTGCCCGTTCCGAGAAACAGCCGCGAGGAGAACGTGCGGCCCGCGATCTCAAGTGGGTCCGATGACGTCACAGGTCGTAACTTACTGGCGTGCCTACACGGGTCCTCATTGCTTTAGCGCTGCTCTGCGGCGTGATCATCGTGTTGGCCTTCACCATCCAAGTGCTCACCGCCAGCCGGTAAGCCGGCTTCCACCAGCTAGGTAGGCTCACCCCCGTGCCAGAGAGTTTCGACGTAGTCGTCATCGGCGGAGGTCCAGCGGGTTATGCCGCCGCGTTGTACGGCGCATCCGCAGGCCTGAACATCGCAGTCGTCGAGAAGGACAAGGTGGGCGGCACGTGCCTCCACCGCGGCTGCATCCCTGCCAAGGAGTACCTGGAGACGGCGACTGTCTACCGGACGGTGAGTCACGCCAAGGACTTCGGCATCAACAGCGATCAGCCGACGATCGAGTTCGCGACGAGCCAGGCCCGCAAGCAAAAGGTCGTCGACGGGCTGTGGAAGGGCCTCGCCGGCCTGATGAAGCAGCGCAAGATCACGACCTACATCGGTACGGGTCGACTCGATGCCGACGGCATCGTGCGCGTCAGCGGCGGTGAGGCCGACGGCGTCGAACTCCAGGGCACCAGCGTGCTGCTCGCCGCCGGCTCGGTGCCTCGCACCCTTCCGGGCTTCGACATTGATGGCAAGTACGTGCTCACCTCGGACGAGGTGCTCATGCTCGACGCGCTGCCGTCGTCGGCCGTGGTGGTCGGCGGAGGTGCGATCGGCTGTGAGTTCGCCAGTTCGCTGAGTGATCTCGGCTGCCAAGTCACCGTGCTGGAGTTTCTGCCGCAGATCCTCGCCGGTTGCGACAAGGATGCCGCCGATGTGGTCGCGCGGTCGTTCAAGAAGCGCGGCATCGACGTGCGCACGGGCGTCGAGGTCAAGGGGCACACGCCGACGGCCGACGGCAAGCAGACTGTGGTCAGCTTCGGCGATGGCGAGTCCGTCACCGCCGACGTGATCGTGATGTCGGTCGGCCGTCGCCCGTTGACTGACGGCCTGCTCGGCGAAGGCAGCCCGGTGGCCGTCGACGAGCGCGGCTTCGTCAAGGTCGACCCGTGGATGCGCACGAACGTGCCCAACGTCTACGCGCTGGGCGACCTGATTTCTGTCGACGGGCTGCGCGTGCACCCACAACTCGCCCACGTCGGCTTCGCCGAGGGCATGCTCGTCATCAAGACGATCCTCGGCGAGCCCGCCGTGCCGATCGACTACGCCAAGGTCCCGTGGTGCATCTACACCTACCCCGAGGTCGCATTCGTCGGTTACACCGAGCAGGCGGCCAAAGACGCGGGCATCGACGTGGTCGTATCGAAGCATCGCTTCACCGGCAACGGCCGTGCGCTGATCATCGGCGACTCCGACGGACTCGTGAAGGTCATCGCCGAGAAGGACGCCAACGGCAAGGCCGGCACGATCATCGGTGTGCACATGGCTGGTCCGTGGGTAACGGAGCAACTGGGTCAGGGCTATCTGTCCGTGAACTGGGAAGCGACGGTCGAAGAAGTGTCCGCATTCATTCAGCCGCACCCGAGCCTCTCGGAACTGTTCGGCGAGACGGTGATCGCACTCACCGGAAGGGGCCTCCATGGCTGACATCACGATGCCGCAGCTCGGTGAAACCGTCACCGAGGGCACCATCACCCGCTGGGCCAAGCAGGTCGGCGACACCGTCAAGGAAGACGAGATTCTCTTCGAGGTCTCGACCGACAAGGTCGACTCCGAGGTGCCCTCGCCGGTGAGCGGCGTGATCACGTCGATCGTCGTGCCTGAAGGCGACACCGTGCCGGTCGGTGCCGTGCTCGCGACCGTCGGCGATGCGTCCGAGGCGGGCGCGCCGGCGCCCGCCGCGCCGGTCGCTGAAGCACAGCCCGAGCCCACGCCCGCCCCTCCCGAGGCGCCAGCCGTCGTGCCGACACCGGTCGCCGAGACCCCGCCGCCCGCACCTGCGCCCGCGCCCGCACCGGCTCCGGCCGCTGCGGCCCCGTCACAGAACGGTGGTGGCCCGAGCAACGTGCTGTCGCCGGTCGTGCGCAAGCTCCTCTCGGAGAACAATCTGGACCCGTCGACGATCAGCGGCACTGGCGCCGGCGGTCGCATCACGCGCAACGACGTACTCGCTGCGCTCGACCAGCGCGCCGCAGGTGGTGCAACCGCGGCGCCGGCAGCCCCGGCAACTCCGGCGGCCCCTGCGGCTGGCGTGGCGCCAGCTCCCGCTGCGCCGGCGGCGCCGAGCGCACCGGCACCGCGCGCCGGCGAGCGCGACACGACGATTCCGTTCTCGAACATCCGCCGTCGGACCGCCGAGCACATGGTGCGCTCGTTGGCGACTTCAGCCCACACGCTCGTTGCGACCGAAGTCGATTACGAGAACGTCGAGGTCGTGCGCGCGGCGCGCAAGGACGCGTTCAAGGCGCAGGAAGGCGCGAGTCTCACGTACCTGCCCTTCATCGCGCGTGCGGTTGTCGACGCGTTGCGCGAGTTCCCCAACGTGAACTCGTCGGTCGGCAACGACGAACTGATCGTGCACAACTACGTCAACATCGGCGTTGCTGTCGACCTCAACTTCGAGGGTTTGATCGTGCCGGTCGTGCATGACGCTGACACCAAGCGACTGCGAGCACTCGCTCGTGAGATCGGCGACCTGGGTTCACGCGCGAAGGCCAAGAAGCTTTCCGCCGACGACATCAGCGACGGCACCTTCACCATCACCAACGCCGGTGGTTATGGCACCCTGATCACCGGTCCGGTCATCAACCAACCGCAAGTGGCGATCCTGTCGACCGACGGCGTCAAGCCGCAACCCGTGGCCGTGCCGCTGCCGGACGGTGGTTACGCCATCGCGGTCCATCACGTCGGCAATCTGTGCCTCTCGTGGGATCACCGCGCCTTCGACGGCGCTTACGCAGCGGCTTTCCTCGCGAAGATTCGGGACATCTTGGAGACTCGCGACTGGGAGGCTGAGCTCACCTAGTGAGAACGCGCTGGCTCGGACGCGTCGCGTACAGCGAGGCGCACGCGCTCATGCGCGCCATGTGGGAGAGGGCCGACGACGACGCGCTACTGCTGGTCGAGCACCCACCTACCTACACGCTCGGTGTCCGCACCGATCCGGCGAACATCCTCGTGTCGCCCGAGACCGTCGACGCCGCGTTCGTGCGGACGGACCGTGGCGGCGACGTGACCTTCCACGGCCCGGGCCAGCTCGTCGGCTATCCGGTCATGAACGTCCAGATGGGCACGGATGCGATCCCGAACCATGTGCACCGCATCGAGCAGGTACTGATCGACGCGCTCGCAGAACTAGGACTGCCGAACGCATCGCGATTCGACGGGTTCCCGGGCGTTTGGCTCGACGTGAACAGCGCGCCCCGCAAGATCGCCGCGATCGGCGTGCGAGTCAGTCGGGGGCGCAGCATGCACGGCTTCGCCCTGAACGTGTCGACCGACCTGTCGTGGTTCGACCACATCGTGCCCTGCGGCATTCCGGACTACCCGGTCACATCGCTGGCGAACGAAGGCGTGGATGCGTCGCTGCAGCAGGTTTCCGATGTCGTGGCGCGGCTGTTCGGCACGACCGATCGCGCCGACGTCGCATGGGTGCACCGTCCCGACGATCTGAGCGCGTTCAGTCGGGCGCACTCGGAGGGAAGCTCAGCGCCGGTGCGATTGCTGGGCCGGCTCAACGCAGCCGGTGTCGACATCTCGACGTCGCTGCCCATCGAGCAGCGCAAGCCGGAGTGGCTGCGGGTCAAGGCCGATTTCAGCCCCGAGTACCAGGCGCTGAAGAAGACGATGCGCAGCAACGGCCTCGTGACGGTGTGTGAAGAGGCGGGCTGCCCGAACATCTACGACTGCTGGAACGACGGCACGGCCACGTTCATGATCAACGGCGAGCGGTGCACGCGTGCGTGCGGATTCTGCCTCGTTGATACCCGCAAGCCGGAGGCGCTCGATCCTGATGAGCCGCGCCGCGTGGCCGAGGCCACGCTCGAGCTCGGCCTCAAGCACGTGGTCATCACGTGTGTCGCTCGTGACGACCTGGCCGATGGGGGAGCCGGCGCGTTTGCGCAGACCGTTGCCGCAATTCGTGAGCGTGCACCCGAAACCAACATCGAGCTGCTCATCTCCGACTGCAAGGGTGACGTCCTGTCGCTCGCGACGATCTTCGACGCTCGTCCCGACGTGTTGAACCACAACCTCGAGACCGTTGCCCGGCTGCAACGCGCTGTGCGCCCGTCCGCCGGATACGCCCGCAGCCTGGCGGTGCTGGCGCGGGCCAAAGACGCCGGTCTCGTCACCAAGTCCGGTCTCATGGTCGGGCTCGGCGAAACGCACGATGAGGTGGTGGGTGCGTTGACGGATCTGCGGTCGGTCGGCGTCGACATCGCGACGATCGGTCAGTACCTGCGGCCCACCGGTCACCATCTGCCCGTCGCCCGGTGGTGGACGCCCGAGGAGTTCGCGTCGTTGAAGGCGGATGCCGAAGCGCTCGGCTTCGCGCACGTCGAGTGCTCACCGCTGACCCGTTCGAGCTATCACGCCCGGTCGGCCGCTGATGCTTCTCTGGCACCGAGTCACTAGCGTCTGACGCCGTGAGCGCAGCTGCCTTCCAGGATCGTTTGGCGCGGGTGCGCCACCGGATGACCGACATGGCAATCGACGCGCTTCTCCTGTCAGTGGGGGCGGATCTGCCGTGGCTGTGTGGCTACGAGGCTATGCCACTCGAGCGGCTCACCATGCTGGTCGTGCCGGCCAAGGAGGAGCCGACCCTCGTCGTGCCGCGTCTCGAAGCGCCGCGCGTAGAGGAGCGGCCCGAACTGTTCAAGCTGCTGCCGTGGAACGAGACGGACAACCCGATCGAGATCGTCGCCGGCCTCATCGGTCCCCGCATCACCATGGCCATCGGGAACCACACCTGGTCACAGTTCCTCCTTGCGCTGCAGGACGAACTGCCCGCGCGTCGCTGGCTACCGGCGTCGATGATCACCGGCCCGCTGCGCGCCGCCAAGGACGCAGCAGAAATCGACGCGCTCACGCGCGCCGGCGCGGCGGCTGACCGCGTGGCCAATGCGATTCACAGCGGCGAGATCAAACTCGTCGGTCGCTCCGAGGCGGAAGTCGCGGGCGACATCGGTCGCCGCCTTGTGGCCGAAGGCCACGACAAGGTTGCGTTCGTGATCGTTGCGTCGGGCCCGAACTCGGCCTCACCGCACCACGAACCCGGCGATCGGATCATCGGTCGCGACGAAATGGTTGTGTGTGACTTCGGCGGCATCCTCGACGGCTACTGCTCCGACACCACGCGGACTGTCGTCACCGGCGAGCCGTCGCCCGAGATGCAAGAGATGTACGCGGTGATCGCCGAGGCCCACGCCGCCGGAGTGGCGGCGGCGACCATCGGGACACCGTGCGCGGAGGTCGACGCGGCGGCACGCGACGTCATTGCCGACGCCGGCTACGGCGAGTTCTTCACGAACCGAACGGGTCATGGCATCGGTCGCGACGTGCACGAAGATCCGTACCTGGTCGAGGGCAACAAGACACCGCTCGAGGCGGGCAACGCATTCTCGGTCGAGCCGGGTATCTACCTGCCCGGCCGGTTCGGGGCGCGTCTGGAAGACATCGTCATCGCCAGCGAGGACGGACCGATCGCGCTCAACGGGTCGAACCACGACCTCGTGATCGTTTGATCAAGCTCGACGCCGCAACTGTCCTTCTCCAGTGGGCCGTCGGCGGACTGTTCTTCACGTGGGTCACCACCCGCGGCCGGCTGCTCGGCATCGGTTACGGCTGGCTGAACCGCTCGGTCTTCATGACGTTGGCCGGTGGCTCGATCGCCGCGGGTATGGCTGTCGATACCGTCGCGGTCCGTGAGCTTGCAAGCGCCGGGGTGATCCTCGCGGCCGGGCTCGCGTTGATCGTGTCGATCGTCCGGCGCAAGGCAGGCGTGTCGGGTGCAAAAGACGTCGCTGCGGCGCGTCAGGCGCGGGTCCAGGCGATGCTGGACCACCCGGTCAGCAACGAGACGTTCGTGGACACCGTGCCGACGGGCGATGAATTTCCGCCCGTTCTCGATCTCGTGGCGCCCGTTGTCGGGCTCGTGGGTCTGATCGCCGCTGGCGTCGCTGACGCGCACGGCGGGACGGGTACGACGTTGCTCTCCGTCGCGCGCACAGTGACCGGCGCGGCGTTCCTGGGCGCGGTCACGAACGCGATGCTGCTTGGGCACTGGTACCTCGTGCAGCCCGGCCTGCCTCGAACGCCGCTGTTCGAACTGAACAACTGGATCGCACGCATATGGCCCGTCGAGGTGGTGTTCTTGCTGCTTCCGACGGGCATGTTCTCGGTTTTCAGTGGTCGCATCGACGACGGCTACGGCGGGATGCTCGGCTGGTTCTGGATCGCGTGCGCGATCACGACAATCGCGCTCTGCGCGGTCACCAACGCGGCGCTCAAAGAGCGGTCGTACAGCGCGGTCATGGCCGCTACGGGCCTGCTGTACCTCGCGATTTTGACGGGATTTGGAACCGATCTGGTCGCCCGCGCCGTACTAGGTGGGTGACCTTTTCTGTAACGCGGCGTGATTTCGGGGGTACTGCTTCCCGATGTCACACCCCTTGCCTACGCTGCTCATGATGCGGGTTGAGGTATTCCTCGACGAAGACGCGGCTTCTGTCGCGCTCAGAGAAGAACTCATCGAAGGCCTCACGGCGACGCACAAGGTGCTGTCGCCCGTGTGGTTCTACGACGAGCGCGGCTGTGAGATCTACGACGAGATCACCAAACTCGACGAGTACTACCCCTTCAAGGCAGAGCGCTCGATCCTGCGGGAGCGGGGCAAGGAAATCGTGGCCATGGCCGAACCCGACACCCTCGTCGAGCTCGGATCGGGTAACTCGGAGAAGACGCGCTTCCTGTTGGACGTGATGTCGATGCCCGCGACGTACGTGCCCTTCGACGTGGCCGAATCGACCCTGCGCGAGGCCGGCGAGGCACTCGTGGCCGAGTACCCCGGGCTCGACGTGCACGGCATCGTCGGCGACTTCAACTCCGACCTCGTCCATCTCCCCAAGACGGGCAAGCAGATGATCGCCCTGCTCGGCTCCACGATCGGCAACTTCGCGCCGATGGCACGGGCGGAGATGATCAACACGATCCGATCCGGCATGAAGGACGGCGACACCTTCCTGCTCGGCACCGACCTGCAGAAGGACCGTCACCGTCTGGTCGCCGCCTACGACGATGCCCAGGGCGTCACCGCGGCGTTCGACCTGAACGTGTTGACGCGGCTGAACCGGGAGTTCGGTGCCGACTTCGACGTCGAGATGTTCCGTCACGTTGCGCTGTACAACGAAGACGAGAACTGGATCGAGATGCGCTTGGTGTCGCTGACTGCGCAGCACGTCCACCTCGAGGCGCTCGGCATCGACATCGAATTCGCGGAGGGCGAATCGATCCGCACCGAGATCAGCGCCAAATTCACTCCGGCGGGCGTCAATCGTGAACTCGCCGCGGCCGGACTGAAGGTGCTGGATCAGTGGACGGACGAGGCAGGAGACTTCCTGTTGACTCTCGCCGGGGTGCATTTGTGAAACCACTCGACTACGACGCAGTGCGCAGGCTGACAGAGGCGTTGGCTGAGCCGTTGTCGGCCGAAGACCAGACCGTCCAGTCGATGGCGGATGTGTCACCCACCAAGTGGCACCGGGCGCACACCACCTGGTTCTTCGAGACGTTCCTCCTCGAGCCTTCCTTGAAGGGTTACCGCTCGTGGGACCCGAACTACCGATTCCTCTTCAACTCGTACTACGAGGGCATCGGGCCGCGCCACGCGCGCAACGAGCGCGGTCTGCTTACCCGCCCGGGAGCGAAGGAAATCGGGGACTACCGCCACTACGTCGACGAGAACATGCACGTCTTGCTCGAGCGCGGGCTCGCACCCGAGCTCGTCACCCTCGGCCTCCACCACGAGCAACAGCACCAAGAACTCATCGTGATGGACATCAAGCACGTCCTCGCGATGAACCCGACTCAGCCGCATTACGGCAAGGCTCGCTGGTGGGACCAGCCGATCGACCGGCCGAAGGTCGGCATCTGGACCCAGCACGACGGCGGCGTCGCCGAGGTGGGTTACGCCGGCGACGAGTTCTTCTTCGACAACGAATCACCGCGCCACGAGACGTTCCTGCAGCCGTTCGAGATTTCGGAGTCGCTGGTCTCGTGCGGCGAGTGGCTCGCCTTCATGGACGACGGCGGCTATGAGCGGCCCGAGTTCTGGATGAGCGACGGATGGGCGCGGGTCAAGGCCGACGGATGGGATTCGCCGCTGTACTGGTGGCGCGAGGGCGACGAATGGATGACCTTCACGATGGGAGGCCCCCTCGCCGTACGTGACGATGAGCCAGTCGTCCACGTGAGTTGGTACGAGGCCGATGCGTTCGCTCGCTGGTCCGGCGCGCGCCTACCTACCGAGTCGGAGTGGGAGATCGCCGCACCGAAGAAGGTGCCCGCCCGCTCGGGTCTGGACCTCAAGCGGCTGCATCCCGTCGACGACGAGTGGTACGGCTCGGTGTGGCAGTGGACGGCATCGGCGTATTCGCCGTATCCGGGCTTCGCGCCAGCGGCGGGCGCCGTCGGTGAATACAACGGCAAGTTCATGATCAACCAGCAGGTCCTGAAGGGCTCGTGCTGCGCCACGCCGAAAGGCCACGCCCGCCCGACGTACCGCAACTTCTTCGGCCCGCACTGCCGGTGGGCCTTCAGCGGCGTGCGCCTGGCCCGCGACCTGTAACCGGTCACGCTTGTTGGTCGATCGTGGCCCCACAGGGGGCCACCACTGACCAACAAGCGAGGTGCCCGGCTTGGTTGGTCGATCGTGGCCCTACCAATAACTGGCCATGAGCTCGTGCGACCAGGCCGGCTGACGGATCTCCGACCGGGGGCCGAACTCGGTCATGTACGGCTTGAGGTCGACGACCGGTGTGCCGTCGATGGCGTCGAGCCCGCGGACCGTCACACGGAGGCCGTCGACGGCCACGATCTCGCACGTCGTGACGCCGATGCGGTTCGGCCGGCCCTTCGCTCTCTGCGCGAATATCCCGACGAGCGGCCAGTCCGGGTTGTTGCGAGGGTGACGAGCCTTCGTTTCGATCTTCGCCTCGTCGACCTGGTGGAAGACGTACACGACCTCGAGATGACTGAAGTCGCCCAGCCCGGCGGTCACGTCGGCGTCGAACTGCAGCGCGTCGAGCTCGATCTCTGCTTCGACGTCGCCCCAGTTGTCGTCGATCGCCTCGGCGCGACCGCCGCGCACGTACCCGATCGGATTCAGTGAGATGCTCATCAGGCGACGAAGTACTTGGCCTGGGGGTGGTGGAGAATCAGGGCGGAGGTGGTCTGTTCCGGTTGATATTGGAACGAGGTTTCCTCGGTGCATTCGACGCCGATGCGTTCACCCTCGAGGAGTTCGTTGATCTTGACGTTGTCTTCGAGGTCGGGGCACGCGGGGTATCCGAACGAGTAGCGGCCGCCGCGGTACTGCTGGCGGAACAGGCCGGTCAGCGTCGGGCCGTCCTGGTCCGCGAAGCCCCACTCCTCACGGATGCGGCGATGCCACAGCTCGGCGAGCGCCTCGGCCATCTCGACGCCCAAGCCGTGCACGTGGAGGTAGTCCGTGTACTTGTTGTCGGCGAACAACTTGGCTGCGTGCTCGGACACCACGTTGCCCATGGTGACGACGTGGAAGGCGACGTAGTCGGGAACGTCGGCCTTCACGAAGTCGGCGATGCACAAGTAGGGGTCCTGCTGCTGACGGGGCAGCGAAAAGCGGGTCCATTCGGCGGTCCGGTCGTCGTCTTTCCAGATGACGATGTCGTTGCCGTCTTTGTTCGCCGGGAAGTAGCCGTACGCGACCTGGGGCACGAGCAGGCCGAGCGACTTCGCTTCGGCCATCCGTTCGCGCAGGACCGGACGGATTCGAGTCTTGAACTCGTCGTCGTTCTCCCCGCTCTCCGGGCGGTATTGCCATTGGTTGCGGAACAGCGCCGTCTCGTTGATGTATTCGGCAATGTCGTCGAGCGCGATGCCTTTGATCACTCGGGTGCCGAGGAACGGGGGAGTGAACACCTCGTTGTCAGTGACGACTGACGGTGCGTGCGAAGGCAGCGTCGACGGATCGACGGTGGGCTTCGGCTCCCGCTTGGGCAGCACCCGGCCCCCGGCCTCGATGCCGAAAGTGGTGTCCGACGCAAGTTCGCCGCTGCGCTTCTTCGTCATGAGTTCGTCGAGGGTGTGGAGACCTTCGAACGCGTCCTTGCCGTAGAAGACACGGCCCTCGTAGACGTCACGCAGATCGCGCTCGACGTACGAGCGGGTAAGCGCGGCGCCGCCGAGGATGATCGGCGTGTCCGTCGCCAGACCCGCCGCGTTCAGCTCCTCGAGGTTCTCGCGCATGATCAGCGTCGACTTCACGAGAAGGCCGCTCATGCCGATGGCGTCGGCGCCGACCTCGCGTGCCTTCTGGACCATGTCGTTGAGCGGCACCTTGATGCCGAGGTTGAACACCTCATAGCCGTTGTTGGTGAGGATGATGTCGACGAGGTTCTTGCCGATGTCGTGCACGTCACCCTTGACGGTGGCGAGCACGATGCGACCCTTGGTCGACTCCTCGGTCTTGGGCATGTGCGGTTCGAGATGAGCGACCGCGGCCTTCATCGCCTCGGCCGACTGCAATACGAATGGCAACTGCATCTCGCCGCGACCGAAGAGGTCGCCGACGGTCTTCATGCCTTCGAGCAGCGTGTCGTTGAGGATCGCGAGCGCCTCCGTGGTGGCGAGCGCCTCGTCGAGATCGGCTTCCATACCGGCGCGGTCGCCTTCGACGATGCGCGCCTTGAGGCGCTCCTCGACCGGCCATCCGCTGCGGTCTTCCTTCTCGATGGCCCCGGCCTTCACGCCCTCGAACTTGTTCAGAAGGATGGTGAGCGGGTCGTACTCGCAGTCGCCGTCCTCGTTGAAGCGGCGACGGTCGTAGATGAGGTCGAGCGCGAGTTGTTTGTCCTCGTCGTCGATCCGACTTAGCGGCATAAGGCGACCGGCGTGCGCGATGGCAGAGGTCATGCCGGCCTCGACACATTCGTGCAGGAACACCGAGTTGATGACGTGGCGAAGGGCCGGATTCAGGCCGAAGGAGATGTTCGACAGGCCGAGCGTCGTGAACGCGTTCGGAATCTCCTGCGAGATGAGGCGGATGCCCTCGATGGTGGACGCGCCGTCGCCTCGGGACTCTTCGAGACCGGCGCCGATCGTGAGCGCGAGAGCGTCGAAGAGAAGGTCTTCGTCGCGTAGGCCGTACCGGTTGACGGCCAGGTCGCGAATCTTTTGCGCGGCGCGCAGCTTCCACTCCGGGGTGCGGGCTTGGCCTTCTTCGTCGATGCACGTGCACACGACGGCGGCACCGAACTCGGCGGCCATCGTCAGCACCTTGTGAAAACGCGTCTCCTCGCCGTCGCCGTCCTCGAGGTTGACCGAGTTGATGATGGCGCGCGGGCCGAGCCGTTCGAGCGCGGCGCGGATGACCTCGGGCTCGGTCGAATCGATCATCATCACCGCGTCGACGCGCTCGGCGAAGCGGCGGGCGAGTTCGCTCATGTCCGGCACGCCATCTCGGCCGACGTAGTCCACGCAGACGTCGACGGCGTGGCTGCCCTCTTTCACCTGCTCGCGCGCCATGGCCTCGCACGTGTCCCAGTCGTCGGCCAGCATCGCTTCGCGGAACGCCTTGGAGCCATTCGCGTTGGTGCGCTCACCGATGACGAGGTAGCTCGTCTCTTGGCGCAGCGGGACCGCGCTGAACAGCGATGACACGCTCGGTTCGACGATCGGCTCACGCTTGAGCGGAGTGAGGTCACGCACGCGATCGACAACCGCCTTCAGGTGACCAGGAGTGGTACCGCAGCACCCACCGACCACGGTGATCCCGAGCTCGGTGACGTTGTGCGCGTGTGCGTCGGCCAGCTGCTCCGGCGTGAGGTCGTAGTGCGTGTGCCCGTCGACGATCGAAGGCAGGCCCGCGTTCGGTACGCAGCTGATCGGGAACGGCGAGTACCGCGATAGGTGACGCAGATGCTCGTGCATCTCTTTCGGTCCGGTGGCGCAGTTGAGGCCGAACACGTCGGGTCGCATCGGCGAGAGCGCGGCGAGCGCCGCGCCGATCTCGGTGCCGAGGAGCATGCGTCCGGTTGTCTCGATCGTGACCTGGGTCTGGATCGGCACGACGCGACCAGCAGCCTTCATCGCGCGGCGCGCTGCGATCATCGCCGCCTTGACCTGGAGAAGGTCCTGGCACGTCTCGATGATGATCAGGTCGGCGCCGCCTTCGATCAGACCGCGAGCGGCAACCTCGTAGGAATCGCGCAGCTCGGCGAAGGAGATCCAACCGAGAGTGGCCATCTTCGTGCCCGGCCCGAGCGAGCCGGCGACGAAACGCTCGCCGTCGTAGGAGTCTGCGACTTCACGCGCAAGCGACGCCGCAAGGTGCGACAGTTCGTAGGCGCGCTCGGGAATGCCGTATTCGGTGAGGACGGTCGAGAACGACCCGAAGCTGTTCGTCTCGACGACGTCGACGCCAACATCGAAGAACGACGCGTGCAGATCGCGGATGACGTCAGGCCGGGTGACGTTGAGGATCTCAGGGCATCCCTCGAACTGCGGACCGCCGTAGTCGTCGATCGTGAGGTCGCGGGCGTGCAGATTGGTGCCAGTGGCCCCGTCGAACACGACCACGCGCTCGTTAACGGCCTTGAGGTAGTCGCGCATCGTGGCTCCAAGGCTACGAGGTTCTGGCCGTGTTCCTTAAACCCTTTAGCGGCGCTCGACCCAGTCGGCCATGTCCGCGATGGCGCGGTCCGCCACGTGGCCCGGATGGTCGAAGTCCTCGGGTGACGGGCGGCCCGTCCCGTTGATCAGCGCGTGGTTTGCGTCGGGGTAGGTGCGCACCTCGAGGTCGGTGTCGCGCAGACCGGCCACCCAGACATCGAGGTCCTGCTTCATCGTGACCATGTAGTCACGGCGGCCTTGCAAGAGGAGGATCCGGACGTGCAGGTTCGCCGCGGTCCGCACCGGATCGTACGAGCGCAGATCGAGGAAGTACGCGCCGTGGTAGCCGTAGGCGAGTTCGGACTTGAGGGCGGTATCGGGCCGCAGCGATGAACTGCTGGCGGCGGCGAGGAACTGCTGCGCGTCCTGCGTCGCGAGGGAGGCGTCGTAACCGATCGTGCCGCCGAGGCTGCGCAAGTACGTGAACTGCGACGCAAGGACCTCGGCGATCGGCCGCACCGGCGGCGCCAACAGAATCAGCCCGGCGACGTTCAGTCCGACGACTGCTTTGGGTGCCATCGTGCCCCCGAAGCTGTGCCCGAGGACGAAGACGCGGGTCTGGTCGACCTCGGACCGCGTGCGTAGATAGGCCACGGCCGCTCGAGTGGAGTCGACGTACTCCTCCGTCGGCGTGAAGTTCGGCGGTGGCACACGATGCAGGATCGGCTTGTCGAATCGAAGCGTCGCAATGCCGCGCGTCGCGAGCCCTTCCGCAATGTCGCGAAAAGGCTTCGTCTTGCCGACGGTCTCGTCCATGTCACTGGAGCTGTAGCCCGCCAACAACACGACGGCGGGCACGGGCTCGGGTGTCACCGGCAGCGTCAGGATTCCGCGTACGTCCGCGGCGTTGATCCGCAGCGCGACGGGGTTGGCGACAGCTCGGAGATCGCGTGGAGCGCATGCAGTGAGCGCGCACAGCGCGAGGCCCACAGCCAACCACACCTGGGCGCCCCGACTCATGGAGGCCGTTCTACCCACAATGCGGGCTAGGTTCCGCGCATCGCATCTGGTCTCACGTCCCTTGTCAGTCCGATCGGCGGCCTCGTCTCGCACGTGCGCGTGCAGGACGACGCGGGTCCGTTCGTGTGTGTCGCGTCCGCGGGTCACGGTCGACATCCGGAGCATTGTCCGCCCCTTGTCGGCATCGGTGCTGGACCAACGGAAGCTGACGCGTCGAACGACGCATTGCGCAACGCGGTCGGTCTGTATGCCGCCGCCGGCTGGGATGCGCCGATGATGCGATGGGCGAGCGCCGACGAACTCGGTGACGACGCGATCCCCGTCGAAGAGCTCGCGCGCGTGGCCTCCCTCGAGACACGCGACCGCATCCGGTGGGTCGAAGGGTTTGCCCTCGACGATGGACGGCCGGTGTGGATCCCAGCGATGCTGGTCTACGTCGGACTGCCGGTCGCGGTCGAGGCTGAGTCGTTCTGGCCTGCGTCGCTCGCCGGAATCTGCGTGGCCGATGATCTGGGGTCGGCCGTCGTCGGCGGGTTTCTCGACTGCGCCGCGCGTGATTCCCTCGCCGTCGCCCGCACACGCAACACGCCGCTGCCCTACATCGCGACCGCTGAAGGAGAGGTCGCGGTCTTCGACGCGACATCCGACCTCGGCGTGCCTGTGGCGATCGCGCAGGGGGCGGCCTCGTTTGAGGTGGGTGTCGCGGCCGGGACCGCAATGTCCGACGCGCAGGACGCCGCGGTCTTCGAACTGGCTCGCCGCCGCACCCGCCGCGCCTTCGACGCGTACCCGGAAGAGCCCGCAGCCGACCCGGCCTTCGACCTGATCGCCGAAGGAGAGCCGCTGTCGCCGAGCACCACACCGGCGATCGACGTTTCCAAGCCGGCGTTGGTCGCCCGGCTGCGAACGCTGGGTCTCGCGGGGTACGCCGTCGACCTCACCTGCGACGAGTTGCGCGCGATCGGCATGGCGGCGGTGCGCGTCGTGGTCCCCGGCCTCAGCCCGATACCGCCGACCCCCGGCTGGACGGAGCATGCCCGTCTCGAAAGGGTCGCTCCGTGAGACTGCTCGTCGTCGGCGTCGGCATGTACGGCCGCGATGTGCGCAACGTGTTGCGTGATCGCGGGGTGCAACACGAGGGGCCATCGGACCCAATGGGTGCCGACGCGCTTGTCGTGGTGGTCGCTTCCCGGCCTGCGCTGACGGTCGCCCGTGATCTCAACAACACCCGGCAGCCCTTCGTGCCGGTGTGGGGGTATCACGGCCGTCTCCAGGTTGGCCCGGTGGTCGCGCCCGGTGGTCCGTGCTTCGAGTGCTTCGAGGCACGCGAGCGCCAGCACGCGACCGATCTTGCCGTGCACGACGCGATCCACAACCACTGGCTCCGTGCCGTCGTGCCCCCACCCACCGCGCAACTGCGCGAATTGGTGAAGATCGCAGCGAATGAAATCGGCGCGCTCCGCACCGCCGTCACCGTGCCCGGTGTCGAGGCTGTGCCGCGCCGCCTGCTCGGAACCGTCCGTCGCCACTCGGCTGACGAAACCGTCATCGAGGGACGCGTCGTTCGGATGCACGGCTGCTCCTGCGGCAAGGAAGTCGGCGAATGAACGTTCCTCGCCTCAAGGAAGGCCTTGAGGTCGTGCCCTTGCCGGACGGGATCGCAGTGGTCAACGGCGGCGCGCCCGTGTTGTTTCAGGGGCGGGCGGCCGGCGAAGTGTTGGTTCCGTTGCTGGCGACGCTCGACGGGATCCTCAACGCAGAGGGGCTCGCAAGCTCACTCGAGATGCCGCTGCCCCACGTCGAGAAGGGCTTGGCTCTGCTCGACGAGCGCGGCCTGATCGAAGAGGCGACTTAAGCCAGGTTCGCGGCGAAGAAGTCCAGCGTGCGCTGCCACGCCAGCGACGCGGCGTCGGCGTTGTACATCGAAGGGGCGTCGGCGTTGCTGAACGCGTGGCCCGCGTCGTACCGAAAGAACTCGACGTTGGAACGGCCGGCGAACACCTTCTCGACCTCGTCGATGTTCTCGCCGGGGATGAACGGATCGTTGTCGCCGTAGTGGAACATGATCGGCACGGTGATCTTGTCGGCGTCGCCGAGCATGCTGTTCACCGCTGAGCCGTAATACGAGACCGCAGCGTCGACACCCGCGAACGCGGCTGCGGCGTAGGCGAGACCGCCACCGAGGCAGAACCCGACAGCGCCGACCTTGCCGGTGCACTCACTCAAGCCGCGCAAGTGCGCGCTCGCGGCCTGAATGTCGGTGACGCCCTTTTCCGCGTCGAACTTTTGGACGATCGCGAATGCGTCCGCCATCCCGGATTCGTCTTTGCGTTCGAAGCGCGGCTCGATGCGCCAGAACATGTCGGGTGCCATGGCGACGTATCCGGCACCTGCAAGCCGATCGCACAATTCGCGGATGTTGTCGTTGATCCCGAAGATCTCCTGGAAGACCAACACGCCCGGTCCCTGATCACCGTCAGGGAGGGCGCAATACGCCTCGAACTCGCCGCCGTCAGTTGCGATGCGTTCGTATCGGTTCGTCGCCATGACGACAAAAGCTAGGGCGCGAGACCGTCGTCCTGCAGGACGCCCTTGCGAACGAGGAGGTCGACGGTGGCGTCGTCGAGGCTGAGCCACTCGGTCAGCACCGAACGATTGTGTTGACCGCGGTGCGGCGCCGGACCGCGCACACCGGACTCCGACTCCGAGAAGCGGTACGGGGTCTGTACGACGCCGCGCGTGGCGCCCGTACCGCTGTTGTCATCGATCGACGCGACTGTGCCGCGATGCTCGGCCGTGGGGGAGCGCACCACCTCGAATTGGTCCTTCACCACCCCGTAGGCAAGGCCGGACTTGTCGAGCGCGTCGGCAAGATTGTCGAAGTTGTCGAACGTCAGCGCCCAGTCCTGAATCGCCTGCTTCCGCAGACGGGCCTTGTCAGCGATCGGCACGTCACCGGCCGCGGGGTCCTCGATGAGGTGCTTCACGCCGGCCCAGATCGTGCGGAGTTGACCGGCGAACAACACGGGACCGATCACCGTTTCGTACACGTCGCCGCCCAGGCGCTGCACCGGCTCGTTGTCGATGGCGTGATGGGCGTAGTCGTCGGTGAAGACCATCGCGTCGAACATCGCCATGTCGATGTGCTGGCCGCGCCCGGTCTCGTCGCGCACCCGCAAGGCGGCGAACACGGCGATCGTGCCGTGCAGGCCGGAGAACGTGTCCGCTATCGACAACATGGGATCGGTCGGCCATGCGTCGTCGAACTCGGCCTGGCGGTGCACGAGGCCCGTCTCGGCTTGCATCATCGGGGCGTACGCCGGCCGGTGGGATTCGGGGCCGCCGCGGCCGAAGCCGGACACCGACAACATGATCAGCTTCGGGTTCTCGGCGGCGAGATCGTCGTAGCCGAGACCGAGGCGTTCCAGGACACCGGCGCGGAAGTTCTCGATGACGATGTCGGCCTGGGCCGCCAACTGCTTCACCAGCGCCACTCCACCCTCGGCGCGCAGGTCGACACATACGTTCCGCTTGCCGGCGTTCTGCTGTGTGTAGAAGCCCGAGAGGCCGTGGCGCATCTGGCCCCACACGCGGGTCACGTCGCCCTCGGGTGGCTCGAGTTTGACGACGTCGGCCCCGAGATCGGAAAGAATGCGTCCCGAGATCGGTCCCGCCACCACACGGGACAGGTCGAGCACGCGGAGGCCGTGGCAGGGGTACATGACGACGGCGAAGGTAGCGTCTGGGCTCGCAATGGCGCATTACACCGGCAAAGGCGATGACGGCACGACGGGTCTGCTCTATGGAGGACGCGTCCCGAAGGATTCGGCGCTGCCGATGGCCTACGGCGACGTCGACGAGGCGCAGGCCTTCATCGGCCAGGCGCGCACACATTTCCCGCAGGGCGGCGAGGTCGACGACATCCTCGTGCACGTCGCCCGCGACCTGTGGGTGCTGATGGCCGAACTCGCCACGCTGCCCGAGAACTGGCACAAGCTCACACCGGGCGCGAGTTGCGTCGACCAGGCGATGCTCGACGCGCTCGAGCGTCACGTCGACGAGGTCGAGTCGAAGTTCGAAGTGCCGAAGGAGTTCGTCGTGCCGGGCCAGGACGCCGGTGCGGCGGCGCTCGACGTCGCTCGCACCATCGTGCGTCGCTGCGAACGCCGGGCGGTCACGGCCGTCGCCGGTAACGAGACGCTGGCGCTGCCGTATCTCAACCGTTTGTCGAGTTTGTTGTGGGCCATGGCCCGCTGGGTCGAGGGTGACGCCACCCTCCGAGTGAAGGAAGTCCGTTAATGCCGATCACGTTCACCGCGACGAAGGCCGCGCCGGAGGACGTCGACGCGTTCATCGTCGGCATCTTCCAGTCGCCCGACGGCCCGCTCGTGTCGCCAGAGGCGCCCGGTGCCGAATATCTCGACGCCGCGCACCTCAAAGCGAGCGGCGTCACCGGTAAGGCCGGCATGACGCACTCGGTGCCGGGCGCCAACGGCACCACGATCATTGGCGTCGGCGTCGGCTCGCAGGCCGAGGCAACAGTCGACGGTGTGCGTGCCGCGTTCGCCGTCGGTGCCCGTGCGGCACGTCGCTTCGCGAAGGTCGCCGCCTTCATCGGTGCCAGCGCGGCGCCCGGGCTCGATCCGCGTGCGGTGGGCCAGGCGATCGCCGAAGGCGTCGTGCTCGGTACCTACAAGTTCACCCGGCTCAAGAAGGCGGGCGAGCCCGATGCCCTGAGCGAGTTCTACGTCCTCACGAGTTCGAAGGCCGCGGTGCAAAAGGGCCTCGACCGGGGCGCGCTCGTTGCGCAGTACCAGTGCAACGCACGCGACTGGATCAACGAGCCGGCGGGTGAGCTCAACCCGACCGATCTGGCCGAAGCCGCCAAGGCGCTGGGCAAGGATCTTCCCAACGTCACGGTGACCGTCTGGGACGAGAAGAAGATCGAGAAGGAACGACTCGGCGCGCTGCGGGGCGTGTCGCTTGGCTCTGACCAGCCACCCCGCCTGATCCGCTTCGAGTACGCGCCGCCCGGGGCGAAGAAGACGCTGTTCTTCGTCGGCAAGGGCATCACGTTCGACTCGGGCGGTCTGTCGCTCAAGACCGCGCAGGGCATGGAGACCATGAAGACCGACATGGGTGGCGCGGCGGCCGTCCTCAATGCGGCGGCGGCATGCGCGGCGCTCGGCGTGAAGACGCGTGTCGTTGCGATCGCAACCTGCACCGAGAACATGCCGGGCCCGAAGGCAGTCAAGCCGGGCGACGTGTTGCGCGCCCGCAACGGCGTGACGATGGAGGTCCTCAACACCGACGCCGAAGGACGTCTCGTGTTGTCCGACGGTCTGTCGCTCGCGGCAGAAGAGAAACCCAACGCGATCATCGACGTCGCCACGTTGACGGGCGCGCAGGTCGTCGCCCTCGGTAACCGCATCGCGGCGGTGCTCGGCAACAACGACGGCATAATCCAGAAGGTCAAGGACGCGGCGGCCGGCGCCGGTGAATTGGTGTGGGAACTGCCGCTCCCTGCGATCTACCGCAAGCACATCGACTCCGACATCGCCGACATCAAGAACATCGGGGCGCCCGGCCAGGCGGGCACCATCGCCGGCGCCATGTTCCTCCAGGAGTTCGTCGACGGCTTGCCCTGGGCGCACCTCGACATCGCCGGCCCGAGTCGAGCTCCGGAGAACGACGGCGAGATCGTCAAGGGCGGCACCGGCTTCGGCGTCCGCACCCTCATCGAGCTGGCGAGCACGTTCCGATGAACCTCGGCGATTCCGTCACCGTCCACGTCGACGCCGATGCGATGACGTGCTGGAACATTGCGTCGGACGTCACCCGCATCGGCGAGCTCTCGCCCGAGACCTTCGAAGCCGAGTGGCTCGAGGGAGCGACCGGTCCCGCCGTCGGCGCCAAGTTCCGCGGCCACGTCAAGCGCAACGGCGTCGGCCCCGTCTACTGGACCGAGTGCAAGGTCACAGAGTGTGAGCCCGGCAAGGTTTTCGCGTTTGCCGTCGGCACCGACCGCATGACCGTCAACAACTGGGGTTACCGGTTCGAGACGAGCAAGGTCGGCGGCACCGACGTCACCGAGTACTTCCAACTCGCCGACAACATTGGCACCCGCATCTACTGGGCCCTGCTTGGCCGCCTCCGCGGCAAAACCAACCGCGAAGGCATGACCCAAACCCTCAACCGCCTCAAAGCAATCGCCGAGTCGTGAGAGTTTTGGTCGTGATTAGGTACGGAATCCGTACCTAATCACGACCAAAAGTTGAGTTAGGCGCCTACGGCGTGGAAGCCGCCGTCGACGTGGACGATTTCGCCTGTCGTGGCGGGGAACCAGTCGCTCAACAGGGCGATGACGGCGCGGGCTGCGGGCTCGGGGTCCTTGAGATCCCAACCCAGCGGCGCGCGCTCGGACCAGATGTCTTCGAACTGATCGAAGCCGGGGATCGACTTGGCTGACAGTGTACGCAGCGGGCCAGCGGCGACGAGGTTGCAACGCACCTTCGACGGGCCGAGGTCACGCGCGAGGTAGCGATTGAGGGACTCCAGCGCGGCCTTGGTGACGCCCATCCAGTTGTACATGGGGAACGCCTTGGTGGCGTCGAAGTCGAGGCCGACGACGGAACCGCCGCCCGCCTTCTGCATGAGCGGCAGGAACGCAGAGGCGAGTTCCTTGAGCGAGAACGCGGAGACGTGCACGGCCATCGCAACGTCCTCGAACGGCGCACGGAACACGTCGCCGCCAAGGCAAGTCTCGGGGTTCGCATTGGCGAGCGAATGCACGACGCCGTCGACACGACCCCACCGTTTGTCGAGCTCGGCCGCGAGCGCAGGAGCGTGCGACGGATCGGTCACGTCAAGCTCGAGCACGTCGGGCGTCGACGGGAGACGCTTCGCGACGCGCTGGGTGAGCGACATGATGCGGCCGAACGACGTGAGCACGATCTCGGCGCCTTGTTCCTGAGCGAGGCGGGCGACGGTGAACGCGATCGAGCTTTCCGCCGCGACACCAGTGACGACGATCTTCTTGCCTTCGAGGAGCATGGAGAGACTTTCTACTGGGGCGGGTTGGCGTGGCGACGCTTGGGCAGGTGCTCACGCTTTGAACGCAGTGCTTCGAACGCGCCGACCACGACGCGTCGCGTCTGTTTCGGCTCGATCACCATGTCGACGTACCCGCGCTCCGATGCGACGCGCGGCGTGCAGTAGTCGGCCTGGTATTCCTCGGTGAGGCGCTGCATCTCTTCCGCAGGTAGATCGCGTCGTCCGTACAAAAGACCGATGGCGCCGCCGGCTCCCATCACCGCGATCTCGGCTTGCGGCCACGACACGACGAAGTCGCTGCCCATGCCCCGCGAGTCCATGACGATGTAGGCGCCGCCGTAGGCCTTGCGGAGGATGACGCACACGCGCGGCACGGTGGCCTGCGCGTAGGCGAACACGAGCTTGGCTCCGTGGCGGATCATGCCGCGCCATTCGAGGTCTTTCCCCGGCTGGAAACCGGGCGTGTCGACGAAGGTGAGCAGCGGCACGTTGAACGCGTCGCACAGCTGTACGAAGCGTGCCGCCTTGGTCGACGCCTCGATGTCGAGCGTGCCCGCCAGCCAACCGGGCTGGTTCGCGATGACGCCAACCGGATAGCCGTCCACGCGCGCGAAGCCGACGACGGAGTTGGCCGCATGACGCGCCCACAGCTCGAACCACGAGCCGCGGTCGCACACTTCGTCGATGACCTTGCGAACGTCGTAGCCCGCGTTCGGCGAATCGGGGACCTTCGCTTCGCAGTCACGATCGAGTTCGTCGTGATGGAGAGCCCACGGTGCGAGCTCGTGATTGTTCGCGGGCAGGTGAGCGAGGATCAGCGAGATCGCGTCGATGGCGCTGTCTTCGTCGTCGGCCACCATCGCCGCGATGCCGCTCTCGACGGCATGCACGTTCGGGCCGCCCAGATCCAGAGGCGAGATCGTCTCGCCCGTCATGCCGCTCACCGCCGCGGGGCCCGACACGAACGCCGTCGAGTCCGACGTGAAGACCACGGCGTCGGCAATGCCGACGAGCAGCGAGGGACCAGCCGCGCACGGACCGATGACGGCCATGGTGATCGGCACGATGCCCGATGCGTCGACCAGCGCCGACGCGATACGCCCCCACGCGACCAGTGACGCAACGCCGTGGCGTACGTCGGTGCCCGAGACCGCGAGCACGCCCACGATCGGCATGCCGGTATCGGTCGCGAGGCGGATCAGTCGTGCGACGGACTCCGCTTCGTCGGGTCCGATTGATCCACGACCGACGGCGTCGTCGCCGTCGTCAGGCTCGTCCGCGAGACGGAAGTAGCCGACCTTCTGGCCGCCCAACTCGCGAATCTCCGCCTGGGCGCCGCCGAGGCGCGCCGTGCCGAGCGCGAGCAGGTTGGTCAAAGCGATTTAGCGGGTGGGGCCGACGACAAGCGTGCCGTTGTGACCGCCGAAGCCGAACGAGTTCGACAACACCGGCTTCTGGCCAACCTCACGCGGCGAACCCGACACGACGTCGACTTCGATGCCCTCACCTTTTTCGGTGTGGTTCGCGGTCGGCGGCACCAATCCGGTGTTCGCGGTCAATAGACCGGCGATGCACTCGACCGCGCCGGCGGCGCCGATGCAGTGGCCGGTGACACCCTTGGTCGACACGACGGGAGGCGCCTCGCCGTTGAACACCTTGTAGATCGCCTGCGACTCCGCCGAGTCGTTGAGCGGCGTCGACGTGCCGTGCGCGTTGATGCTGCCGATGTCGGCGGGCGTGAGGCCGGCGTCGGCGATCGCGGCTTCCATCCCGCCGATCATGCCGCCGCCGTCAGGCCGGGGCGCCGTGATGTGATGGGCGTCGGCGTTGCGGCCGTAGCCGAGGATCTCGCCGAGAATCGTCGCCCCGCGGGCAACGGCGTGCTCGTACTCCTCGAGCACGACGAAGGCACCCGCCTCACCCATGACGAACCCGTCGCGGCTGGCGTCGAACGGCCGCGACGCTCCCGCTGGATCGTCGCGGCGCGTCGACAGCGCACCCATGCGAGCAAACGCAGCCATGCCGACCGGCGTGATCGCCGCTTCGGATCCACCCGCGACGATCGCGTCGGCCGCGCCGTAGCGGATCATGTGTGCCGCCTCACCGATCGCGTGCGTGCCCGCCGCGCAGGCGGTTGCGATGCAGAGATTCGGACCTCGCAGGCCGTGGCCCATCGAGATCATCGCGGCGGTCGCGTTGGTCATCATCATCGGCACGAGGAAGGGCGACACGCGGGTCTTGCCCTTCTGGTAGACGACGATCTCCTCACGCTCCTGCGTCTCGAGACCACCGACACCCGTACCGGCGACGACGCCGATCCGAGCGGGATCGAGTCCGAGATCGCCGGCCTGCTTTAAGGCGTCGACGGCGGCGGCGTAGCCGAGCTGCGCGACGCGGTCGGCGCGGCGCACCTCCTTGGCCTCGATGTAGTCCTCAGGGTTGAAGCCCTTGACTTCGCAGGCGAAGCCGACGGGCCAGTCCGACACGTCGACGCGCTCGATCGGGCCCGCGGCCGTTCCAGCCGCGGCCAGCAGCGTTTCCCAAAACGATTCGATGGTGTTGCCGGCGGGCGTCTTCACGCCCATGCCGGTCACGACAACGCGTCGACGGTCGGCCATAGCTACTCCGGGGTCCTACGCGACCTTGGCGGCGATGACGTCGAGCGCCTCGCCCACGGTCTTGATGCCTTCGAGCTCTTCCTCCGGGATCGAGACGTCGAGCTTCTCTTCGAGCGCCATCACGAGCTCAACGACGTCGAGGCTGTCGGCCTCGAGGTCTTCGGCGAAGGTGGCCTCTTCGGTGACCTTGGCCGGGTCGATCTTGAGCAGTTCGACGGCGGCATCACGCATCACGGCGAGGACTTCGTCACGGGACATTTCGGTGGTTCTCCTTGGAGTTGGTTAAGAGCAAGAACGCTAGTGGCCCAGCCCGAGGCCGCCATCGACGGGGATGACCGCGCCGGTGATGTAGGCCGCACCATCGCTGCACAGGAAGGCGACGGTGGAGGCGACTTCGTCGACGGTGCCCATGCGACCGAGCGGCACGGCGTCGGTGATAGCGGCGAGACGATCCTCGCTGAGCACGTCGGTCATGGCAGTGACGATCGGGCCGGGGGCCACGACGTTGCAGGTGACGTTGCGCGAGGCGAGCTCACGGGCAACGGATCGGCTGAGGCCGACGAGGCCGGCCTTGGCCGCCGCGTAGTTGACCTGGCCCGCGCTGCCGGTGAGGCCGACGACCGAGCCCATGTTGACGATGCGACCGAAGCGGGCCTTCATCATCCCCGGCGTGGCGCGCTTGATCGTGTGGAACGCGCCGTCGAGGTTCACTCGCAGCACCTTGTTCCAGTCATCGTCTTTCATACGAAGCAGAAGGCCGTCTCCGGTGACACCTGCGTTGTTCACGAGGATGGTGACCGCGCCGAGCTGCTCTTCGATCTGCTTGAACGCAGAATCCACGGAGGCCGAATCAGCGACGTCGACTTCGATGGCGACGCCGCCGCACAGCGACGCGGTTTCCGCGGCGCCGTCTTTGTTGCCGCCGAAGCCGACCGCGACCTGATGGCCCGCGTTGGCCAACGCAACAGCACACGCCCGACCGATGCCGCCGCCGGCACCGGTCACAAACGCAACTGCCATCAGAGCCCGGTGCCCCAGCGCACAACGGCGCTGGCCCACGTCATGCCAGCGCCGAAACCGCACAGCAGTACGAGGTCGCCGTCCTTCGGTTCGACTTCGGTCAGCGCCAACGGGATCGAGGCCGCCGACGTGTTGCCGTACACATCGAGGTTTCGCACCGTCTGAGCGTTGTCCAAACCGATGCGCTCGATGATCGCATCGATGATGCGGGTGTTGGCCTGGTGCGGAACGAAGTAGTCGATCTCGCTGGCGTGGATCCCGGCGCGCTTCAGCGCGTTCTCCGCCGAAGCGATGCAGGCGCGAACGGCTCGACGGAACACTTCTTTGCCGTCCATGTGGGCGTACTGCTCACCGGGCTCGATGGCGAGAATGCCGGCGGCCGAGCCATCACAACCGAGGTCGGAGCCGAGGATGCCGTAGCCGGGGGCCGACGGAACGACGACCGCGGCCGCGGCGCCGTCACCGAAGAGGATCTTCGTGCCGCGGTCGGTCGGGTCGACGATCGAGCTGATCGTCTCGGCACCGCAGACCAGGACGGAACGGGCGTGACCCGCCTTGATGTAGGCGTCGGCCATCACGTAGCTGTAGACGAAGCCCGAACACGCGGCGACGAGGTCGAAAGCGCCGCACTGCAGACCCAGGTTGTCCTGCACGTACGCCGACGCAGCGGGCAGGCGGCGCGGGGGAGTGATCGTGGCGATGATCAGGAGGTCGATCTCGTCGGTGGAGACACCGGCGCTCTTCAGAGCGCCCTGGCAGGCCTCGGTCGCGAGCGTGACAGCGTCTTCGCCTTCGGCGGCAAGGCGGCGCTCCTTGATCCCGGTGCGCTCGACGATCCACTCGTCGGTCGTGTCGAGCGTCCGCTCGAGATCCGCGTTCGTGAGACGGCCTTCAGGCAGGCCCGTCCCCATGCCAACAATCGCACTCATGTGCTGAGGCCTAGTTGAAGGTACGGAGCCAGGCGATGGGCTGACCCGGGCGCACCCGCTCGCCCGTCGTGACCAGCATCTCCATGAGGAAGCCGTTGAAGCGGCTGCACGCCTCGATCTCGTCACCCGAATTCACGATGACGGCGATGGGCTGACCGACCTCGACGATCTCACCCTGGTCGGTGACGACCTTGGGATCGAGGACACGAACGACGCCCCGGGCGGGAGCCAGGATCAGCTTCTCCGCAACTTCGGTGTATTCGGCGAGTTCAACAGCAAGAGACATTTAGGCAGTCACCCATTCGGAGTTCGGGAGGCATCGTTTGGCAAGTCCGGTAAGCGTGGACCCCGGGCCCACCTCGCGCAGTGACGAGGGGCACAGGGAATCGATCGTGACCATGCAGTCGGCCCAGCGGACGGGCTGCACGAGGTGCGAGACGAGGCGGGTCTTCCAGCCGTCGCCATCGGTGTAGGCGATTGCGTCTTCGTTCGAGACGATCGGGGCCGACGGAGCGGCGAACTCGATCGACTGGAGGTACTCGGCGAAGGCGATGGCAGCGTCGTCCATCAGCGGCGTGTGGAACGCGGCGGCGACGTCGAGCGGGATGACTTTGCGGATGCCCGCATCTTTCGCCGCTTCTGTTGCGAGCGCGAGTCCTTCGGGTGTCCCGGCAATGACGATTTGGCCAGGAGCGTTGATGTTCGCAACCCAGCAGGTGTCGGGCGTGCCCTCGACGGCGGCCGCTGCCTGCTCGTCGGTGGCGCCCATGAGCGCGGCCATGACGCCGGGCTTGTCGTCGGCCGCAGCTTGGGTGACGGCGGCCCGCTTGGCGGCGACCTGCACGCCCTGCTCGAAGCTCAACGACCCGGAGGCGATCAAAGCGGTCATCTGACCGAGTGAGTGCCCGGCGAACGAGGCGACGTCGCCGATCTCGTCCCGCAGCGTTTCCCACATGACGAGGGAGTGGAGCAGCACGGCGGTTTGGGCGGCCTGCGTGGTCTTCAGCTCGTCGCCGAGGAGCAACGGGGCGAGTGAGGTCGCAAGAATTTCTTCGGCGTCGGTGACGAGGTGCCACGCCGGGAGATCGACCAAGTCAAGGCCCATTCCTGTCGCTTGACTGCCCTGACCTGGGAAAACAACTGCAACGCCCACGCGCGTCACCTCCTCTCAACTCGCCGTACGAAGCCTTCTGACTTCGTTGCTGACGTAATGGTTACACACTTTGGTTCAACATTGTGATTCAGCCGTATTACGATTGGATGGCGATGACCTACGATGTTCGAACCCTCGCGGAGGCCGCCGGCCTGTCCGTCGAAGTGGTGCGCTCGTATCAGTCAAAGGGTCTCCTGCCGGCGCCTCGCCACGAGGGCCGCACTGCTGTCTACGACTCCGGACACCTCGACAGATTGCTGAAGATCAAGGCCCTCAAAGCCAAGGGTCTTTCCCTCCGAGCCGTCGCCGACGTGCTGGCCGCGGGACAGGACTCGCCGTGGGCTGACCCATCCGACGACGAAGCGGTCGAGGAGCGCCTCACCCGGGCGGAACTGGCCGAGCGCGCTCGCGTGCCACCGTCGATGCTGCGTTCACTCGAGGGGTCGGGGATTCTGCGGCCCCTGCCCGCCGACGATCCGGAGCGTCCGTACAGCCGGGCCGACGTTCGCGCCGTGCGCATGCTGCTCGCCCTCGTGAGCGCCGGAGTGCCGATGGAGGAGTTCATGGCCGTCGCCAAGCTCCAGATCGAGACCTCCGAGCTGCTCGCCGCCGGTGCATCGAAGCTGTTCCTGCAATACGTGCGGGAGCCGATGCTCAACGGCGAACCGCATCCCGAGGCGGCCGAAGAGTTCTCCGAGGCGTTTTCCATGATGGTGCAGGCCGCCTCGTGGCTGGTGGGCTACCACGTCGAACGGACGCTGGTTGCGGCCATGGCGAAGGAACTCGTCAATGTCGGCACCGACGAGGAACGCGCGGCATTGCACAAGGCCCTCGCGGCAATTGATGCAAGCTTCCCCGCGTGACCCTTCCGAACTCGGCTGACCTCGTCGGCCTGCTGCCGCACCGTCCACCGTTCCGTTTCGTCGATTCAGTCGACGAGTTGGTCGTGGGGGAGCGCTGCGTGGGCCGTTACAAGGTCACCGGTGACGAGGACTTTCTCTCGGGACATTTCCCCGGCAATCCCGTGTTTCCTGGCGTTATCCAGCTCGAGGCGCTCGCCCAGACCGGCGCGATCGCCGTGCTTTCCGACGAGCGCTTCGCCGGCCGGCTGCCGTTGTTCGGCGGTGTCGAAGAGGTGCGGTTCCGGCGGATGGTCGTGCCCGGCGACGAGCTCGTTCTCGACGTCACCATGGAGCGGCTGAGCTCCAAAGGCGGCTGGGGCGTCGCCCAATCGACGGTCGACGGTGCCGCCACCTGCAAGGCGCGGCTGTTCTTCGCCTTGGCGCCGAACCCGAATTAATTAGCCTTCCGAACTAGTCTGCGCCGATGCGTTTACGACGGGTTTTACCGAATTTGTCGCGAACCGCACTGGCTGGGGCTGGCGTGGTTGCTGCAGTTGCACTGGTGTTGTCTGGCGTCATCAGCCAGCAGAGCGCGAAAGCTGCGCCCACGGATGCGTTCCTCACCGGTGCCGGTGACGGCGGCGGTCCGCACATCAAGACCTTCAATCCGGACGGCACACAGAGCGACGTGCAGTTCTTCGCTCGTGGCGCGGCCGGCTCCGGCGCCTACGTGGCGGCGGGCGACATCGACGGCGACGGCCCGCAGGAACTGATCACGGCGTCGGGGCCGGGATCGGTCGCCACGGTTGCCGTGCAGCGCAAGGACGCCACGGTGCTCGCCGAGACGGTCCCGTTCCCGGGCTCGAATGGTGGCGCAACGGTGGCGGCTGGCAATGTCGACGCGTCTGACCGTCAGGAAGTCATTGTGGGGTCCGGCCCCGGCATGGCTTCGACGGTGAAGGCGTACCGCCTCGTGAACGACCAACTCGAAGAGGTTTTCTCGTTCTCGCCCTACGGCGACTTCAAGGGCGGCGTCTTCGTCGGCGCCGCCAACGGCTACATCGTGACCGGCGCCGGCGCCGGCGGCGGCCCCCACGTCAAGGTGTTCAAGATCGTCGGCGGTGTGCCGCAGCTGTACTCCGAGTGGATGGCCTACGGCTCGTTCCCGGGTGGCGTTCGCGTCGCCATCGGCAGCGCGCAGGTTCCCGGCGAGCTCGACGTCCTCACCGGAGCGGGCCCCGGCGGTGGCCCCCACGTCCGTCTGTTCAACCTCGACGGCAACGCGCTCTACCAGTTCTACGCGTACTCGACGAGCTTCACCGGCGGCGTGTTCGTCGGCATCGCGGGCGAGGCCCGCATGGTCATCGGCGCCGGTCCGGGCGGTGGCCCGCACGTGCGCGTGGTCCAGTACGACGCCGAGAAGTTCAAGTACGACGACGTCGCCAGCTTCTTCGCCTACGACGCCAAGTTCACCGGCGGCGTCCGCGTCGCCGGTCTCGAGCCCTCCGAGCTTCCCTGCGCCACGCCGCTGCCGGGCTGCATCGACGGTTCGAATGCAACGACCACGATCAAGCCCACGACCACGGTGAAGCCGACCACGACGACGGCGCGTGGGCAGACGACGACGACGGCCGCCGCGTGCGGCACGGTCGAACTGCCCGGCCTCGGCTGCCTGCCCGACCCCACGGGGGGCTCGGGTGAGACGACCACCACGGTGAAGCCGACGACCACGACGGCCAAGCCGGCGACGACCACGACAACACCGGGTGTGACGTCGACGACGACGCCGGCCGTGACGTCGACCACGACACCGGCCGTGACTTCGACGACGGCCGGCTAACCGACCAGCTCGTCGGCGGCCGCGGTCACCGACTCGTACGCAAGCGCCGGGTGGTAACCCCATTGATGGAGTAACCGCTCGGCGCTTTCGCGTTCCTCGCCGGTCTGCAACAGCACCGACGCCAGCTGGTGGCATCGTCGCCGCACGACTTCCGCGGTTGCCCCACCGAGTTGGGCGCGCTGCCAGTCGTCATGCTGGGCTCGCAACACGTCCGGCAGGTACATGACCTGGCGCCGGTTCAGCGGCGGCACTCGCCGACGAACCTCGAGTGTGGTGATCGACGGCTGCCACCGCGCAATCTCGAACTGCGCGAGGCGCGCCAACGACCGGGCGAAGGGTGAGTGCCGTCCGCCCTTGTCGCCCAGGCCGAGTTCGCGAGCACACGCGGCCAGGTCGAGGTCGAACCCTTGCGGTTCGTGTTCGAGACCGGCGGCCAGTCGACGGAGCAGCCACGTCGTCGAGGGCCCCAGCGTGCCGAGCCAGTACCGCTCGACGTAGTGCGATCGTGGGTCGAGGCCGAGTGAGTCGATGATCGGATCGGGCCACGGCGTGACGCGCATGGTTCCGGTCGCGGGAATGGAAGGTGCAGGTGCGAGGGTCATGCCTTCGACTCTCGTTGTGTTTCCGGCGCGGTTCCATGGCGCGTTCGCGCCGAGCTAGGAGGGCGACACCACGATCTGACCGATCATCTTCGGGTGCACCAGGCAGGCGTAGGGGTAGGTGCCGGGCTTGCTGATGCGCAGCGTCAGCTTCATGGACGAGCTGGATCCGACCAGGCCGGTCGACCAGAAGCCCGTGCCGTCGTACGTGCCTGCGTCGTAATCGGGCACGTCGCCTTCTTCGTTCTCTGCGGGCGGCGCGGGCGCCCCTCCGGCGCGATCCATCACGACCGGGTTGTAGCGGATGTCCTTCGTTCGGAACTGGATGATCGGGGCGTATGGCGGCACGTCGAACGAGATTGTGTGACGGCCCATGACCGTCCAGGTGATCGGTTCGTTCACCTTCGTCTCCAACCGACGGGGGACGAACTCGAGGACGGACACGCGTGCGTTGTTCTCGATGCCGGCGAAGGGGCCGTCGAGGGTCTGGCCCTGGAATCGGATGTGGTTCGTCTTACGCGCCTGCTCCCACAACCGCACCAACGGCTTCACGGAAGCCTCGGCCTCGCGGCGCGCGGCGTGACGCACATCGCTCGCGGACGGAACGCTGGCGTTCGGCTTGGCGATCTGCACCCGCATCGACTGGCCCGCGCCGTGGATGGCGCAATAGAAGAAGTAGGTACCCGGTGTCGCGTCCTTCGCGATCCGGACCGGGAAGTCGTTGCCGCGCGCACCCTCGAACTTGAGGACGCCGCTGTTGTAGAAGCTCTGGCGTCCGTTGAACGCGGGTTGGCGCTGCTGCTCTTTCGTGCACGCCGTGTTGTCGTCGGCCGGCGGTCCGCCCTTGTTCAGGAAGCACGGCCGAGCGACGCTCTCCTTGAAGCCGTTGAAGTCCGTCGACGCGAACGGCACGCCTTCGAAGGCTTCATTCGACGTGTTTTCGATCGTCTGGACGACGTCGCGTACCAGGACATCGGGCGGGCTCGTCATCGGCGGGAGGGTGGGGTGCTCGACGACGAGACGCGCGTACGCCGCCAGCGTCGCGTTCGCGTCAGCTGCGGGCCGGGCGCGGCGCAGTTCGTCGACGAGCTGCGGCCAGGTCGCGTCACCGGCGTCGTCCGGATCGATCATCGTGGGATTCGAGCTGTGCAGCTCGTCGTAACCGTTGAAGAAGGCAAGCCAGTCGGTCGTGGCGCGCAACGACGCAGAAATCGACGTTCCGCCTGTGACGGTGTGCGGTTCGCCGGTCCAGGTCTGCTTGAACAGAATCGTCTGTCCGGGGCGCACGACGACCTTTTCGGGGAAATCGGCCGGGACGAACGTGGCGACCTCGTCCGGGCTGTAGTCGACCAGCACCTGCCGGGTGCCACCGGAACTGCCGCCGCACGCGGTCAGCCCCGCGACGACGAGATTGGCCAATACGAACGCTCGCGACAGCTTTCCCACCCGCATGCCTGCAACGTAGGACGACGGAGGCGTGGTTCCTAGGACGCTGGCAGGCGTTTACGAGGTGTGGCTGGCACCCCGGACACCGAGGGTGGCCGGGGTGCCAGGGTGTTTACTTGTCGTCCTGCTTGAGGGCGGTGTCGATGCAGAGGGCTGCGGCGACGACCAGCGAGCGAAGCGGATCTTCGAGCGGCTTGTGGATCTGCACCAGGTAGTTGTCGGCCGTGGTGAAGGCCGCCTTCACGATGCCTTCCCACTTCTTCGTGACGCGCGCGATCTCGGTGCCCTTGTCGTCGACGATGGCGAAGTTCCAGGCCCGCCAGTTCTCGGCCTGGATCGCACCCACTTTGCGCTCGCCGATTTCGAAGGAGAAGTTGATCTTGCCGATCACGTTCTCCTGACGGATCTTGCCGATCTCCTTGCCCGCGGCGTCTTCGACGACGACCGTGCTCTTGAGGAGCTTGGCCGGGCGAGTGAGGCGAAGCACCACCGACTCGTCGGCATTGCGCACTTCGAGCTTGTGGGTCAGGAACTGATCGACGTTCGAAACGAAGCGGAGCAGCTTCTTGGCCTTGCTCTGGCCGACTTCGATGACGGAACCAATCGCGTTTCCGTCGCCGTCCGAAACCTTGTACTCGTTGGTCAGCTCGATGAGCTTGGCCTTCTGATTGACGAGAAGAACTTGTTGATCCAGGAGTGACATGGCCGCGAAGGGTAGGCGAGTACGTTCCGCTGGCATGAAGCGACGAGTAGCTCTGGCACTTGCCCTTACGGCGGTCCTTGCCGGTTGTTCGGACTCGGGCGGTGATGAGGCAGGAGGCGACGGCGACGGCTGGACCGTCCTGCACTATTCGATGGCCGACACCGACCTCGAGAGCTTCATGGTCGCTGACCTGAACGAGATGGGGTCGGTCGGCTCCGGAGGCGGCCTGCAGTTGCGGGCGATGTTCGACCGGTCGCCCGAATATTCGAAGGCCAACGCGCTCGGCCTCGGCGACTGGGTGGGAGCCAAGATCATCGACGTCGGCGAGAACACCGGCAAGGTCGTATCGACCCCGGGCGATGTGGACATGGCTCAGTCCTCGACACTGGCGAAGTTCATCTCCGAGGGAATCGAGGCTCATCCGGCCGCGCATTACGCCTTGATCATCAGCGATCACGGCGCGTCTTGGCCCGGCATCGGTCCTGACGAGACCTCGGATTACGACGTCCTCGACCTCAAGGAGCTCACCAAGGGCATCGGCGACGGCCTCGAGGCGGCCGACGTCGACAAGTTTGATCTACTCGGCTTCGACGCGTGCCTCATGGCCAACTACGAGGTCGCATCGGAGGTGGCTCCCTTGGCGGATCGCATGGTCGCCTCGCAGGAGCTCGAACCGGGCCACGGCTGGGACTACAGCGCTCTGCAGAGGTTGAAAGACGACGGCGACGCGACCGTCGACGAGTTCGGTACCGCGATCGTCAACGGCTTCATGCGCCAGGCCAAGGAGGAGGAAACTTCCTCCGACATCACCCTGGCCCTGCTTGATCTCACGAAGATGGGCAAGGTCGACGACGCCATGGACGACTTCTCGGCCGCGTTGTCGAAAAGCCCGTCGAACGTTGCGCCCGCCGTCGGCCGCGCCGAGGCGACAACGCTCGGCTTTGCCCGCAGCCCTGACGAAACCGAGGACGGCCACCTGCGCGACCTCGGCCAGTTGGCGAAAGCGATCGGTGCCGAGGCGAAGGGCGTGTCGAAGGAAGCCACCGCGCTGCGCGCTGCGATCGGCAACCTCGTCGTGAAGCAGGTCGCCGGGTCGTCGACCAAGGGCGCGACCGGCCTGTCCGTCTACTTCCCGCCGACGCGTGAGCTCGGCGCGGACGAGTACGGCGACGTCGACTCGGCGACGTCGTGGCGCGACTTCCTCGTGAAGTACTACAACGCCGGTGACGCGATCCCCGAGGAGGAACACCCCGACTTCGCCGATCCGAACGCCACCGTCGAGTTCGACGAGGACGGCGTCTTCCTCAGTGGCACCTTCGACGAGGCCGCAACCGACAACCTCACCGATGCGACGATCAGCTACGCGCTCATCAACGACGACGGCAGCCTCACCTACTTCGGCGAGGAGTTCGCCGACCTCGACGAGGACGGCAAGCCGGAGGCGTCGGGCTTCTACGACCTCACCTCGCTGAAGCTCACCGATGGCGAGGACAGCGCGTACGCCTACCTCACGCTCAACCGGGGTGAGGACGACTCCGTCTACAGCGCCGACGTACCGATGGCGTACTACGAGAACAGCGACGACGAGGAGGCTGACGACGTGTTGTTGTCGCTCACCCTCGACGCCGAAAGCGGCGACGTCATCGACGCGACGTACTACCTGTACGACGAACGAACCGGCGGGTACGGCGAACTCGAGCCCGCCGACGACGGGATCATCGTCCCCGAGGTGCTCGAGATCGATGCCAACGGCGACGAGGTGTGGCAGCCGACGACCGACGTCGGCCTCTGGGCCGATCTCGATTCGCTCGACTACGAACTCGAGCCGGTTGCGTCGGGCACGAAGCTGCACCTCGACCTCACCGTCTACGACTACGGCGACAACAGCGACACGACTTCGGCGGTCATCACCGTTCCCTAGGCTCGTCGTCATGGCTGGCGTCGAACAGATCCGTGACTGGTTGCGGATGACCGACAACGCGGTCGTACTCACGGGTGCCGGCATCTCGACGGATTCGGGCATCCCTGACTTCCGCGGTCCCAACGGCGTGTGGACGAAGAACCCTGCCGCCGAGAAGGCGTCGCACATCGACTACTTCATGTCCGACCCCGAGGTGCGGCGCGCCTCGTGGCAGAACCGGCTCAGCTCGGATTTCTTCACGAAGGAGCCGAACGACGCCCACCGGGCCGTCGCCGACCTGCAACGGATCGGTTCGGTGTCCTGGGTCGTCACGCAGAACATCGACGGACTACATCAGAAGGCCGGTTCGCCGCCCGATCTCGTGCTGGAGTTGCACGGAACGGTGCACGAGACGCGGTGCATGAACTGCGGTGACCGTCGCCCGATGGAGGAGACGCTCGATCGCGTGCGAGCCGGCGAGGAAGAACCCCCGTGCCTTGTGTGCGGCGGCATCCTGAAGTCGGCGACCATCAGCTTCGGTCAGCAACTCGACGGCGACGTGATCGACAAGGCCGCGATGGTGTGCGCGTCGACGCCACTGCTGATCGTCATAGGCTCGACCCTCGGCGTCTATCCGGCGGCCGGCCTCGTGCCGCTCGCGGTCCGCAACGGTGCCACGCTCGTCATCGTGAACAACCAGCCGACGGACTACGACGAAATCGCGCAGGTCGTCTTGCGTGAACCGATCGGCGACGTGGTGCCGGCCTTCGTCAGCTCCAACGACTGAAGTGCACGACGTCGGACTTCCAGCCGCGCGCTAACGAACCGGACCGTTCGTCGTTGCCCGTCGGGTGGCCGATGGCGATCGCGCCGATCGGCATGAACTCTTCCGGGATGCCGAACGCCTCGCGCACTCGCCGCACGCGGTTCGTGAAGATGCCGAAGAACAGGCAACCGAGGCCTTCGTTGATTGCCGCGAGCTGCAGCTGCATTGCGGCGAAGCCGGTGTCGATGTGCCAGAAGGGGACTGGCCAGCGGTTTGGGTCGCGGTCGGTCCAGCCCTTGTCCGGCTCGGCGTACCGGTCGATGTAGGCGGACTCGTTCGAGCAGGGCACGACGATCACCGGCGCGTTGAACAGCCCCGGCCATTGGAACTCGTCGTGCCCATCCGGGAAGGTCGCGTCCCAAAACTTTGTGGTGTCCTCGGGGCCCACCAAGGTGAGGAAGCCCCAGCCCTGTGTGAACCCCGCGGACGGCGCCCGCGTGGCCGCGTGCAGGATCCGTTGCAGGGCGTCATCGGCGACGGGTTCGGTCGTGAAGTCGCGCTGCATGCGGCGCTTCCGGATGACGTCGTCGAACTCCACGTCGCTCAACGTACGCGTGACGGGTGCCACAGACGAACACGGCACACCGGGCATATGGTGCGTCGCATGTACAAGCGCATCGTCGTTGGAACCGATGGATCCCCGTCCGCTTTGACCGCAGTGCGGGCCGCCGCCGAACTGGCCCGTCAGAACCAGGCGGAACTCCACATCGTCACGGCGTATCGGCCGATGTCGTCGCTGATGACGCATCCCGAGTTCGCCATGCTGTCGGCGAGTGCGCTTGACAACGTCGACCCCGCCGAGGGGGCGCGCGAGGTGACCAACCGCACGGCCGAGGCAGTGAGCGCCGGTCTCGAGGTGAGGCAGCACCAGATCGGGTCGCCCGCCGCTGACGCGCTGTGCGACGTCGCGTCGAACATCGATGCCGACCTGATCGTGGTGGGCTCGAAGGGCATGAGCGGTGCCCGTCGCATACTCGGTTCGGTGCCGAACTCCGTCGCCCACAACGCGAATTGCTCGGTGCTCATCGTCAATACGGACTAGCGGGGAATGTTGACCGATCTAGTAGGGTTTACAGCCCTATGGCATCGGCACGTGAGCTTCTAGCCGCCACCAAAGCGGTCATCACCGAGATCGACGGCAACGCCGCCGAAGAGCGTCTGGCGCAGGGTGCGCTGTACCTCGACGTGCGCGAGCCCGACGAGTACGAGCAGGGCGCGATCGTCGGGTCGCTGCACATCCCGCGTGGTCGCCTCGAAACCAACATCGAGGGCCAGGTGCCCAACCGTGACCAGGAAATCGTGGTCGGCTGCGCCTCGGGTGTGCGCTCGGCCTACGCAGCCAAGACCCTCGGCGAACTCGGCTACACAAACGTCGTTTCGCTCGCGGGTGGGTTCAACAAGTGGAAGGACGAGGGCCGCGAGTGGAAGGTTCCGCAGTCCCTCACGCCCGAACAGCGCAACCGCTATCAGCGTCACCTGTTGCTGCCTGAGGTCTCCGAAAAGGGACAGCAGAAACTGCTCGACTCCAAGGTGCTCCTGCTCGGCGCGGGCGGCCTCGGCTCGCCTGCCGCGCTCTACCTGGGCGCGGCCGGCGTGGGCACGCTCGGCATCATCGACATGGACGTGGTCGACACCTCGAACCTGCAGCGCCAGATCCTGCACAACATGGATCGGATCGGTGATCGCAAGGTCGACTCGGCGAAGAAGACGCTGTCGCTACTCAACCCCGACGTGAACGTCGTCACCTACGACACCCGTCTCGGCGCGGACAACGTGCTCGACATCATCGACGGCTACGACGTCATCGTCGACGGCACCGACAACTTCCCGACGCGCTATCTCGTCAACGACGCTTCGCTGCTGAAGAAGATCCCCGTCGTCTACGGCGCCATCTTCCGCTTCGAAGGTCAGGTCTCGGTCTTCAAGCCGTACGAGGGCCCTTGCTACCGGTGCATGCTGCCCGAGCCACCGCCCGCCGATCAGGCGCCGTCGTGCGCCGAAGCCGGCGTGCTCGGCGTGCTGCCGGGCATCATCGGCTCGCTGCAGGCGATGGAGGCCATCAAGCTGATCCTCGACTTGGGTGACCCGCTCGTCGGCCGACTCATGGCCTACGACGCGCTCGAGGAGTCGTTCCGGAACTTCAAGCTGCGCCGCGATCCCGAGTGCCCGGCCTGTGGTGAGAACGCCGGCGAGATCGTCATCGCCGAGTACGACGAGCTCTGCATGCCGCACCCCAAGCAGCCGCCGGCCTCCTAACAAGTTTTGGTGATGTCTGGTCGCGCTGGCGACCGGAAATGCGTCACCAGAATCGCATCGTGGTCAGCTTCCTTCTTTCCGTCACGTTCGCGTGCGGCGTCGTCATCGCCGTCGCACATGTCCTGAACCGGAAGTTCGTCGCACCCGTCTACGACGTCGTCGCGAACCTGCTCGCCTTTGCCTGCGCGACCGCGGCGTCAACGCTGCTGCATCACGTCATCCCGGCGCTGTTCTCCGGCTTCGCGATCCTGTGCTGGCTCTGGCTGGCCCGCCGGACCTACCTGTCGCTGCGTTAGTCCGGGAGGTCAGACGCGCGGAGTTGGCGCATGTCGGCTTCGGTGATGTCGGTCTCGTCGCGGAGCCGCCAGGCTTGGTGACTCACGGCCTGCTCGAAGAGGTTGCGGACCATGCGACCGTTGCCGAAGCCCTTGTCGCGGGGCGTGGCAACGAGGATTGCGCGCAGGCGTTCGATGCAGCCGTCGGTCGGCTTGAAGTCCGATGACGTTGCGGCCTGTTTGAAGATCGCGACGAGTTCGTCGTCGGTGTAGTCGGGGAACGTGATCGTCGTGCCGAAGCGGCTCTTCAATCCGGGGTTCGTCGCAATGAACTCGCCCATCTCGTCGGGGTAGCCGGCGACGATCACGACGAGTTCGTCGCGATGGTCCTCCATCGCCTTCACGAGCGTGGAAATGCACTCTTCGCCGAAGTCGTCGGTGGCGAGTGAGTACGCCTCGTCGATGAACAGCAGTCCGCCGAGGGCCGACTGAACGACCGCAGCAGTCTTGGTCGCGGTCTGGCCGACATAGCCGGCGACGAGCCCGGCGCGATCGGTCTCCACGATCTTGTCGTTGGCGAGAAGGCCAAGCGCCCTGTAGATGCCGGCGACGAGCCGGGCAACGGTGGTCTTACCGGTGCCGGGGTTACCGACGAACACCAGATGGCGGCTGACCGTTGCGGTTTTGAGGCCCTTCTCGTTGCGCAGCTTGTTCATGTGTAACAGCGCGGTCTGACGGTGGACTTGGTCCTTCACGTCCTTGAGGCCGATCAGGCCGTCGAGTTGGGCGAGTAGCTCGGCCAGGGTCGCCGGTGGCTCCGTCGGAGTCTCCGGCTTCGCGGTGGCGGAAACCGGTGGGCTCGCAACGCCAGGCGCGACGGTCGCAATCACCTGTGGGTTCACATTCGCGGCGCGCAGCTGGCTCGCCGCGACCAGTCCGGCGTTCGTGAGCGCGGTCACCGACGGATCCGGGTCGAGCGCGACGGCTTCGGACGCAAAGTCCGCCAGTGCAGTCGCGTACACCTGGGCCGGCATCGGGTCGCCGCCCCGGGCGACAAGCTGCGCCAGCAATGGAGTCGCGCTTTCGATCCAGCGCTGGCCGACGGCGGCGGCGTTCCGGAACCCCGACGACGGACGGTGGAACAACAACGCCCAATCTTCGGCGGCGCGTTCGTCGTCAGCGCAGATCGCTGCGGCAAGCGCCGCCGCTTCGTCGCGCACGTCAGGGCCGTCGAGGCCCGCCTCGGCGCCGGCCTTGGCGACAACCGCGAGCGCGAGTTCGAGTTTGTCGGCCGTCGTCACGAGCCGATGAGCGTATGCGCGGCGGCGTTTCGTCAGTAGCGATACGGTGAACTTTGACGCTCAGCGTCGAGTGTCAAGGGGGAAGTACATAGGTGACAGACACGGCGTCCAAAGAGACGCAAGAGCTCGACCACGTAGTCATCCGCTTCGCCGGTGACTCGGGTGACGGAATGCAGCTGACCGGCGATCGGTTCACGAGCGCTTCCGCACTCTTCGGGAACGACCTTTCAACGCTGCCGGACTTCCCGGCTGAGATCAGAGCGCCGGCCGGGACACTGGCCGGCGTTTCTGCGTTCCAGGTCAACATTTCCGACCACGACATCCTGACGCCAGGTGATTTCCCGTCGGTGCTCGTGGCGATGAATCCCGCCGCGTTGCGCGCCAACCTCAAGGACGTGCCGCGCGGTGGCACTCTCATCGTCAACAGCGATGCCTTCGAGGATCGCAACCTCACGAAGGCCGGTTACGCCAGCAACCCTCTGACCGACGGATCGCTCGACGGATTCACCGTCTACGAGGTCCCGATGACGACGCTCACGATCGAGTCCACGAAGGATCTCGGGGTGAAACCGCGCGACGCCGAACGGTCGAAGAACTGTTTCGCGCTCGGTGTCGTGAGTTGGTTGTACACCCGGCCCGTCGAGACGACGACGGCCTGGATCGAAGAGCGCTTCGCCAAGAACGAACTCGTGAAGCAGTCGAACCTCGCGGCGTTCCGCGCCGGGTACAACTTCGGTGAAACCGCCGAACTGTTTGCATCGTCATACGAGGTCAAGCCGACGCATTTCGATCCCGGCGACTACACGAACATCTCGGGCAACACCGCGCTGGCGTGGGGCCTCATCGCCGCGTCGCAGCTGTCGAACCTGCCGTTGTTCCTCGGGAGCTATCCGATCACCCCCGCATCGGACATCCTTCACGAGCTCTCGAAGCACAAGAACTTCGGCGTGCGCACCATGCAGGCCGAGGACGAGATCGCCGGCATCAGCGCGGCGATCGGCGCCGCCTTCGGTGGCCACCTGGCCGTGACGACGACGTCGGGTCCCGGCGTCGACCTGAAGTCCGAAGCGATGGGTCTCGCCGTCAGCCTCGAGTTGCCGCTGATCATCGTGGACATCCAGCGCGGTGGCCCGTCGACCGGTCTACCGACCAAGACCGAACAGTCCGACCTCATGCTGGCGATGTACGGACGCCACGGCGAGTCACCAATGCCGATCATTGCGGCGCATACCCCGTCGGACTGCTTTTACGCCGCAATCGAGGCGGCGCGCATCGCGCTCAAGTACCGCACCCCGGTGCTGCTGTTGAGCGACGGCTATCTCGCCAACGGCACCGAGCCCTGGCGCATCCCCGACATCGGCACCCTGCCCGACATCAGCGTGTCGTTCGCGACCGAACCGAATCACGACGGCGATTTCTGGCCGTACCTGCGCGACGAGGAAACCCTCGCCCGTCCGTGGGCGGTGCCGGGCACACCGGGACTCGAGCACCGCATCGGTGGTCTCGAGAAGGAAGACGGAACCGGCAACGTCAACTACGACGGCATCAATCACGAGCGCATGACTCGCCTGCGGGCCGCGAAGGTGACGGGCATCGCCAAGGACATCCCGACCGTCGAGGTCGATGACGACGGTGGGCGCGATCTCCTCGTGGTCGGTTGGGGCTCGACCTACGGCGCCATCGGTGCGGCTGTGCGACGGGTGCGGGCCCGCGGCATGAAGGCGAGTCAGGCCCACCTCGAGCATCTCTACCCGTTCCCGTCGAATCTCGGCGATGTCCTTCGTAGCTACAAGAAGGTCCTCGTGCCCGAGATGAACATGGGCCAACTCTCACGACTGCTGCGGGCGGAGTACCTCGTCGACGCGCAGTCGCTCACGAAGATTCAGGGGGCGCCGTACAAGGCGTCCGAGATCGAGGCGGCGATGCTGGCGCTGCTCGAAGGGAGCTCCAATTGACCGCGGTCGACGTACCGATCACTTCCCGCAAGGACTGGATGTCGGACCAGGAGGTCCGTTGGTGTCCGGGTTGCGGTGACTACTCGATTCTTGCCGCCGTCCAGTTGCTGATGCCCGACCTCGGCGTGCGTCGCGAGAACACCGTCTTCGTCTCGGGCATCGGCTGCGCGGCGCGCTTCCCGTACTACATGAGCACCTACGGCATGCACGGCATCCACGGCCGCGCCGCCGCGATCGCAACGGGTCTTGCCGTGGCACGACCGGACCTCGACGTGTGGGTCATCAGCGGCGACGGAGACTCGCTGTCCATCGGTGGCAACCATCTCATCCATGCGCTGCGTCGCAACGTGAACCTGACGATCCTCATGTTCAACAACCAGATCTACGGGCTCACGAAGGGTCAGTACTCGCCGACATCCGAGGTCGGCAAGGTCACCAAATCGACGCCGTTCGGTTCGGTCGACACGCCGTTCAACCCGATTTCGTTGGCGCTCGGCGCCGAGGCGACCTTCGTCGCTCGAACCCACGACATGGATCGTGCCCACATGATCGAGACGTTCAAGCGGGCCCACGACCACAAGGGCGCTGCGTTCGTCGAGGTGTACCAGAACTGCAACGTTTTCAACGACGGAGCGTTCGAGGACGTCACCTCGAAGGAGAACCGCTCCGACATGGTCATCCCGTTGGTGCACGGCGAGAAGATCATCTTCGGCGCCAACCGCGACAAGTGCGTCGCGCCGGACGAGCAAGGTCACTTCCAGGTGATGAACGTCGCCGACGTCGACGAGTCGAAGATCGTCGTGCATGACGAGACACTGGAGCGTCCCGGCCACGCGTTCTCCCTCGGTCGTCTTGCGCGCGGCCCGCACGAGCCGACGCCCTTCGGCGTGTTCCGAGCCGTCGAGCGCCCGGACTACGGCTCACAGGTCGGCAAGCAGATCGTGGATTCGCAGTCGAGCAAGGGGAGCGGCGACCTGAGCCAACTCCTCCGCTCGGGTGCGACCTGGACGGTGTCCTAGATGCCCATCGCGAGTGCCGGGTCGACGCGTACCGCCCTACGGAGGCCGGCGGCGCTCGCGAGCAGGCCGACGATCACGCCGATCGACGGGAGCATGATCAGCAGGCGAGCCGGGAAGTAGACGGGCCGCGGGAACAAGGGCGCGGTGAGGTACGCCAGGCCGATCGCCACCACCGACGAGATCACTGACACCAGCACGGCCTGCGCCAGCAGCGCCCCAAGCAGGTCGCGCGACTCGGCGCCGGTCGCCTTGTAGACGGCGAGGTCGCGAATGCGCTCGAGGGTGGAGATGTAGACGAGCGTGCCCACGATCGCCGCGGCGACCAGCCACAACATGATGCTGAGGATCTGCACCGTCAGGCTGATGGGGCGGATCGGTCGCAAGAAGTCGGACTCCGCGCCGTGCGCGTCGACGAAGACGTAGCCGGTCGGTAGCGAGGCGGGCCGGCCGGTGACGGCGATCGCCGTCACGAGAGGCTGATTCGCGAAAATCGCAGCTTGTGCGTCGGCGAGGCTCATCTCGACGATCGGCACGCCGCCGAAGACCGTGCGCCCGTAGGACAGTGCGCCGACCATGACGTCCTTCACGCCGATCGAGAGCGGTTCGCCCACCTCACCCCGGAAGGTGTTGTCGGCGACGACGTGTCCGTCACGAGGAAACGGCGCCCCGCCGGAGATCGAGCCGTCGTAGGCCAAGAGGTAGATGTCGGGTTGGAGAAGGGCGATGAGGGGCGTCACATCGCGTACGCCGGGGGCAGAGGCGACGTCGGCCATCACGTCCATGGAAAAAGGCCGGGGCGACGTGAATGGGCCAGTCGCCCCTTCGCGCAGCACGTAACCGCTGGCTCCGACCCGGTGCGTGAGTCGCCGTGCCTCCACGCGAAAGCTCTGCCCGAAGCCTGAAAGCAACAGCGTGATGGCGAAAACCAGCGCAATCGCGAGTACTGCCATGACGAATCGGCGCCACCTCCACTCGAGGTCGCGCCGAGTTGCCAGCCAAATGAATCCGAACCGCACCCCCATGGAACTTCTCACAGTATTCGGGGTCACGCGTACGCTGGCGTCCATGGCCGACGACAGGCGACTCACTGATTCCGGGATCGAGATCAAGCCGTTCTACGGACCCGACGACCTCGCGGGCTGGGATGCCGCGACGAAGGTCGGTGATCCCGGCAGCTACCCGTACGCCCGCGGCATCCGCGAGTCGCTGTACCGGGCCCGCACCTGGACGATTCGTCCCTACTCCGGCTTCGGCACCGCCGAGGCCACGAACGAGCGATGGAAGGCGCTGCTGGCCGCGGGTTCGATGGGCCTGTCCTGCGCGTTCGACCTGCCGACGCAGATGGGTCTCGACTCCGACAATCCCCGCGCCGAGGGCGAAGTGGGCAAGGTTGGTGTGGCCATCGACTCGATCGACGACATGCGGCTCCTGCTCGACGGGATGCCGCTGGATCAGATCTCGACGTCGATGACGATCAACTCGACGGCTTCGATCCTGCTTCTCCTGTACCAACTCGTCGCCGAGGAGCGCGGGGTGTCGGGCGACAAGCTCAACGGCACGATCCAGAACGACATCCTCAAGGAGTACGTCGCCCGCGGCACCTACGTGTTCCCGCCGCGACAGTCGATGCGCCTGATCACCGACATCTTCAGCTACTGCAACGAGAACATCCCGCAGTGGAACACGATCTCGATCTCGGGCTACCACATCCGTGAAGCCGGCTCGACGGCGGTGCAGGAGATCGCGTTCACGATCGCCAACGGCATCGCGTATGTCGATGCGGCGATCGCGTCGGGCATGGATGTCGACGATTTCGCTCCGAACCTTTCGTTCTTCTGGAACGCGCACAACAACTTCTTCGAAGAGGTCGCCAAGTTCCGCGCCGCCCGTCGTATCTGGGCGAAGGTCATGACGGAGCGCTACGGCGCCAAGAAGGAGAAGTCGAAGCTGCTGCGGTTCCACACGCAGACTGGCGGCTCGACGCTCACTGCGCAACAGCCCGAGAACAACCTCATGCGCGTCACTCTGCAGGCCCTCGCCGCCGTGCTCGGAGGCACGCAGTCGCTGCACACCAACGGCTTCGACGAGGCGCTCGGTCTGCCGACCGAGCGTGCCGCGACGCTAGCGCTGCGCACCCAGCAGGTCATTGCCAACGAGGCGGGCGTGGTCGACACGACCGACCCGCTGGGCGGATCGTGGTTCGTCGAGGCGTTGACCGATCAGGTCGAGGCCGGCGCGCTGGCTTACATCGAGAAGATCGACGGGATGGGCGGCGCCGTCGCAGCGATCGAAGCCGGTTTCATGCAGGACGAGATCGAGCAGGCCGCCTACGCCTACACGAAGGCGATCGACGCAGGCGAGAAGGTCATCGTCGGCGTGAACAAGTTCCAGACCGAGCAGCTCGAGCCGCCGGAAGTGTTCCCGATCGACCCGGCGATGCAGCAGGCCCAGGTCGACCGCGTGCGCCGCACGCGCGCCGAGCGCAACCAGGCGGAGGTCGACGCGTTGCTGGCCGACGTCGAGGCCGCCGCTCGCGGTACGCAGAACCTTCTGGTTCCGATGAAGGCCGCGCTCAAAGCCCGTGCGACCCTCGGTGAGGTCAGCGACACGCTCCGCGGTGTCTTCGGGGTACACCAACCCCGTTGACCGTGAAATTCGTCATCATCGGCGGTGGTCCTGCGGGCGTGCAGGCCGCTAGCTGGGGTGCCCGCCTCGGCGCAGAAGTCACCATGGTCGAGCGCGACCTCGTGGGTGGCGCGGCGAACCTGTGGGACTGCATTCCGTCCAAGGCGATGATCGCCACTGGCGGTCTCATAACCGAGTCCAGTCGCGCCGAGGGGATGGGCTTGCAACCCTTCTCGGCCGAGCCCGATCTCGGAGCACTCGGCGAGCGCGTCGGTGCGATCACGGCGCACTTGAACGATTCGCAGTCGAAGCTGCTCGAGAGCCAGGGCATCCGACTGGTCAAGGGTGAGGCCCGGCTCGTCGGCCCGCACCGAGTTGCCGTCGAGTCGGCCGAAGGCACCGAAGAAGTCGATGCCGACGCGATCCTCATTTCGACCGGTAGCCGCCCGCGCATCCCGGAGTGGGCGCCGCTCGACGGCGAACGGGTGCTGACGACGCGGCAGGCGTATCCACCCAACGAGCTTCCCGAGCACCTCATCGTGATCGGCTCGGGCGTGACGGGCGTGGAGTTCGTCCACATGTTCCGGTCGTTCGGTTCGAAGGTGACCCTCATCGTCAGCCGCCAGCAGGTGCTGCCGGGCAAGGATCCGGAAGTTGCCGCGGCACTCGAGGACGACTTTCTCAAAAGCGGTGTCGTTCTGTTGAAGGGTGCGCGCGCCAACGGCATCACGCGTGAGGGCAACGAAGTCACGGTCACGTGCGAGGACGGTCGCGTGGTCAAAGGCTCGCACGTCATCCTCGCGATCGGGTCGGTGCCCAACTCCGAAGGCCTGGGCCTCGAAGACGCTGGCGTCACTGTTGATGGCGGTGGCTACGTCCCGGTGAACCAGCACTGCGTGACGAACCTGTCGCACGTATATGCGGCGGGCGACGTGTCGGGTCGGCTCCCGCTTGCGTCGGTGGCGTCGATGCAGGGCCGCAAGGTCGCCGAGCACGTGATGGGCCTGCACACGCGCGAACATCGTCACCTCGATTACGACAAAGCCGCCTCGGCGATCTTCACCGAGCCCGAGATCGCCGACGTCGGACTCGCCGAAGCCGAGGCCTTCGCGATCGGTCGAAAACTGCGCGTCACCAAGGTCCCGTTCGCCGCGAACGCCCGTGCCCTCATCGACGGCGACCCGCGCGGCTTCGTCAAGATCCTCAGCGACCCCAACACCGGCGTCGTGCTGGGCGGTTCGATCGTCGGTCGGGGCGCCGCGGAGCTCATCTCGGTCATCGCGCTCGCCGTTACCGCCAACCTCAAGGTGACCGACATCGTCGAGTCGCTGCTCGTGCACCCGGCACTCGCCGAAGCACTCGCCGACGCCGCCGAGTAACTGATGCGGCACGACCTGCTGCGCGATATGCGCTGCCCGTACTGCGGTGGCGCGTTCGACCCGATCGTCGTCGACGGCGATGACACCGTGATTCGGTGGGGGCTGCTGCGGTGTCGATGCTTCGAGTTCCCCGTCATCGACAGTGTGGCGCTGCTCAGCTTGGCCAAGGGCTACGGCGGCCCGGAGGACGAACTCAACCCGTACGTGCCGTTGCTTGTCGCCGGCGTCGAATATCTGCAGCGCAGCGACGTGTCCGGCCTGCTCGGCTGGATGGATCGACACCTGCCGCACATTCGCTCGCTGCTGAGCGACCGTGAGCCGTCCTCGTATCTCAGGCTTTCTGCCGAACTCGGCCTCGCTATCGAACCGATTGTCGAGGACTACCTGATCGACATGGCGCACTTCGAGGTGATCGGTGCGCCCGGTAAGAAGGCGAAGAAGCACAAGCCGGTCAAGATCGATCGCGCCGTCGAGCTTTCGCGGCTGAACGATTACTACACACAGCGCTTCTTCTCGCCCCGTGCGCACGCGCTCGGGTTGCGGATGTGTCATCTGCCGTGGGGGTCACGCACCTTGTCGTTGTGCTGCGGTCACGGGGTCTTCGAGAATCTCGTGAACGCCTTCGGCTTGGATACGCAGGTCGTGAGTGTCGACGCGCAGCTCGTGAACCTGCTCGTCACACGGCGCTACGCGAATCCCGGCGGCGAGTTCATCCTGCACGACGTGCAGTTCCCGCTGCCCTTCGCCGACGGCGTGTTCGACGGCGTGTTCTCCTCGACATGCCTGCCCGAACTCCCTGCGCAGAAGACGTTCATCGAGCAATCGATACGCGTGACGGCTCCGACCGGCTGGTCGTTTTTCGATCGCATCTGGAACCTCGAATTCCAGGGCGGCGTCCGTCGCATCGAACACCTGCGCCACTATCGGTTCGCACAGAACTTCTTCGCACGGCTCGAGGACTACGTCGACCTCTTCAACGAGTCCGCCGGTCCGGCGCGACGCGTCGGTATCGATCTCGCCCGGCCGCCCGCTGACTACATCGAGGATCCGGGTTGGTCCTTCGGTGACGACGTGGTGGCGACGCTCGCTCGGCGCGACACGTTCGAACTGAGCGCGCTGGTCGTGGATGACGACTTCGCGTTCGTCGAACCAAAGTTCAGCGAACGCATGCAGGCCCGGAAGCTCAGCCCCGCTCCTGGCAAGGATGGTGCGGTCGACTCGACACGATTACTCGAACAGTTCTGCGCGTGTGAGATCGCGTACCTGCCCGCTCATTTCGGCTTCTAGCTACGACGCAAACTGGTCAGTTCGCGACGTTCGTTGAAGCCTCGTAGCGCTACAGCACCGAGGGCTTCGCGTTGCCAGCCGTCGCCAACCTCGGTGGCCAAAGCCGCCGGCACCACGATGGCACCGGGCTCGCTGATCGCGGCGGCGCGCGCCGCAAGGTTTACGACCGGACCGAAGTAGTCACCGGCGCGCGCCACGACCGGGCCAAACGCAACACCGCCCCGCCCCTCGGGAAGATCCGGGTCGAGGGCGATGAACGCCAAGAGGTCAGCGACGATCGCGCACGCCGCTGCGACGTCCCCGGCAACGATCATCGCTTCGTCACCGATCAGCTTCACGAGACGTCCGCCGCGACGCGTCGATGCGCCCCAGGCTTCGCTCTCGAAGCGAATCAACGCCGCGGTCTGGACGTCCGCCGAGGTCGTGCCGATCCAATCGGTGGATCCGACGAGGTCGACGAAGCCAACGGCCCGCACCAACTCGCCAGAGAGGATTTCGGTCACCAGACCCTGGGCCGCATCTCCGAGTTCCACCATCGTGTGTTCGAGCACCGAGGGCAGTGACCGCCACGCGGCCCACGCAATCTCGTTCTGTTGCGACAACTCGAGCTCGGTGGGAAGAGTCGAATCCCCGTCGACCAGTGACGTGGCGAAAAATGCCCGACCGGCCTCGGCGATCTGTTGGGTCGCCGCACCCAGTACCCGAGCGAAGGCAAGCGTGCTATCCCGCCCGAAAATGTCGATCGCCGAGCGCGCGATGGCGACGTCGTCCACGGCCCACTCCGGCACGGAGGGTGCGTCGACGTCTTGCACCGGAAAGCCCAAGGCGGCGCGAATCAACAGCACGTCGTCGAGATCGACATTGGCCCGAGCGGCCAACTCACGTGCGGAAATTCGCGTCGGTGGCGGGTCGCTGAGTTCGACGGCGACGGTGAAGAGCGGGAGCCGGGCGGCCGCCTCTGCGACTCGTTGCTCCCCGAACCGGGCCACGAGGTGATCCATGAGTTCGGCGCGTTGCGCCTCGTCGTTGAGATCCGGCATCGGCTACGCCGGGTACCGCGGGTCCATGGCGGCGAGAGTCTCGGTCACGATCTTCATGACGGCCCAGTTGCGGTACCACTTGTGATCGGCCGGCACGACGTACCAAGGAGCGGCGTCGGTTGACGTTTCCTCGATGGCGTCCTCGTAGGCCTCCATGAACTGCGACCACTGGGCGGTGGTCTCGAGATCTTTCGCCGAGTATTTCCAGTGTTTCTTCGGATCGTTGCGTCGCGCTTCGAAGCGTTTCTCCTGCTCGTCTTCGGAGATGTGCAGCATCACTTTCACAACGCGGGTGCCCGCATTGGCGAGACCCTGCTCGAAGCCGCGGATGATCTCGTAACGCGGTCGCCAAATTCTCTCGGGCACGAGGTTGAAGACGCGCTCGACAAGCACGGACTCGTAATGCGAACGGTTGAAGATCACGATCTCACTGGCCCGCGGAACCTGCGCGTGCACGCGCCACAGGAAATCATGAGCGAGTTCTTCGTCGGACGGTTCCTTGAACGAATGGACGCGCACGCCCTGCGGGTTCACACCCGAAAACACGTGCTTGATCGTTCCGTCTTTGCCGCCGGCATCGAGCGCCTGCAACACCAGCAAAAGGGACTGTTTCGACTCCGCCCACAGTCGGTCCTGGAGATCCGTCAGCTCCCCGCGGAGCGCGTTGGTCGCCTCGACGGCCGCGTCCTCATCGCCAGGCGCCCCGGGCGTGGAGGCGGGATCGATCGTTGCGAGGTCGAGCTTCTCGCCGGGCTCGGCGCGCCAGCGGTTCAACGCGCGAGGAGTTCCTCGCGCGCCGAGGTGGCAGCGTCGACGGCGGTCCACGCCATCGCGATTGCGCCATCGAGCAGCGCCTTGTCCGCCGTGTCCGTGACGCAGAAGGCCGCGAACTCGTGCTGGTGGTTGCTCACCGGGAAGCAATTGAGGCCGAGCATGGGGTGGATTGTCGGAATGGCGAGCGACACGTTGGCCATGTCCGTCGAGCCGACGATCTTGTCGCCGAACTCGCCGAGTTCCGGGAACACACGGCCGAGCTCCTGCGCGTTGGCGCGGTAGAGGTTGCGCAGTGTCGCGTCGTCGCGCATTTCGGAGTACTTCGGGCTCTGCTCCTGGATGTCGACCGTGCAGCCCGTCGCCAAAGCGCCCGCCTCGAAACAGCGGTGCACCTTGGGTTCGAGTTCGGCGAGTTCCTCGAGCGTCGAGGAACGGATGTACCACTTGCCCGACGCAGACTCGGGCACGACGTTGGGCGCGTCACCGCCGTGAGTGACGATGCCGTGGATGCGATCGGTCTGACGGATGTGTTGACGCAGCAGGCCGATGCTCGTCTGGGCGACGGTGATCGCGTCGGCGGCGTTGATGCCGAGCTCGGGGAAGGCCGACGCGTGCGCGGCTTTCCCGTGGTAATGGACGTCGACGTGCGATACCGCGAGACACGGCATGCGGTCCATCTCGGTCGGGGCGGGGTGCACCATCATCGCCGCGTGGACGCCGTCGAAGACGCCCTTCTCCAGCATGATGATCTTGCCGCCGCCGCCTTCCTCGGCGGGCGTGCCGAACACCTTCACGGTGATGCCGAGTTCGTCGGCGAGCGGAGCGAGCGCCAAGCCGGCGCCCATCGCGGCACCCGCAATCACGTTGTGGCCGCAGGCATGGCCAACACCCGGTAACGCGTCGTACTCGGCGCAGATGCCGATGACGAGCGGGCCCGAGCCGTAGGACGCGACGTAGGCAGTCTCGAGATCAGCCACGCCGGTGGCGATGGCGAAACCCGCGTCGCTGAGCATCGACGCCGTCCACTCGGCGGCCTGGACCTCTTCGAAGCTGGTCTCCGGATTCGCGTGGATGCGATGGCTCAGCGCGATGAGCCGCTCGTTGTTGTCGTGGACGACGGACTGAGCGACGGCCTTGGTGTTCATGTCGCGACCCTAGGTCGCGTTTGGCGCCTACGACGCAGGTTCGATGACGACGACGATGTCGCCGGCGCCGACGGTCTGGCCGACCTCGACCTTGACCTGCTTCACGGTGCCCGACACCTCGGCGAGGATGTTGTTCTCCATCTTCATCGCCTCGAGGACGCACACAGCCTGGCCGGCCTCGACGCTGTCGCCCTCCGCGACCATGAGCTTCACGATCGTGCCCTGCATGGGCACTGACACGTCACCCGCGGCCCCCGAGGCAGCGGCCGCCTGCGCGGCCGGAGCGGGACGGCCCGGAGCGCCGGCACGACCAGCCGGACCTGCGGCGACCGCAACGGGAACATCCGGAACCCAGAGCTTGACGGTGAACTTCTGACCGTTGACCTCGGCGTCGACTTCGCGCAGGAGCTTGGCTTCGCCGTCTTCGCCGACCGACGGGGCGGCGGGGGAGCCGCCGACACCGGTCAGGTCGAGTCGCTCTTCGACCCACTTGGTCGAGTGCTCGCCGTTGATGAAGTCCTCGTGGCGCAGGATCGCAAGGTGCGCGGGCATCGTCGTGGCGATGCCTTCGATGACGGTTTCCTCGATGGCGCGGATCATGCGGCGACGCGCCGCTTCGCGGTCCTCGCCCCACACGATGAGCTTGGCCACGAGGTTGTCGTAGTACTGGCTGACGGTGTCGCCCGCGTCGTAACCGGCGTCGACGCGCACGCCGAAGCCGTCGGGACGGGTGAACTTGGTGAGCGTCCCGGGTGAGGGGAGAAACTTGCCGCCCGCCGGATCTTCGGCGTTGATGCGCACTTCGATGGCGGCGCCGTGGCCCTTGCGCTTCTGATTGATCTGATTCTGCGAGTACGGCAGCTTCTGACCAGCGGCGATCTTGAGCTGGAGCTCGACGAGGTCGAGTCCGGTCGTGAGTTCGGTGACGGGGTGCTCGACCTGGAGACGGGTGTTCATCTCGAGGAAATAGAACTCGCCGTCCTGGTACAGGAACTCGACCGTGCCGGCGTTGACGTACCCGCACGCGAGAGCGACGGCCACCGCCGCTTCGCCCATCGCCGTCCGCACCTCGTCGGGGAAGTTCGCGGCGGGCGCCTCTTCGACCAGCTTCTGGTGACGGCGCTGCGCCGAGCAGTCGCGCTCGCCGAGCCAGATGCCGTTGCCCTTGGTGTCGCAGAAGATCTGCATCTCGATGTGGCGGGGCCACGTGAGGTAGCGCTCGACGTAGCACTCGTCGCGCCCGAAGCCCTTGAGCGCCTCGGACTGGGCGGAGGCCAGCGCGTCGGCCGCCTCGTCGGGCCCGTGGACGACGCGCATGCCGCGGCCGCCGCCGCCGTAAGCCGCCTTGATGGCGACGGGCCAGCCGTGCTCGTTGCCGAAGGCGACGACCTGGTCGCCGCTCGTCAACACGGTGTTGTCGCCGGGCACGCCGGAAACGCCCGCATTCGACGCGGCGATGCGGCTCGAAATCTTGTCGCCCATGACCTCGATGGCCTCGGGGGGCGGACCGATGAAGGTGACGCCGATCTCGGCGATGGCCCGGGCGAAGTCCGTGTTCTCGGAAAAGAAGCCGTAGCCCGGGTGAACGGCATCGGCCCCGGAGCGCTTGATCACGTCGAGGATGGCCTCGGTGTTCAGGTAGCTCTCGGCGGCGGTGGTTCCGCCCAACGCGTACGCCTCGTCGGCGATTCGCACGTGCATGGCGTCGCGATCGAGGTCGGAGTAGACGGCAACGGTGGAAATGCCCAGCTCACGGCATGTCCGGATAACACGAACCGCGATCTCCCCGCGGTTGGCAATGAGGACCTTGGAGAACATAAGGGCCGTAGCCTTGCAGAATGTCGGCGCGCTGGGACATTCAAAGGTTTCCGACCATCGACTCCACCAACACGTGGGTCCTCGAACAGGCACGAAATGGTGCGTCCGAGGGTCTCGTGGCGGTTGCGGACGAGCAGACCGCGGGTCGAGGGCGGCTGGGGCGCACGTGGATCGCGCCGCCGGGCGCGTCGCTGTTGATGAGTGTGCTGCTTCGCCCGGCCGACTTGCCGATGGACCGGTTGCATTTGGCGACGGCCGCCGTCGCGATGGCGGGCGCCGATGCGATTTCAGCGGTGGCCGGGTTCGAGCCGGCCCTGAAGTGGCCGAATGACTTGTTGGTGGAGAGACGAAAGTTGGCCGGTGTCCTGACCGAGGTCGAGGCGGATGCCGTCGTCGTCGGGATCGGCATCAACTGCACCTGGCCTGACGAACTGCCGTCCGAGATCGCGGACGTGGCCATCGCGGCAAGCCACGTCGCCGGTCGGCCCGTCGACCGCGACGCGGTGCTCGAGGCGCTGTTGACGAGTCTCGACACGAGGCTCGTGACTGGCTGGCCCGCCGTCGGAGAGGAGTACGCGTCTCGTTGCGCCACGATCGGCAAGCCCGTGCGAGTCGAACTCCTCGACGAGGCTTACGAAGGTACGGCGTCCGCCGTCGAACTCGACGGAGCGCTGATCATCGACACCGACTCTGGCTCTCGCCGGGTAGTCGCAGGCGACCTAATCCATCTGCGCTAGGCGGGCCTTGTTGTAGGCCTCGTGCGCGGCGGTGGTGATGGGGCCGGGGCACTGGGAAAGTTCGACGATGCCGATCACGTTGCAGACGCCCTGGACCTCGCGGGTCGTCGAGGTCACGAACACCTCGCTGGCGCGGCGCATGTCGTCGAGCGAGAAGAACTTTTCGGTGGCGCCGTGGCATTTGATGACGACGTCGCGTGTGACCCCGGCGAGGCACCCCGTGGTGAGCGGGGGAGTGACGAGCTCGCCGTCGATCACGGCGAACACGTTCGTGCCCGTGCCCTCGCACACGTTGCCCTGGGTGTCGCAGAACAACGCCTCGTCGGCGCCGGCTTCGTGGGCGGCGTGCAGCGCAACGACGTTCTCGGCATAACTGGTCGTCTTCAGTCCGGCGAGAGCGCCGCGCTCGTTGCGCGGCCAGGGAACCGGCGCCAGCGTCGAGGTGGGTGGCCACGGCGACTGTGGCGCCGCGGCGATCGTCACGGTCGGGATTGCGCCGCCGCGGTCCGAACCGAGCGGTCCGGCTCCCCCGGTGACGGTGAGCCGAACGCGCACGTCTCCGCTTGTCGGACCGGCTGACGCGATCACCTCGCTGATCGCGAACATAAGCTCGGCGTCGTCGAACGGGACGGTCAGGGCAAGGCCCGCAGCGCTCGAGCGCAGGCGGACGAGGTGTTGTCGCGCGAACGCGAGCCCGGTGTCGGCATACGAGAGCATCGTCTCGAACACGCCGTCGCCGACGGTGAAGCCGTGGTCGAACACCGACAGCGCAGCGACGGACGGATCCATCAACGCGCCGTTCACCCAAACGGGGCCACTCATGGTCGCGACGCTACCGACAGCAACCGACGGGCTTTGAGCTCGGTCTCTTCCCACTCGCCTTCGGGCGTCGAGTCCCACGTGATGCCGCCGCCGGTGCCGAAGCGAATCTCGTTCTCGCGGAACCAGAAGGTGCGGATGCCGACGTTCAGGTCGCCGACATTGCGTTCGGCGTCGACCCAGCCGATCGCGCCGCAGTAGGGGCCGCGGACCACGGGCTCGAGATTGTGGATCACGTCGAGCGCGGCCAGCTTGGGCGCGCCCGTCACCGAACCCGGCGGGAACGTGCCGGCCATGAGGTCGGCCCACCCGGCGCCCTCACGTAGACGGCCGCGCACCGTCGACACCAGGTGGAACAGCCCCGGGTGCGTTTCGACTGCGCACAGCGCGGGCACGTCCACGGAACCGAACTCGCAGCAGCGACCGAGGTCGTTGCGGACGAGGTCGACGATCATCACGTTCTCCGCGTAGTCCTTCGCCAAGAACGCACCCATCGTCGCCGCCGTTCCCTTGATGGGTTGCGAGATCACGACGTCGCCGTCGCGCCGTAGAAACCGCTCGGGTGACGCGGAAGCAACGTGGACATCGTGATCGGGCAGACGGATGACCGCCGAGTAGGGCGCCGGGTTGCCGTCGGCGAGCGCGGCGCCCAGCGCCGCGACGTCGGAGTCGGGCGGTAGCGGCGCACGCAGAACGCGACACAAGTTCACTTGGTAGACGTCACCGCGCGCGATTGCGTCGCGAATCACCGTCACGCCCTTCTTGAATGCGGCTTCGTCGAGCGACGAGGTCCATTCGTCGCGGGCGGGGCCGACCCAGGGTGCACCAGGCCACGGGGTCGCCGGTCGGGCGTCGGCGAAGCGCGCACACACCACCTCACCTTCGAACGATGCGACGACGGCCCAGATGCCTTTGCCTCCATCCAAGGCAGACACATCGGTCGTGACATCGACGAGGTCGGTGAGCAGCTGCCCACCAACAACGGCGAGAGGGAACGTCACAAGGCCAAGCCTACGATTGGGCCATGAGCTTCGAATTCAGCGACGAGCAGGAACAGTTCCGCAAGGTTGTGCGGGACTTCGCTGAAACGGCGATCGCCCCCCACGCAGAAGAGTGGGATCGCGACCACACGTTCCCGGTTGACACCGTGCTGGCGATGGGAGAGCTCGGATTGTTCGGCCTGCCGTTTCCCGAGGAGTACGGCGGCAGTGGTGCCGACTTCGCGACGCTGTGCATTGCTATCGAAGAGCTCGGTCGCGTGGATCAAAGCATGGCGATCACGCTCGAAGCCGGCGTCGGTCTCGGCGCAAATCCGATCATGGAATTCGGCACCGAAGAGCAGCGCCAGCGCTGGCTGCCGGATCTCGTCGCCGGTAAGACGCTCGGCGGCTTTGGCCTGACCGAGCCCGACGCGGGAAGTGACGCCGGTGGCACGCGCACCACCGCGGTGCTCGACGAGGGCACCAACGAATGGGTCATCAACGGCGAGAAGGCGTTCATCACGAACTCGGGCACACCGATCACGTCGATCGTCACGGTCACGGCGCGTACCGGACCCGGCGAGATCAGCGCGATCGTCGTCCCCGCCGGCACGCCAGGCTTCACCGTGGCCCCGCCCTATCGAAAGATGGGCTGGCACGCGTCGGACACCCACGGCTTGTCGTTCACCGATTGCCGCGTGCCGGCCGACCATCTGCTCGGCGCGCGCGGCCAAGGCTTCCGTCAGTTCCTCGCCACGCTCGACGACGGCCGTATCGCGATCGCCGCGCTCGCGGTCGGTGTCATCCAGTGCTGCCTCGAGGAGTCGGTTGCGTACGCGAAGAGCCGCAACGCATTCGGCAAGCCGATCGGCGCGAACCAAGCTGTCGCCTTCGCATGCTCGGACCTCGCCGTCATGGCCGACGCCGCTCGCGCGCTCACGTACCGCGCCGCGGCGCTCAAGGACGCCGGTCGGCCGTTCAAGCAGGAGGCCGCGGTCGCGAAGCTTTACGCGACCGAGGCCGCAGTGACCGCGACGCGCATGGCGACGCAGGTCTTCGGCGGCTACGGCTTCATGGACGAGACACTCGTTTCCCGGCAGTACCGCGACGCCAAGATCCTCGAGATCGGCGAAGGCACCAGCGAGATTCAGCGCCTCGTGATCGCGCGCAGCCTCGGCTTGCCCGTCGAGTAGGCGGGCTACTGCTTCGTCGAGGTCGCAAGCTTCCAGTCGACATCGCCTTTGCGGGCACGGCGGGCCGCGAAGTACTTGATGCCGGCGAGCGTCGCCACGTACGGCCAGTCGGCCGGGGGATAGGCGACGAGGGTCTTGTACATAGAACTCATTTCCGCCGGGGGTTCCGCCATCGGGAGATCGAGCGCTTGTAGTTGTTGTTTGCCGGCTTCGGCTCGCACTCGCTGACGCCATAGGTCGCGCCACCGACGCGGTAGCTGCACCGTGGCCACGGCGAGGGGCATCTGGGCGACTTCACCTTCCTGCATCAGGTTGGCGAACAGCCACGCGTCGTCGAGCAACACGCCGTCGGGCATTTCCTCCGGCAGCGCGGCGGTCTTGGCGGCATAGAGCGTGCCGAGGATGCCGCCCCAGGTGAGGCGGTGGGGGATACGGGCCACGCGGGCAACGGTGCCCTCGCCGAGATGCTCTTGCTTGGCCGCCGACGCGACGACGTTCGGATCGCGCAAGCCGTCGACAAGCGCGGGGATCGCCCACTTGTTGACGGTGATGTCGGCGTCGGCGAACACGTGAATGTCGGCGGGCTCTTCGCGCAACGCGTTCCACGCGGCCGGCTTCGAGGCGACTTCCAGCAGGCGCACCATGGCGCGACCCGGCTCGGCGTGCAGCGCCTTCGCCGCCGGACCGTTGCCGGGGTCGACGCCGTTGATGCACACGACGATGCGCCACGGCAGCTCGAGCCGCTCCGCGGACTCGCTCAGCGACGCGACCGTGCGTGCGATGCCGGGCTCATCGCGATGACACGGCACGCAAATGACAACGCGGGAAGTCGTCATCGCACGGCCTTCCACGCTTCGCGTGCCTGACCGCGGTGACGCGCCGCGCCGTACACGAGCGCGCCGGTGAGGCCGAAAAGACGCCGAGCCATCGGGCCCTGATACTTCTCGAGATAGGTGGCCAACGCCCGCGTCCGTAATGCGGCAGAACCGTCGGCGTCGTGCGTCGCTTCGAACGAGGCACCGCCGATATGGGTGACGCGTACGTTGGCCGCAACCGCGACCCGCTGCCCGTTGTTGCGCACGCGACGGCAGAAGTCCGCATCCTCGGCGAACAAGAAGAACCGTTCGTCAAATCCGCCGAGCGCCTCCACAGTCGATCGGCGCACGACGGCGGCGGCGGTGTGCAGCCACTCGACGTCGACGAGCGGTCCGTCGACGAAGGTCGGTGCGTGGGGACGGATCGAACGGCGCAGCCTGGTGAGGGACAGCAGCACGGATCCGAGGTGGAGGTCGCGCTCGACCATGGGATGGGGCAGGCCGTTCGGGTTGACCAGCACCGGGCTCACGAGGCCGAGTGAGGTGTCTGCGTCGAGAACGCTGACCAAGGCGTCGATTGATCCCGATGGCCAGACCGTGTCGGGATTGGCGAACACGACAATTTCGACACGGTCGCTGAGCGCGGCGACTCCTTGGTTGTTTGCCTTTGAATAGCCCGCGTTGTCGGTGCGACGAATCACCCGCGCTCCGAGGGCTTCGGCGCGGTCGGCGCTGTCGTCATCGGAGGCGTTGTCGACCACGACGATCTCGGGCGGATCGATCGACGCAGTCCGCAGCGACGCCAGGCACGCTTCGATCGTGGGCGCGGACTTGTACGTCACTGTCACCACACCGACCCGTGCCATGGGGGGTGATCGTAATTTTCGGTAAACCCCCAGCTAGATTTGTCTCCGGCCATGGCGATCCCTCCCGTCCCGGGCAAGAAGCTCAAGGGCAAAACGACCGCTCCGAAACGGACGCCGCAGCACTCCGCGTCCGCGAAGAAGAAGGCGGCGTCTGCGGCGAAGAAGCAGGCTGTCGCGCGCAAGGTCGCGGTCGACCCTTCTCCAACCTCCGGCGGCAGCGAGCCCCGCAAGACGGCCGCCTCGGCGAAGCGGGCGCCGAAAGCGGTTCGGCCCGTCGAGCAGACGCCGTCAGCCGGTTCGGGAGACGAGAACGCAATCCCTGTCGTCGCCGGGAAGACGAAGAAGCTGCACAAGAAAGAGCACGCGCACAAAGGTCTGCATCGCGTCCTTGTCGGCGTGAACATCTTCCTGGCCTTGTGCGTGCTGACGGCGGCCGGGGGGTACGGCTACCTCAAGTTCCGGCTCGGTCAGCTCGACAAGATCGCGTTCAGCTGTCACGTGCTGCGCAACTGCGGTGACGACGATCCCGGCAAGCCCATGAACGTCCTCATGGTGGGCTCCGACACGCGGGAAAACATTGCGAAGTCCGAGCGCGGCAAGTTCGGCAACGCCGATGACGTCGGTGGCGAGCGCACCGACACGATGATGATCCTGCACATCGACCCGCGCGAGGAGAAGGCGTCGATCCTCTCGATCCCGCGCGACCTCTGGGTTCCGATCGCGGGCGTCGGTTACAACGAGCGCATCAACACGGCATACGGCGTGCGGACCAAGTCCGGCCAGACGACCACGACGAGCCGGACCGCGCAGACCAACGCCCTCGGCACGACCGTCACGACCTCCTCGGTCGCCATCAAGGACGGACCGGAGCGGCTGATCGCAACGATTCGTCAAGATCTCGGCATCGAGATCGACCACTACATCCAGGTCGACTTCAACGGCTTCCGCGGCATCGTCAACGCGGTTGGCGGCGTCGTCGTGCCGTTCCCCGCGCCCGCTCGCGACAAGCTTTCCGGCCTCAACGTTCCCCAGGCAGGCTGCATCAACATCAGCGGCGACCAGGCGTTGGGCTACGTCCGCAGCCGCCACTTCCAGTACTTCGAGTCGGGCCGCTGGCGTTCCGATCCGACGGGCGACATCGGCCGCATCCAGCGCCAGCAGGACTTCATTCGTCGCATGCTGCGCAAGGCGATCAGCAAGGGCATTCGCAACCCGATCAAGCTCAACTCGCTGATCGGCGCGGGCATCGGCAACGTGAAGATCGACGACGCCCTGTCGACCAAGGACATCCTGCGCCTTGGCAAGCAGTTCAAGTCGCTCGAGCCGGAATCCGTGAACATGCTCACGCTGCCGACCGAAGGATTCCGCACGAAGGGCGGCGCTTCGGTACTGCGCCTCAAGCCAACCGAGGCGCGCGAGATCATCGACCAGTTCAACGGCCTCGGTGCGCCGGACACCAGCACCACGGGTCCCGTGCCGAACATCTCGCCGACGACGATCCGCGTGCTTGTTCTCAACGGCACCGGCGTGAACGGGCAGGCGGGTCAGGTGCAGCGGGCGCTGACGACGGCGGGCTTCGGCACCGGCGGCGTCGGTGACGCGCCGGGCGGCTTCGGTCACGCCTCGACCGAGATTCGCTACGCCACCGGTCAGCTCGACAAGGCCAAGGTCCTGCAGGCGTACATGGTCAACGGCGCCAAGCTCGTCCTCGACAACACGCTCAAGGGCGGCGACCTTCAGCTGATCGTCGGCAGCGGCTACGGCGGCGTGAAGACGTCGATCAAGGGCACCGGTGCGACCACCACGACGGGGCCGACGACGAGCACCACCACGAAGAGCCCGATCCCGCAGCCCAAGGGCGCGGCGGCTCTCGCCTGCTAGGCAGTCCCGCATGAAGGGCATCGTTCTCGCCGGTGGTAGTGGCACGCGCCTGCATCCCGTCACGCTTGGCGTGTCGAAGCAGCTGCTGCCGGTTTACGACAAGCCGATGGTCTATTACCCGCTGTCGGTGCTGATGCTGGCTGGCATCCGGGAGGTTTTGATCATCTCGACACCCCACGATCTGCCGCTGTTCAAGCAGCTCTTGGGCGACGGCAGCGGGATCGGGATGTCGTTCAGCTACGCCGAGCAGCCGACGCCCGGCGGTCTCGCCGAAGCGTTCGTGATCGGCCAGGACTTCGTCGGTTCGGACGACGTATGCCTCGTTCTCGGCGACAACATCTTCCACGCCGAGGGTCTCAGCGCGCTGCTGAAGGAGGCCGTGACCAGCCTCAAGGGCGCCACCATCTTCGGCTACAAGGTCGACGACCCCGAGCGCTTCGGCGTGGCGGAGGTGACGCCCGAGGGCAAGGTTCTCTCGATCGAGGAGAAGCCAGCCGAGCCGAAGTCGAACATCGCGGTGACGGGTCTGTACTTCTACGACAACGACGTGGTGGACATCGCGGCGAACCTCGAGCGGTCGCCCCGAGGCGAACTCGAGATCACCGACGTCAACAAGGCGTATCTGGAGCGAGGCTCACTCAACATGGTGAAGCTGGGTCGCGGCACCGCCTGGCTCGACACGGGCACCCACGACTCGCTGATGGAGGCGGGCTCGTTCGTCCAAGCCCTGATCCATCGCCAGGGTCTGCAGATTGCGTGTCTCGAGGAGATCGCGTACCAACAGGGCTTCATCGATCTCCCGCAGCTGACCAAGCTCGGTGAGGCACTCGGTAAGTCGGCTTACGGGGAGTACCTCCGTGCCGTCGCTGCCGATCCCGACCGTTTTGCGTAGTCGCTCCCGTCTCGGGCTGGCCGCGCTGCTCGCCGTGGCCGGCGTCGGCCACTTCCTGTTCCCGAAAGGCTTCGACGACATCGTTCCCGGCTTTCTCGGGCGGCCGCGGGCGTGGACGTACGCCAGCGGCGTCGCCGAGCTGGTCGGCGCGCTCCTCCTCGCCCGACGGTCCACCTCGCGGTTGGGTGGTTACTGGGCCGCTGCGCTTTTCGTGCTCGTGTTTCCGGCGAACGTCTATGCCGCCGTGAAGCCGGTCCCGCCCTTCGACAACCCCTGGCTGGGCTATGGCCGCCTACCGCTGCAGATTCCGCTGGTGTGGTGGGCCTGGCGGGTCGCCCGTGGAGAAGAAGCCGCCCGCGGGTAACCTTGACCGCCTTATGAAGCTCTTTGTGACCGGCGGGGCCGGGTTCATCGGGTCCAACTACATCCGGTACGTGTTGAACAACACGGACGACGAGGTGACCAACTACGACGCACTGACGTACGCCGGGAACCTGTCCACGATGAAGGACGTCGACGACAGCCCTCGCTACAACTTCGTCAAGGGCAACATCTGCGATCCCGGCACCCTCGAAGAGGCGATGGCCGGCCACGACGCGGTCGTGCATTTCGCCGCCGAGAGCCACGTCGACCGTTCGATCGTGGGTTCGGACGATTTCGTCAACACGAACTGCTTCGGCACCAACGTCGTGATGGACACCGCCCGTCGTCTCGAGATCGGCCGGGTCATCCACATCGGCACCGACGAGGTCTACGGCTCCGTCGAGACCGGTTCGTCCAAGGAGACAGATCCGCTCGAGCCTCGGTCGCCCTACTCGGCGTCCAAGGCCGGCTCGGACTTGATTGCGTTGAGCTACCACGCCACCCACGGCGTGAATGTCACCGTCACCCGCTGCACGAACAACTTCGGCCCATGGCAGTACCCCGAGAAGGTCATCCCGCTCTTCACGACCAACCTTCTCGACGGCAAGAAGCTGCCGCTGTACGGCGACGGGTTGAACGAGCGCGACTGGCTCTTCGTCGACGACCACTGCTCCGGTGTGCATTTGGTGCTCGAGAAGGGCAACGCGGGCGAGATCTACAACATCGGCGCCGGCAACGAGACGCCGAACCGCGTGCTCGTCGACAAGCTGCTCGCCCTACATGGGGCGGGCGAGGAGAGCGTCGAATACGTAGAGGACCGCAAGGGTCACGACCGCCGGTACTCCGTCGACATCGCGAAGATCACGGCCCTCGGTTGGAAGAAGCAGCGGACGCTCGACGAAGCCCTCGAGGAAACCGTGAAGTGGTACGCCGACAACCGTTGGTGGTGGGAACCTCTCAAGACCGCGAAGTAATGCGCGTTCTCATCACGGGCGCGGGCGGGCAACTCGGCCACGATCTCGTCGCTGCGTTCGAGGGCCATGAGGTGCTTGGAACGACGCACGCGTCGATGGATCTGCCTGATCGTGATTCGGTGTTGGCAACGATCTGTGGGTTCGAGCCCGATGTCGTAATCCACGGCGCCGCCTGGACCGCCGTCGATGCCTGCGAGAGCGACCCGGACAAGGCGTTCGCGACCAATGCCTTCGGCACGCGCAACGTTGCCGAGGCGGCTCGTCGTATCGGCGCGCATGTGGTGTACGTGTCGACGGACTACGTGTTCGACGGGCAGAAAGAGGGCCCGTATCGAGAGTGGGACGTGACCGAGCCGACGTCGGTGTACGGCGCCTCGAAGCTGGCCGGAGAGCGTGAGCTCGATCCCGGCTCGACGATCGTGCGAACGAGCTGGGTGTGCGGCGTCAATGGCAATAACTTCGTGAAGACGATGCTGCGTCTCGCTCGCGAGAAAGACTCGTGGGGCGTCGTGAACGACCAGCGTGGTTGTCCGTCGTTCACCGAGGATCTTGCCGCCTCGATCAAGAGGCTCGCGATCGCGCGCATGCCCGGTGTCTTCCATCTGTCGAACTCCGGGCCGACAACTTGGTACGAGTTCGCATGCGCGATCGTCGACGGCGCCGGCCTCGACTCGAGCCGCATCAACCCGATCACGACCGCCGACTACCCGACGCCGGCGAAGCGCCCGGCGAACTCGGTGCTCGATAATGGGGCTTGGAAGTTGGCGGGATTCGCCCCGCTGGATGATTGGCACGCTCCGCTCGAGCGCATGCTCAAGGAGATTCTGTAGTGGCTGAAGTTGCTGTCATCGGGACTGGTTATGTCGGTCTGACCACGGGTGCCTACCTCGCGCACCTCGGTCACCACGTGACCTGTGCTGACGTGATCGAAGAGAAGGTCGAAGCGCTGCGGCGTGGCGAGATGCCGATCCATGAGGACGGCCTCGAGGAGATGGTCCACGAGGGCATTCGCGCCGGCCGCCTGCACTTCGTGCTCGGCGCCATCCCGGCCGTGGAGAACGCAGAGTTCGTGTTCCTGTGCCTGCCGACCCCGCAGGACGAGGATGGTTCGGCCGACCTGAGCTACGTCGAATCTGTCGCCAAGGAGATCGGCCCGCACGTTCGCAGCGACGGTCTCGTGATCAACAAATCGACGGTGCCGGTTGGTTCGGCGAACCGGGTCGCAGAGTTGCTGCAACGCGACGACGTGCACGTCGTGTCGAACCCCGAGTTCCTGCGCGAGGGCCAGGCCCTGTTCGATTCTTTGAACCCCGACCGCATCGTGATCGGCGCCAACGATCAGGAAGCGGCGATGCGTCTCGCCGAGCTGTACCAGTCGCTGCACGCGCCCGTCGTCGTGACGGATCCCGCGAGTGCCGAGACGATCAAGTACGTCGCCAACGCCTTCCTCGCCACGAAGATCAGCTTCATCAATGCGGTGGCGCACTTCTGCGAGCTCGTCGGCGCCGACATCAAGGACGTCGCCCTCGGCATGGGCCAGGACAAGCGCATCGGCTTCGAGTTCCTCAAGCCCGGCCCAGGTTGGGGTGGCAGTTGTTTCGAAGGCAGTGAGACCGTTCTCATGCGCCGGGGCGAGCACACGCGCTTGATGACGTTTGCGCAACTGTTTGCCGAAGTCGAGGAGTTCGGCAGCGATGGCTGGTCGGTTCTCGCGTGGGACACCGACGCACCCGCACCGGTTTATCGAGACGTACTCGGCTTTACCGCTCGTCCTTTCGAGGGTGAACTCGTGAACGTCAAGACGAAGATGAATCGCACTGTTCGGGTGACACCTGACCACCCGTTCGTGGTTGGGGACGGCACGACGGGTGTCACCGGCGTCGAGTTGGCCGGGAATTTGCGAGAGACCCACTGGCTTCCTGTAGCGCAAGGCACGACGTTGTACCTGGACGCCGAGCCTCAGACATTCGTCTATTTGTCGGACGCGATCGAGTTCGCTGGGATCGATCCGGCGAAGGTGATCGTGCGGCTCGACTCCACACAGCTGGAGCAGCTCGACCGGATTCCGACTGCGAATGGCCGAGCCGAGGTCCGGCGCTCGGGAACCGCCCGCCTGTCGCACTTGCGGGAGTGGGGCATCCAGGATGGAGGTACCTGGTCGACGGTCACGAACGGCACCTACGTTCCGTATCGCATTCCTGTCGACTATGAGTTCCTGTACATCCTCGGCCTCTATCTCGCCGAGGGCCATGTCAGCGTGGACGGACTGCGGCATCGGTTGTACTGGTCGTTCCACCACACGAACGAGCCGGAACTCGTCGCTCGCGTTGCCGACTTCTGGGAAGACCTCGGCGTGAAGCGGGACGTACGGAGAGGCACGACCGCCATGAACGTCTCTGTTTCGTCCGTGCTGCTGAGCGCTCTGTTCAAGTACCTCGGTGTCGGATCGAATGCGTACGACAAGGCAATTCCCGACCTTGCCTGGCGCGAAGGCGAGGGCGGCAAGTGGTCGCTGTTGCGCGGGCTGTGGGACGGTGACGGGTCCTGGAGCAAAGTCAATGATGGACCGTCAGTCGTTCTCGAGTACGGCACGGTGAGCCCGATGCTCGCCGACGGCATGCTGCGGTTGCTGGGCGATGTCGGTGTCGTTGCTGGTCGCCGTGTGGGTCGCACGGCCAAGTCCACGGTTGATACGTATTGGCTACGCATCAGCGGCGCGAATCAAGTCGAAGAAGCCCGATGGCTGCTTCCCGATGACGAGCATCCCGACCTGCTGCATTCAATCTGGCAGCAGGCCAAGCGCATCGCCCCGACCGGGTACCGCCGCCTCGACGACAAGGCCGTCGCATGGGTCCGCGTTACTGGTTTCGACCGGGAGCCCTTTGTCGGGACGGTGTACTCGCTCGAGGTCGAGAAGGCCCACACCGTCGTCACCTCGAACGGGCTGATCGCCCACAACTGTTTTCCGAAAGATACGCGGGCGCTGATCCACATGGCGGAGGAGCGCGGGTACGGGTTCGACGTGCTGAAGAGCGTCGTCGCGGTTAACAACGAGCAGTACGAACGAGTCGTCGAGAAGATCGAATGGGCCGCCGGTGGTTCGGTGAAGGACAAGACCATCGCCGTGTGGGGCCTCACCTTCAAGGCGCGGACCGACGACCTGCGTGAGTCGCCGTCGCTGTTCATCATCGAACGCCTTCGGGCCAAGGGTGCTCGCATCACGGCGTTCGACCCGATGGTGAAGAAGGACCTCGAGGGCATCACGGTGTGCGCCGACGCGTACCAGGCGTGTGAGGGCGCCGCTGCGCTCGCGGTGCTGACCGAGTGGGACGAGTTCCGTTACCTCGATCTCGATCGCGTCCGTGGCGTGATCGAAGTGCCGACGATCGTCGACGCTCGCAACCTTTTGGATCCGGTCGCAGTGCGACGTCATGGCTTCATCTACGACGGCATCGGGCGGCTCTAGATGCACGTCGTCGTCACCGGCGGTGCCGGCTTCATCGGCTCGCACCTTTGCCGCGCGCTGCTCGCTCGTGGTGATCGTGTAACCGCCATCGACAACCTGCTGACGGGCAACATCGCGAACATCGAGGAACTGTTCTCCGACCCGGCCTTCACGTTCATGCGTCACGACGTCAGCACGTACGTGCACGTGGCGGGCACCGTGGATGCGGTGATGCACTTCGCCAGCCCGGCGAGTCCCGCCGACTTCGAACGCATCCCGATTCAGATCCTCAAAGTCGGCAGTCTCGGTACCCACCACATGCTCGGTCTCGCCAAGGACAAGGGCGCGAAGTTCCTCCTCGCATCCACGAGTGAGGTCTATGGCGACCCGCAGGTACACCCGCAGCCGGAGAGCTACTGGGGTCACGTCAACCCGATTGGCCCCCGCGGCGTGTACGACGAGGCCAAGCGGTTTGCCGAGGCCATGACCTACGCGTACCACCGGGCCCACACGGTCGACGTGCGAGTCGTGCGCATCTTCAACACGTATGGCACCCGCATGCGGCCTGACGATGGCCGCGCCGTGAGCAACTTCCTCGTGCAAGCGCTGACCGGTCAGCCGATCACGATCTTCGGTGACGGGTCGCAGACGCGCAGTTTCTGCTTCGTCGAGGACGAAGTTCGCGGCATTTTGGCGCTGCTCGACTCGGATTTCGTGAAGCCCGTCAACATCGGAAACCCGACCGAGTACACGATCAAGGAAATGGCCCAGATCGCGCTCGAGGTCACGGGTAGTACGTCGGAGATCAAGTACCTCCCGCTGCCCGTCGACGATCCGGCCCAGCGTCGACCCGACATCTCGCTCGCTCGCGACGTGCTCGGATGGGAGCCGACCATCGACTTGCGTGACGGCCTGCAGCGAACGACGGACTACTTCCGGTCGGTGCTCGCGGCCGACGGCGTGTGAGTCGCATCGGCGAACGCGTCGCAGCCGTCGTCGTCAACTACAACGCCGGCGATTACCTCGTTCCGTGTATCCGCTCGCTGCGGGACGCCGACGTCAGGCAGATCGTCGTTGCCGACAACTCGAGCAGCGACGGATCACTCGCCGAACTCATCGCCGCCGACCCTGCGGTAACGGTGGTCGAGACGGGCGGCAACTTCGGGTACGGCGGTGGGGTGAACCGCGGCGTCGCGGTGGTGCCCGCGGGCCCGGATGTACTACTCGTCTGCAATCCGGATCTGATCATCGAACCGCCGGCGGTGAAGGCGATGGTCGATGCGCTCGACGCCGATCCGAAGCTCGGCATGATCGGCCCGCGCATTCACAACGAGGACGGCTCGCATTACCCGTCGGCGCGCACGGTGCCCGGGCCCTTCGACGCGGTAGGGCACGCCTTTCTCGGGATCGTGATGCCGAACAACCGATTCACGCGTCGCTACCGCATGCTCGATGTCGACCAGTCGGTGCCGCGACGCGTGCACTGGATCTCCGGCGCCTGCTTTGCGATTCGACGGGACCTGTTCGATCGCGTCGGTGGTTTCGACGAGCAGTTCTACATGTATCTCGAGGAGGTCGATTTGTGCAGCCGGGCGCGCGCCGCCGGCGCCGAGATCGGTTACGAACCGGCCGCACAGATCATGCACGTGGGTGGCGTTTCCACGCGTCAGTTGCCGTACCGCATGCTCGCCGAGCACCACCGGTCGGTGATGCGCTGGTGGCTGACCAATCACACGGGATGGCAGCGCGTGTTCGCTCCGGCCATCGCGATCGGACTGCTGGTCCGATTCGCGCTCGCTGCATTCGTGCGGTTGATCGGCCGTTGACACCGGAGCGGGGGCGGCCACCCTGTAGCCTCGGCACCCGCTATGGGTAAGGCGTCCAACACCAAGAAGGTCAATCGGGCTGCGGCCACCGGCGGCGGTCGTACCGCAGGCAGGAAGGCCCCCGTCGGCTGGTACTCGGCGCTGTTCGTCGTCGTCGTTCTCGGCGTGATGGGCGTGTACTTCTCGTCCTCCAACCTCAACGATCGCAAGACGGCCGGGACGGTTGATCCGCCGGCCGTCAACAAGGACCACTGGCACATGGCGTACGGCTTCAACCTGTGCGGCAAGTGGTCGGCGCCACTCAAGGACGGCCCCTCGGGCGACACCACCGGTATTCACACCCACGAGGACGGCCTGATCCACATCCACCCGTTTGTCTCGTCCGTGGCCGGCAAGAACGCCACCTTCGGCAAGCTGATGGACGACACCGACACCTCGGTCACGGCCACGTCGGTCAACCTCAAGCGTGATGGCGAGAAGTTCAAGAACGGCGACAAGTGCGGCAAGAAGGAAGGCGTCCTGACCGCCCGTGTCTTCAAGAACTTGAAAGACAACGAAGGGACGCTGCTCGACGGCAACCCGTCGAGCTACCGCATGAAGGACGGCCAGCTCATCGTGATCAGCTTCAACCCGAAGGGCTTCAAGGTCACGCAGCCGCCGTCGGCTGGCAACCTGCAGGATCCTGGCGACCTGCCCACGTCTACGAGCACGACTGCGGCCCCGGGCGAGACCACAACCACGGCGCCGGAGTCGACGACCACAACCGCGAAGTGAAAGCGATCGTCCTCGTCGGTGGCGAGGGCACGCGGCTGAGGCCGCTCACCTACACGACGCCCAAAGTGCTTCTGCCCGTTGCCGGCGTGCCGATGCTGGAGCGTTCGATTCGACATCTCGCCTCGCACGGTGTCGACCACGTCGTGTTGTCGATGGGCTACAAGGCCGACGCGTTTTACGAGGTGTACGGCGACAACACCTGTGGTGGTGTTCCGGTTTCGTACGTCGTCGAGGCTGAGCCGCTGGATACGGGTGGCGCCATCGCGTACGCCGCCGATGAGGCGGGTATTGACGATCGCTTCCTCGTCGTCAACAGCGACGTGCTCACGGACATCGACTTCACCGCGCTGATCAACATGCACGTAGCTCGTAAGGCGACGGCGACCATCGGGCTCACGCCCGTCGAGGACCCCAGCCGCTTTGGCGTGGTGGTCACCGACGACGACGGGCGGGTGACGGCGTTCATCGAAAAGCCGCCCGCAGGCACCGCGCCGACCAACCTGATCAACGCCGGCGTCTATGTGATGGAGCCCGAGGCGCTGCACGCGGTGGAGCGGGGCCGTCGGGTGTCGGTCGAGCGCGAAGTGTTTCCCGCCATGGTCGAACAGGGAACGCTTTACGCAATGGCGAGCGACGGCTACTGGATCGATGCGGGCAACCCGACGAGTTACATCCAGGCCAACATCGACATCGCCGGAAACTCGGTGATCGATGCGACGGCGACGGTCGACCCGTCGGCCACGATCATCGAATCGGTCGTACTGGCCAATGCCGTGATCGGTCCCAACGTCGTACTCGACCACGCCGTCGTGGGTGCGGGCGCGATCATCGGCAACGGGGCCAAGCTCACCGACTACACGATGGTTGGCCCCGGCGTGGAGGTTTCGGCCGGTGCCGTCATCAGCGCCGCGCAGGTTTCTGAGTGAACGTTCTGGTCACGGGCGGTGCCGGTTTCATCGGCTCGACTCTCGTCGATCGTCTGTTGGCCGAGGGAAACGACGTCGACGTCATCGACGACCTCACGACAGGACAGCTGTCCAACCTGGCTGAGGCCCGCGCGCAGACGGAGCAGTCGTTCAAGTTCCATCGGCTCGACATTCGTTCCGCGGACACCGTGGCCGTCATCGAGCGTCGTCAGCCCGAAATCATCTATCACCTCGCCGCACAGATGGATGTCCGGGTGTCGGTCAAAGACCCGGTATTCGACGCGCAGGTGAATCTGATCGGTCTGTTGCATGTGCTCGAGGGAGCGCGTCGGGCGGGCACGAACAAGGTCGTGTTCGCGTCCAGCGGTGGCACGATCTACGGCGACGTCACTCCTGACGATCTGCCGATTCGCGAAGGTCAGCCGCAGCGGCCACTCTCGCCGTACGGCGTCGCCAAGAAGGCGAGCACGGATTACTTGCACGCCTACCGCGATCTGCACCAGCTCGAGTTCACGTCGCTCGCGCTCGGCAACGTCTACGGGCCGCGCCAAAACCCGCACGGCGAGGCCGGCGTCGTCGCGATCTTCATCGGGCTGTTGCTGCAGAACCGCCAGTGCACGATCTTCGGCGACGGAAGTCAGACCCGCGACTACGTCTTCGTTGACGACGTCGTGGACGCGTTCGTGCGCGCGACGGAGCGCGGCGGTGGCTTGCTGTGCAACGTCGGCACGGGCGTGGAAACCTCGACCCGAGAGGTGCACGATGCCGTGGCCCGGGCTGTGGGCGTGAACGCCGAGCCCATCCTTGCGGCCGAGCGCAACGGCGAACTACAGCGAAGCGTCTTGGATCCGGGCCGTGCCGCCATTCAGTTGGGCTGGCAGCCCTGGACGAACTTCGACGAAGGCGTCGCCCAAACCGTCCAATGGACCCGCACCAACGCGGGTTAGCGGAAGAGGTCCTCGGCGGGCGGACGGATGATCTCGCCCGCGACGGAGCCTTCGCGGAGCCATTCGGCGTCGACGCCCCGGACGACGGCGACGGGAACGTTGGTGGCCTTGCCCATCACGAGTTCAGCGGCAGCGGCGATTTCGTCGGCCACGGCGACCTCGGTCACCTGGAGTTCGCGGCCGAGCGCATCGGTGGTGCCGCGCAGGTCCACCACTGCGGCGATGCCGGCAACACCGATGGCGACGTCAGTGAGGCCCCGGCGCCACGGACGACCGAAGGTGTCGGAGATGATCACGCCGAGTTCGAGGCCGAGATCGGCGCGCAAGCCGTCACGAATACGGCGGGCCGAACGATCGCAGTCGACGGGTAGCAGCGCGGCGTAACCGGCCGGCACGTTCGACAGGTCGATTCCCGCGTTCGCGCAGATGAAGCCGTGCTTCGTTTCACTGATGATCAGATCACCGCGGCGACGCACGATGCGGACCGATTCCTCCTCGACCAATGCCTTCGCGGAAAGCGGATCCTCGGGGTTGACCGGGACCAGTCGACCCTCGGCCTTGGACACGATCTTCTGCGTGACGACGAGGACGTCGCCCGCCTGCAACTGACCGTCAGCTGCGGTCGCGATGATCGACGCGAGTCGGTCGCCGTCATTGATCTCACCGATCCCGGTGAGAGGGAAGATCGAAATCACGCCAGCACGATACGCGCCAGCGCCTCCGCGTCTTCAGCCGTCTTCATGACCGTCGGTGCCACAACACAGCGCATGCCTTCGTCCTCGACGGCTCCCGCGAGATCTGCGTCGGCTTCGTCGATGACGAGCGTGGCCGCGAGGTTCTTGTAAAGACGGGCCACGCCGACGACCGATGCGTCGTGACCGAGTTCACGCAGCATCCGGTCGGCGGGGCCCTTCAGCGCCGCGCCGGCGACGATCGGCGATACCGCTACGGCTCCCTCGCGTCGAGCCTCGAACGCGTGCCGAATACCGGGCACGGCGAGCGGAGGCCCGATCGACACGATCGGGTTGGACGGACAGATCAGCACCACGTCGGCTCCGGCGATCGCCTCGAGTACGCCGGGGCCCGGGCGTGCATCGTCGGCGCCCGCGAAGCGCACGTCGGTCACCGTCACGTTGTGTTGACGGCCCACGAAGTACTCCTGAAACCCGATCTCGCCTTCACCCTCGACGGTCACGCGCGTCTCGAGCCGATCCTCGGTCACCGGGAGCAGCGACAGGCCGAGATCCCACGCCTGGGTGATCTCGCGGGTGACTTCCGCCAAGCCCGCGCCTTCGCTCAGCCGCTGCGTCCGATAGAGGTGCGTTGCGAGGTCCTTGTCGCCAAGACGGAACCACGTGAGACCGCCATACCGATCGAGCGACGACATCGCCTGCCAGCTCTCCCCGACGAGGCCCCAGCCCGTCTCGGGGTTGACGGCCTCGGCGAGCGTGTACGTGATCGTGTCGAGGTCGGGGGAGACGTGCAGCCCGTGGAGCACGACGTCGTCGCCGGTGTTGACGATGGCGATGATGTCGGCGGGGTCGACGACGCGCATCACACCGCGCAGCATCTTGGCGGCGCCGACGCCACCGGCGAGCGCGCAGACGCGAGGCCCGCTCACACCGGGTCCACGCTGAGCGCCGAGGGGCTGCCGGTGCCGGAGCCCGACACGACGGCGCCGCCAGGCACGTGCGCCGCAGCGACGCGGGCACCGTGGTCGTTACCGGTGTTGAAGGCGTAGAAGCCCTTCACCTCGCTGCCGGCGACGTTCCAGACACGGACGTGCGCCGCACCGGACTCACCCGCACCCGTGATGACCTCGGGCGTGGCGTCACCGGTGATGTTGCCGCCGCCTACGTAGACGCCACCGGTGAATGACGCGCCGTACGCGTACCAACCCGCGACGGGCACGCCGAGGTTGGTGAACAGGCCGACGTGCGGGCCACCACCAGGGCCGGCGCCCGTCACGATCATGTTGCCGGCCGCGGCCACACGAACGCCGCCGTGGAAGTCGGCGCCGTAGGCAAAGAACTGGCTGAGGAGTTGGCCGTCCTTGGTCCAGACCGCGACGTGGGGGCCGCCACCCGCCCCGGCTCCGGTGATGATCTCGTCACCGGGGTTGTTCGGATCGACGTCACCACACGCGACGTACACGCCGTTCGTGAAGGCCGGGTCGTACGCCATGAAGCCCGCGCCATCGGCCGTACCGTTCGGATTGAACGTGCGGATGTGGGGGCCGCCACTCGGCCCCGGCGACGTGACGACGCGCATGCCGGACTCGCCGAAGCTGCAGACCGCGACACGCACACCACCCTTGAAGCCCGAGTCGTACGCCATGAACTCGACGCCGGTGCCTTCGCCTGATGGTGTGAGCACGCGCACGTGGGGGCCGCCGCCCTTGTCGGCGCCGGTGACGACGCGATCGGTGTCACCGCCGTTGAGGCGGCCGGCCGCGACGAACACGCCGCCCGGGAAGTCGCCGTAGGGTCCGGTGCCCGTCAGTCGCATGAGCGAGCTCGGCAGCTTCGTCGGCGTCGACGCCGCGTTGATGACGGAGCGGAACGAATCACCGTTGAGTCGCTTCGTGCCACCGGAGCCGGTGATGCGAACCCCGCCGCCGCCGGTGGACGAGTTGTACTTGATGACGCGGCCGGACACGCCGAGCGGGTTCACGAACTCGATGTTCTGCAAGGTGCCCACGCTCGTGCTCGACGACGAGTTCACGTAGTTCTGCATGTCTGCGTACGAGATGGTGCGGGTCCACGAGTGCAGCGAGTTCTGTCCGTTGGCGGCGTCGTAGGGATCCTCGACACCCCGCAAGTACGGAAGCGCCTGCACGAACACGTTCTCGCTGTTCTCGGTGTAGCCACCCGACGACGACGCGTAGAAGGCCTGAATCGGGCTGCCGTTGTAGGTGACGGTCTGGCCGGCGGTCTGCTGAACGGCGGCGACCCACTTGTCGCCGTTGGAACCCGTCTCCTTGTCGTAGCCGACGTAGTTCTGATCGCGCACGTCCGTGTAGAGCGTGCAGCCGCACTCCGGGCGCACGAGGCCGAGGCGGTTGAACTTCTCCAGGGCGTAGGTGCGCGCGGCGATCGCCTGCGTCTTCAGCGCGTCGGCGGGCCACGACGACGGAACTTCGCCGAGGCCGAGCAGGTACTGCTCCATCGAGATGTTGGTCAGAACGGCGCGCAGGCTCGACCCGTCGGGAATCGACAGTTCGATCTGGCCGTACTTGTAACGGTCGCCCGTGACGTCGAGCGTGATCGGGTTTCCGTTGAATGCGATGTACACGTTGTGCCCGTCGCCGCCCTGTCCGGTGAGCGATGCGCCGTCTTGGACCGCGATGTTGAACTTGCCGCCGCTCGCAGTGACCGTGATGGTCTTGCCCGACGGAGCCTGCGCCACGACACCGGTGCCGTCGACGACGATGTCGGTCGGGCCCGAGGGCGTGAGCACCAAGTCCTGCGGGGCGCTCGTGTCGGCGCCGAGCCAGATCCGAAGCTCACCCGGCTGGCCGACGTTCTGCACCGCCGTGCCCTGGTAGTAGTGCTTGAGGATGTCCTGGTAATTCCAACCCTGCTGGGCGTAGCCGAGCGCGCCGTACTGGCTCATGCCGACACCGTGACCGAACCCGCCGCCTTCGATGCGGAAGGACTGCGGGGCGGCAACGGCCGCTTCAGGCGAGTACGCGATGCCGAAGGCACCAAGACAAACGAGGACAGCGAGAAGCAAACGAACGCGGGGCACGCCCCATCTTTGCGTCTAACGGAGACGGGGTTGGCTCACTCCCACGTAATCCCGCACATTTCGACGGTTCCGGGCAACGCCTGGATGATGATCCGGTCGGTGAGGTCGCTCACGACGGTGGTGGTTTTGTGCGGGTCGATGTCGACGTACCGGGGACCGACGAAGCCGTTGGCGAAGGCGAGATACAGCTCGGCGCGTCCGGCGTTATTCGCCCGAATCGAGAAGGCGCTCGAGCCTTTGGTGCGCACTTCGATCCCGACACCGTGGGGATCGACCTTCATGCACCCGTTCGGGAGCGGGGTGAGTGTCAGCGCCGGCAGCTTGGGCGCTGTCGTGTTGCCGAGCGCGCGGTCCTTCGGCGTCCCGAAGAACGAGCCGACCTGCAGAGCCAAGCGCGCCGCGGCCGTGTCGCGATCGGTGATCGGATAGTCGAACGACTTGCCCCGCTTCCGGAGCGAGGCAACGTCGGCCAGCGTGAGATCAGGGTTAAAGGGTGACTGGGGCTGATCGCTGACGATGCGGATGCCGGTCGCCGCAAGCCGCTCGGCGGCGATGAATTGACCCTTGTCGTGGAGGTCGAACACCTTCTGCGGGGGACCCTGCTCGGCGAGCATCTGTGCGCCCGTGAGTGCGACTCCCACCATGGCAACGACCGCCACATTGCGGGTCACGCGCCAACCCTGCGCGGCTTGTCCCAGCGCGAGAACCACCGCAGGGATCAGCAGGCCGCCGGAGATGTAGAGGTAACGCGGTGTGGCCGGTTGCAGCAGCGCTCCACGACCCTGCGAGATGACGGCGTAGAGCGCAACCGCGCCGATCGCGAGCGCCAGAACCTCGGGGGCCTCGCGGAACCAGCGCCGGCATTTCCACGCAGTCGCGAGCGCCAAGAGCACCAGCAACGTGGTGCCCCAGGATTGATGGTTCAACGCGAGGCCGAGGGTGCCACCGACGCCGCCAACGACGTAGCGAGGAACGTCGCTGATCGTTCCGTGCAGTTGCTCCTGCGCCTCGAGCGACGGCTTGGCGTAACGCTCGAACCATGCGAGATAGACCAAGCCGGCGGGCGCGGACACGAGAAGCGCCTTGCGCCATCCCCACTTCGCGAACGCAGTCAATCCGACGACTCCGACCATGACGACCGAGATGCCCGACATCATCAGGCTGAGGACGGCGCCAAGCGCAACACCGACAACCCGGCGTCGGCTCCCGGTGTGGTCGATCGCGGCGACCAGGCCGAGGCCGAACGCCAGCGACCCGACGAATCCGATTTGGAACGCCCACAACAGGTCTTCCCAGCCCGCTCCGAACAGGCCCATGACCAGGGCTCCGGCGATCGCAAGTGGCGGTGACACGCCTGGCAGACGTCGCAGGATCTGCCACGTGAAATGCATGCACAACAGGTGGGCGCCGAACAGCAGGAACATGTACGGCCAGTACGACCCGATGCCGACGAAGTGGAAAATGGCCCGCCACAGCAGGATCGGGATCGTCGACCAATGCTCGTTGTGCGGCGTCCACAACCCGAACTTGTGCGTGCCGGTAATGCCACGAAACGAGATGAAGTCCCATTCGTCGCCGAAGAACCATTGGCCCCGGGCGACGAAGGTGACGAACGCCAAGACCCCACCGAGGGTGGCCAGATGCAGGAGTGTCCACCGCTCTGGCCGCTTCATCTCCGTCATCCTTACGGACGACGACTTCGGTGAACCAATCACCGCCCCGTAAACTCGGCAGGTGGGCGACGTTGATCTTGCGATTGTCGGCGGTTGCGGCCGGGTTGGTCTCCCGCTGGGCCTGGCCTTTGCCGACCGCGGCCTGAGGGTTGCGCTCTACGACCTCAACGAGGCGGCCGTGAAGGCCGTCAACACGGGCGAGATGCCTTTCCAGGAGGAAGGCGCCGAAGAGGTGCTTGCTCGGGTCGGTGATCGCCTCACGGCCACGACGGATCCGAACGTCGTCAGTCAGGCCGAGTTCCTCGTGGTCGTCATCGGTACGCCGGTCGACGAGCACCTCGACCCTCGCCCGACGGCCGTTCCCGATGCCATCGCGGGTCTCCGGGACTACCTAAGGGACGGGCAGCTGCTGGTCCTGCGATCGACGCTGTACCCGGGTGTCACTGCGATGGTGGAGCGCCTCATCGAGTCGATGGGCGTGAAGGTCGACGTGGCGTTCTGTCCCGAGCGCATCGCGGAAGGCGCAGCGCTGACGGAGCTTTACGACCTTCCGCAGATCGTCGCCGCTCGCACGCCTGCGGCGCAGGAACGGGCCGAAACGTTGTTTGGCCACCTCACGGAGTCGACGGTGCCACTCACGCCCGAAGAGGCCGAGTTGGCGAAGCTCTTCACGAACACGTGGCGCTACATCAAGTTCGCGACGGCGAACCAGCTGTACATGATCGCCAACGACTTCGGCCTCGACTTCGCTCGCATCCGCGCCGCGATGACCTTCGAGTATCCGCGGGCCAAGGACCTGCCGGGTCCCGGCTTCGCCGCCGGACCGTGTCTGCTGAAGGACACGATGCAGTTGGCGGCGTTCAACAACAACAACTTCGTGCTCGGTCACGCCTCGATGATGGTGAACGAGGGACTGCCCATGTACATGGTCTCCAAGATGGAGGAGTCGTTCGACCTCTCCTCGCTGACCGTCGGTGTGCTCGGGATGTCGTTCAAGGGCGGCAGCGACGACGTACGCGACTCGCTGTCCTACAAACTGCGCCGCATCCTGAAGTTCAAAGCCAAGAACGTGCTGTGCACCGACCCGTACGTCGAGACCGACGACTCACTGGTGTCGCTCGACTTCGTGCTCGAGACGGCCGACGTGCTCGTCATCGCGACCCCGCACGAGGAGTACAAAGCGCTCGGCACCGGCACGCCGATTGTCGACGTGTGGAATCTGACGGGTAACGGCACGCGTATATGACGCAACCGCGCGTGTCGGTCGTCGTCACTGCCTACAACGAGGGCGAGGCGATCGTCCCTTGCCTCGACCGCATCTTCGAAGCGGTCACCCTGCCCTGTGAAGTCCTCGTCGTCTACGACACGCCCGACGACACCACCGCGGAGTACGTCGAGAAGTACGCGCAGAATGAGCCGCGGCTTCGTCCGACGCTGAACACCTACGGCCGTGGCCCGGCGCGTGCGATCCGGTTCGGCATCGACGCCGCCAGCGCGGACGTGGTCGTCGTCACGATGGCTGACGGTTGCGACGACCCGCAGCAGATCGACCAACTCACGCGGCTGGTGGAACGCGGCGTCGTCGTAGCAGCGGCGTCCCGGTACATGCGCGGCGGCCAGCAGGTCGGCGGACCGGCGTTCAAGACGGCGCTGTCGCGCTGGGCCGGGCGCTCGCTGCACACGCTGGCGCGCGTCGGCACGCACGATGCGACCAACTCGTTCAAGGCGTACCGACGCTCGTTCGTGCAGGAAGTCGGCATCGACAGCGACGACGGCTTCGAAGTCGGGATCGAGCTCGTCGCCAAGGCCCGACGCCTGCGTCAGCCGGTCGCCGAGCTGCCGACCATCTGGCTCGACCGCACGTTTGGCGTCAGCAACTTCAAGCTCGCCAAGTGGCTGCCTCGCTACATCCGTTGGTACCGGTTCGCCTTCGGCGCACCACTCACCGCTGAACAACTACGCGCCAGGACGGCGCGAAAGGACGCACCTTCCTCGTGACTGAACGAGTTCTCGTTACTGGCTCCGCCGGCTTCATCGGCGGCTACATCGTCGAGGAGCTCCTCGGACGCGGCTACGAGGTCGTCGGCATCGACAACCTTTCGAAGTACGGCAAGGTCATCAAAAGCTACGACTCCGATGCGAACTACACGTTCATCGAGGGTGACTGCCGCGATCTGGACTTGATGACGCGGACCGCGCTCGAGGTCGACCACATCATCGCGGGGGCCGCGTTGATCGGTGGCATCTCGTACTTCCACACCTACGCCTACGACCTGCTCGCGATCAACGAGCGCATCATGGGCTCGACCTGTGACGCCGCCATCGAGGCTCACAAGGCGGGACGCCTCAAGAAGGTCACGTACATGTCGTCCTCGATGGTGTTCGAGTCGACCGACCATTGGCCGAGCGCCGAAGGCGATGAGCGCAAGATCCCGCCGCCCTTGTCGTCCTATGGCTTCCAGAAGCTCGCCGTCGAGTACTTCGCGCGCGCCGCGTGGGACCAGTACAAGCTGCCGTACACGATCGTGCGCCCGTTCAACTGCGTCGGTATCGGCGAACGGCGCGCGGTGGGTGACGTCGACGTGATGTCGGGCAACGTGAAGCTGGCGATGAGCCACGTCGTGCCCGACCTCGTGCAGAAGGTCGTAAAGGGTCAGGACCCGCTGCACATCCTTGGCGACGGTTCGCAGGTGCGTCACTACACGTACGGCGGCGATCTGGCGCGAGGCATCGTCGATGCGATGGCGCATCCGGACGCGTTGAACAACGACTTCAACCTGTCGACTGCGCAGTCGACCTCGGTGCTCGAGTTGGCCGAAGTGATTTGGAACAAAGTCCACACGGACGGCCGTCCGTTCTCCTATGTGAGCGACCCCGGCTTCGAGCACGACGTGCAAAAGCGCGTACCCGCCACCCAGAAGGCGAAAGACGTGCTCGGTTTCGAAGCCACCACGTCGCTCGACGAGATGCTCGACGAGGTCGTCCCGTGGATCGTGCAGGCCGTCAAAGACGGCAACATCTAGACCCGTCCGACGGCGAGCAGTGACTGGCCGAAGGGGAGCGGCTGCTTCTCTTCGAGCTTGCGGGCAACGGGCGTAATCGTTCGATCCCACAGCTTCACGAGCGCGCTGTCGCTCACCGGCATGCGCAGCAGTCGCACGCCGAGGAACCAACTGAGCAACCCGGGTGCGTTTACGTAACGGATGTCTTCGACGACGAGGCCGGCTTGTTCGAAGCGGTCCCGCAGGTTGCTCAGTCGGTAGCGACGGAAGTGGCCGACCTGCGCGTCGAAGCGCCCGTACGCGAACTCGAAGGCGGGCACGAACATCACGACGTGGCCGCCCGGTCGCACGAGTCCGCGGGCGCCACGCAGCGCAGCGACGTCGTCCTTTATGTGTTCGAGCACGTTGAACGCAACGAGGGCCGAGTAGTCCCGGCCCGACGGCTTGGTGACGTCGATCTCCCGCACACGGACGCGCGGCTCGTCGGCAAAGCGCTTGTGCAATCCGTCGAGCCGTGAGGCGTCCAGCTCCGACACGGTGATCTCGGGTACGCCCCGGTCGAGCCATCGTTGCGCGTAGTCCCCGTTGCCGCTGCCCAGCTCAACTGGATGATCGCCGAGATAGGGGAGCGCGAGCGACGTCAACCAGTCCTGATAGTGCACCACCGACGTCAGCGATTCGAGCACCCGCGACTGCAGCGGCGAATCCCCGGCAACCCAGCTCACGGCACGAGACCCTACCGACCGGTCCAATAACCTCTGCGGCGTGCCGCCCGTGGTTTCGGTCGTGATTGCCACCTACAAGCAGGGTGAGCTGTTGCGCGACTGCCTCGCGTCCTTGCACGAGGTGCTCGGGCCTCCGGGTGATTTCTACGAGGTGATCCTGGTGATCAACGGCGCGCAATTCGAGTGGACCAACTCGCTGGTCGAGGTGCTCAAGGGCGTCGAGGTGATCGACAGCCCGATCAACCTCGGCTTCTCGGGTGGCTACAACCTCGGCGCGTCGAAGGCGACGGGCGACTACATCGTCCTGCTCAACGACGACACGATCGTCTTACCCAACTGGCTCGAGCCGATGATCGACGACATCGAGCGACTGCCCAACGTCGGCGCCGTCGGCAGCGTCAACCTGTCCTTCGACGACACGATCGAGGAAGCCGGCTCGGTCATCTTCTCCAACGGCACCACAATGGGCGTCGGTCGCGACAAACCGGCCGACGATCTCGAGTGGGACTTCGTGCGTGAGTGCGACTACATCTCGGCGTCGTCGATGATGCTGCCCCGCGAAGCATGGGAGGCCATCGGAGGTCTGAACATCAGGTTCCACCCGGCGTACCACGAGGACGTCGACCTGTGTCTTCGCCTGAAGGAGAAGGGCTATCGAATCATCTTCGAGCCTCGCTCGAAGGTGCGCCATCACGTCAGCCAGAGCAGCGATCAGTTCTGGAAAGACATGTTGATGCAGCACAACCGCGACTACATGGCGGAGCGCTGGGTCAACGAGTACCGCGAGAACTTCCCGGCACCGCTCAGTTGGGCCGAGATGGACTTCCACGTCGAGCGCGCCGCACAGCGCGCCCGCCGCGTCGACAAGCAGGTGTTGCTGATCGATGATCTGTTGCCGTCCGTCGGCATCGGCGCCGGGTTCGGCCGCAGCGTGCTGTTGATCGAGGAGTTGGTCGCCGCGAACTACGCGGTATCGATCGCGCCTACGTACATCGCCAACCCGCGCACCTCGGACGCGCTGCGTGAGTTGGGCGTTCGGGTTGTCACCAACCTCGAGGACTACCTCGCCCGTCCGGAGATCCTCTACGACGTCGTGGTCGTGTCCCGGCAAACCAACGCGAAGTACCTCGAGGTGGTTCGTCGGCTGCAGCCGCAAGCGGCGCTCGTCATGGACCACGAGTCGCTCTACCACGTTCGTATCGAACGGGAAGCGGCGATGGCGACCGAGCCATCCGAGATCGAACGACTCACACAAGCCGCCGCGAACGCAAAGGCGCAAGAGAACGCGTCGATGGCGGCGGCCGACCTGAACGTGTGCATCAGCCAAGACGAGGCCGACTACGTCGCGTCCGTCGAGGGAAGCGCGCCCGCCCTCGTGATCGAGCCTCGTGTCGCGCAGATCGCTCCGACGCCTGGAGATCTCGACGGACGTCGTGACATGGTGTTCGTCGCGGGCTGGATGGCCGGACCCGCCTCGCCCAACGTCGATGCGCTCCGCTGGTTCGTCGACGAGGTCCTGCCGTCGGTCCGCAAGGAAGTGCCGTGGGCGACGGTCGGCGTAACCGGTGCGTCGCCGCCCTGGAACGTGCGCGACATGGTGGGCGACGGCGTGCGCGTGCTCGGCTTCGTCGAGGACCTGCGGCCGCTCTACGCATCGGCTCGTGCCGTGATCGCCCCGATTCGCTTCGGCGCCGGCGTGAAGCTCAAGACCGTCGAGGCTCTCGAATACGGCGTGCCGACCGTGGCGACGACCATTGGCGCGGAGGGCATCGAGTTGGCCGGACACGCCGACGCGCTGATCGTGAGCGACGACCCGCAGGCCTTCGCCGACGCCCTCGTGCGGCTGCTAACCGACAACGACGCCTGGCGCGCTCAGCGCGCTGCGATCGACGGCCTGCTCCAAGACTGGTCGCAGCGGTCGGTGGGCTCGTGGAAAGAGGTCGTCGACACGGCGATGGCCCGGCGGGCGGAGAGCCTGAATCAGGACACTCGACCGCTATCCTTGAACGCATAAGCACACCCTCCGCCGCCCCGCTCGACGCGCCCACGCTCGCTTCCCTCGCAGTCCCTGCGGGCAGCCGCGTACTGGTCGTGCGTCACGACGCCGCCAAGCTCGCCGAGCGCAATTGCCAGGTCCTCCAGGCGAACTCGCTGGAAGAAGCTTTCGCGCAGGACGGTCCGTTCGACGCCGTCATCTTCGGTACCGGCTTCGAAGAGCTCAACGATCCGATCGACGCACTGAAGGGGCTGGCCAAGCTGCTGGCCGAGGCCGGCGTGCTGATCGTGGTTGCCGAAAACGCGTCCCACGCATCGGTGCGCGTTCGTGCCTTGCTCGGCCAGACCGACGTGTCGGGCGCGTTGCCCGTGCGCCGCTACGACCTCGCGTCCCTCGAGCGCGTCGTGGTCGAGGCCGGCCTGCACGTTGCCGACGCGCTGCGCGAAATCGATCCCGTGGCGCCCGAGACCCTCGATGCGGTTGCGCCGGGCCTGTCCGAGCTCATCACCGGTGAGGATGCCTCGACGCGTCGTTTTGTCATCGTCGGCTCCCGTGCGCAGATCGCAGGTGACACGGTTGCCGCAGCCCTGCAGCGACAAGTCGCCTCGCTGACCGCGCAGGTCGCCGAACTCGACGCGTTGCGGGCGCAGCTCGAAGCTGCGAACACCAAGGTGCGAGACCAGGAGATCGAGCTCGACGCTCGGAAGGACGCGTTGGTGGAGCGCATCGAACTGATCGAGCGTCTCTACGCCGAACGTCGTCACCTCGAACTCGAGATCGTCGTGAAGGACGACTACATCTCGATCCTGCGCCGCGACCGCAACGACTGGCGCAACCTGCACGGTCATGTGCAGTACGAACTCGACGACCTGCGCCGTTCGCGGCATTACAAGGTCGCGGCGGGTATGCACCGCGCGTTGGGCAAGGTTCCGTTGCTGCCGAGCCTCGCTCGGTGGGCGGCCAAGCGCGTCATGGCGGCGCGCGGCCGCGGCGCGTAGCTCGTTGCTCACCGTCGTCCGCTCGGCCGACGAGCTTGCGTCCGTCACGACCGAATGGGTCGCGCTGATCGACGAGCACGACGTGCTCATCCCGGACGGCGTCGCCGCGCTCGAAGCCGAGCTTGCCTACATCGAGGCTGACGTCGTCTACACCGACGAGGTCGGACGCGTCGTGTTCACCGGTGAGGTGCAGGAGATCCTCAAGCCAGGGTGGTCGCCTCGGTTGCTGCGCGAGGGCAACTACATCGGCGGACTGTGTGCTTTTCGCACGGACTTCGTGCGTGAACGGGGCAGCTTCGTTCCCGACGTCGACTTGCAGAACGTGGCGCACCTCGCCGTCACCGCAGTCGACACGACGGCGAGCGGTGTGTGGCCTGGCCCGGACGGCTGGAAGCAGGTTCGCCTGCACAACACCCGGCCGAGGGTCTCGATCGTCATCCCGACCAAGGACCGCATCGATCTGCTGCGTCGCTGCATCACCAGCGTCGAGCAGGTCACGACGTATCCCGACTTCGAGATCGTGATCGTCGACAACGGCACCACCGACCCAGCCACCCTCGAGTACCTGGCGTCGCTGCCGCACACCGTCATCCGCCGCCCGGGCCCGTTCAACTTCTCGTGGCTCATCAACGAAGGCGTCGCCGCGTCGACCGGGGAGCTGCTGCTCCTGTTGAACAACGACACGGAGATGCGCCAGGCCGACTGGCTCGAGGTGCTCGTCGACGAGCTCGCCGACCCGACGGTTGGCGCGGTCGGTTGCCGTCTGGTCGGCGTCGAGGGCGACACGCAGCACGAAGGAATCGCGCTCGGCCTCGCCGGCCTCATCGCCGTCAACCTCGACCTCGGCGGTTACTGCGGGTTCGACCGGGTGCCTCGAGACGTCATCGCCGTCACCGCCGCCTGCGTTCTCACCCGTCGCGCAGATTTCGACCGCGTCGGCCGCTTCGACGAGACGCTGCCCGTCGGCTTCGGTGACGTCGAATACAACCTTCGCCTCCGTGACCATGGCCTGCGCACGATCTACACGCCGAACACGACCGTTCTGCACCTCGGCCAAGCGTCACGGTCGGTCGCGGCGCATCGTGAGGACGACTTCGAGTTCAGCGCGCGCTACCCGCTGCACCGCAGCCGGGAGACGGACCCCTTTGTCAACCGTCGCATCGAGCGGTTCGCGCCGCTTTGGGTCACCTCCGGACGCTCGTTCGCCGAACCGCCCAAGGCGGTCGCGAACAGGTCCAACGCGTAGAGTTCGGTTCGTCATGGCCTCTGCGACCGAGCTGCTCGAAGCTCGCGAACTGTTCCGCAACCTCACCCTCCGTGAGCTGCGCAGTAAATACAAGCGCTCCGCTCTCGGTTGGACGTGGTCGCTGCTCAATCCGCTGGCGACGATGGGGATCTTTTCCTTCGTCTTCCTCGTCGTCTTCAAGGCGGCGCCGTACGAAGGCGACCCGTCGGGTCTGAAGAACTTCCCGCTGTACCTGCTGACCGGTCTGCTGTCGTGGAACTACCTGTCGACCGGCATGACGGGCGGCATGGGCGCGCCGATCCAAAACGCCGCGCTCATCAAGAAGGTCTATTTTCCGCGCGAAATTCTGACGGCGAGCGTGGTCGCATCCTGGGTGGTGCAATTCGCGATCGAACTGAGCGTGCTGGCCGTTGCGCTGATCCTCGTCGGCAACGCGATCTTCCCGTTCGTTCCCGGCGTGATCCTGATCATCATGATCCAAAGCGTCTTCGTGTACGGACTGGCGCTCGGACTCGGCGCGATCAACGTGTACTTCCGCGACGTCCAGCACTTCATCGGCATCGCACTGCAGTTCTGGTTCTATGCGACGCCGATCGTCTACAACCTCAGCCAGGTACCCAAGACGGCGCAGATCCTCGGTCACGAAGTCGCGGTGCGAACGATCTACGAACTCAACCCCATGGTGCGTTTCGTCGGTGCGTATCGGAACCTGTTCTACGACCTCAAGTACCCGGGCCTCGCCGACATCCTCTATCTGCTCGGCGTGTCGATCGTCACGCTCCTGATCGGTCGCGGCATCTTCCTCAAGGTCGAGCCCCGCTTCGCGGAGGAGCTCTAGATGACCGACATCTCGGTCCGCGCCGATCACGTCTCGAAACTCTTCCGGCTGTACCACGAGAAGAACGACTCCCTGAAGATTGCGGTGATGCGACGCGGTCGCGCCCGCTACGAAGAGTTCTGGGCGCTCGACGACGTGTCGGTCGAAGTGCCCACGGGTACGACGTTCGGCCTCATCGGTGAGAACGGGTCGGGTAAGTCGACGCTGCTCAAGTGCATGGCCAAGATCCTGCGGCCGGACAAGGGCGAGACCACGACGGTCGGCAAGGTGTCGGCGCTGCTCGAAGTCGGCGCCGGGTTCCACCCCGAGTTGTCGGGTCGCGACAACGTGTACCTGAACGGCTCGATTCTCGGCCTGTCGAAGAAGGAGCTCGACGCGAAGTTCGACGGCATCGTCGAGTTCGCCGGTCTCGAACGATTCATCGACACGCCCGTCAAGAACTACTCCTCGGGCATGTACGTGCGTCTCGGATTCTCCGTCGCCATCAACGTGAATCCCGAAGTGCTGTTGATCGACGAAGTACTCGCAGTTGGTGACGAGAACTTCCAGCGCAAGTGCGGTGAGAAGCTCGCCGAGTTGCGCAGCGAAGGCAAGACGATCGTCGTCGTCAGCCACGCGCTCGGCTCGGTGCGCAACATGTGCGACTCGGTCGCCTGGCTCGAGCACGGCAAGATCAAGAAGATCGGCGACGCCGGCAAGGTCATCGACGAATACGTCGCGCACGCCCATGCCGACACCACGACCGACGAAGCGGGCAACACGCGGTGGGGTAGTGGCGAAGCGCGCATCGAGACGATCGAAATTCTCAAGGACGGCGCGCCCAGCGAGGACCTGCACACCGGCGATCACATCACCGTGCGCATGCACTACAACGCCGAGCAGCGCATCGCGAAGCCCGTCTTCAGCGTCGGCATCTACACCCTCGAGGGAACGTTCCTCGCGGGGCCGAACACTCGCGAAGTTGGCCTCGTGCCTGACTTCATCGACGGCAAGGGCTACGTCGACTTCGACGTGCCGTACCTGCCGCTACTGACCGGCGTGTACGACCTCACGGTCGCGATCTACGACTACTCGCACCAGCACCCCTACGACCATCGTCATCAGGCGCTGCGGTTCAACGTCGAAGCCGGCAACCCGCACCTCGTGCACGGCATCGTCAGCCTCAACGCGAATTGGTCCATCAAAGACTGAGCCTGTGATTCTCAGTCAAGAAGACCTTGACTGAGAATCACAGGCTCAGGATTTCTTTGAGGTAGCTGCCCTTGGTGAAGGGGTCGGCGATCTCCTGCGAGCGGCGGCCCATCGCCGCCAACTGCTCGTTCGTGGTCGAACGGTTGGCGAGCTTCTCGATCTGCTCGGCGAACTGCTTCACGTCGTCGGTGACGAGGTATCCGTTCTCGCCGTCGCGTAGCTGTTCCTCTCGGCCCGCCGAGTCGTTGCGCAGGATCGGGTGACCCATGAGCATGCCTTCGGCGACGTACAACGCGAACGTCTCGTTGATCGAACAACAAACGCTTACGTTCGACGAACGCGACAGGGCCATGGCCTCGTCCTTCGGCATCGACGGCACGGCCACAAACCGATCACCCAACACCGATGAACCGATCGCTTTCAGCTGCCGCGCGACGTAGTTGTCGCCGACCGCGACGAGTGTCACCGCGATGTCGCGGTACTGCTCGGGGTTGGGCTGACGGAACTTCGCTTCGAAGTACTCGATCGCGGCGAGGAACAGGAACTGCCCTTTCCGGCCGTCGAGCGGGTTCCCCGACAACAGGAAGCGAAGCGTCTCGAAATCGTCGGCCGGCCGTTCGGCGCGCAAGGCGTCATCGACGTCCACCCGTACCGGCACCGTGTGCACGTGCGTCGTGCCGAACAGTTCGGAAAAGTTCTTCGACACGCGTTGTGACGGCGTGAGGATGACCAGCTTGTCCTCGGTCGCCAGCTTGGTGACTCGGTCGCGCGCGCTCGAGGTGAGCAGCGTGGTGCCGACGAGGGCGAGTTGTTCGATGTCCTCGTGGATGTACCAGTAGGCCCGGCGCAGCTTGCCCGACTCAAGGAGCCGGAACACATAGTCGCGATAGTTGTCGAAGATCGCGACGGTGTTGAGCAGCACGAAGTCGTCGTAGTCCACCGGCATCTGCTGGCTCAGAAATCGGTCGCCGAACCCGAAGACGGAGCGTGTTGTGCGTATGCCCGACTTCGCGATCCGTCGTTGCAGCGCCGCTTCCACGGTGGGGGCGAGGATCTGCACCGACTTGGCGCCGTACTCCGTTGCGAACTCTTCGGCGATGTCGAGCAGCACCAGCGGCGCGCCCGTGAAGTCGATCGGGTGCGACACGAAGATGTAGCGCTTGCCCGGAGGGCGAACGGGGGCGACCGCCTTGCGGCTCCGCGCGATCGCCTGGTTCCGAGCAACTTCCTTCGCGACGTCGAGCGATGCCTTCACGCCCTTGGTGCGAGCGATGTTGATTGCGGTTCGGCCCTTGCTCACCACCTTGCCGACCTTGCCCGTAGGCGTTTGCAGTGCGGCGACTCCGGTCACCCGCGGCTGGGCCAGCTCGCCGCGGCGTTCGAGTTCGGCGAGATACGGACGCGACTCACTCGTGATGTGGGGCAGCAACGGCTCGACGACCACGTCCCAGAAGAAGCGCTGCTTCACGTCGACGAGGTTGCGGCGTTCGTCGTCGATCGAACGCCCGACGACGGCAGAAACCGTACGAGTGATGTCGTCCTCGGCGATGCCCTCGAGACGGATCGCCGCTCCGGCGTCGATCAAGAGATCGCTGAGTGGATCGCCGCCGTTGGACAGCATCACGAGTTCGCCCCACACGTAGTCGATGACCCGCGTGCGCCATGAGAGCGCGTTTTCCTCACCTGGCGTGTTCAAGGAGATGACGACGTCTGCATGGCGGTACCAGTCCGCCCGATCGGCGTAGTCGACCCAGTCGACGAAGAACACCTTCTCGTTGGTGAGCCCGTTGTCCCTGCAGTACTTCACCGCGAACTCGTACTGCTTCTGGAAGTCGGCGTTCGTGTTGAACGGATTCGAGCCGCCGACGATGACGAGCTTCACCGGTAACCGCTGCACCGCTCCGAGCAGCGAGTCGATCTTGAACCACGGATAGAGCCCGCCGAACCACAGGAGAACGAACTCGCCCTCTTCGATCCCGAGGTCTCGATACGGATTCGTCTTCGCGATCGGCTCCGCTCGCTCGACACCGAAGGGCACCACCATCAGGCGCTGCTCCCGATAGGTCGCCGGGTTCAGCACGCCGAGGCTGCCGAGGATGCCCGTGTAGAAGAGCTTCTGCGGCTCGTTGGCGCACAAGAAGTAATCGCCGCGGGAGAGCACGCTGTTGTGCCGCTCGATGTCGGCCATGTAGTGCTGGTACTCGGTCTCGATGTCGTCGGAGTCGCGGGCCGCGACCTCGACATAGATCGGCACATACAGGTCCAACACGAGCCGCACGCTGGGCTCGAGGCGGTCGGCGATGAACACCGACGGGCCGCCCATGCAATAGCTGGCGATGACGGTGTCGAAGCTGTTGATCAGATCCGCGAACGCCGCGTCTTCGGACCAGTTGACCAGCGCGATGCCGTCCTGGTCCGCGATCGTGAGCGGGAAGGCGGCGTTGATGCCGACAGTGACCTGGAACCCGTGATCACGAAGCCCGAGGGCGAGACCCCATGCGCGCATGCCGCCGCCCTCGACCGTCCGGTGCTGGTCGGTCGGTACCGGGCCAAAGCTCACGATCAGCACTGATCCGGGCTGGTCCATCCGTGAACTCTACGATGCGCGGCGTGGCGCCCCGGGAGTCGAACGCGGTCGACGTCGCCATCGTCATGTACGGCGGCGCGGAGTTTCTCCCCGCGTGTTTCGACGCGCTCGACGCGCAGACGCATCGCGTCAACCGCGTCTTCGTCATCGACAACGGGCAGTCGGCTGAGACGCAGCGGATCGCCGTCGAACGCTGCGCCGTGGTCGTGACCAACGACACGAACCTCGGTTACGCGGCGGCGATGAATCAGGCGGTTGCGCTCTCCGACGCGCCGTTTCTGCTGTCGCTCAACGCCGACTGCGTGCTCGACGACGACTACGTCGCGGGATGCGTGACCGCTCTTGATGCGAATTCCCGCGCCGCCGCCGCAACCGGCGTGCTGCGCTTGCCCGACGGTCGCATCGATTCCACCGGTATCGCCCTTGACGCGAACGGCCGCGCCGGCGACCGCGACCGTCACCGACAATCGGTGACAGCAGGCGATCCCTTCGGCGTGTCCGGTGCGGCCGCACTCTGGCGACGGTCGGCGCTCGACTCACTCGGCCCCGAGCCCTGGTGGTCGTGGCTGTTCGTCTACTGGGACGACGTCGAAATCGCGTTTCGGCTCCGGGCCAAGGGCTGGACGTTCGCTTGTGCTTCCGAGGCGACCGCGACGCACCGGCGAGGTAGCGACACTGCGAACCCCGACTTCATCGAGGCGCAGTCCCTACGCAACCGCATCGCCACGCTCGCCCGACACGGCCGGCTGAATGCCGGTGCCGCGGGGCAACTCGCGGTCACTGCCGCTCGTCTCGCCGTCCGTCATCCGAAGGCGCTGCGTGCCGCCAAGCCGCTCGAGGCACTGCGGACGGGTCGTGCGCAACGTAGAGCTGACTCGTTCGCCGTCTAGGTTCAGGTCATGCGCGCGTTTGTCACCGGTGGTCACGGCTTCGTCGGCCCGCACTTGCTCGCGCACCTCGAGGCCGAGGGCGACGAAATCACCGCCCCGCATCAGGACGAGGTCGACCTCGACGACCCTGACGCGGTCACCAAGGCGATCGTCGACGCGCAACCCGAGGCGATCTACCACCTCGCCGCGCTCGCCCACGTCGGCGAGAGTTGGGCCAATCCGGCGCGCACGTTCGACGTCAACGCCGTGGGCACGTTGCGCCTGCTCGAAGCGGCCCGGCTGGTCGACCCGAAGCCGCGCGTGCTTCTTATCGGCTCGGCCGAGGTCTACGGGCCGGTCACGCCCGACGACGTGCCGATCGAGGAGACGCGGCCGCTCAATCCCGTCACGCCGTACGCGGCCAGCAAGGTGGCGGCGGAGTATCTCGGCGTGCAGTACAACGCCGGCTTCGGCGTGCCCGTCGTCCGCGCTCGCTCGTTCAACCACATCGGTCCCGGTCAGGCCCGCGCCCGTTTCCTCGTCTCCGACCTCGCGTCGCGCATTGCGGAAGCGAAGAAAACGGGGGAGGGAGTTCTTCGCGTCGGCAACACGACCGCTCGTCGTGACTACACCGATGTACGTGACGTCGTGCGGGCCTACCGCCTCCTCGTCGCCTCCGGCGTGGCCGGTGAGGCTTACAACGTGTGCTCAGGAGTCGACTGGTCCGTCGAGCAGATCGCGCACAAGCTTCTGGACGTGGCAGGGGTCGATCTCGCTCTCGAGACCGACCCCTCCTTGCTTCGTCCTGTTGATGTGCCCGTTCTCGTCGGTAGCAACGAAAAGTTGCGTGAGGCGACGGGCTGGTCGCCCAGCTACACGCTCGACGACACGTTGCGAGACGTCCTCGCGGACTATCTCTAGAGACCTGCTGGCTAGACGGCTGCCACGCGGGCGCGCACCGTCTGGCGAGCGTCCTTCTGCGCCTGGCGGGCCTGCTTGACGGCCGGCTTGGCCTGCTCGGGCAGCAGTTCGACGACACCGTCGATGCGCTCCTCGACCGCCTTGATGACCGGTTCGACGGCGGCGTCGGCCTGCTTGACGAGGTCGCCGACGAGCTTGACGGCCTCGGCGCCACGGGTCTCGAACGTCTGACGAGCGTCGTTCACGCGGCCTTCGAAGGACGTGCGCTGCTCGGTGAACTGCTTGCGGATCTCTTCGCGGCGCACCTGCGCACGCTGGACACCAATGACGCCCATGCCGATGGCGATGTAAGCGGCGTCGCGAAGGTTGTCGGTAATAGTCATGCTTGCCAGAATACACCTGTTGCATAACAGTTGCAAGCAGTTGCTCACCCTGTCAGCCAACTAGTTTCGGTCGCTCCATGGACGTTGACCTGCCGTCGGAGTCCGACGAGCTCACAGCGCCTCCGCCCGTCGTTGCCGTCATGGTGACGCGTAACCCGGGTGATTGGTTCGACTCGGCGTTGGCCGCGTTGGGCGCGCAGGACTACGACAACCTCTCGGTGCTCGTCATCGATGCTGCGAGTGACGAGGACCCGACCGCTCGTGTCGCCGCGATCGCACCCGACGCCTTCGTACGGCGCTTGCCGGAAGATCCCGGCTGGGCCCGAGCAGCGAACGAGGCGCTCGGCATGGTCCAGGGCGCTTCCTATTTGTTGTTCTGCCACGACGACGTCGCTATCGCACCCGACGCGGTACGCCTCATGGTCGAAGAGGCGTATCGGTCCAACGCCGGCGTGATCGGCGCCAAGCTCGTCGACTGGGACGAGCACGAGCGCATCATCTCCGCCGGCCTCACCATCGACAAGACCGGCGTGCTGTCTCCGCTCGTGGAGCCCGGCGAGCTCGATCAGGAACAGCACGACGCGGTGCGCGACGTCTTCGCCGTCGACGGCGCCGTCATGCTCGTGCGCGCCGACCTCGCCGTCTCACTGCGCGGCTTCGAGCCCAAGCTGTGGCCCTACGGCGAGGACATCGACTTCTGCTGGCGGGCCCAGATCGCCGGCGCGCGCGTGATGGTGGCGCCAGGGGCGCGGGCGGCTCACCGGGCGGCCTCGTCGCTCGGTTACCGCGCCGGCATCGACCCGCACGATCGCAAGGCAGCAGCCAAGCACCGCGGCGAGGTACGGGCGACGGAGCTGCACCACCGAGTGCGCATGGTCGTCACGAACTACTCCGCTGGACATTTGCTGCGCGTGCTGCCGCAGCTGGTGCTCGTGCTGTTGGGTGAGCTCGCGTATGCACTGCTCGCCGGCCGTCGCCGGGTCACCTCCGCAGTCTTCGGCAGCTGGCGCGAAGTGTTTTCCGACTTCGGCGCGATTCGTGCGTCGCGGAAGCAGATCGACTCGGTTCGACAGTTCCCGGACGCCGAAGTGCGGCGGCTGCAGGCACGGGGTTTTGCCCGCCTCACCCGTCTGTTCCGGCTGCAGCTCCACGGTGAAGATCGGGCCCGTCAGTTCGCCGAATCAGGCGCCGACTTCCTGCGCGAAGTGGCCGGCTCGCGATCCGCGCTGATCATGTGGGGCGCGCTCTTCCTGATCCTCCTGACCGGCACGCGCGACCTGCTGTTCGGTCATCTTCCGGGCCTCGGCCAGTTCAGCCCGTCGCCCTCGGTCGGCTCGTTGTTCCGGCAGTTCTTCTCGGGCTGGCGAACCTCCGGACTCGGTGGGGAATCGCCGGCGCCGCCGGCGTTCGCCTTCTTGGGGGTCGCGGGCATGTTGTTGCTCGGCTCCATTGGGCTCGCGCAAAAGGTGCTCGTGCTCGCGCTCGTCCCGATCGGCTTCACGGGTGCGTACCGCCTCGCCCGTTCGCTCGACGTGCCACGCGCCGGCCTCGTCGCCCTCGCCGCGTATGCCGCTATCCCGTTGCCGTACGCGGCGATCTCGCGGGGTCGCTGGGACGGGCTGATCGCGTACGCCGTCGCTCCTTGGATCCTCGGCCGCATGCGGTCGAGTGCCGAAGGCATCGGTGTCCGCGTGAGTGAACCGGCTGACGGTCGTCAGCGCGCACCGTTCCTGTTCGACTGGCGCGCCGGTCTTTCGCTGGCGCTCGTCCTCGGCGTTGCGGGTGCGTTCGCGCCCGGCCTGTTGGCGATGACGCTCGTGCTCGCCGTCGGCGTGTGGATCGGCTCCGTGCTCGTCGGCGAGTTCGGTGACGGCCAACGCGCGCTGATCGTCGCCGGTGTCGCCGTGGGCGTCGCGCTGCTGTTGCTCGCGCCGTGGTCGTTCACGATGCTGCATCCCGACGGTTTGGCGCACGCGCTGTTCGGTCCGGGTCTCTCGGCCAGCCGCGGACTGTCCTTCGGCGAGGCGCTGCGTCTCGAGACCGGCCGTCTCGGCGGCTCGCCTTTCGGCTGGTTTCTGCTGGTCGCAGCCGCGCTGCCCCTGGCCATCGGTCGGGGCTGGCGCCTGAGCTGGGCGATCCGCTGCTGGGCAATCGTCGTCACCAACGCGATCTTCGTGATGGCCATCGGCCGCGGATGGCTCGGCTTGCCGGTGCCCAGTCCGGAGCTGTTCCTCGCCCCGGCCGGCATCGCGATCGCGTGGTCAATCGCACTCGGCTTCATTGCCTTCCGCATCGACCTCAAGGAACTGAACTTCGGCTGGCCGCAGGGCGTCGCCGTCGCAGCGAGCGTGGCTTTTGGTCTCGCGAGCCTGCCGGTCGTCGCCGCCGCAACGTCCGGTGACTGGGGGCTGCGGTCTTCCACGCTGGCATCACAGCTCGGCTACATCGACTCGAACGCCAAGCAGGGCGACTTCCGCGTGCTGTGGCTCGGTGATCCCGAAGCGCTGCCCGTCGATTCTTGGCGGATTGCTCCGGGACTGGCCTACGGCACGTCGCGCAACGGGGCCGGCAACCTTGCCGACCAGTGGGTGCCGAACACACCGGGCCCGTCGCGTGCGCTGGGTGACGCCGTCAAAATTGCGCTCAACGGCCGCACCACCCGCCTGGGTCACCTGCTTGGTCCGATGGGTGTGCGCTACGTCGTGATTCCGCGTCGCGTAGGTCCCAAGGCCTCGGGTCGTCCACTCCTGCCGCCTTCGCGCGACGTCACCGGCGCGCTGCAGGAACAAACGGACTTTCGCCAGCTCGACGCGACCAACGACGTTGCGGTGTTCGAAAACGCTTCATGGGTGCCGATCCGGGCGGTCTTGAACGAGGCGGCAGCCGACGAGATCGACCGCGCAGGCCGGGGCTTCGAAGCGGCGTCGAACAACCAGATCGGCGGGGCCAAGCCTGCGCTCACAACGCGACGCTCCGAATTCAACTTCACCGGGACCATCGACGGTTCTGCGCTGTTCTTCGCGGAGACCCCGTCGAGCCGTTGGACCTTGCGCGTCGACGGAAACAAGACACAACGCGGAAGCGGCTTCGGGTTCGGGTCGGTATACAGCGCCGGCAACGGTGGCAAGGCGACGCTGAAGTACCACACGTCGATCATCCGCTGGCTGTCGCTCGTGCTCGAACTGGCGGTTTGGGTGACGGTGATTCGCACGGCCGTCGCGTTCCGTCGTTCACGCCGAGGAGAACTCGTATGAGTGAGCCCCGCGATGTGCGTCGAGTGCCTGCGCTGGTTGCGCTCGTCGTCGCGCTGATCGCCGTCGGCCTCGCCGACCGCGCGACGCGTCCGTCGCTCACTCCTATCGGTGAGCGCCTCGCCACGGCGTACGCGCCCACGGCGTCGCCGCCGGATGCGCTCACGTCGAACTGGTACTGCGCCGCCGGCACGTCGGCCGCGGGCGGCACGGCCGAGGCGACGACCGTGATCGTGAACCCGACGTCACGTCGCCTGCAGGGCACGATCGAAGGCGTTGGGGTCGACGGGTCGCGCGCATCGAAGTCGATCACGCTGGAGCCACGCAGCCGTCTCGGCATCGCGAACAGCGAGGTGCTGAAGAACCCGTACGTCGCGGTCCACGTGCAGCTGGAAGGTGGGGGAGCGTTCGTCGAACATTCGGCGAGCGGTCCGACGGGCGAAGCCCATGGCCCATGTGCGTCGTCGGCCTCGACGCGTTGGTACATGCCGGAGGGTGCGACGACGCGCGCGGCCACGCTCATCTACGAGTTGTTCAACCCATTCCCGGACGACGCCATCGTCGACATGTCCTTCAGCACCGATCAGGGCCGTGTTGCGCCCTCGGCATTCCAGGGTCTCGTCGTCCCGGCGAACGGGCTGTTGCCCGTCGACATCGGCAGCCACGTTCGGCGCCGCGCCCACGTGAGCGCCGAGATCCGGGTTCGGCGCGGTCGCATCGTCGCCGAGCAATTGCAGATCCACAACGGCGAAGGACGCAAGGGCCTCGGCCTGATGCTGGGCGCGCCCCGGCGTGCGTTGGGCTTCGTGTTCCCCGATGGCGTGGCGGGTCCGCGCCATCAGGAGCAGTTGCACTTCTTCAATCCGAACGACCAAGAGGCGGTCGTGCAACTTGACCTCGTCCTCGACTCCGACGAGGCCCAACCCTTCGAGATCCACGTGCCGCCACGCGACCGTCAGACGATCGATCTTTCGGCGGAGTCGCGCATTCCGAAGAACGTCGGTCACGCCATGATCGTCCGCGTCGAGAACGACGTTCCGATTGCGGTGGCGCGCACCATCGACGTCGGCAGTCCCGGCGCTCGTACGGCGTACCTGATCGACACCGGCGCGACCAGCGCGGCGCGGCACTGGGGTTTCGCTACCGGCGGAAGCTCGCCGAGCCAGGAAGAGTTCATCGCGGTCAGCAACGAAGCTGGCCATGCGGTAACCATCAGCATCACGACGCTTGACGGAAGCGATCTGACGGCGCTGCCAAACCTTTCCTCCGTCACGATCCCGCGCGGCGGACGCAAGGCGTTCCGCCTCGCCGACTTCAACGGCAAGCCGCAGATGCCGCTGATCGTGAACGCCAGCGGCCCGGTCGTCGTCGAGCGCACGATCTACAAGAACAACGGCCTCGGCGCGTCCGCCTCCATGGGCATCGTTCTCTCGACCGACCACGGATAGCCGTCCGCCGCCCTGGCGAGAATACGCTTGAACATATATATGGAATAGCGTATATTTTGGGAATGGCGATCGACGTTCTCGAAGTAATCGCGGAGCCGACCCGGCGGCGCATTCTCGACGCAGTGCGTGACGGGGAGCGTTCCGTCAACGATCTGGTCGAGATCGTCGGCATGCACCAGCCCGGCGTGTCGCGTCATCTCAAGGTGTTGCGCGACGCCGGTCTGGTCGCGGTGCGAAGCGATGCGCAACGTCGTCTGTATCGGCTGCGCCCCGATCCGCTCAAGGAGCTTGACGCATGGCTCGAGCCGTATCGGGCGCACTGGGCCGGCCGTCTCGATGCCTTGGAAGACCACTTGAAGCGAACGACGAAAGGAAACAACGAATGACCACTGCCGCGACCTACGACGGCACTGTCGAACGAACCGACGAGGGCGGTTGGATCCGCTTCGAGCGCAAGCTCGGCTACGGCATCGATGAGGTGTGGTCCGCCGTGACCGATCCCTCTCGTCTCGCCGACTGGTGGCTGCCGTTCCCCGCCGACATCACCGTGGACCTCCGCGTGGGAGGGCTGATGGTGTTCGCCGGCCACGGCGACGATGCGCCGCGCTTCGAGTGCACGATCCTCACGGTCGACGCGCCGCGGCTGCTCGAGCACACGCACGTCGAGGAAGGCTCCTACATGCGCTGGGAACTCGAGTCGCTCGGCGACGAGACGGTGCTGCGGCTCAGCCATTTCACGACGGACCCGGAGACCGCGATCGGCATGTGCTTCGTCGTCGGCCTCCACACCTCGCTCGCTCGCCTCGAACTCACCCTGGCCGGCGAGCCGGCGCCCTGGGACGAGATCTTCGAACCGGCCCAAGCGGCGTACGCCCGAGCGGGCCTGGCCCCAACCCCGTAGCCCCAGGCGGTCAGGCCGGGAGTTCGCCGCCGCTGGCCGCGGCTTCGTCGGCCGCCTTGCGCTCTTGTTCCTCCTGCATGGCCTTGAGGATCGCCTCGAAGATCTTCGCGGCGTCGGCATCGAGGTGGTCCTTGGCCTTCAGGAGGACGAGGGCGCCGATGAAGACGGGCGGGCTCACGATGGCCAGCGCCGTGCGGAAGTTGTGGTCGAAGGCGCCGGCGAGGCCGAACACGATGGCGGACGCGGCCGCCTGCCCGAACACGACGGAGAACAAGTTGAAGGCGCCGAAGCCGGCACCACGGAGGTGCGCAGGCACGGCGTCGGACAGACCGGCTCGCAAGGCAGGGACGGCCATGACGGTCACGAACAAGCCGAAGCCTTCGAGCGCGAAGATCGCGGCCTTGGGCATGCCCGAGATGTACGACGCTACGAACAAGGCCTGGCCGGCGAGGATGCAGTACGCCGGGATCGCCATACGGGCGCCTTTGATCTTGTTGGCGAAGCGGTCGGCAAGCCGGCCACCAAGCAACACGCCAGGCACGCCGGCCACGATGATCAGCGTGGCGAGGATGCCTTCCGCCGCTCCGCTCTTGACGCCTACCTGCTTCTCGTAGAACTGCGGGAGGGCGGCGGCCGCGGCGGTGATGGTGAAGAGCAGCGTCGACACGCCGACCAGCGCATACCGCATCGTCGTGATCTGCCAGATCGTGCGGACATCTGCGCGCAGTCCGCTGATCATGTCGGTGAAGAACCGCTTGGCGCCGTGCTCGAACAGCGGCAGCGACTGCGGCTTGTCGTCGTCGAGGTCCTCATCGACGACACCGGCCGACGCACGATCCGCGGCTCCGCGCTTGGGCTCCTTGAGCCGGTACACGAAGATCGCCACGAAGAAGCTCGGGATGCCGACCACCAAGAAAGCCGAGCGCCAACCCCACGCCGTTGCGGCCGCGCCGCCGATGCCGACGCCGAGACCGATGCCGACGAAGGTCAGGACCTGCTGGATCGAGAACGCAAGACCGCGCTGTTCGATGGGGTAGTAATCGGCGAGCAGCGACGCCGCGCACGGTTCGGTGATCGCCTGGCCGAAGCCGAGGGCGCCGCGCACCGCAAGTAACGAGGGGAAGTTCGGCATCGCCGCAGTCAGGGCCGTGATACCGGACCACGCCACGACGGTGTGTCCAACGGTTCGGGTCCGGATGAAGCGGTCCGCCAGGTAGCCGGCAGGCACGCTGATCAGGCCGTTGACGAGAACGAACGCCGACAGCAGAAGACCGATCTGGAGGTCCGACAGGTGCAGGTCTTTCTGCAGGTCCGTGGCGACGCCGCGCAGGACGTTCTGATCGATCTGGTCGATCATGATGACGAAGCCGAGCAGCCACATCGGCCACTTGGAACTCTGCTGTGCCCCGGTCGAATTCACGCGTCGTTTTTACTAGGGCCAGACTGGAATCCTGATGTCGAGATTGATCCTCATGGTGGTGGTGCTCGCTTTGGCCGCCGGCGTCGCGTATGTCCTGCGCCGCCGCCAGCAACCCGCCGCTCCGACCCAGCCCCGGTCGTGGCCCGTGCCGGTCCAGCTGGATCGCAACGACTTCGTCCGGCCTGACGCGCCGTATCTCGTCGCGGTCTTCACGTCCGAGACCTGCGGGAATTGCGAACGCGTCACGCACAAGGCGCGCGTTGTCGAAGCGAACGACGTGGCCTACGAGGAGATCTCGTATCAGGCGGACAAACCGCGCCACGAACGCTACGGGGTCGAGGCGGTTCCGATGGTCTTGATCGCCGACGCCCAGGGCGTCGTGCAGAAGTCGTTTGTCGGTGACGTGACCGCTATCGACTTGTGGGGCGAGCTCGCGTCGGTGCGCGACCCTTCTTCGCGGCCGGAGCCTTCCGACCCGCGCCATTCGCACGAGCATTAGTCGTCGGCCCTGAGCCGTTCTTGACCGCGGCGCCGTACGCCTTGTCGACGAGCGACTTCACTTCTTCGCCGTCGATGGTCTCGCGCTCGAGCAGCGCCTGGGCGACGGCCTCGAGGCCGCCGCGGTACTTGGACAACATTTTGGTGGCGCGGTCTTCTTGGATGCGCAGGATGTTCTCGACCTCTTCGTCGATCACGCGGCTGGTCTCGTCGGAGTAGTCGCGCGTGTGCATGAGGTCCTCGCCGAGGAAGACCATGCCCTGCGAGCCCCACGCCATCGGGCCGATGCGATCCGACATGCCCCACTCCCGCACCATGCGGCGGGCGAGTTCGGTGTTGCCGACGAGGTCGTTGTTGGCGCCCGTCGAGAGGTCACCGAACACGATCTGTTCGGCGACGCGGCCGCCCATGCGGACGCACAGCGAGTCCTCGATGTATTCGAGGGTGTGGATGTGCTTCTCCTCCATCGGCAGCTGCATGGTGACGCCGAGGGCCATGCCCGAGGGGATGATCGTCACCTTGTGCAGCGGGTCGGTGTTCGGCAGCACGTAGGCGAGCACGGCGTGGCCGCCCTCATGGAACGCCACGCGCTCCTTCTCTGCATCAGACAGAGCCAGCGAGTCGCGCTTCTGGCCCATCAGCACGCGATCGCGGGCGGCGTCGAAGTCTTCGTTCGTGATCTCTTTCGAGCCCCGACGGACGGCGTGGAGCGCAGCTTCGTTGACGAGGTTGGCCAGATCGGCGCCGCTCATGCCGGGCGTGCCGCGGGCGATGAGATCGACGTTGACGTTGCTCGCCACGCGCTTGTCCTTCATGTGGACCCGCAGGATCGGGAGCCGCTCCTCGAGGTCGGGCAGCGGCACGATGATCTGACGGTCGAAGCGGCCCGGGCGCAGCAGGGCCGGGTCGAGCACGTCGGGGCGGTTGGTCGCCGCCATCATGACGATGCCCTCGGTCGTCTCGAAGCCGTCCATCTCGGCGAGCATCTGGTTGAGCGTCTGCTCGCGCTCGTCGTGACCGCCGCCGAGGCCGGCGCCGCGCTTGCGGCCGATGGAGTCGATTTCGTCCACGAAGATGATCGCGGGCGCTTGCTTGCGGGCGGTTTGGAACAGGTCGCGGACCCGGGAGGCGCCGACGCCGACGAACATCTCCATGAAGTCCGAACCGGTGACGGACATGAACGGCACACCCGCCTCACCAGCGACGGCCCGCGCCAACAGCGTCTTGCCGGTACCCGGAGGGCCGACGAGCAGCACACCCTTGGGGATGCGGGCGCCGATGTCCTTGAACCGTCCGGGGTTCTTGAGGAAGTCGACGACCTCCGCGATCTCGGTCTTGACGCCGGTGTAGCCCGCCACGTCGTCGAAGGTCGTCTTGGGGCGCTCGGTTGTGTACACCTTCGCCTTGCTGCGCCCGACGTTCATGATCGACGACATCTGGCCTTGCGCTCGGCGATTCATCCAGATGAAGAAGCCGATGATGAGGCCGAAGAACAGCAGCGTCGGCAGGAACGACACCCAGATGCTCGTCGATTCGTTCGTGAACTCGAGCGACTTCACGTTCTTCCGGAGCGCGGATTCGACCTCGTCGGGGATAGGACGAGGCCCGGTCACCGAGAACTTCTGCGACTTGCCGTCCGTGACGACCGTGCCGGTGATCTTGCCCGTGTCGTTGTTGACTTTGGCCGTGGTGACCTGGCCGGCTTGCGCACTGGCGATGACCTGGTTGTAGGTGAGCTTGGACGTCTTGTCCGCGCCGCCGAGGATCGCCGGGGCGAACATGAGCAGCGTGATGATCGCCAGCAGGGCGACACCCGCGACCCACGGCGCTTGTGGACGCGACGAGGCCGGTGGGCGCGGTCGCTGCTGGGGCGGGGGCATGCTCACTTCTTCATCGTAAGTGCTGGCGGGGACATTCTTTTTCTCGCGACCATCCGCGTATTGCGCAGTACTGCTCGGTACGTTGCTCTTTCATGTCGCGTACTCCCCGCTGCGCACGGCCCGGTTGCGGTGCCGCTGCAGACGCAACTTTGAGCTACGACTACGCCAGTCGGACCGTTTGGCTCGATCCGGCTGATCGCGGCGTCGAAGGTGGCTGGTTCCTTTGCCCGACCCACGCCGCGAACGTTCGCGCTCCTGTGGGCTGGGCTGTCGACGATCGACGCGCCAGCAACATTCGCCGCCTCGCTGTCTAGCGGCACTGCCGCCTCGCGGTTTAACGAAACTGCCGCCTCGCGGTTTAACGACACGCACAGTTACGCTGGTCGACCGGCCAGCGTATGACTGTTACTGAATCTTCCATCGAGGACACCCGCTCCAACATTCGTCTCTTCGACGTCGCCGCGGTCTGGTTCGTCTCGATGATCACGGGCTCGGTCGGCTTCGGCATCGGGAGTGCCATCGGCGGATCGGGCAGCTACGCCGAGACCTGCGGCGGCCTGATCGGGCTCTGGGTCGGACTCATTCCCGGGTCACTACTGATTCTGCGCGTTCGGGAGACCGGCAACCTCGTCGACGACCTGCGCCTGCGGTTCAAACTGCCCGTCGACCTGCAGGGAATCCTGTACGGCCTGGGTAGCCAATTCATCCTTTTGCCGCTTCTCTACGTAGTTGTTCAGTGGTTCGTCACGAACGACCTCACCGAAGAACTACAGAAGCCGGCCAAAGAGCTCACCGACAATGCGCACGGGCCGGGCTTCTTCTTCATGGCCCTGCTGCTGGTCGTCGGTGCGCCCGTCGTCGAGGAGATCTTCTACAGGGGCATGCTCCTCAACTCGCTCAAGCGCTATTTGCCGGTGTGGCCGGCGATCGTGCTCGACGGATTGCTGTTCGGTGCGGTCCACTTCGACCTCGTGACGCTGCCGGGTCTTGCGATCTTCGGCATCGTTCTCGCGTGGCTGTACCACCGGTCGGACCGACTCGGGCCCAACATCCTCGCCCACGCAGCGTTCAACGCCGCCACGGTGATCGTGCTCTGGAAGGGCTGACGCAGTGAGTGCCCAGCCAGACGCGACAATGAAGCCCGTGTTCACCATCGATCGCGCGCGGGTGCAGAAGTGGCTGACCGTTGTGGTGCTGCTTGCCGCGGTCGGATTCACTTTCGCCCAGCTGCACCCGAACCTGCTGTTCGCGAACACGACGCCCGCCGGTGGCGACATGGGCGCCCACGTGTGGACGCCGGCGTACCTGCGTGACCACCTACTGCCGCACGGTCGGCTGACGGGCTGGGCGCCCGACTGGTACGGCGGGTTCCCCGCCCTCACCTTCTACTTCCCGCTACCGAGCCTGATGATCGTCATCGCCGATCTGGTGATGCCGTACAACGTCGCGTTCAAGCTGGTGTCGGTCTCGGGCCTGCTCACGCTGCCGGTCGCCGCCTGGTTCTTCGCCCGCTGCCTCAAGCTCAAGTTCCCCGGCCCGCTGCTGGTCGCGCTCGCGACGGTGCCGTTCATGTTCGACCGCACGTTCACGATCTACGGCGGCAACATCGCGTCGACGCTCGCCGGCGAGTTCGCGATGTCGATCAGCCTGTCGTTCTGTCTCGTCTACCTCGGCCTGTTCGCCAAGGTGCTCGAAACCGGCAAGTACAAAGCGCTCACCGCGTTTGTCCTCGCGTGCGTCGGCGTTTCGCACATCGTTCCGTCGATCATCGCCGTCGTCGGTTCACTGGTGCTGCTGGCAATGACGCCCAAGAAGGACTCGATCAAGCGGGCGATGCCCGTCTTCGTCGTGGCCGGGCTGCTCGCCGCGTTCTGGGTCGTGCCGTTCCTGATGCGGGTGGCGTACACGAACGACATGGGCTGGGAAAAGCTCACCGACTGGAAGAAGGAACTCGGCTTCACGCCGGCGGATCCGCACAGCTGGCTGATGCCGTTCGGCAAGTACACGCTGCTGTTTGCGTTCTCGTTCTTCGGCCTGGTGATGTCGATCGGTCGCCGCAGCAAGGCAGGGCTGTTCGCAGCGGCGATGGCGCTGCTGTCAATGATCGGATTCATCTGGGCGCCGCAGAGCCGTCTGTGGAATGCCCGTCTGCTCCCGTCGTGGTTCTTCTTCCTCTACGTCCTCGGCGGCGTGGGCATCGGCGAGCTGGCGCTCGGCGCGTCGTCACTACTGAACGCGCTCAAGCGGACCATCATGGGGGAGAAGGGCGACGATCCTTCGCTGAGCTCGTTCGAGTTCCTGCCGCGGCTGATGGCGCCGATCTTCGGGCTGGCGTTCATTCTCGTCGTGGTCGGCATGCCGCTCGGCCAGCTGCCCACGTGGTTCCCGCGCAAGACCACCGACCACAGCTTCGTCGTCGACTGGGGTGCGTGGAACTACTCCGGCTACGAGCGCAAGGCCAGCTATCCCGAGTACCGCGATGTCATCTCGACCATGGGCAAGGTCGGCAAGGACCACGGCTGCGGCCGCGCGATGTGGGAGTACGAGCCCGAGCTCGACCGCATGGGCACGCCGATGGCGCTCATGCTGTTGCCGTATTGGACCAACGGCTGCATCGATTCGATGGAAGGCCTCTTCTTCGAGTCGGCTGCGAGCACGCCGTACCACTTCCTCAACCAGTCCGAACTCTCCGCCGTCCCATCGCGTCCGCAACGCGACTTGCCCTACGGTGAGCTCGACGTCGCCGAAGGCGTGCGTCACCTGCAGGAGATCGGCGTTCGTTATTACATGGCGATCAGCACCGCCGCGGTTGCCCAGGCCGACGTGAACCCCGATCTCAAGCTCGTCGCCGAGACGAAGGCGTGGTCGGCGACGATCAACTCGAACGGGCAGTCCGGCGTGCAGACCCGGCCCTGGAAGATCTACCAAGTCAAGGGCTCCGCGATCGTGGCGCCGCTCGACAACCTGCCCGCGGTCATGACCGACGTGCCCAAGGGCGGTCGCGAATGGCTCGACGCCGCGGTGAAGGCGTACACCGCGAGCGGCGACCGGGACGTGCTGTTCGCGGCATCGGGGCCGAAGGAGTGGGCTCGCGTCAGCAAGCCCAGCGCGAACCCGCCCACGCGGGCCATTGCACACCCGGCGAAGGTCAGCCGTATTACGACCAGCGACGATCGCATCTCCTTCGACGTCGATCGAGTCGGCGTGCCCGTGGTCGTGAAGGCGTCGTACTTCCCGAACTGGAAGGCCAGCGGCGCGAAGGGCCCGTACCGCGTCACGCCCAACGAGATGGTCGTGATCCCGACGTCCAAGCACGTGAGCCTGCACTACGGCTGGACGCCGGTCGATCTGATGGCGAACCTCATGACACTGCTCGGACTCGTCGGCCTCGGTGGCCTGTGGTGGTGGGGACGCAAGCCGGAACCGCCGGCGAGTGAGCCCGCCGAACCGACGGTCGAAAAGCGCGACGAGCAGCGCGTCGACGAGTCGTCGACCGAGCACGAAGACGACTGGCTCAAAGAGTTGGCGGGCGCCGGCAACCTCGGCACCTAGTAAAACTCCCGACCGATGCGGTCACGACTTCGGCGCTTCGCGGCGGTTGGCGTCCTCGTCACCCTCGTCGACGTCATCGTCCTGCTGGCGCTTCGTCTCGGCTTCGGACTTCCCGTCCTCATTGCCGATGCGATTGCGATCGCAGCAAGTGGTCTGGTCTCCTTCGGCGCCAACCGTGCACTGACCTTCACGCGTGACCCGCACCTGCGTTGGGTCGACGAGCCCTTCGCCTACTTGCTCGTCACCGCAATGGCGGGTGTGATCGACGTCCTGGTTCTGCGCCTCGGTTATCTCGTGTTCGAAGTCGCCGATCAGCATCCCGAAACGCAACGCGAGGTGCGTTGGTTACTGCTCGCCAAAGCGATCGCCCTCGCAGTTGCGGGTGTCCTTCGGGTCGTCGGCTATCGCGGCCTGTTGTTCCGTCGCGTCCGGGCGCAACAACACCATCCCGAGCCGAACCGCGCCCCAGCGCCGGGTTTGCGCCGCGTGAGCGTGGTGGTGCCGGCCTACAAGGCGTCCGGGTTCATCGTGGAGTCCGTCGCCCGACTGCGTCGCGAACTCGGCCCGCTCGTCGACGACGACCTCGAGATAGTCGTGGTCGACGACGGCTCGCCTGACGACACGTTCGCGGCGGCGCAGTCCTCCGGTGCGGATCAGGTCCTCCGCCTCGACGAGAACCAGGGCAAGGGAGCAGCCGTGCGCCGCGGCATGCTCGCCGCAACGGGCCGCACGATCGCCTTTACCGACGCCGATCTCGCGTACGCGCCGACCCTTGTCTTCGAGCTGATTCGGGAAGTCGAGAATGGCTGGGACGTCGTGACGGGTAGTCGCGGTCACGTCGAGACGGTGACGTTGGTGAAGGCGCGCCGGTTGCGCGCGCTCGGAAGTCGCATCATCAATCTGATCTCGTTCGCCGTTTTGCTCGGCGCGTACCGCGACACCCAGTGCGGACTGAAGGCGTTTCGCTCCGACGCCGCCCACGAGATTTTCTCCGTCGCACAGATCAACCGGTTCGCCTTCGACATCGAGGTGTTCCACCTGGCCGAACGCTTGCGGCTGTCACTCGAGGAAGTGCCCGTCACCCTGGCCAATTCCGAAGGCTCGACGGTGAAGGTCGGCCTGGACTCCTTGCGCGTGCTCGTCGACATGGTGCGCATTCGTCGACTCGCGGGTAAAGGCGCCTACGACCGGGCCAACTAAGTTGGCGGCCGATATGTCACTCGACGCGGTCTTCAAGGCCTACGACATCCGAGGACTCGTCCCGGAGGAACTCAACGCCGATCTCGCTCGCAAGGTTGGTGCGGCGTTCGCCCGCTTCGCCGGTGCGCCCACGATCCTCGTCGGCCGCGACATGCGTCCGTCGGGCGTGGAGCTCAGTGGGGCGTTCATCGACGGCGCGTTGGAGGCGGGTGTCGACGTCATCGACCTCGGCCTCATCCCGACAGACCTGCTGTATTTCGCGTCGGGCAAGCTCGACCTGCCGGGCGCAACCTTCACCGGCTCGCACAACCCCGCGCAGTACAACGGCATCAAGCTGTGCCTGCCGGGCGCCAAGCCCGTCGGCGAGGACACCGGTCTCGACGCCATCAAGGCCGATATCGAGGCTGGGACCACTTCGTCGGCCGCTCGGCGCGGCGAGTCGCACTCGCTCGATCTGCTGCCGGACTACGCCGAGCACGTTCGCTCGTTCGTCGATACCAATGCGATCCGTCCGCTGAAGGTGGTCGCTGACACGGCCAACGGCATGGGCGGCCTCGCCCTGCCGACGGTGTTCTCGTCGCTGCCGTGCAGTCTCGAGATCCTGTATGCGGAGCTCGACGGCACATTCCCGAACCACCCGGCCGATCCGATCAACCCGGCGAACCAGGTCGATCTGATTGCGCGCGTGAAGGAGACCGGCGCGGACATCGGCCTTGCCTTTGACGGCGACGCCGACCGTGTGTTCCTCGTCGACGAACAGGGCGTGGGGCTGTCGGGCTCGACGACCACCGCGATCATCGCCTCGACGATGCTCGACCGGAACCCGGGCGCCACGATCATCTACAACCTGATCTGCAGCCGGGCCGTGCCCGAGATCGTCCGCGAGAAGGGCGGTAACCCCGTCATCGCTCGTGTCGGCCACAGCTTCATCAAGAAGGACATGGCCGAGACCGGGGCCGTCTTCGGTGGCGAACACTCGGCGCACTACTACTTCCGCGACAACTACCGAGCCGACTCCGGTTTGATCGCCGCGATGGTGGTGCTCGAGATCGTGTCGAAGGCCGGCAAGCCGTTGTCGGAGATCCGCAAGCCCTTCGAGCGTTACGTCGCGTCGGGCGAGATCAACACCAAGGTCACCGACCCGTTGGCGTCGATCGAAAAGGTTGCCGCGGCGTTCGGCGACATGCGCCAGTCGCGCCTCGACGGGCTCACCTGCGAAGCCGACTCGTGGTGGTTCAACGTCCGTCCGTCCAACACCGAACCGCTGCTCCGTCTCAACCTCGAGGCGAGCAGTCAAGAGGAATGCGAGGCGCGTACCAACGACGTCCTCGCCATAGTGAGAGAAGGCTGATCGTGGCGCTCGCCCCGGCTTTGTTGAGTGTTCTGGCGTGCCCGCAAGACAAGGGCCCGCTGCTGTACATCGAGGACGAGGACTTCCTCTACAACCCCCGCCTCAAGCGGAAGTACCCGATCACCAACGACATCCCGAACTTCCTCGACGACGCGGCCACCGAGGCCGACGTCGCGGAGGACAAGCGCATTACCGACAAAGTGGCGGCCGAAGGCATCAAGCCGGGCTGGGAGAAGTAGCCCGTGGGTCTCACGCTCGACAGTCAGGGAATGTGGGACGTCACGGCGGGTTTGCCCGAACAGGTCGCGGAGGCGGCGCGCTCGTTCGAAATTCTCGGCGCTGACAAGCTGCCGCCCCACGACGAGATCGAGAACGTCGTCATTCTCGGCATGGGTGGCAGCGGCATTTCCGGCGACATCGTCATTGCCTGCGCGGCCCCGTACATGGCGGTGCCCGCCGTCGTCGTGAAGAGCTACACCCTGCCGGCGTTCGTGACGGAGAACACGCTGGTGATCGCGGTGTCGTATTCGGGTAACACCGAAGAGGTCATCGAGGCCGCGGCCGAGGCGCAGGTCGCAGGTGCCTGCGTGTGCATCGTGTCCGGCCACGGGCAACTGCACGACCTGGCGGCGGAGTGGGCGGCGCCCTACGTGCCCGTGCTCGAGTGTTCGCCGCAGCCACGTGGCGGTATCGGAGCTGTCTCCGTCCCACCGCTGATGGTGCTCGAAGCCGTCGGTCTGTTTCCCGGCGCGCGGGGCTGGATCGACGCAGCCGTCGAGCAACTCAAGCGCCGCCGCGACCTGCTGATCGTCGACAACTCGCCGGCCGAACAACTGGCCAAGCGGATCGGCGGCACGATGCCGCTGTTCCACTCGTCGGGCTCACTCGGCAACGCCGCGGTCACGCGCTGGAAGGGGCAGGTCAACGAAAACGCCAAGGCGCCTGCGCTCGGCGGCATCCACCCGGAGCTGTGCCATAACGAGGTCGTCGGCTGGGGCCAGCACGGCGACATCACCCGTCAGCTGATCACGCTGGTGCAGTTGCGCCACGACCAGGAGCACCCGCAGGTGATGCGTCGCTTCGACCTCGTGACCGAGATCATGCGAGAGGTCGTCGCCGGCGTCGAAGTTGTCGAGGCCGAAGGCGAAGGCGAGCTCGCCCAGCTCATGGACCTCATCCTGTTCGGCGACTTCACCTCACTGCACATGGCCGCCCACGCCGGCATCGACCCCGGCCCCGTCCCGATCCTCGACCAACTCAAGAAGGACCTCGCCGAGTCCCTCTAACGGCCACGTTCTTGTCGGGGTTGGCTCGCTATAGCGAGCCAAAAAAACCCTGTGGTTCTGCGG
>JBEHXL010000008.1:0-136699 GCA_048498715.1 Actinomycetota bacterium | reverse complement strand
TGATCAACGCACGAACGATCATCGTCAACGACCCACCGCCCGACGACCGCATCACGACAAAGTCCCGGCTGATTCTCGCCATCTCCGAGTCGGCGCGGCTGCAGACCGCGTTGACCGACGCGGGGCTGACGCCGGAAAAGGCGGCGACCGCATTGAGCGCTCCCCCGCTGCCCGTCACCTCGCTCGGAAAACCCAACCAACCCAATCGCGATCAGTTCACGACCTTCATCGGCGTGATCGCCATCTTCATCTTCTTCCAGCAGTACGGCAGTTGGATCCTCGTCGGTGTCGCCGAGGAGAAGGGCTCCCGCATCGCCGAGGTCTTGCTCGCAGCGGTGAAGCCGCGCCATCTCGTCGCCGGGAAGATCCTCGGCATCGGTCTCGTCGGACTGGCGCAGGCATTGGCTGTTGCGCTCTCGGCCATCGTCACCTCGCGTGTCGTCGGTTCGAACATCCTCGAAGGCGCCCAAGCCTGGGGTGCGCTCGCCGCCGTCGGCTGGTTCGTCATCGGCTTCGGTCTGTACGGCTGGGCCTTCGCCGCTGCGGGCTCGCTGGTGTCGCGCCAGAGCGAGGCGCAGGCCGCTGGCTTGCCGGTCATGATCCCGATCTTCGCCGGGTACTTCGCGACGATCGGCTCGATCGGCCAGGCCAACCCGAACACCTTGCTAAAAGTGCTCGCCTACCTGCCGCCCACCGCGCCGCTGTGCATGCCGACGCTCATCTCGCTCGACGCCGCCCAGCCGTGGCAAATCGCGGTCGCTGTCGCGGGCGTGCTGATCTCAGCGGCGCTCATGGCCCGCATCGCCGGCGCCATCTACAGCTCCGCGATCCTGCGCACCGGCAAACGCATCAAATGGCTCGACGCGATCAAGTCCGCCTAATCGCGAACTTGTGATTCTTAAGTGCGGTCTTTGCCCTCAGAAATCACAAGTTGTGTTTACAGGACGATGTTGACGAGGGCCGGCGGGCGGACGATGACCTTTTTGGGGGTTTGACCGTCGATCAGTTCGGCGATGCGGGGCAGGGCCAGGGCGGCGGCCTCGATCGTTGCGGCGTCGGCGTCGGCTGACACCTCGACGCGATCGCGGACCTTGCCATTGATCTGCACGATCAGCGTGACGGTGTCGTCGACCAGCTCAGCCGGATCGGCGACCGGGAAGCCCTGGTAGGCGATCGTTCCCTCATGGCCCATGCGCTCGGCAATTTCGTCGCAGATGTGGGGTGCCAACGGCGACAGCATCAGCACCAGCGGAATGGCGGTCTCGCGCACGCACACGCCCGTCTTGGTGATGTGATTTACCAGTTCGGTGATGCGAGCAACGGCGGTGTTGAACCGCAGATTTTCGTAGTCCTCGGTGACCGCGGCGATCGTGCGGTGAAGGATCTTGCGCGTGTCCGGATCGATGGGCTCGTCCTTCGCAATCACTTCGCCGGTGGTCTCGTCGATGATGGCCCGCCAGGTGCGCTGCAGCAGACGGTGCGCACCGACGATGTCGTCGCTGCGCCACGGACGGCTGACATCCAATGGACCCATCGCCATCTCGTAGACACGCAGCGTGTCGGCCCCGTAGGACTCGTACATCTGGTCGGGTGAGACGGAGTTCTTCAGGCTCTTGCCCATCTTGCCGAACTCACGATTGACGGTCTGTCCGTTGTAGGTGAACGTGCCGTCCCTGTTGTCGACGACGTCGTCGGCCGCGACGTACATGCCGCGCTCATCGGTGTAGGCCGCGGCCTGGATCATGCCCTGGTTGAACAGGCGCTGGAACGGCTCGGGCGTGGAGACGTGGCCCAGGTCGAACAGGATCTTGTGCCAGAAGCGGGAGTACAGCAGGTGCAACACGGCGTGCTCGACGCCTCCGACGTACAGGTCCACACCGCCCGGATTGCCGCCGCCCATCCAGTACTGCTCGACGACCGGGTCGACGAACTCGTTCTCGTTGGTCGGGTCCAGGTAGCGCAGGTAGTACCAGCAGCTGCCGGCCCACTGCGGCATCGTGTTGGTCTCGCGGGTGTACGGCTGCGGGCCGTCGCCGATGTCGAGCGTGACGTTGACCCAGTCCTCAGCGCGGCCCAGCGGCGGCTCCGGATCGGCGTCGGGATCGTCGGGACGCGAGCGCGGCGCGAAGTCGTCCAGCTCGGGCAGCTCGACGGGCAGCATCTCCTCGGGCAGTGCATGCGCGATTCCGTCGACGTCGTAAACGATCGGGAACGGCTCGCCCCAGTAGCGCTGACGGCTGAACAGCCAGTCGCGCAGCTTGGTGGTGACGGCTTCTTCGCCCAGGTTGCGGTCGGTCAGCCAGTTGATCATGGCGGCCTTGGCCTCGGCCATGGCCATGCCGTTCAGAAAGTCGCTGTTGATGCTCACGCCGTCGCCCGTGTACGCCGAGTCTTCGTCGTGATCGGCCGGCGGCTGCACGGTGCGGATATAGGGCAGGCCGTACTTCTTGGCAAAGTCCCAGTCGCGCTCGTCCTCCGCCGGCACCGCCATGATGGCGCCGGTGCCGTAACCGGCCAGCACGTAGTCGGCGATGTAGATCGGGATCTCGGCGCCGTTGACCGGATTCGTTGCGTAGCTGCCGGTGAACACGCCGGTCTTCTCACGGGTGTCGGCGGTGCGCTCCTGCTCGGTCGCGTTGGCAGCCTGGTCGCGGTACGCGTTGATTGCCTCGCGCTGTTCGGCTGTGGTCAGCGCGTCGACCAACGCGTGCTCGGGTGCCAGCACCATGAAGGTCGCACCGAACAGGGTGTCGGGACGCGTCGTGAACACGACGATCTCGCCCGCGGGCGAAGCGAACCTCACACGCGCGCCCGTCGAGCGGCCGATCCAGTTGCGCTGCATGAGTTTGACGGCCTCGGACCAGTCGACGCCGTCCAAATCGTTCAGCAGACGATCGGCGAACGCGGTGATTCGCATCATCCACTGGGTCAGCGGGCGCTTGTAGACGGGGAAGTTGCCGCGGTCGCTCCGGCCGTCGGCGGTGACCTCCTCGTTGGCCAACACAGTGCCCAGACCCGGGCACCAATTGACCATCGCCTCGGTGCGGTACGCCAAACGACGGCTGTCGACCAGCGCCGCCTTCTCCGCCTTCGACAAATCCGCCCATGGCGTGCCGTCGGTGACCTCGACGCCCGACTCGTACTTGTCGATCAGTTCGGCGATCGGACGGGCCACGCCCTCGTCGTCGCAGTACGCGTTGTAGACCTGCAGGAAGATCCACTGCGTCCAACGCACGAAGTCAGGATCGGTGGTCGACACCGCGCGGCGCTCGTCGTGAGCCAGGCCCAACCGCTTCAACTGCCGGCGATAGTTCGCGACGTTCTGTTCGGTCGTAATGCGCGGGTGCTGGCCCGTCTCCACGGCGTACTGCTCAGCCGGCAGACCAAAGGCGTCGTAGCCGATCGTATGAACGACGTTGAAGCCCTTCATACGCAAGTAGCGGCCATAGACGTCGGTGCCGATGTAACCCAGCGGATGGCCGACATGCAGGCCCGAGCCCGAGGGGTACGGGAACATGTCGAGGATGTAGCGCTTGGGCTTGTCGGCAATCGCCGCCCACCCCTCGTGCAAGGGACCGGCCGGGTTGGCTACTTCCCACGTGTGGTTGTCGGCCCAGTAGGCCTGCCACTTCTGCTCGAAAAGCTCAGCAGCGCGCGCGTCGTATCGGAAAGCCCTCTCGTCGGTCGCTGCGTCGTCTGCCATCGGAGAATCGTAGGTGCCGACGCGCGCCGGGTTCGAAGCGGTTTCTAGGGCGACCGCAATACATAGTCCGCCGCCCAACGGATCCCACGCGTCTGGTTGCTTTTCGTGGGAGCAATCCGGAGAAAAGCTCGGCGGCTCGGTAGGCCCGCAACGGGGACCATATAAACATCTCCCGTTTCGGGGCAGTAGACGCCGAATTCATCGACATCGCCCACATATGTCCGTTCAACGCCGCCTGTATGACTGCAGGTGTAGAACGCCACCGTGTCATTCACAACCAACGCGGATTTGCACTGGACGCGGCGGACAACGCCATCCGCATTTTCGTACAACAAATCGATCCTGCTGTGATTGCTGAAGAACGGGACCCACACGGTGCGACCTGTTTTCGTCAGCGCCATTGCGACTGACACCTCAGCAATAGCTCCCACTTGAGAGGGAGAGAGCTGCATTGGAAGAACCTTTAAGCCGAGCTTCTCGCAGGCGACTGCGGAGGTCGCGATGTTCGTGAACATTACTCGAACGCGCGTTCGCCATCAACGGAAAAGCCGCCCACTTTCGTGGGCGGCTTTTCATTCGTTGTGGACCTGACGGGACTTGAACCCGTGACCCTCTGACTGCCAGTCAGATGCGCTACCGGACTGCGCTACAGGCCCTTGAAGCGTGACCACGATAGCGGAAAGCTTTGGCCCGAAGGCAACTACAGCTGCGGGCAGTTCACCAGCCGTCCGCTCGACGAGATCGTGATGAACTCGATCGTCGGCAGCTGCGGCAGTGGGCTGTAACAGACCGTGCCGATCGCCGGATCCACGATGCCGCACGCGGCGCCCAGCGCGGACGGGCAACTCAGCGCCTGCGCCGACGCACCGTGGCCGGCGAGGCCGACCCAACCCATGACAACCGCCGCAACCCCGACGGCCCCAACTGCCAGCTTCTTACGCATGACCGTTCAACGGTCGTCGGCGGCAGAATCTTGCAGTTTTCGTTCGAGACGTTCGACGTGGGCCCGGTGCTCGATGTCGATGCAGCGCCGGTGGCCGGCCGCCGCGACCGTGTTGATGACGTCACCGTCCCGGAACGGCTTGGTCAGGTAGCCGTACGCGCCGCTGTCAATTGCCATCTGCGCGATCGCAGGCTCGTCGACCGCCGTGACCATCACCACGGCGAGATCGCGGTGCTTGGCCAAGAGTTCGGCGACCAGTTCCAGGCCGGACTCGCCGGGCATCATCACGTCGACGAGGGCAGTCGCGAACTCGTGCTGCTCGATGGCAGCGCGGGCGGACGGGCCGTCGTGCGCCAGCGTGCAGCGGTAACCCTCGGGCTCGAGCAGCGCCTTGAGCACCTCGGCAACGACGGGATCGTCGTCGACGATGAGTGTCGCCGCTGTGTCGCCGAACAGCGCCGGCATTTCGCCGGGCCGAAAACGGAGTTCCCCGGGAGGCGGGAGGTCGTCGGGGTCGTTCATTTCGTCCTTATCTTGCCCTTAATCTCGCTCTCGTGACTCACGACGCCGCAGAGTGGTGGCGTTCGTCGGGTGGGGCATGGCTGACGGGTCGCGCCGACGGCCCCACGTTGTTGCCCACGGGAGACGTCGGCGCATACCTCGATGGCCTCTCTGCCGACCTCCTATTCGGCCGGGCGGCGTTCACGGGCGCCCATCGTGACGGGTCGAGGGCGCCGGGCGGCACGGCGCGCATGCTGCGCTGCGCCGACGGCTGGCTCGCGACGAATCTCGCGCGTCCGGCCGACATGGCCAGCGTGAGCGCGATCGTCGAAGGCGACGACGGGGGCGACCCGTTCGCGGCGATCGAGCAATGGTCGGCGGCCAAGCCGGCGCGCGTCGCGGCCGACCGCATCCAACTCTTCGGGGTGCCAGCCGGCGTGGTGGGGTCGGTCGATCCGGCCAGCGCGGTCGCGATCACACGGCTCGGAGAACTCGCCGCGCTTGCGCGGCCTCGCGTCGCCGATCTCACGTCGCTGTGGGCGGGGCCCACCTGCGCGCGTCTGCTCGGGCAGGCCGGCGCGCACGTCGTGAAGATCGAGAGCACGACGCGGCCCGATGGCGCTCGCCGTGGATCACAGCTCTTCTACGAGTGGCTTCACCGGTTCGACGCCGAGGAACGCCGCCTCGACTTCGGCACGCACGAGCTTCGCGACGAACTCGACAAGGCCGACGTCGTCCTGGAGTCATCACGGCCGCGCGCACTGCGGCATCTCGGCATCAACGCGGAGGACTGGCTTGCTGCACGTCCCGGCCGCGTGTGGTTGTCGATCACCGGATACGGCCGCAGCGAGCCCGAACCCGGCCGTGTCGCGTTCGGTGACGATGCCGCGGCGGCAGGTGGGCTCGTTGCGTACGAGCCGGGCGATGACACGCCGTTGTTCGTCGGTGACGCGATCGCCGACCCGCTTACGGGCATTGCCGCGGCGCGGGCCGTCGAGACGAGCCTGGCGAACGGTGGCGGTGAGTTGATCGCCGTCGCGCTGGCCGGCGTCGCGGCACGCGTCGTGGCGGACCATCCGCTGGAACCATCCGTGATCTTCGACGCGCTCCCACCGCAACTCCCCAAGCCGGACCACTGACGCAGATTCACCCTCAGACACATAACTCAACTGTCGATCAACTTTGTGTGGTTCGACTCAAGACCGGAAAACTGCCCTTCGGTTGGCTGATGGTCGCTGCGGGCGTCGTTGCATCCGCTGCGGTCTACGGCGGCGGCTTCGTCTATGCCGGCACGCTGCCCTCACCGACGGACTTCACACCTCTGGCGCGGCTCGCCGTGCTTGCGGCGACAATGCTCGTGACCCTCGGCGCCTTCACCATCGTGAAGGCGCAGGAGCGCGACGCATCGGCCATCCGGGACGCATGGTTATTGAGTGGCGCGCTCGGCGCGCTCTCTTGGGTTTCGCTCGTGCGGCCGGCACTCGGCGATGCCGACGTCGGTTTCACGACGTTCCGGATCGCATTTGCGGTGGCCGATGTCGGGCTGGCCTCGCTATTGGTGTTGCTGGCGATTCCGCAGTCGGGCTACAGGCTGCGACGCGTCCGCGTCGCGGGAATGGTCCACCTCGCGGCCAACACTGTGTTCGCGATGACCGGACTCCGCACGGGGTTCGACTTCACATCTCCCCTCGTTCTCACTTGCCTCGGCTTTTATCTGGTGCTCGCCGGCATGGGCGTGCGCGGGCGCTTGCAGCGCCTCGCCCACCCCGAACCTGAACCTGTTCGTCCGACGCGCGCGGTCATGCGTAGCGCGCGTGTCGCGGTGCTTTCGTCGGTGCCGGTCGCGAGTGGCCTCGCCGTCGCGATTGCAGTCGCCGCCGAACCGCGCGCGTCGGCGATGGGCGTGGCGGCCGTCGTCGCCGTGCTGATGACTCTGGCCGCGGTGCGGCTGCGCGAACTGCACACGGCCGACTCCAAACTCGTCGATTCGCTTCGCGACCAGTGCGATGCGTTGCAGGAGCGCAACGGCACGCTGATCGTCGAAAGCGAGCGGGCGCTGGCCTCGCTCAGAGACGCCACGGATTTCCTCATCGACATGACCGAGCGCGTTGCGTCTCCCCTCAACGGCGTGCTCGAGTCGAGCGACGATCTCCGAGAAGCGATGGCCAGCGCACCGCAGATCGAGCCACACGTCGAGAAACTGCTCCGATCGAGCGACACGCTGCTCTTCATCGTCAACGATCTACTCGGCATCACCGAAGCGTCCGCGACGCCGGCGTTGCTGACACCAACCTCGTTCAGTCCCCACCGGCTGCTCACCTCCGTGGGTGAGTCGTTCGTCGACGCGGCAGCGGCGCGCGGCGCCGATCTCGTCGTCATTGCGGACGACTCCGTGCCGACCGAAGCCGCCGGGCAATCGACCCACATCGAGACCGTGCTGCGTGTCTTCATCGACAACGCCGTGAAGTTCTCCAACAACGGTGAAATCGAACTGACGGCGGCGTTCATCGACCGGCGGCTCGACGGGTCAGTGGTGGTGCGCTTCTCCGTGCACGACAGCGGGATGGGCATGACACGGGAGCATCGACAGGCGTTGCTGGCCCAGTCCACTGCCGCGGAACCGGCCGCTCGGCGGTACCGATGCAAGCCCCATGGCCTCGCGTTGGTTCCCGCGCTCGTGGAACTGGTCGGCGGGGACTGGGGCGTCGAGAGCGAAGTCGGCCGTGGCTCGACGTTCTGGTTCACCGCGACCGTGCAACCGGTGGTTGCTCCGGTTTCCGAACCGGAGCCGGTGCTCGCGGTTGCGCCCGAGCCAGAGCCGGTGCGGCCTGAACCCGAACCGGAACCCATCGTGTTCGAGGAACCAGCACCGGAGCCCATCGTGTTCGAAGAACCCGAAGAAGAACCGGAACCCGAACCCGAACCGGAACCCATCGTGTTCGAAGAGCCGGAACCGGAACCGGAGCCCGAACCCGAACCGGAGCCGGAACCGGACCCGGAGCCGGAGCCGGAGCCGGAGCCCATCGTGTTCGAAGAACCAGAGCCCGAACCCGAACCGGAGCCCATCACGTTCGAGGAGCCGGAACCGGAGCCCGAGCCCCAACCCGTCCGCATGCAGGGACGCCTCCTCCTCGCCGACGACAATCCCCTCAACCGGCGGGTGACGCTGGCGGCGCTCCAGGGCTTCGGCTTTCGCGTCGAGGTCGCGACCAACGGCGCCGAGGCCGTCGAAGCGCTCACAATCGGATCGTTCGATGCAGTCCTCATGGACTGCGAGATGCCTGTCCTCGACGGCTTCGAAGCGACGATCGCCATTCGCAAGCGCGAGGGCGACAAGACGCACACCCCGATCATCGCCCTGACGGCTCATGCGACACAGGACGACCAGTTGCGGGCTGCGGCCGCGGGCATGGACGACTTCATCGCCAAACCATTCGACAATCGTTCGCTACTCAAGAAGCTCATCAAGTGGGTGCCGCAGGACACCCGAGTACGCGCAAATTGATTGCGGCGCAGTAGCCGGCTTCGTACCCTCGTCGCACCATGACCTGGGACGAACTCGTCCGGTCGCTCGACACAGCGAACAAGGCTGACTGGCGAGCGACCGTTCACACGCTGCTCACCGCGCTGCCCGCCTCGCAGGACGCGCTTCTCCTCGGACTGCTCGACGAGCGACCGATGGTACGAGCCGGTTGTGCCGCAGCGCTCGACCACGCCGACCAGGACGACATCGTCGAAGCCGCCCTGCGCCGGGCGGGATCGGACAGCGACGCCCGAGTTCGGAAGCAAGCCCTCCACGCGCTGTCCTGCGCGCCGTGCAAGCCCGATGGCTGTCTCGTCGAGGACTCGGTCACTGTGCTCGTCGACGCGATGCTCAACGATCCGTCGATCCGCAATCGACGTCGCATCGCTGGTGAACTGATGTGGGGTCAGCACGGCCGAACCCCGGAGATCACCGCAGCATTCGCACGCATCCTGGCCGAGGACTCTGACCAGAAGCTGCGGCACCGCGCCGCCACCTACATGGCGTCGAATGAGTTACCGCGTGACGGCCGACGCTACGGCGAGTGGATCGGCGAGTGGACCGAGCGCATCGCCGAACTCGAGGTAGAAGAGCTCTAGCGCTTCCCGCGCTTGCGCTTCAGTTTCGGGAAGCGCCCCTTTTCCTTCTTGGCCTGTTCGGCGCGGTGCTCGGCGAGCACGCCCGCACCGATGTCGTTGATGACGTCTTCGGCCATGTCGAGCAGCGCGGCAACATCACCGTCGACGGGCTTGATCGGATCCGGTGTCTTGTCGGCCAGCGTGCCCACGGTCCAACCTGCGTCCCATGTGCGACGGGTGAAGCTCGGGCATTCCGCCGGGCAACTCCAGGGCGCTTCCGGCGCTAGATCAAGCCGACACATTCGCACCATTTCTCCCGACGCATAGGTGCGCGTGGCGTAGTGCTTGCAGTCCTCTCGCATGGCCATGACCGTTAGATAGTCCCACGTTCGTAGAGCGATCTGATCGCGGATTCGATGTCGGGCTCCTCGATCGTCAACTCGACGACTTCCGCCGCCGCCGCCACGGCCGCGATCACCGTCGCCGCCGAAAGCTGCGACCGCTTGAACGCAAGACGCTGGCGCAGGCCGTCGACCTCCACGACACGCACGCCGTCGATCTGGAGCGGTGCCGTTTCCTCGGCCAGATCGACCACCAGCGTGCGTTCCTCGCCTAGTCGTTCGATCACATCGGTGAGACCACCGTCGAAAAGCAACTGACCGTGGTCGATGATCATCACGCGTTCGCAGAGCCGTTCGATGTCGTCGAGGTCATGCGTCGTGAGCAAAACTGTCGTGCCGCGCTCGGCGTTTCGCTTCGCGAGGAACTCGCGTACGCGAGCCTTCGAAACGACGTCGAGGCCGATTGTCGGCTCGTCCAGGTAGACGATTGCCGGGTCGTGCATGAGCGCGGCCGCAATGTCGCCGCGCATGCGTTGTCCCAGCGAGAGCTGACGGACCGGGACCTCGAGCAGTTCGTCGAGATCGAGCAACGCGACCAGCTCTTCCTTCGAGCGCCGGTAATCGGTCTCCCCCACCCGGTAGACACGCCGCAACAGGTCGAAGCTGTCGACGAGCGGCAGGTCCCACCACAGCTGCGTGCGCTGACCGAAGACGACGCCGACGTTTCGTGCGACCTCGATGCGATGACGCGTCGGATCCAGACCGTTCACCGATACCGATCCGTGCGATGGCACGAGGATGCCCGTGAGCATCTTGATGGTTGTTGACTTCCCGGCGCCGTTCGGGCCGATGTAGCCGACCATCTCGCCCGGCTCGATCGAGAAGTTGAGGTCACGAACCGCAACGACTTCCTCGACGCGGCGCCGCACGCGCCCGGCCCGCCGCCGCACCTTGAAGATCTTGCCGAGATCAGTCGCTTGGATGACAGGCACCGCTAGGACCCCGTGCTCCGGTAGTGACGGATACCGACGCGCCACATCGACGACGCAATGAACGCGGTCGCCACGGCGACCACAGGACTGGCGAACGGCGCCCACGACGGCAGGCCGAGGCGATCGTTACGTCCCAGGATGTAGACCGCAGGGAAGTAGTTGGCGAACGCGATGGGAATGACGTAGGCGAAGATGCGCCGCAGCCACGAGCCGTAAATGCCGAGCGGGTACTGCGACAAGAAGTTGCCGCCGTAGGTGAATGCGTTCTGCGCCTCGCGCGCTTCAACCCACCAGAAGCACACACAAGTCGTAAAGACCCACACGCTCGAGAAGATCACCGCGGCGGTGACGACCGACAACGCGGTCATCGCGACGACGGGCACCGTCCAATGGATGTGCGCCGCGCCGCAGCCGATCGCGAAGACGAGTGCGCCTTCGGCGACCTTGCCGAGACGACGCAGCGAGAACCGGTCGGCGACGACTTGCACCAAGGGCGACGCCGGGCGCAACAGCACGCGGTCGAAGTTGCCGAGGCGGATGTCGACCTGCAAGTACTCGATCGACCCGATGAACAGATCGGCGATCCCAAACGCGAAGTTGCCGAGCCCGTAGAGAAACGCAACCTGGCCGAGGGACCACCCGTCGAGCGCCGGCACGTTCTCGAACACGATGAGAATCGCAACGAAGTCGAGCGCCGTGATCGTGAACTGACTCAGCGTGAACAACGCGAAGCTGACCCGGTACTGCAGGTCCGAACGCACGCGGGCGCCGCCCAGAATCCAGTAGGTACGCCACGCGTTCATCACGTCAGCCACCCTGGATCACCACCCGACGCGTAGCGCTCGCCATCAACAGGCGACCGGCGGCAAACAAGACCGCGACCCAGATGAACTGGACACCCACGGCGGCCGCCGCCTCGGCGCCGCGGACCGTGCCGAGGTACACCTCGACGGGCGTTTGGATCATCCCGGCGTACGGCAAGGCGCGGGCGATCGGCTCGAGCCAACTGGGGAACAGCATCAAGGGCACCATCACCCCCGAGGAGAACATCGTGAGTGTGTCGTTGAGTTGTTTGGTGCCGCGAGTGTCCAACAACCAGAACGCCGAGAGCTGCACGATGAAACGCACGAAGAAGCCGATCATCTGTGCGCCGACGAGTGACAACGCGAACAGTCCGGCCATGCCGAGCGAATGCGGCGTGTCGACGCCATAGACCAGCGCTCCGAACGCCACGATCGGCAGGCCGCGACCGACGAGTTGGAACAGCGAACGCCCTACGTCCGCCGCGTACCACCACAGCTGGAAGTCGGCGGGCCGGTAGAGGTCGCTGACGACATCGCCGGTCTTGATCCGTTCGGTGATCTCCTCACCGTCGCCGAAGAATCCGACGAAGGCCATGAGGGCCTGGCTCATCACCGAGAACGTGACGTACCCGCGTGCATCGAGACCACCGACGCCGGGCCGGGCGTGAACGATGGCAACGAGAACGGCGGCGCGGATGAAGCCGAAGATCGAGTTGGTGAAGAAACCGGCGATCGTTGCAGCGCGATACGTCGACCAACGACGAAAGCTTCGCTTGGCTACCTCCGCGTACAGCCGCATGACTCCCCCACCTCGCAGCGCCTCGCTACCGTAGCGACCATGCACCGCCGCCTTGCCGCAATTGGATTCGTCGCGCTCCTTGCGCTCGCCGGAACGGCGTGCAGCAAGGACAAGAACAACGACGACGACACGGCGGCGGACACCACGACGACGGCAGCCGAGCCGACGACCACCACGTCGGTAACGGCGCCCAACGGGCCCGTCACCACACCTGACGCCGCCGCGAAGGGCCTCTTCGCGGCGTGGCAACGCGGTGATCAGAACGACGCCTCGCACTACGCGCGTCAACGCGCGATCACGGCAATTTTCTCGCACCCCAACACGGGGGACGTGAAGTACCAGAACCAGGGTTGCTCACCCGAGGGCGGCCAGTTCGTCTGTTCATGGACCTACGAGGGTGGCGCCATGCAGATGACGGTCGAAGGCGTACTCGGTAATTCCGGCTACGTCGTCGACAACGTCACCTACATCGCGGATTAACGCCGGACGTTCGCAGGAATGCCGGGCGTCAAAGGCCAAGTACAAGCACGAGGGGTCGAGCGGCGGCGCGCGATCGTCGAGGCCGCCATCGAGCACTTTGCTCGCGAGGGCTACCGCGGCACGGGCATTGCGGCCATCGCCGAGGCGGCCGGCGTCACCACCGGCGGGCTCCTTCACCACTTCGGTTCGAAGGAGGGGCTCCTCGTCGAGGTGCTGCGTGAGCGCGATCGACTCGCCATCAAAGCCTTCGTCGACCTCGGCCACGATTCAGTCGAGAACGACTTCGACCAGTGGGCCGCGGTGGCGACGTGGAACGAGGAACGCGCCGACCTCGCGTCGCTCTACACGGTTCTTCTTGCCGAGAGCCTCGACCCCGAACATCCCGCGCACGAGTACATGAAGGAGCGCAATGAGACGGTCGGCGAACTCCTGCGCAACACCTTGCGAGAGGGCGTGGCGCGAGGCGAAATCCGCGACGACGTCGACATCGAGCGCAAGGCCAATGAAATTCAGGCGTTCATGGAAGGCGCTCAGCTGTGGTGGCTCTACAGCCGAAAACGGAGCGCGCTCACCTCGCTGGTGCGGGGCTACCTCGACGACCAGCTCTTGCTCTTGCGCCGATCCTCAATAAACTGACCAAATGGTCAGTCAAATGACGGAAACCTCCGCGCTCTCGCTGCACCCGTGGAATGTCGGCTTCGACTGGATCGACGCTCGAGGCCCGTTCCGCTTCCTGAGCGACGAGCAGGTTGCGCGGTTCGACGCCGACGGTTTTGTTGTCGTGCCCGATCTGTTCTCGGCTGACGAGATCGCCACGGTGCGCGACGTGATCGACGAGTTCGAAGTCGAGGCCGACAATTTCTTGAAGACGCAGCAGGACGGTCGCGTGATGATCGCCGAGTCCGGCGCGATCACCTTCTCCGCTCACCTCGTCAGCCGCTCCCCCACGTTGGCCGACTTTGCCCGTCACCCGAGCCTCGTCGGGATCTGCGCCGACCTCGTCGGCGCCGACGTCAATCTCTACTGGGACCAGTGCGTGTACAAGAAGCCCGAGAAGCCGCGTCGCTTCCCGTGGCATCAGGACAACGGCTACGCCTATGTCGAGCCCCAGCAGTACCTCACATGTTGGATCCCACTGACCGACGCCACGCTCGAGAACGGCTGCCCACAAGTGGCGCGCGGCCTCCATCGCTTTGGCACGCTCCAGCACAGCTACGTCGAGCCGCTCGGCTACGAGTGCTTCAGTGAGCCGCCGGCCGAAGTCATTGTCGCCGAAGCCCCCGTCGGCAGCGCCGTTGTGTTCTCGTCGCTCACGCCGCATCTCACGGGTCCGAACACGACCAACGACGTGCGCAAGGCGTACATCCTTCAGTACGCGCCGATCGGCGCCGAGAAACTGCAGGGCGATCCGCTGGCCGGCCCCGCGATCTCACGCGAGACGCAGGACAACCCGACCCGTCAGTTTCCCGTCGTGCGCAATTCGTCGCACGCGTAGGCGAACGCTTCCTCGACAGGCATTGCCGCGCCGCGCTTCACCGCAGCATGACCAATCCGGTCGACGAGTAGCGAAGCCGACCGTTCACGTCGATCCCTCGATGTCCGTGAACAGGAACGTGAGCGTCCCCGTCGGAAGTTCGGCCCCCCTCGCCACGAGGGGAACGGTACTGCCGGACTAGCCGACAGAACCCTCCATTTGGAGTTCGATGAGGCGGGACCACTCGACGGCGTATTCCATCGGCAAGGTTTTGGTGATCGGCTCGATGAAGCCGTTCACGATCATGCCCATCGCCTGCTCTTCGGAGAGGCCGCGGCTCATCAGGTAGAAGAGCTGTTCGCTACCGACCTTGGAGACGGTGGCCTCGTGGCCGATCTGCGCGTCGCGCTCACCGACCTCCATATAGGGGTAGGTGTCGGAGATCGAGTGATCGTCGAGGATCAGGGCGTCGCAACGGACGAATGACTTGGCATCCTTCGCGCCCTCGTCGACGTGCACCAGACCGCGGTAGGTGGTGCGGCCGCCGTCCTTCGAGATCGACTTCGACACGATGGTCGAGGTGGTCTCGGGCGCGCAGTGGTACATCTTCGCCCCGGTGTCCTGCCACTGGTCCTCGCCGGCGTAGGCGACGGACAGCACTTCGCCCGATGCCTTCGGCCCCATGAGGTACACGCTCGGGTACTTCATCGTGAGCTTCGATCCGATGTTGCCGTCGATCCATTCGACGTGTGCGCCCTCTTCGGCCCGCGCCCGCTTGGTCACGAGGTTGTAGACGTTCGACGACCAGTTCTGGATCGTCGTGTAGGTGATGCGGGAGAACGGCTTCGCGATGAGCTCGACCACCGCGCTGTGCAGCGAGTCGGTGTCCTTCGCGTAGACCGGCGCCGAGCAGCCTTCGATGTAGTGCACCTGCGCACCCTCGTCGGCGATGATCAGCGTGCGCTCGAACTGGCCGGCGTTCTCGGAGTTGATGCGGAAGTACGCCTGCAACGGAAGCTCGCAGTTGACGCCCGGCGGAACGTAGATGAACGAGCCGCCCGACCACACCGACGAGTTCAGCGCCGCGAACTTGTTGTCGCCCGGAGGAATGACGGTGCCGAAGTACTGCTTGACGAGCTCCGGGTACTCACGAAGCGCTGTGTCCATGTCGCAGAAGATGATCCCCTGCTTCTCGAGATCCTCGCGGTTGCGGTGGTACACGACCTCGGACTCGTACTGCGCCGTGACACCGGCGAGGTACTTGCGCTCGGCTTCGGGGATGCCCAGCTTCTCGTAGGTCTTCTTCATTTCTTCGGGGACTTCGTCCCACTCGTCCACGACCGCGTTCGTGGGCTTGATGTAGTAGTAGATGTCGTTGAAGTCGATGTTGGGCATGCGGCTCGCGAACCACGGATGCATCGGCTTCTTCTCGAAGTGACGGAGCGACTTCATGCGGAAGTTCGTCATCCAGTCGGGCTCGCCCTTCCACCACGAGATGTCCTTGACGACGTTCTCGTTGAGGCCCTTTTCGGGCTTGAAGATGTAGGACTCCGCGTCACTCCAGCCCAGCTGGTACTTACCTAGATCAAGTTCTTCAATAGCCACGGGACGTCCTCCGACGAATTTCCACTATGTAGATAGTAGTAACCCCGTCAAACCGTCGAAAACTCCCGCCCCGGCGGGTTCTTGTGCTGTTCCGGGGCGCTATGGCGCCCGGAACAGCACAAGAACGCGGAGTTAGGAGGCTTCGAGCTGGCCCTGGCGGGACCAGGAGCGGAACAGGGCGGCGTAGTGGCCGCCGCGGGCGACGAGTTCGGTGTGGGTGCCCATCTCGATGATGCCGCCCTCGGCGACGACCGCAACCCGGTCGGCGCGCTCGGAGGTCGACAGGCGGTGCGCGATCACGATCACCGTCTTGCCTTCCATCAGCTTGGTGAGCGCCTGCTCGACTTCCATCTCGGTACCGGGGTCGAGCGACGAGGTCGCCTCGTCGAGCACGAGCACCTCGGCGTCGGCGAGTGCCGCACGGGCCAGCGACACAAGCTGGCGCTCGCCGGCGGAGAAACGCGAGCCGCGCTCACGTACCTCGGTGTGCAGGCCTTCGGACAACCCGGCGAAGTGGTCGAGCACGCCGATGCGATCCATCGCGGCCGCGACCTCGGCGTCGGTGGCCTCCGGCTTGGCGAGGCGCACGTTGTCGAGGATCGAGCCCTGGAACAGATACCCCTCCTGCGGCACGACGGTGAAGCGGTCGCGCATCGAGGCAAACGACGCGTCACGCAGGTCGACACCGGCGTAGCGGACGGTGCCCTCCGAGGGGTCGTACATGCGGGCGAGCAACTTGGCGAGCGTGGACTTGCCTGCGCCCGTCGGCCCGACGAGCGCGAGACGCTCTCCCGGTGCGATCGAGATGTTGACCTGGTTGAGCACCTTCGTGCCGCCCGGGTTGTACGAGAACGTGAGGTCGTTCGCTTCGAGCGCGCCGCGAACGGGAAGGTCAACCGACGCCTGACGTTCCTGCACGGGCGACGGCGTGTCGAGCACCCCGAAGAGCTTGTTGAGCGCGGCGCCGGCGGACTGCAGCGTGTTGAACAACTGCGACAGCTGCTGGACCGGATCGAAAAGGTTCTGCAGGTACAACACGAAGGCCGCGATGGTGCCGGTGGTGATGGTGCCACGGTGTACGAACGAACCACCGACGCCGACGACGACCGCGAGTCCGATGTTGCCGGCGATCTCGACGACGGGGAAGTACAGCGCCGAGATCTTCACCGCGTACGCGTTGCCCTCGAGCTGTTCTCGGTTGTAGCGAGCGAAGCGCTTCTCGTTGGCCTCTTCCCGACCGAAGGCCTGGATGACACGCACGCCCGACAGACCCTCCTGGAACGTCGCCAGCGTCTGGCCGATGCGCTCACGCACCACGAGATACGCCTTGTTCGACGCCTTCTGGAATTGGATCGACGCCAGCACGACGATCGGCAGCGCGGCGAGGCACAGCAAAGCCAACATCGGCGAGATGAACAACAGGATGCCGATGGTGGCCACGAGCAGCAGGCCACTGGTCACGAACACGATGAGGCCCTGCTGCACGAGTTCCTGCAGCGAGTCGATGTCGCTGGTCATGCGGGCGACGAGCTTGCCGGTCTGCTGGGTGTCGTAGAACCCGAGCGACATCTTCATCAGGTGGTCGAAGACGCGCTCACGCATGTCGCGCAGGAACCGTTCACCGATTCGGTTGACCAGCAGGATCTGTGTGCGGGAGAAGAACAGCACGCCGATCGCGGCGAGGGCGTACATGATCGCCGCCTTGTCGATGGCGTCGCCGCTGAACTTCTTGCCGAGACCGTGGTCGACGCCGTAGCGAATCGCCAGCGGGCCACCGAGCGAGCAGGCCGTCCAGGCGATGAGCACGACGGCGCAGAGGATGACGTCGCGGCGGTAGGGCTTCAGGAGACCGACGGCACGACGGATGACGTTGCGACCCTCGCCGTCCTTGAGCTTGTCGGCCTCGTCGATGGCGTGGTTGTTCCACATGCCCATTAAGCCGCCACCTCCTCGGCCTGCGCGAGCACTTCCCGATAGCGGGCGCTCGACTGCAGCAGCATCTGATGGGTGCCCTGGGCGACGATCTTGCCCTCGTCGAGCAGCACCACCCGGTCCGCCAACGCGATGGTCGCGGGGCGGTGGGCGATGACGATCGTCGTGCGTCCCTTCATCACCGTCTGGAGCGCGTCGCGGATCTCGTGTTCCTTGGTCGGGTCGACCGAGCTCGTGGCGTCGTCGAGAATCAACACGCGCGGATCGGCGAGGATCGCCCGGGCCAGTGCGATGCGCTGGCGCTGGCCGCCCGAGAGCGAGAAGCCGCGCTCACCGAGCTCGGTCGCGTAACCGTCGGGCAGTTCCGTGATGAAGTCGTGCGCGCCGGCGAGCTTGGCTGCCGATTCGATCTGTTCCTGCGTGGCTTTCGGATCGGCGAACGCGATGTTGGCGGCGACCGAGTCGCCGAAGAGGAACGTGTCCTCGAACACGATGCCGATCGCCTTGCGTAGCTCGTGCAGCTTCACGTCGCGGACGTCGATGCCGTCGACATGGATCGTTCCGCCCGTCACGTCGTAGAAACGTGGGAGAAGCCGGGCGACGGTCGTCTTGCCGCATCCGGTCGGGCCGACGATCGCGACCGCTTCGCCCGCCTCGATGGTGAGACTGAGCTTGTCGAGCACGGGGCGCTCGGCCTCGGCCGAGTAACTGAACGACACGGCGTCGAACTCGACGCGGCCATTGCCCTCGGGCAGGTCGACGGCGTCGGCCTTGTTCACAATCGCCGGCTCGGTGACGAGGATCTCCTCGATGCGCTGGGCGGCGGCGACGGCGCGTTGCCCCTGGGCGACGAGCTGACCCGTCATGCGCAGCGGGAAGATGAGCATGTTGACGTACAGCAGGAAGGCCACGAACGAGCCGAACTTCAGGTTGCCGTCGATGACCTGATGGCCGCCGAACCACACGACGGCGAGGATGCCGAGCGCGGGGATGAAGTCGAGCAGCGGCATGAACCCGGCCCGCACCTCACCGGCGTAGAGGGCGCGGTCGAGCACGCGCGCCGCGGTCGCCTTCATGCGCTCCGACTGCAGCTTCTCGGCGCCGAAGCCCTTGACGACGCGAATGCCCGTCACTGTTTCCTCGACGGAGGTGGCGACGCCCGCAAGTTCCTGCTGCAGTTCCATCGAGACCGGGTGGATCTTCTTGGAGAAGCGGTTGGCCAGGTAGTTGAGCGGCAGCAGCGGCACGAGGGCCAGCAGCGCCAATTTGATGTTGACCGAGATGAGGATTGCGGCAACGAGGATGATCGTGAGCAGGTTCGACACCGTGATCGGGATCATCACGACGAAGCCCTGGATCTGCTGCAGGTCCGTGGCCGCACGCGACATCAACTGACCGGTCTGCGCCTGGTCGTGGAAAGCGAAGTGCAGGCGCTGCAGGTGCGCGAACAGCTTCATGCGCAGGTCGGTTTCGGCCCGGTAAGCGACGCCGAACGCGGTGTAGCGACGCAGTCCGGTGCAGACCGCCGAGACGGTGGCGACGGCGACGATCAGCAGCGTCCAGTTCCGCAGCGCGTTCGGCTCGTTGGCCACGACGCCGTGGTCGATGGCGGCACCCGCCAGCTTCGGGAGGGCCACCTTTGCGACCGTCCAGATCAGACCTGCAGCGACGCCCGCGGCGACGGCTCCCTTTTGCGTTGCGACCGATCGCCCCAAGAGGCGCCAGCCGTCAGAACGCCCAATCTCTTTTGAGACTGCCCCAGCAGTTTGTGACGACACGGGGGTCAACTCTAGTTGTTCGGATACCGAACGATCTTTCTGTTTTCGTTCGATCAGCCGGACACACGCGATTGTTTAAGCGTGATTCGGCGGGTGATGACGGTCTTTGCGGTGGTCGCGGCCGTCATCGCGCACGCCTCCCCTGCGTTTGCCGCCGCCAAGATCACCAAGCAGACGCCGGCCAAGGGGCCGGCCGGAACGCTGCTCCACGTCGAAGGCACGGGCTGCCCGCCGCCCTCCCCCGGGAATCCGTCCGGCACGTTCGAGCTGTTGAACTTCACCGGGATCACGTTGTCGTTCACCTCGAAGGCGGACGGATCGTTCGCCTTCGACTACCGGGTGCTGCCGACGGAGGCAGGCCAGCAGAACGACGAGTCGTCCTACCCGAGCGAGTTGTTCTGCGCGTCGACGAACAAGACCGTGTCGGGCCCGAACTTCGCCATCACCGGGCCGACCTTCACGCTCACTCCGGCGACGGCGACACGCGGGGAGACCGTTCGCATCAAAGGCATCGGCTGCGTCCAGGACGGACCGCCGAGCGAAGACGCGGCGATTCTGGTGGCGGGCAACGAGGTGAAGCGGTTCAAGGTCGCGGCCGACTTCAGCTTCAGTACGACCTTCACCGTGCCCGACGAGCTCGCCGAAGACCGCGAGCACATCGTCCAGGTCGACTGCCTGATCCAACGCCTCGAGTCGGCCGCCGGGGTGGGCGCCCAGCGCGCGCTCGGCGCGCAACTGCTGCTCGTCGAGCCGGGCGCCGTCGTTCCGGCACCAACGACGACGACCGAGCCACCCAAGACCGAGTCGAACGATGTCCCCGCCCCGCTGTTGGCCGCAGCAGGCGTAGCCGCACTCGCCGTCCTGGCGTTCACCATCGCGCGTCTTCGTCGGCGCGAAGCCGCCATCCCCGAGCCTGTGATGCTCAGTCAAGAAGACCACGACGCAGCATCACAAGTTCGGGAGGTTTCAGTCCCGGCGCCCGAGCCCGAGCAGGTCGAGCCCCAGGAGGTCGAGCCCGAGGAGGTCGAGTGGTTCGTCTTCGAGTGGGCGCCGCCGAAGTGGAGCCGGATGCAATGGGCGCCGATGCCCTGGACGAGGTTCGACTGGGCGCCGATGCCGTGGATGCGGTTCGACTGGGCGCCGCCAAAGTGGATCCCTATGCAGTGGGCACCGGAGCCCGAGGTCGAATGGATGGTCTTCGAATGGGCGCCACCCAAGTGGATCCGCATGGAATGGGCGCTGGAGCCTGAGGTCGAATGGATGGTGTGGGACTGGGCACCGGAACCCGAGCCCGAACCCGAACCGATCCCCGAACCGGTGCGACCCCGCCGCACCCAACCGCTCAAAGCGACGCGGGTGTATCCGGACTACGCCGATAATGACGGCGTGTCTGAGCTCGAGCCCCCGTACGCGCCGCGCCGTCCACACGAACTCGTTGCCTTCGGCGACGTGCGCGTCGACAACTACTACTGGATGCGCGACCGCGACAATCCCGAGGTCATCGCGTACCTCGAAGCAGAGAACGCGTACACGAACGCGATGCTCGCTCCTCTCGCCGATCTCCAGAAGACGCTGTTCGACACGATCAAGTCACGCGTGAAGGAGGACGACACGTCCCCGCCGGTGCCGTTGCGTGCCTGGGAGTACTACGTGCGTACCGCGGAGGGCGCCGAGTATCCCGACACGTGTCGACGGCCGCGTGGCGGTGGCGAGGAGACCGTCATCCTCGATCGCAACGCGATGGCGAAGGGGCACGACTACCTCTCCGCGATCGGTCCCGTCGTCAGTCCCAACGACAACCGCGCGCTGTACGCCGTGGACTTCGACGGCGACGAGAAGTACACGATCAAGGTGCGCAACCTGCGCACGCTCGAGGACCTCGGTGACGAGTTGCCGGGCACCAGCGGCAACATGTGCTGGGTAAACGACGACGTGTTCCTTTACGTCATGCTCGACGACGCGCACCGGCCGTACCAGGTGCGCCGCCACGTCATCGGCAGCGCGGCGGACAGCGACGACGTGATCTACGAAGACAACGACGACCGCTTTTTCGTGCAGGTCGACCGCGACCTCGCCGGCCGCTTCGTTTTCGTCCGCTCCGGTTCGAAGATCACCAACGAGGACCACTTCCTCGCCGTCGACGATCCGTTCGGCCCGCTGACTGTCGTCGAGCCCCGCATAAACGGCATCGAGTACGAGACCTCCGACGACGGCGAGAACTTCGTCATCCTTACCAACGCCGACGGGGCGACGGACTTCAAGGTCGTGAGCGCGCCGGTGGACCGGCCGGGTCGCCGCAACTGGATCGACCTGCTCCCCCATCGCCCGGGCACGCGGGTCAACGAGGTGTGGCCGTTCAAGTCGTTCATCGCGATCGGCGAACGACGCGACGCGCTCAACACGATCCGCCTCATCGACCGTGCCAGCGGCAACAACTTCGCGATGGCTTATGACCAAGAGGTCTACGACGCCCAGATCGATGCCAACCGCGAGTTCGACACGGAAACGCTGCGCTACACCTTCACGTCGCTCAACGTGCCGCTCACCTACATCGACCACAACGTCGCCACGGGTGAGTCGCACATCGTGAAGCGCACCGAGGTCCCGAACGTCGACCTCGACAACTACGTGTGCGTGCGCGAATGGGCCACGGCGGACGACGGCACCGTCATCCCGATGTCGATCCTGCACCACAAGAACTTCGTGCGCGACGGCAACGCGCCGGGGCTGCTCTACGGCTACGGCTCGTACGAGATCTCGATCGATCCCGACTTCCGCGTCAGCCGCCTCAACTTCGTCGACCACGGCCTCGTGTACGCGATCGCGCATATCCGTGGCGGCGGTGAAATGGGCCGCAGCTGGTACGAGAACGGCAAGTTCCTGAAGAAGCGCAACACGTTCACCGACTTCGTCGCGTGTGCGCGTCATCTCGTCGAGCAGCGCTGGGTCGCGAAGGGCCGACTGGCGGCGCGGGGCGGCAGCGCCGGCGGCCTGTTGATGGGCGCCGTCGCCAACCTCGCTCCGACGGCGTTCAACACGATCGTGGCGGAGGTGCCCTTCGTCGACGTCGTTACGACCATGTCGGACGAGACGATTCCGCTGACCGTCACCGAGTGGGAAGAGTGGGGCAACCCACGGGACAACGCAGACGATTACCAGTACATGAAGTCCTACTCACCCGTCGACAACGTGGTCGAAAAGGACTACCCGGCGATCTACGTCGAGGCCGGCCTCAACGACCCGCGCGTGCAGTACTGGGAACCGGCGAAGTGGGTGGCCAAGCTGCGCGTCACCAAGACCGACGACAACCCGCTGCTGCTCAAGACCGAAATGGGCGCCGGGCACGGCGGCCCGTCGGGCCGGTACCAGGCGTGGGACGACGAAGCTCGCGTGCAGGCCTTCGTGCTCAGTCGCCTAGGGGCGGATGGTTCAAGTCCTTCTCGCTGATCAGTGACTCGTCGATCGGCAACGGCCACGCAATGGCAAGTTGCGGATCGCGGAACGAGATCAGCGTGTACTGCGCGTCGGGCGACCAGTGCTGGTTGACGAGGTAGCCGTAAATCACGTCGTCCGTCAGTGTCTGGTACGAGTTGCCGAGACCGGCCGACACGAGGATCGCGTTCGATTGATTGAGCGTGAACGTCTCGTGTTGCTTGTAAGTCGGCGAGTCGGGACGGAGGTCGACGATGGCGGCGAACACCTCGCCGTGCAGCACGTGCACGAATTTGTCCCACGGCTCGGCGTGAATGCCGCGCAGCGTCCCCTTCGTGTTGTTCGTCGAGACGTTCCACTGCACCGGGCCGAGCTTCGGGAGGCCAAGCGCCTCCATCTTCTCGGTCTGGAAGACCTCTCGGAACGAGCCGCGATCGTCGAGGTTGAGCACCAGCGACACCTCGTACAACCCGTCGATCGCGCAGGGCCGAACCTTGAGCTCACTCATGCCAGAACGCTAACGATTGAGATGCCGACGAGAAGAACGTTGCGGCCGACGGTGCGCCATGTGACCCGCTCGGCGCGAGCACCGAAGCACGCACACGGCGGCGCCCCGTCACCTTGCTGCGCAAGGTTCACCGTCAACACGAGGTAGCCCAACAACAACCCGTTCGCAGTGACCGCGGCGAACGGAAGTTGGGCGACGCACGCGGCGCCGATGACGAGTTCGACAAAGGGGATGACCCGCAGCACGTCGACGGGCAACTGCATGGCCGGTGCCGTGCTTGCCGCCCATTCGCGCACACGCAGCTTGGCGATAGCCGCCCACAAGAGGACGAGACCGATGATGACGCGGGCGACGACGCCCATCGCTCAGGCCTGGAAGGAACCGAAGCCGGCTCGATAGAAGAGCAAGGGCCCTGCTTCTCCGCCGCCTTCGCTCGTCGCCTCACCCAGATCGTGGACCGCGATGACGACGATCTCGTGGTCACCGGCGTCGTGGGTCGCGGTGATGCGGCCGTCGATCCACGCGAGCGAACCCTCGATGAGCGGCGCGCCCGTCGACGGCGACGGACGCCAACCCACTCCGGCGAACTTGTCCTCGCTCGGCGTCGCGAAGCCGCGGCACAACGCTTCTTGGTCGGCGCCGAGGATGTTGATGCACAGGCCGTCGGCCGCCGCGATACGCGGCCACGACGTCGAAGTCTTCGCGGGCGAGACCGCCACGAGCATCGGATCGATCGACAGCGACAAGAAGCTTTGTGCGGTGAAACCGACCGGCTGACCCGACTCGGTATCGATGGCGGTCACGATCGTGACGCCTGTCGCGAAATGGCCCATGACGCTCTTGAAGCGTCCCGCGTCGATCGTGTTCACGATCGGTGAACCTAACCGTTCGACGTCGCGATTCTGCGACGCAGGACCGCCGTGCCGATCGCCGCTCCCGCAAGCACACCCACCGGCAGCAGGTCGACCGAACCACCGGTCCGAGGGAGAAGGCCCGGAGCGCAGACTCCCGGCCCCGACCGCTTGCCCGGCTCTTGCTTTGGCATCACCTGCTGTTGCCACCCCGTGATCTTGGGCAGGCGCATGCACTGCTCCCTCGCGATCGCGAGCAACTCGTTGGCGTTCGGCAGATCGGGCACTGAGGTGTTGGGCGTGCAACCGAAGTTGAACGCCGAGGTCAGGTCGCCGACGGTCGATCGTCGCCACGCGGACAGGTACGGCACCTCGACGCCGAAACGCTTTTCCAACAACAGCAACGTCGACGTGTGGTCGAACACTTCGCTCGAGACGTAGCCACCCCGACTGAAAGGCGACACGATCAGCGTCGGCACACGAAAGCCCAGGCCGATCGGACCGTTGAACGGCGCGGTCTCCGGCGACCGAGCGATGCCGGCGCCGCTGATGAACTCGCCGGGTGTGTTCGGCGGCGGCGTCGGCGGCACGACGTGGTCGAAGAACCCACCGTTCTCGTCGTAGGTGATGATGAACGCCGTCTTCGCCCAGACTTTCGGGTCCGACGTCAACGCGTCGAGGATGCCTTGGATGTAGGCGGCACCCTGGGCCGGCATCGCTTCGGGGTGTTCGGAGTTCGCCTTGTTCTGCACGATCCAGGAGACCTGCGGCAGGTTGCCGGACAGTACGTCCTCGCGGATCTTGGCGGCGGTCCGGTTGGCCGCGATCTGTGTGCGCGCTCGACGCGTGATGTCCTTTGTCTTGTCCTGGTACTGCGCGAAGTACTTGAGGACGTTGTCGTCGTAGTCGTCGGCTTCGACGTAGACCTTCCAGTCGATCCCGGCGGCCTGCAAACGCTCGGGGTACGTCGTCCAGCTGAAGTACGAGCCCTTTTTGGCGAGGTTGTACTTGATGTTGTTGGCCTCGGGCCCGCCGTACTTTCCCTCGGGGTCGAGCATGCCCGTCATCATGTAGAGCCGATTCGGAATCGTCGGGCCGAGCACCGAGCAGAAGTAGTGGTCGCAGATCGTGAAGGCGTCGGCGAGCGCGTAATGGAACGGCAGGTCCGCACGCGTGAAGTAGCTCATCGTTCGGGCGCCGCCGACCATCGGATCCTGGTCGGATCCCAAATCGGCCGCCGTATGGGTGACGAGGAAGCCTGCGTTCGAGCCGTTGGCGCGCGAGAGATGCTGCGTCTGCCACGAGTGCTCGACGTCCGCCATGCATTGGGCGGCCGAGCTCTCCGGGTGCACGTGCCACGGCAACATCGTCGTGCCGGTGCCGTTCAGCGGATTGGGGTTGAACTGCTTGAAGGCGCTGCTCGTGTCGTCGAAGCCCCGCACTCCCGCGAGCGTGCCGAAGTAATGGTCGAAGCTCCGGTTCTCCTGACACAGGATCACGAAGTGCTCGATGTCGGCGAGCTTCGAGCCGACAGGCGCCACCTGCGCAAGCGCGGCACGCGACGACGCGGTCAAGCCGGCGAATGCTGCTGATCCCGATACCAGTGCCGCGCCGCGCAGAAAGCGGCGACGGGAGAACTCGCTAGAGATCGATCGACAGACCTTCGTACGTACCGATGATTTCGGGAATCCCCATGGCGCGGCCCTTGCACTTGGCGTCTTCGATCAGCTGGTCGAGCTGATCGTCGCTGTGGCCGGGGTCGTGGTGGAACATCGCAAGCGCCTTGACGCCCGCGGCCTTGGCGATGGACAGCGTGTAGTCGATCGTGCAGTGACCCCAGTAAGACTTCGTATAGAACTCCTCGGGCGTGTACTGCGCGTCGTGGATCATGAGGTCCACCCCGTCGCACAACTCAAGGACGCTCTCGGCGATCTCGCTCTTGGTGACCGGCTTGTCTCCGTCGGTGTAGGGAGCCTGGTGATCGCTGATGTAGCTGATGCTCACGCCGTCCCAATCGAGGCGATAGCCGACGGTCGGGCCGACATGGGGCACCGGCCGAACGAGGACCTTCGCATTGCCCACCGCCATCTCGTCGGTCTCGACGTCGATGAAGCGCACGTCGCCCTGGAGTTGGCTGAAGTGGATCGGGAAGTACGGCGGCTTCATCAGCCCGCCGAATACCTCGGCCAGCGTGCCGTCCTGCTGACGGGGGCCGTAGATGTCGAGCTTGTTGCCCGGTACGTGGATCGGCGGGAAAAAGGGCAGGCCCTGGACGTGGTCCCAATGGATGTGGGTGACCAACGCGGAAGCTTCGAACGGCGCGCTGCCGATTTTTTCGCCCAGCAATCGCAAGCCGGTACCGAGATCGAAGAGGATTGGATTTTCGCCAGGGACCTCAACGCACACGGAAGCTGTGTTACCGCCGTATCGCACGTTGTCGTCCGACGGACACGGGCAACTGCCCCGTACGCCATGAAAGGTGACCTTCAGCGCCGTCCCCCCTCTCTTGTTTCCGGCAGGTTACCGCTTCGGGCAACTTTTGCTCATGGTGTGACCGTTGTCACAGTTACTGCTGCAAGCAGTAGAGGTTTCGCTGTTCTTCCCATTTGACCAACCCATCAGCCACGAGGGTCTGCGCGACGCGGTGCGCACGGTCGGGATCGTCGGGCCAGCCCATCGTTCTGGCCAGGTCGGCGGGGCCAAGGGCACCGGCCCGCAAGGCGGTGATCAGTCGCCCGCGGCCCTGCCGGTCCGATCCTTCGAAGCGCGATTGAGGCTTGGGATGACGGACCGGATCGTCGCCGATACCTCGCCATGCGCAGTGGCCGGCGACGGGGCATTCGTCGCAACGAGGCGTCCGCTTCGTGCACACCGTCGCGCCCAAGTCGAGAACCGCCTGGTTCCAACTCCACGGGTCGCGTCGCGGCGCGAGGTCGTCCGCTTCGTCCTGCGTGACCATCCGGCCGTGGATACGCGCGTGCACGCGCGCGGCGTTCACGTCGAGCACACCGAAGGGCCGCTCGAAGGCGAACACCATTACGGCGCGTGCGGTGTACGGGCCGACTCCGGGGAGCCGGAGAAGCGCGTCGAGTGTGTTCGGCATGACGCCGTTGTGCTCGTCGCGAATCGCGATCGCACACTGGTGGAGGCTGCGCGCCCGTCGGTTGTAACCCATGCCTTGCCACGCAGTGACGACGGCTGACTGTTCAGCGTCGGCGCACGCGGTTGCCGTTGGGAACCGCGACAGGAACGCGGTCCACACGGGAATCACGCGGGCGACCTGGGTCTGTTGCAGCATCACTTCGCTGACGAGGATCGACCACGGATCGCGGGTGTGGCGCCACGGAAGGTCCCGCCCGTGACGCTTCGCCCACGCGACTAAATCCTTCTGCACCAGTGCAGATAGCAGTTGTACGGGAGGACGAAGTGCTCGGGCAGTCCCGCCTCGTCACACACCTTGTGGACGTGGGCGGCGAGGACGTCGCGCTCGGTCTCGGGTAGGCGCTGGATGAACGAGATCGACGTCACACGCGCGACGAGCCCGTCGCGATCGGTCGGGTGGTCGTGCCGGAACGTCGTCGAGATGAGCGGGCTGAAGCCGGCCTCGTCGGTGAACGCATTGCGCCACTCGTACGACCACGCGCTTGGTGTGTCGTCGCGTCGAGCGTCGACCTCGACCCAGATCGCGTCGACCCAGTCGATGCTGCGGTCCTGTCCGTTCCAAACGAGACCGAGGCCGCCCATTGGTTTGACGACGCGATGGATCTCCCGGAGAGCGGCCGGCCCGTCGAACCAGTGAAACGCTTGCGCGCACACGACGGCGTCGGCCGTCGCCTCGTCGAACGGCATGGACTCGGCGGTGCCGTCCACCGCTTCGATGCCGACGCGTTCGCGCAACGTGTCGCGCATGTGCTCGACCGGCTCGACGGGGATCGGCGTGATGCCTGCGTTGATCAGCGCCCGTGTGAACTTGCCGGTGCCGGCCGCCAAGTCGATGACGGTCTTGTCGCTGCGAGCCACGCCGAGACGCTGCAGCAGGTAGGCCACCGCGTCGACGGCGTATTCGGGCCGGCCCTTCTCGTACAGCGAACCGACGTTCGCGTAGCCCTCCTGAGCAGAGACGTGCACCGGCATGCCGGTATGTTGCCGCACATGCCGACCATCGCTGCCAACGGTCTCGACTTCGCCTACCTCGAGGCCGGACCCGCCGACGGACCCCTGGCCCTCTGCCTGCACGGATTTCCCGACGCGGCTCCCACGTGGAACGCCCTGTTGGCTGAACTCGGCAACGCCGGCTTCCACGCAGTAGCGCCGTGGCTGCGCGGCTACGCACCCACCTCGATCCCGTCGGACGGGTCCTACGGCGTGGGTGCGCTCGAGCAGGACGCCAACGCGCTGCACGAGGCCTTGGGCGGCGACTCGGACGCCGTGATCATCGGCCACGACTGGGGTGCGATCGCAACGTACGGCACTGCAGTCGCTGCACCGGACCGCTGGCGGCGCGTGGTGACGATGGCGGTGCCGCCCTCGGGCGCGCTGGGCACCGGCTTCTTGAACTTCGATCAGCTCAAGCGGTCTTGGTACATGTTCTTCTTCCAGAACCCCATGGCCGAGATGGCCGTCGGCCTGAACGACCTCGAGTTCATCGACAGACTCTGGCAGGACTGGTCGCCCGGATACGACGGCTCGTCGCACGTGGCGGCCGTGAAGGACGCGTTGCGCGACCCGGCAAATCTCGCAGCTGCGCTCGGCTACTACCGCGCGATGCTCGGCGGCGCCGACCCTGACCATCCCGCCACTGCCGGCACGCCGACTCAGCCCGTCTTGTACCTCCACGGCCGCAACGACGGCTGTCTCGGTGTTGACCTCACCACGATGGCGCCGATGTTCCTGTCGCCTGAATCGCGGGTCGAAGTGCTCGAGGACTGCGGCCATTTCCTGCAGGTCGAAAAGCCAGTCGAGGTCAACAAACTCGTCCTCGACTGGATCTCGTAGCGCCAGTACCGGCGCGGCCGCTCGTGAAGGCTTAACTCCAGACGTCGTCTGAATACGGGCGCTGGCGCTGCGGGGCGGCGTCGCGCTTCCAGACCATGACCTTCCGGCGGAAGTAGCAGACCTCGTCGCCGTGTTGGTTGAAGCCCTTGGTCTCGACCGTCACGATGCCGCGGTCGTTCTTGGAGGTCGACTCGACCTTGTCGAGCACGCGGGTCTCGGCGTAGATCGTGTCGCCGTGGAACGTCGGCTTCTTGTGCGTGAGCGACTCGATCTCGAGGTTCGCGATCGCCGCCCCCGACACGTCAGGCACCGACATACCGAGCACGAGCGAGTACACCAGGTTGCCGACGACGACGTTCTTGCCGTGCACGGTTTCCTTCTCGGCGAACCACGTGTTGGTGTGCAACGGGTGGTGGTTCATCGTGATCATGCAGAACAGATGGTCGTCGTATTCCGTGATCGTCTTGCCGGGCCAGTGCTTGTAGATGTCACCGACCTCGAAGTCCTCGAGATATCGCCCAAACGGCCGGTCGTGCGTCGTCATGAGGCCACGCTAAATCGTGGACCGCACTGCGCCAAACCTAGAATTGCGCCGTGATTGGACCGCTTGATTCCGACGCCGTCCGCTCCGCACTTTCCGACGCCGACGGCGTTGTGAAGGCGTGTGCGGCCCACCTCGCTGCGAACGGTGGTGTCGACGCCAACCAGGTCGTCGCCTACGACCTCGCGCACGCGGCCGCCGCCGTGGCCTGCGCCAACGCCGCTGTTGCCTACGGCGCCAAGGGCGAGACCGAGGCCGGCCTCGCGGCGGTGTTCGTCGCCGATGCCATCTACGACGTCGCCGTCCGCATCCTTGGCCGCGAAGAGTCCTGGGGCACGAAGCCGGGCATCCTCGACGACGCGATCGCCGCCACCAGCGCGGCCCGGACGCCGGAATTCCTGGCGAGCCTCAGCGGCCAGCAGGGGCCGCGTCACCTCAACGACGACATGGAACTGGTCACCGACACGTTCCGCCGCTTCGCCGAGGACAAGATCCGTCCCATCGCCGAGCACATCCACCGCTCCAACGGCGACATCCCCGAAGACATCATCCAGGGCATCGCCGAACTCGGCGCCTTCGGCATGTCGGTGCCCGAGGAGTACGGCGGTTGGGCGACGGGCGGCGAAGACGAATACATGTCGATGGTTGTCGCGACCGAAGAGTTGTCTCGCGGCTCGCTCGGCGTCGGCGGCTCGCTCATCACCCGTCCCGAGATCCTCACCCGTGCCCTCGTCAAGGGCGGCACCGAGGAGCAAAAGCAGGAGTGGCTGCCCAAGCTCGCGACCGCCGAAGTGATGGCTGCGGTCGCGGTGACCGAGCCCGACTTCGGCTCCGACGTCGCCGGCCTCAAGGTCACGGCCACGCCCGACGGCGACGACTACGTGATCAACGGCGTCAAGACGTGGTGCACCTTCGCGGCGCGCGCCGATGCGCTGATGCTTCTGGCCCGCACCGGCACTCCCGACTCGGGTCACAAAGGCCTCACCTTGTTCATCGTGCCGAAGGAGCGCGGTGACGGCCACGGCTTCATGCTCACGCAAGACGGTGGCGGCAAGCTCGAGGGTCGTCCGATTGACACCATCGGCTACCGCGGCATGCACTCCTACGAACTCGCCTTCGACGGATGGCGCGTGCCCAAGGCCAACCTCATCGGTCTCGACGACGGTATTGGCAAGGGCTTCTACCTCCAGATGGCTGGCTTCGAGAACGGCCGTCTGCAGACCGCGGCGCGTGCCGTTGGTGTCATGCAGGCGGCGTACGAGGCGGCGGTCGATTACGCCAACAACCGCAAGGTGTTCGGCCAGCCGATCGGCGAGTACCAACTCACCCAAGCGAAGCTCACCCGCATGGCCGCCATCATCCAGATGACACGTCAGTTCTCCTACGAAGTCGCCGGCCTGATGGGCAAGGGCGAAGGTTCGATGGAAGCCAGCCTCGTGAAGGCGTACGTGTGCCGGGCCGCCGAATGGGTCACCCGTGAGGCGCTGCAGATCCACGGCGGCATGGGCTACGCCGAGGAGTTCCCCGTCAGCCGCTACTTCGTCGACGCTCGCGTGCTGAGCATCTTCGAAGGTGCCGACGAAACCCTCACGCTCAAGGTCATCGCTCGTCGCCTCGTCGAGGCCGCTTCGTAGCGATGGGCTTCGGCGACTGGGACATGCCGCGGGCGGGCTGGACCTGCCCCCAGTGCCAGTTCGACTTCGACGCGTTCGATCCGCGCTCCGTCAGCGAAACGATCGGGAAGGTCGGTAAGCGCCTCCGCGCGCCGTTGACCCGCGGCCTGAAGGACGAAGACCTCGGCGCCGTGCTGCGCACCCGTCCGGAGCCCGACCACTGGTCGGCCCTCGAATATGCGTGCCACATTCGCGACGCGTTGCGCATCAACATCGAGCGCATCCCGGTGACCGCCGCCGGCAACCCGCCGGAGTTCCAGGCGCTGGCCCGCGACGAAGCGGCCGTCGAGCGCAAGTACAACGAGCAGGACCCGTCGGTCGTGGCCGACGAGATCGAAGCCGACGCCGCGACCCTCGCCGCCGCCTTCGAAGCTGTCCCCGACGACGCCTGGCAGAACTACTGGGCGCGGGGCGACATGAAGTTCACCATCGACTGGATGGCACGCAACGTGCAGCACGAAGTCGATCACCACCTCCTCGACATCGGGCGCACGCTGCGTCAGGTACGCGGGCGTTAGAAAGGCAAACCATGAACCAGGAACAGCTCGACAAGGTCCGCAAGGGTCAAGGCTTCATCGCCGCCCTCGATCAGTCCGGCGGCTCGACGCCCAAGGCGCTCAAGCTCTACGGCATCGAAGAGTCCGAGTACTCGGGCGACGCGGAGATGTTCGACAAGATCCACGAGATGCGCAGCCGCATCATCGAGAGCCCGTCGTTCAACGGCGATCGCATCCTCGGCGCCATCCTCTTCGAAATGACGATGGACCGTCAGATCCAGGGCATCGACACCGCCGAGTACCTGTGGGGCAAGAAGGGCGTCGTCCCCTTCCTCAAGATCGACAAGGGCCTCGCCGACGAAGAGAACAACGTGCAGCTCATGAAGCCGATGCCGGAACTCGACGCGCTGCTCGCGCGTGGCGTTGCCAAGGGCATCTTCGGCACCAAGGAGCGCTCGGTCATCAACGACGCGAACGAGGCCGGCGTGAGTGCGATCGCGGCGCAGCAGTTCGAGGTCGGCAAGCAGGTGCTCGCGGCGGGCCTCGTCCCGATCCTCGAGCCCGAGGTCAACATCAAGGCTCCGAACAAGGCGCAGGCCGAGGCCCAGCTCAAGGCTGCGCTGCTCGCTGGTCTCGACGATCTCTCCGCCGATCAGCCCGTCATGTTCAAGCTCACGCTTCCGGATGAAGACGGCTTTTACAGCGAGCTCGTCAACCACCCGAAGGTCGTCAAGGTCGTGGCGCTGTCCGGCGGCTACAGCCGTGAAGAGGCCAACGCCAAGCTTTCGCGAAACCCGGGCATCATCGCGTCGTTCAGCCGGGCGCTCACCGAGGGCCTCTCGGCCCAGCAGTCCGACGCGGACTTCGACGCAACACTCGACTCGACGATCCAGTCGATCTTCGACGCCTCGATCAAGTAACAAACAGCAGCCTGTGATTTTTGGGGGCAAAGACCGCCCCTAAAAATCACAGGCTGCGTTGTTTTACGCCTTCGGCGAGCGGGTGCGGCCGGAGCGCTTGCCCTTGGCCACGAGCTTGATGGCGACCTTGCGGGACGCCTCGTCGATCATCTCGTCGCCGAACATCACGGCACCCTTGCGGTCGCCGGTCGTGGTGGCCTGCTCGTAGGCGTCGAGGACGTCCCACGCCTTGTCGAACTGCTCCTGCGTGCCCGAGAAGAGATCGTTGAGGATCTCGACCTGGTCGGGGTGCAGCGCCCACTTGCCGTCGAAGCCGAGGATCTGCGTGCGGGTCGCGTAGTCCTTGAAGCCCTCGCTGTCGCGCACCTTCACGTACGGGCCGTCGATGACCTGCAGGCCCGCCGCGCGGCCGGCCATGAGGATCTTCATGAAGACGTAGTGGAAGTAGTCGCCCGGGTACTCGGGGATCTGGAGGCCACCGGCGAGCGACGGCATCTCCATCGAGGCCGAGAAGTCGACCGGGCCGAGGATGATGGTCTCGAGACGGGGCGAGGCCTTGCAGATCTCTTCGACGTTGATGAGGCCCTGGGCGGTTTCGATCTGCGCTTCGATGCCGATGTGGCCGATGGGCAGGCCACTGTTCTTCTCGACCTGCGTCAGCAGCAGGTCGAGGGCGACAACCTCAGCCGCCGTGTTGACCTTCGGCAGCATGATCTCGTCGAGGCGCTCCCCCGCGTTGCCCACGACTTCGATCACGTCGCCGTAGGTCCAGATCGTGTCCCACGCGTTGACGCGGACACAGAGGACTCGGTCGCCCCAGTCGAGGTTCTTGATCGCGTCGACGACCTTGGCGCGTGCATCCACCTTTTCGAGCGGAGCGACGGCGTCCTCGAGATCGAGGAAGGTCATGTCGGCGTTGATGGTCGGTCCCTTGGCGAGGAACTTCTCGCTCGAGCCGGGCACCGACAGGCAGGAACGACGGGGTAGGTCGCGGGAGCGTGCTGACATGGCCGAAAGCCTATGCCTAGAGGTTCTTCTTCAGGAAAGTGGGCGCAGAAGCTCTGCTGCGATCGGGCAGTCCGCCCGGGTGACGGCCCGAGCGGGGTCCATGGCTCCGGTGGGGCCGACCATCGTCTCGATGAGATCGAGCGGCACGACTTCGTACTCGGCGTCCCAGGGGTCGTCTTCCTTGTCGAAGGCGGCGAGCATCGCTTCCCACATACGGCCGGGCAGGACCGTCGCTTCGCCGGCGGCGACCACGACGTGGCGGCCCGCGGTTTTGCCCGTCGCGGCGGCCGCTCGAGCGCCGGCCGCGGCGATGATCCCGTCCGGTCCGACCGCCGTCGCGTCGATGAGGATGAGGTCGCTCGATGCGGCGGCCGCTCCTATGCCGGCGTCTCGTACCGAGATCGCATCGACGTCGGCGTGCGTAAGCGCTCGAGCGAGGCCGTAACCAACAGGCGTGTCGACGGCGAGCACGGTGATGTCTCCTCGACGGGTCAGCGCCTCGCCCGAATACCAGGGCGGCCCGACCAACAGGATCGTCGACTCCCCCGGGATCACCTGGTCGAGGAAGTAGGCGACTTCCTCACCGGTGGGATCGTCGGTGATCAGGTCTTCGATGATCTCGGCCTCGACGTAGGGAACGTCGGGCGTGACCAACATCCGGGCCGTCGTCCACCACACCGGGCCCATCGCGGGCTGGCGTTGAACGAGCCGTCGGCAGGCCGTGACGAGGCCCGCGGGGTCGCCGTTGAACCCGCCCAAGGCCCTCGCGGCGGTCAATCCGGACAGGCGCGGCCCGTCGCCATCGTTGCGGGCGGCCCAGCGGAGCCGTTCGATCGGGTGTGCCATCTCGCTTGCAGACTAGGTGGCGAACTACCTTTTCGTGCTCGTGGCGACCAGCATTTCCACCGACGTCCAACTCACCCAGCTCAACGGGCGCACCAAGACGCTCGAGGAGTTGCTCACGACGTTCCACCTCGCCGTGGTGGCGCTCGATCCGTTCACCAACGAGGGTGCCTGGATACTCCCGATCGCCGACCGCGTCCTGACCCACTTCGGCCAGGCCGACGTGCGCGTCGCTCTCCTCCTGCCGGCGACGGCCGACGAGGCCCGGATGTTCCTGGGCCCGATCGCCAACCGCCTGCTCGTGTTCTGCGATCCCGAGTCGACGGCCATCAAGGGCCTCGGGTTCGACAAGTTGCCGACGTTCGCCCACATCGCGCAGGACGGCACGCTGGAGGCCAAGACTGAAGGCTGGCAGCCGAAGGAATGGCAGGCCATCGCCGATCACCTCGCGAAGGTCATGAGCTGGACGCCCACCGTCGTCGAACGCGACGGCGACCCCGCTCCGTTCTAGGCGGACGCAGCTAGGACCGGATTGTGTGACCGGAACCGGGACTCGACGAAGCGGTACGACAGGTCGGCCAAGCCGATGCTGAGCGCGACGTAGATGACAAACACCACTGCCTTCTCAGCTCGAGCGTGGTGGATGACGGGCCCGTTGATCGAATCCAGTGGGTAGTGGATCAGGTAGATCGCGTAGGAACGGACGCCAACCCACACGAGCGCTGGATGCGCCAGGGTCCGGGCCATCGCCGACATCGGGCGAAGGTGGACAGCTGCGATCACGACGACGGCCGCGCCGAGCACCAGGGGCCACCCGAGCATGTACGCGTTCGACGTCTGGGGCACCACCGCCGCCCATCCCACGAGCCCGAGCGCGGCCGGCAGCGCGAGTCGTGTCAGCCACTTTCGATCCAGCTTCGTGATGAAGTGCGCCAACAGACACCCGACGAGGATGTCTTTGGCCCGTGTGTCGGGCGCGAAGTACAACCGGTTGAAGCTCCAGCCAAGGGCGTGGCCGGCGTACCACTCAAGGGTCGAAGCGGTCGCGGCGACCGCCGTCATCGTGACGAGCGCTCGCTCGGATCGTCGGGCGAACACCAGAAAAGCCAGCGGCCACAGGAGGTAGAAGTGCTCTTCGACCGACAGCGACCACGTATGGCCGAACCAGCCGAGCGACGTGAGGTTGAACGCCGCCACCCATGACGACACATAGCCGAGGGCTATCGGTGCACCACGGAAGGTCTCCGTGCGGGCTGATGCATAAGGCCACGCCGCCCAGATGACGACCACGAAGGCCGTCACCGCAACGAGCGCCGGCGCGAGTCGACGCACCCGTCGCCGGTAGAAGTCGCGTAACGACACCGTCGCTGTCTGAGCGAATTCCTGCTTCAACAGTGTTGTGATCAGGAACCCAGACAGCACGAAGAACACATCGACGCCGATGTAGCCGCCTTCGCCCAGCCGCGTCGGCGCATGGTGAAGCACCACGGCCAACACCGCCAATGCACGCAGCCCGTCGAGCTGCGGTTCGTACTTGAGCCGCCCCACTAGGAACGCAGTCTGCCAGCGACTGCGCTCCGATTACTTGATGACGCCGCCCTTGGTGAGGGCCATGACGTTGAGCGCCTTGTCGGCCTCGGCCTCGGTCAGCAGACCTTCCTCGAGCACGACTTCCTTCAGGGTCTTGTTTTCCTTGAGCGACTTCTTGATCACGCGGGCCGCCTCGTCGTAACCGATGTACGGGTTGAGCGACGTGCCGACGCTCGGCGAGGACAGCGCGTGGCGGAGACACTGCTCGACGTTGGCTTCGATGCCGTCGATGCACTTGTCGGCGAACGTGCGGCTGACCGAGGCGAGCAGACGGATCGACTCGAGCAGGTTGCGGGCGATGACGGGCAGCATCACGTTGAGTTCGAAGTTGCCGGCGCTACCGCCGAACGCGACCGCGGCGTCGTTGCCGATGACCTGCGAGACGACCTGGCACACGGCCTCGGGGACGACGGGGTTGACCTTGCCCGGCATGATCGACGAGCCCGGCTGGAGGTCGGGGATATGAATCTCCATGAGACCGGTGCGGGGGCCCGAGCCCATCCAGCGCAGGTCGTTGGCGATCTTGTAGAGCGAGATGGCGATCGTGCGGGTGACGCCCGATGCCTCGACCAGCGCGTCACGCGAAGCCTGCGCCTCGAAGTGGTCGCGAGCCTCGGTCAGGGGCAGGCCCTTGTAGCGCTTGGCGATGCGAGCGACGACGGCCGACGCGAGCCCTGGTGGGCAGTTGAGGCCGGTACCGACCGCGGTGCCGCCCAGCGGCAATTCACCCACACGCGGCAGCGCCGCCTTGATCCGCTCGACGCCGTACTCGACCGACGCCGCATAACCCGAGAACTCCTGGCCGAGAGTGACCGGCGTCGCGTCCATCAGGTGGGTGCGGCCCGACTTCACGACCTTGTCGAAGGCCTTGGCCTTCTTGCGCAGCGACTTGGCGAGGTACTCGAGCGACGGGATGAGGTCGTTGACCAGGCCGTCGGTCGCCGCGATGTGAATCGCGGCCGGGAACATGTCGTTCGACGAGAACGGGTCGTTCACGTGGTCGTTCGGGTGAACCTTCTCGCCGAGCTTCTCGGAGGCGAGGGTCGCGAGGACTTCGTTCATGTTCATGTTCGACGAGGTGCCCGACCCGGTCTGGTACACGTCGACGGGGAACTGGTCGCGATGACCACCGTCGATGATCTCGTCGGCGGCGGCCGAGATCGCCTTGGCGATCGGCGCCTTGATCATCTTGAGCTTGACCTTTTCCATCGCCACGGAGCCCTTGATGGCGGCCAGCGCGGCGACCATCGCCGGGTCGATCGTGAGGCCCGAAATCGGGAAGTTCTCCACAGCCCGCTGCGTCTGAGCAGCCCATTTGGCCTTGATCGGGACCTTTACGTCGCCCAGGGAATCCTTCTCGATACGGAACTTTTCAGCCATGGGCCGAACGCTATTTCGCGTCGGGGTGATTCCCCAATCCGCGCGCGGTTCCTGTACGGTGTCCTCCCAACGTGTTGCAGACAACGGCCCGCCGGGCTGCCACCGTTCTTGCGCTGCTCCTCTCGCTGGGGATGATCAGCACGCTCGTCGCTCCTTTAGCGTCGGCTGACCCTCTCGCGTCCAAAAAGGCCGAGGCCGAGCGCATCTCCGCTCAGCTGAGCAAGCTGGCCGAGCGGGCCAGCATCCTCGACGAGGACTACAACGAGGCCCGCGTGCGTGCCGCCGAGCTCGACGCTCGCAGCCGCAACGCCGCCGCCGACCTTCGGGCCACGGAGGCGAAGGCCGCCCAAGCCCGGATGAACCTGAAGCAGATGTCGATCGAGGCGTATATCCGCGGCGGTATCGACCGGACGATGTCGGCCACCGACCCGGCTCGCGCCCAGTACTACCTACACGCAGCGGCCAACCGTCAGCAGGACACCATCGACTCGCTGCGCGCCGCCAAGATGTCGCTGGCCGAGAAGCAGCAGGGCCTCGACGCCGCTCGCGCCCAGGCCCGCCGCAACCTCGACCAGGTCAACGCCAAGCGCAAGGCCGCCGAGGCCGCCGCTGCGGCGCAGCAGGCGCTGCTGGCGAAGGTGAAGGGCGATCTTGCTCGTCTCGTCGCCGCCGACCAAGCCCGTCGTGCCGCCGCCAATCGTCGCCCGGCCACGACCACGCGCACCCGTTCGGGGCGTGGTGCTCGTGCGAATCTCGGCACGCCTCCCGGTGCTGACGCGCCGGCGCCGTCCGCCGCCGCCCAAGGCGCGATCAACGAGGCCCGCCGCCAACTCGGCAAGCCGTATCACTACGGCGGATCAGGCCCCGACAGCTTCGACTGCTCCGGTCTGACTTCGTGGGCCTGGCGAGTCGGCGGTGGTCGTTCGCTTCCCCACTCGTCGCGTGCGCAGTACAGCGCGACAACGCGCATTTCGCTCAACGAGATCGCACCTGGCGACCTCACCTTCTACGGCTCGTCGGTCGGCTCGATTCACCACGTCGGCATCTACGTGGGCGGCGGGCAGATGATCGACGCTCCTCAGACCGGCGACGTGGTCCGCTACCACTACGCCTTCCGCGGCGATCTCGTCGGCGTCGGCCGCGTCAACTAGCCGCCTAGGTTTTGCGCCATGCGTTGCGTGGCGATTGTCGACGGTGCACTGGTCGTTGAGGAACGGCCCGATCCGGTTCCTGGTCCCGGCGAAGTGCTGGTCGAGGTGCGCGCCGCTGGGTTGAATGCCGCCGACTTGTTGCAAGTGCGCGGTGGATACCCTGCTCCCCCGGGTTCGCCGGCGGACATCCCTGGGCTCGAGTGCGCAGGCGTCGTCGCGGCGTTGGGTGATGGCGTTTTGGAGTTTGCCGTCGGTGACCGCGTGATGGCGGTTGTGGGCGGGGGCGCGCAGTCAACGCATCTCGTGGTCTCATCGCGGGTGTTGATCCGCGTACCGGACTCGGTGTCGTGGCCGGCGGCGGGAGGCTTCCCTGAAGCCGCAACGACCGCTCACGACGCGTTGTTCACCCAATGTGAGTTGGGCATGGGTGAGCGCGTGCTGATCCACGGCGCCGCCGGCGGCGTGGGATCGATGGCCGTGCAGCTGGCCCACGCGGCGGGCGCCCATGTGACGGCGACTGTGCGCGACTCCGCCCGTCATGACGAAGTGCGTGCGTTGGGCGCCGACGTGGTCGTGGAGCCGGCGGGCTTCGAGGCGCTCGGTCCGTTCGATGTGGTGCTCGAGCTCGTTGGCGGCCCGAACATGGAGGGCAACTTTGCGGCGCTCGCTACGGGTGGTCGGATCGTGGTGATCGGTGTTGGTGCGGGCCTGTCAGCGAATGTGTCGTTGCTCACGCTGATGGCGAAGCGAGCGGTGTTGCGTGGCTCGACGCTGCGGGCTCGACCGCTCGAGCAGAAAGCTGACGCGGCTCGTCGAGTTGAGCGTCATGTCGTGCCGCTGCTGGCCGACGGCCGGGTGAAGGTGCCGGTGTTGGAGACGTTCCCGCTAGACGAAGCGGCCGCGGCCTACGAGCGATTCGCTGCGGGCGGAAAATTGGGCAAGATCGTGCTGGTCAACGTGTGATCGGTACGCGTCTCGTGGCCAAGCCGTTTTCTCGACCGACCGACCCCTCATCTTGAGTCGAATTGTCTGACCTCCACCGGGAGGAGAGGCCTATGGCCATTCCCCACGAAGCAAAGAGGAACGCGTTCAGGACATAGTCCTGGATTGCACTCACGCCCAACCAGAACTTCACAAACAAGATGAAGACAGTTGCGAACGCAACTGCTGAGACCGCTGTCCGGTACTCGCTATCAACCCGACGCCGGAGCCCGAGTAATTGAGCACTCCAGCCTGCCGTCCACCAAAGCCAAAGCCCGAGGCCGATGACTCCCGTTTCGAGCGCAACAGTTGAAAAGCCGCCCTCGCCAAGCGAGAAATATTCGTCGCTCGCGACGTACTGCCGACCCAAGCTTTGGTCACCAACGCCTCGCCCAAATAAGCCTCCGCGCCCAATCGAGGTCGACGCACCACCGATGTAGACACCTGGGCGTGTGGATAGTTCGGAGTCACGCTTAAACGGATTGAGCGATCGCGACAAAAACTCGACGCGAGGCTGAACGATTTGAGGGACGGCGACGCTAGCGACGAGCAACGCCAGCAAAGCGAACGCAATCGGCGGAACTACACGCCGAACACCGACCCCGCTGGGAATATCGCGCCCAAGCACCATCGCCAGCGGAATGAGCGCAGACGTAATCAAGACCGTTCTGCCGGCGGCAATCAACAAGCCGGTAATACCAATGGTTAAGCAAACGAAGCGCCACCGCCCTATCGAACGTCGGCTCACCAAAACCAGACCAACCACGAAAGTCACGAGCGCCCAGTTGGCGAACCGCCCAGGTTCGGCGAAGGGACCTGTCGGCTGGAAGACCGCCTGTCCGGTCTGCCCAGCGGTGCGTCGAAGCAAATCTAGGTGGCGGAAAAAAGTGGAGTCCGCCCGCGGAGCAAGAAAGTCCGGTCCAACCATCGCTTGATAAACGCCGACAAGCGTGCCTACGGAGAGCACGGTCGCAACGAAGCCAACTGTTCGGGCAAGCCGCTTTGGGTCCTGGGCGATGAACCAGCCCACGAAGAGCAATGGCAAGTAACCGAAGTACAGCCGGAGCCCGGACAGCGGAATCGCCAGCGAACCGAACCCTGATCGAGCTGCCGTCGCCACAAAAAACCCGACGCAGGCGAGGAAGGGAGTCCACCAGCCAGCCATTGCTTGAACAACTGGCCGCCAAAGCCGGTACTGAGCAGCCAATAGGACAGCACCCCCGTAGAGCAGAACGTCCCTTCCAAGCACAAGGCGCGGGTCCCCGCTGCCTAGCTTCCGCAACAAGTCTCCGACCGGGAACCAAAGCAATAAAGCACCGAACCAGACCAGCGGCCGCTTTAGAGACACCACCGTCAACCCGCCAAGCAGCACCAGCGCCATCATCAAAGCTGGCGAAAGCGAGACCGGTACGGGCACGGACGAACGAACGCCCGACGTAGAGGCGACGACCATGAACCCAGCGACCGCCGCTAACCCGACGGTGATCGCGGGCCCAGCGGTTTGAATTGTCACGATCGACCGGGCGCGATGGAATGCTTCCACCAGAGAAGCAACCGCAAACCGACGGCGTTCGGTCAGAGCAGCGACCTTCATTTAGACGAAGTCGCCCAGTGCCGAAAGCCTGCGCCGCGTCCGGCGATCGATGACATGAACAACCCGAGTCTGAACCGACGACGAACGAGGTCTCGAAGAACGACTGCGACGCCCGGCATCCCGCTGTCGCCGACCAGAATGGTCCAAGGGACAAAAAGGACGAGCCGAAGCCGGAAGTGCCTCAGGGCAATGAATGTGACGTTTCGTGAGTACGAGTAAGCCCGACGCCGAACGTCCTGCCGGCTTATTCCCGACGAGTCGCCGCGCGGGGCCGAGAAATGGTTGACCGGCGCAGCACTAGTGAAAACGGTCTGCCAGCCCTTACGTTGCGCTTGAAGACAAAGATCACAGCCGTACATTGAGGCATCGCCAGCATCGAAAATGCTGCTGATTGTGAGGGATCGCAGCACCGTCGTTCGCCAAATCCAGTTTCCCTCTGGAAGTGCATCAACCGTGACCGGATTCGAATCACTTCGTCCACCAACGTTGCCGACTATTCGTCCGTACCAGGTGATGCGGCCGGACAACGATGTGACCACTCGCTCCGAAGCGAGATCTTCAATCACACGACTTCCGACGCAAGCGGTCTCGTCGTCGAATGCTTCGAACAAGCAGGAGAGCCAATCTGCGTTAGCTGGCTCCGCGTCGTCATCAATGATCGCAACGAATTCCGTTTGGATCACATCAACTGCCGCTCGAATGGGCGCAACAAAACCTTCCTGCGCGACCGGTATCCATCGGACACCGGGAAACTCGGCAACGACCGCTCGAGTTGGCCGATCGTCTGGCCTGCCGACAACCGCGATCAGCTCCGGTCGCGGGGACAACGCCTCCAAATGCCCCAAACAGTTTCGGAGCCAATCCGGACGCTGCCAAGACGGCACGACCACAGAAACCGGCAGCGCAGAAACAGCCACTCGCCGACGTTACAGCGCTGTTCATAGCCGGCTTGAGTTGCCCGTCTAGCGTGCGAAGGTACATGGACCAGCCTGATCAAAGCATTCGGGTAATCGCTATTAGTAGTCACCCAGTGCAGTACGCAGCCCCTCTATATCGGGCGATCGCGCGCCGCTCGGACCTCACCTTTCGTGTCCTGTTCAGAAGCCTTGAAGGCGCCGAGGATTACCTCGACGAGGGCTATGGACAAGCGGTCAGATGGGACGTTCCCCTTCTCGACGGTTTCGAGTGGAGCACTTGCGGTGTCCCGCGATCGGGATCTGTCAACCAATTCAAGGCCTTCGTCGGTGTTTTTCGTGAACTCCGCAAGCTGAGCTTCGACGTTGTCTTGGTCGATGGGTACCGGACGGCAGAAGCACTTGCGGCGATAACGATTGCGGAAGCGCGTCGTAAAGACTGGTTCCTTGGGTCCGATGCGACTCGACCAGGTGGCGATCAATATCCAAGGCCTATTCGATGGATTGCCCGCAGACTCTTCAAAGCAGCGACGAGAAGGGCGTCAGGGGTCGCGTGCATGTCCGCCGCAAGCGAGAGGTTCTCTCTCTCGCTTGGAGCCCGCAAGACTGTGAACCGGATCGCCACGGTGAACCCAGACGTTTTCGTTGCACCCGCCGAGCGCCTCGAGCCGGTCAAAGGAGAACTTCGCGTTCTGTCGGTCGGCCGCATGCTCGATTGGAAACGGCTGGACACCCTCATATCCGCGGTACGAGCAACGCCAGGAGTTTCACTTCGCTTCGTCGGTTCAGGGCCAGAGATGAAGCGCCTTCAGCAGCTATCAGCCGGACTTGAATGCGTTTCCTTTGTCGGGATGAAGGCCCAGACCGAACTACCAGCCGAGTATTACCAAGCTGACGTTCTCGCAATCGCCTCATACTTCGAGCCGTTCGGCGTCGTTGCAATCGAGGCTGCCGCGTGCGGGACACCGCTCATCGCAGACGCGACTGCGGGTTCCTGCCTCGACCTGGTCGACGGCGCTAAGGCGGGTTGGAAGGTTGCACACGTCGGCGACTGGCCAGCCGCCTTAGCTCGTGTCCGCGACAACCCTGCCGAGCGGCTTGAGGCGAGCGAACGAGCACTCGCTGCGGCGGCTGACTTTCATCCGGATCAGGTCGCATCCCGACTCATGTCACTTCTGTTCAGCGGTAGGCGACTCATTAACTCACGTCCAGCCGCAGCAGCGCAGGTGCGATCGCCGCTGTAGTTACATCCCACGTCATTGTTGACGCAAGCCTCGCGCCCGCTTCACCCAACGAGCGGCGGAGTTGCACTGATCTCACAAGAACCGAAAGTGCATCTCGTATATCCGAAGCATTCGGGTCCACGACGAGTGCTTGATCGGAGATCCAAGCCGCAAGGCCGCACGCCGTTGAGAGCACCACCGGGATCCCGCTTGCCATCGCTTCCAACGCGGGCATGTTGAACGAGTCGCTTCGCGACGCGGCGACGTATATGTCCGCTGCACCGTAGAGTGACTCTGCGGGTTGTCCGGGTTCGGTGAGGGTTAGCCTGATCCCGACGCGATCCGCGAACTCCGCCAAGATCGAGTGATTCTTTCTGCGCGTGACGATTTGCAGTTCGGCGTCAGCAGCGAAGTCGGAGCCCGCAATCGCGTCGATTACGAGGTCGAGTCCCTTGACATCGATTTCGGATCCGACGGTCAGAACGCGAATACGGTCGGTAGAACTTCGGGTCCGACTCCGAAAAAGCGCAGCGTCGACGCCATTGGGGGCAACACCCTCAATCCGGATGCCATGTGCAGCCATCGTCTCAGCCTCCGCGGGGCTCACCGCGAAGACCGATTTCGACAGCCGATAGTGCGAGCGTTCGAGGCGGGCGACTAGCGCGGCGTACGCCACTCGATGGAGCCGTTTCACGTTCCACTTGCGGCCGTAGCTCAGCGGATCCCTTTGAACGGGGCAAAGGCGCTCGGGTACTTCCGAAACCTTGGGCAAGCCGCGGTAGTAGATGTGCGCGACCGTCACATCTGCCCCACCGACCATGTTCACGCCTGGCGTGAAGATGATTGGGTTGATCTTTGACCGCTGCAGCAGCATCTTTCTCGCTGTAGCCCACGCGACGAAGCAGAGCCATCCAATCAGTTGTGGTCGCTCGGGAATTCGCGTCTTCACGATCCGAACAGATGCAGGTAACGATGCCGTTGCCCGGCGTGTAAAGACAGTCACAGCACGGTCGCCTGACCATCGGTGGATGCATGCGAGAGTCGCTCGATCTGTTCCACCGGAGTCCGTCAAGGTGGGTGTGAACACGGCAATAGGACGCGTCAAGCGATTGACTCACAGTCTCGGGTTGTGCGCATCGCTTGCACGCGAAGCGCAAACAGGCATCGATCGAGTGCCAAGACGAGTCCGTCGGGTAGGAGCATCATCTAGCGCTCATGATGCGACCTGAAATCGCGCTTTGCGCCGCAAAAACGGCAACTCGATTAGCCGGTACGAGGACTCCGCGATGACGAAGGTGAGGCTCAGTTCGATGACGACGAAGGCGATGCTGCCGAATCGTACGTGACGCTCGACCAAGCTCAGCACGAGCGAATGCCAGATATATAGGCCATACGAAATTCGGCCAATCCGCGCAGGGATTGCTGCCCCAAGCACATCTATCCGTGCGGGCGGAGCCAACGCATGAAACACGAAGACCGCCACCGTCAGGTCAAAGACCGTGAGACCGACTGTTCTCCCGATCAAACTGTCAGCGCCAGCGTGAAATAGATAAACGGAAGGCAGTGTCATCGCCGAGGCTGCCATCCAACTGAGCCGCCGTGGAACCACCGAGCCGTTTCGGTACAGGAGCCCAGAGATGCACCCGATCAATAAGGCGTCGGTCCACGCAATCGGTGACAACGTGACCGCCATCTGTGTCGAGGCAATCGTTCGGATCAGCGCGGCGAACACCACACCGGCGCAGAGGACGACAACCTGGTCGCGCTCCGATCGCACGTTCTTCTTCAGCCACCTGAAGGTAAGGGGCCACGCCAGATAAAACTGTTCCTCCACTGCGAGCGTCCACGTCAATAAGAGCTCTAGCTCAGTCCAATGGCCTTTACCGACAATCGTAAAAATGTCAGTGGTGTATGTCAGGGCCATCGCTGCCGCAGCCAATCCGCGTCCTACTGACGCCGCCCACACCCCCGTCAAAACACCGACGCCGTACACCACCACAACCGCCAGCAGTGCCGGATAGAGACGAAGCGCTCGCCGCACATAGAAGTAGCGAAGGTTGATGCGCTCTGTCTCGACGAACTCCTGGTCCAAAAGAGCCGTGATCAGGAAGCCCGACAGCACAAAAAACCCGCCGACCCCAAGAGCACCCGCCCCGGACGCCCAACCGAAGCAGTGACTCACTATTACAAGCAAAACGGCAAGAGCGCGTAAGCCATCTAGCCGAGCGCGGTAGCCCAAGCGGGGCCGGAGTTCCACGAAGCCATCACGCATCACGGTTGGATGGTATTGGGCAATTGGACCTCTTGAAGCGACAGCCCGTTGGCACGAAGAACGGTAAGGATCGGACTGGGAGTACCTTTTGACTCTCCAAACGAGATGATGCGCGATCCGATGTCCACGCCGCCCGCCAATGACTCCTGAGGTCGCTCCGTCACCGCTCTCCGTCAGTGCGATCGTCGTAAACTGGAACGGAGCCGCAGTACTCAAGGACTGCCTGACATCGCTTGAGGGCGACCCCGGCATCGCCGAGTTGCTCGTCGTCGATAACGGCAGCCGGGACGACTCCTCCTTGGTGGCCAGTCGGTTCCCCACTCGATGGATTGGGTTGCACACGAACACGGGTCTCGCAAGTGCTTTCAACACTGGCGCCTCGACCGCGTGCGGAGAAGTTCTCCTTTTTCTCAACAATGACCTGGCGATCCCTCGAGGATTCGCGGAGACAATCAGCGAGTCACTCGTCGACAAGGACCTGGGGGTGTTGGATGTCACCCATTGCGGGTGGGACGACGCGCACACGACCCATTGTCGAACGAGCTTTCATCCCGGATCGTTGAGCCTTCTGAACGATCGTTGTTTCATCGAGTCGGCAACCGAGAGCCGAGTCGCATGCGCCTTCGCTTCGGGAGCGTGCTTCGCGATTCGTGCCGACACGTTTCGTCGCGTCGGTGGATGGGATGCGGGCTTCTTCGCCGGGTGGGAAGACGTGGATCTCTCGTGGCGGTTGCGGCTCGCCGGTCTTCGCGTTGAGTACGAGCCGTCACTCACGATTCGACATCACGTGTCTGCGTCATCGCACTCCGTTGAGGGGCAACGAGCACGCACCTACGCAGCGATGACGGGACGACCTCGATTCGCGCTCAAGCATGCTCCTGTTGAAGTCGCGGTGTTGTCCGTTCTTCGACTTCTCGCCGGCATCGCCAATGACCTGAGGTCGCCATCGCGACTTCGGCTGAGGGGTCGAGCAATCGTCGTGACCGCACGCGACTTGCCGGGGCTCGTTCGCTGGCGGCGTCGTTCCTACCGCGAGGCACGAACAACGCCACGCGAGTTGTGGCTGCGCGTCGCGAGGGAAACCGCTTAACCCATCGGGGGCGAGCTGGCTCGCCGGACAAGCCGCGCCAGACGCGGCGCTCTCGCCGCGACATCGCGAGACGCGACCACAAGCAGATCTTCAGCTCGACGAATTGGTCGTTCCCAAGACGCCTGACGACGCTTCCAGAACACGTCGAGGGTCGGGTGAGGCAGCGGCTCGATGTCAAACGAACGCAAGCGATCGAGAAAGCCGAGCCGGCGACGCATCAAATGTTCGGGTGTGTTCGGATCCAGTCCGTAAGCGACGTTCAAAATCAGAAGTCCATCATCGGACAGTGTCCGCACCATCGACTGCACGAGACCTACGGGATCGAGCACGTGCTCCAAAACGTCGAGGCACACGACCACGTCCTGGCTGCCCGGAGGCGGATATCCGTCGCGAAGGTCGAGCGACTGCACCTTCAGGTCGCGCGATGCGAAGCGGGATCGAGCGAACTCGATATAGACGTCGGACACGTCACCCATCGAGACGTCCAGGCCATGGCGGGCGAGCAAGACCGACGTCGAGCCAATCCCGTGGCCGACCTCAAGCAACCGAGTTCCGGAGGCATACGTCTGCGCGACGTGCAGGGCCGCGACGCCGTGAAGCGCGTATCGGTCGGGAATCAGAGAGTGCCAATACGCCGAGACGAGCATGCCTTGTTGGCTGTCGCTGTAGAACTCGGCGAGCGATTCCTCCGTGACGTGCTTCGGAAATCGGCGGAGGGCGTCATTGGCCCGGTTCGCCCACGCGCTTTCCATCGCATCGACGGCGGCACTCTCGTCTAAGCCGAGGAAGCCGCCCACTTCGCTCGCAAGGCTTCGCAGGAGGTCGTCGTAGCCGGGAAGAATCAGCGCGGTGCGCCAAACCTCTTGAAGTAACGGCCCGTACGTCTTCGCCACTTCGACATCGTAACGATGGATGTTTTGGCGACTACCGATCCCAGCGCGGCTGCAGCCCTAGAGTTCCCGGCCTATGGAGTCCCGAACCCGTGGACGATGACGTAAGCCACGGGCTCAAGTGGAGCGCGATCTCCGTCGTCGCCGTGCGCGTGCTGCAGGCCGTGCGCAGTCTCGTCATCGCCCGGGTCGTCGGGCCAAAGTCGGTCGGCAGCTTCGCCGCGGCCTTCGCCTTCGTCAGCTTGGCTTCGCTCGTCGCCGAGTTCGGGTTGCAATCGTTCTTGATTCAGCGCGGACCCAACGCACGTCGTGACGCTCGCGTCGTCGGCGAACTCGCGCTAGCAACCGGGATCACCGCGTCGTTGGTGTTGTTGGCGGCGGCCCGACCGATCGCGTCGTTCTACGACGACGGGCGAATCGCCGGGATCGTCGTGGCGCTGGTCGCGTCCGTCGTACTGACCTCGCTGACGGTCGTGCCGAACGCGCTGCTACGCGCTGAATTCCGCTTCAACGAAGTCGCACGCGCGTCGATCGTCGCTGAGTTCTTCGCGTGCGCAGTCGGGGTCGGGTGCGCCATCGGCGGTGCTGGCGTCTGGTCCCTTGTTGCCGCGGCGCTCACGTCCCAATTGGTCACGCTCTTGGCGCTGTTGGCGGCACGGCCGCAATGGGAAGCGCAACACCACGAGTCCCGCGCCCAGACTCGGCGCACTGCGTTGCGGTTCGGCCTCAGCCTCACCGGAGGCAGTGCGGTGTGGGCGTTCGCGTTGCAGGGCGACAACGTGACGATCGGCCGCGTCCTCGGCGCCAGCGCCCTCGGGCTGTACTCGTTTGCGTACAACTACGGCGTTCTGCCGGGCGGCCTCATCGGTTCAACCGTTTCGGATGTCGCGCTTGCGGGATTCGGACGCGAGACCACGAGTGAGGGTCGCTCTCACCTATTCGTTCGATTCACACGAGTGGGCGCGGTTGCCGCGTGCCCGCTGGTCGGGGTTGCCGTTGCGTCGGCGCCGGCTGCGATCCGCTTGGTGCTCGGACCCGAGTGGATCGGAGCCATTCGACCGCTACAGGTGTTGCTTCTCGTTGGATTGATTCGCGGCCTGATGCCTGTCGAGGCCTTGCTGCGTAGTTGCGGACTGGTCGGCACCGAATTCAGGGTCGGGCTGGTGGCCGCGCCCATCACGATCGCCGCGGCGTACGTGGGCGCACGCATCGGACTCGTGGCGGCCGCGATTCTCGTCGGGCTCGTTCTCACTGGCGGCGGCCTTGTCGCGACGTCCATAGCCATCCGCGCAGTCTCACTTTCGCCGCTCGAGTTGCTAGGAGCTATCGCCCCCATCGCCGTTATCAGCGCGCTGTGTACGGCGCCTCTGCTCGTCGCGGAAGGAATCGGGCACGTGCCGGATGCGATCGCGGTTGGTGTGGTCGCCCCCGCGTGCGTAGCGGCCGCGTTCTTGTCGCTTCGACGCTGGCTACCGCGCGATTGGCAAGCGCTAACCGACATCGCGAGGGCGCGCGCCGCATCCTCGACCGCGTGAAGGTTGTCGGTAGCCTTGGCTGATGTCGACGAGCTATCTCATCACCGGCGGCGCGGGTTTCATCGGGTCACATCTCACTGACGCACTCCTCGCCCGAGGCGACCGAGTCGTCGCTCTCGACAATCTCTCGACGGGCCGGCTATCGAACCTCGACAGCGCCGGCCGAAGCAACAACTTCCGATTCGTCCACGGTTCAGTGCTCGACGAATTGATGGTCGACGAACTCGCGCACCAGTGCGACGTCATCGTCCACCTCGCAGCGGCCGTTGGGGTGAAGCTGATCGTCGAACAACCACTGAAGTCCTTGACGACCAACATTCGCGGCTCCGAGATCGTGATCGAGGCCGCGCATCGCTACCGGCGCAAGATCCTCATCGCGTCGACGTCGGAGATCTACGGCAAGAACTCGAGCGACGCGCTCACCGAGACGGCCGATCGCATTCTTGGTTCGCCAACCGTCGCGCGCTGGGCGTACTCGATCGCCAAGTCGGTCGACGAAGTTCTCGCGTTCTCGTATCACAAGGAACGCGAACTGCCGGCGGTGGTCGTTCGGCTGTTCAACACGGTTGGCCCGCGGCAGAGCCCTGCCTACGGAATGGTGATTCCGCGCTTCATCGAACAGGCGCTGCGGAATGAACCCATCACGGTTTTCGGCGACGGCACTCAGACCCGTTGCTTCGGCCACGTAGCCGACATCGTCGACGGTCTGCTGCGACTTCTCGATCACCCCGGCGCGATCGGTGAGGTCTTCAACGTCGGCGCGCAAGGCGAGATCTCGATGCTCGACCTCGCACAAGAAGTCATTACGAGGTCGGGCTCCTCCTCGACCATTGAGCTCATTCCATACGAGCAGGCATACGAGGCCGGCTTCGAAGACATGACGCGTCGCGTTCCCGACACCGCGAAGATCCGTGCGCTCACCGGGTGGACCGCAGAACGAACCCTCGACGACATCTTGAACGAGACGATCGGTCACCTGCGATCTGCTGCCGCCGGCCAGCACTAGACCCCGGTGACCGATCGCGACACCACGCTTGTGGTGCTCGGCCACTTCGCATGGGACACGCACTTCATGCAGTTCCACAAGGGCGTGATGGCCGAACTGCAGCGCCAAGGGACACGCGTGGTCTGGGTCGACGATCGAATCCGAGCGCGCCGCGACGGCGCCGCCTTTTGGGTCAAGGCGATCGGTCGCGGGCACGTCAGTAGGGATGCAAGCCTGATTCGCGTTCGTCCGTGGGTGCTGCCCTTTGCACGGATCGACGACTTCCGCCTCTCGTCGTGGCTCACCGCACGACAAGTAGAACGCGTCCTCAAGAGACATCAGGCGAGACCCGACGTTGTTCTTTCCTACGCACCCACCGAAAACCGCATCGTCGAACGACTCGCTCCCTCGGCGCTCTTGTACTGGACGGGTGACGAGGTCGTTCTGCCCGGCGAAGACTGGCTGTTCGAACGAGCCGACGCAGTGATTGCAATTTCAGATCGGGCGGTCACCACAAGCGAGGCCCGCGCTCCGGGCCGAGTGCATCGCTCGTCGACCGGAGTCGACCTCCACCGCTTCGCATCGCCGGGCGAAACGCCTCCTGAAATGCACGATCTGCCGCGTCCGATCTTTGGGTTCGCTGGAGGCATCGCCGCGCAACGCGTTGACCTCGCGATGCTGCGCGCCGTCGCCGAACGAAATCCGTCAGGCACCGTCGTACTCGTCGGACCGGAAGCACCGGAGTTCGTGCCCGAGCTCTCTGCTCTGCCAGCCAACGTCGTTCGACTCGGCTCCCGACCCCACGAACAGATTCCGAGCTACATCGCCGCGTTCGATGTTGGTCTTGTCCCTTACGTTGTGAACAACTTCAACGCGGGGAGCGACCCGCTGAAGGTGTACGAATACCTCGCTAGCGGCCTTCCCGTCGTGTCGACGCGCCTCCCCGCGGTCGAGAACTACGACGACCTGGTCGCGATCGCCGACTCGCCGGAAGAGTTCGCCACGCTTGCGACGGCGAGCGTCGCGACGCGACACAACGAAGAGATAATCGCTCGACGCCGCTCCGCAGTTGCCGACAAGGGCCTCGATAGGATCGCCACGTCGATAGCCGAGATCATTGAACTGACGAGCGACGGAAAACGTGCACGACGCGATTCTTGAAAGCACTTCGATCCGGCTTCGCCCCGTCGAGTCCGCCGATCTCGACTTCGTTCTCGGACTGCAAAATGATCTCGAGATCAAGACACTGACGTTGGGCTGGCGCTTGCCCGTCTCACGCGACGCGTGTGCGTCATGGATCACGGCGCGGCTTGCCGCTACGGACGAAGCGACTTGGATCGTCACAAGCGACGCGGGACCGGCTGGCGTGCTGCGCGTAATGGACATCGACTCGTTCAGCCGCCGCGCCGAGATTGGCGTCTACCTCGACGCGACAGCACGCGGCGCGGGCGTCGGCGAAGCGTGTGTACGTCTTGCGACCGAGTGGTGTTTCAACTTCCTTGGCCTGCATCGGGTCACCGCGCGTGTGCTCGCCCGGAATGCACCCGCGCTGGCCACGTTCGAGAAGCTCGGGTTCCGCCGCGAAGGCTTGCTTATTGACCACGAGTACCGAGAGGGCACCTACGAAGACGTCGTCTTGCTCGCGATCCTTGAAGCGAAGGCGTGACGCTCGCCGCGATCCTGCAGCCCAGCTATCTCCCCTGGCTCGGGTTCTTCGAACAGATGACACGCGCTGATGTCTTCGTCTACCTCGACGACGTTCAGTACACGAAGAACGACTGGCGTAACCGCAACCGTGTGAAGACGGCGAACGGCCCGACCTGGCTCACGGTTCCCGTGGCAACGGCCGGCAAGCTCGAGCAAAGAATCTTCGAGGCGGAAGTGAGCGACATCACGTTCGGCCGGCGCCATCGCCGCACTGTCGAGAGCGCCTACGCAAAAGCGCCGTTCCGTGCGAGTGCCGACGGGCTGTTTGAACTGTGGTCCACACCGCCCTCGAACTTGGTCGATCTGAATCTCGCCGCGATCGAGTGGGCCCGCACGCATCTCTCCATTACGACGCCTGTGGTTCGATCCTCGACGCTCGGTATCACCGAGACCGATGCGAATCTTCGCTTGGTCAAGATTTGTAACCACATTGGGGCCGACAACTTCTACGAGGGCGCGTCGGGGAGCAACTACCTCGATGTCGGACTCTTCGAACGCAACGGCGTCACCGTCGAGTTTCAGGCGTACGCACATCCCTGGTACCCGCAGCAGCATGCCCAGCTCGGCTTCGTGTCCCACCTCTCTGTGATCGACCTCATTCTCAACACCGGACCTGACGCCCGGGCAATTCTCACCGGAGCATTAGTGTTGAGTCCTCCCGAGGCCACAGCGAACCGCCATCCGGACGACTTCCGCTAGGCGAAAGATTGCAATTGACGAACGTTCTAGTCACCGGCGGCGCTGGTTTCATTGGCAGCACCTTCGTGCGGCGACTCTTCGCGTCCGATCCTGAGGCGCACATAACCGTGCTCGACGCACTCACCTACGCCGGGAACCTCGGGAACATTCCCCAGGAAGTCCAGGACAGCGACCGTTTCAGCTTCGTGCACGGTTCGATCAACGACGCCGACACGGTGCGCGATCTTGTCGAGCGCACAGACCAGGTCGTCCACTTTGCCGCTGAGACTCACGTCGCTCGGTCACTCGAAAGCGACCGTGTTTTCTTCGAGACCGATGTCCTGGGCACGCAATGCTTAGCCAACGCAGTAGTGCGTTGGGGTCGAAACGTCGAACGCTTCGTGCACATCTCGAGTTCCGAGGTGTACGGGACCGCCGAGAATCCCGTGATGGACGAGGAACACGCCCTGAACCCAACGAGCCCGTACGCGGCGGCGAAGGCTGGGGCCGACCGCCTCGTGTACTCGTACATCGAGACCTACGACATGCCCGCAGTAATCGTGCGACCGTTCAACAACTACGGGCCGCGCCAGCATCTCGAAAAGGTCATCCCGCGGTTCATCACGTCGTTGCTGTTGGGTGAGCCTTTGACGGTGCACGGCAACGGTGACGCCGCTCGCGACTGGATCCACGTCGACGACACGACCCGGGGAATTGATCTGATCCGCACCACGCCACTCGAGACGGTTCGCGGGCAAGTGTTCAACCTTGGCACTGGCGTCGATTGCTCGGTGCTCGAGTTGGCAGAACGGCTGCTCGCCTCCTCGAATTCGAAGAGCGAGATCTCGTACATGGACGAACGAATCGGTCAGGTCGTGCGACATACCGCGAGCACCGACAAGTCGGCAGAGGTGCTCGGATTTACCACGGAGATTTCACTCGAAGACGGACTCGCCTCGACGTTGCAGTGGTACGAGGACAACCCTGATGTGTGGAAGTCGCAAGTCGGGCTTCGCGAAGTCGAGATCCAATTGCCAGACGGCCGCGTCGTTCGCTACTGATGCGCGTCGAGTTCTATCGCCACGATCTGGGCGAAACGGAATTCAACGCTGTCCGCGACGTACTCGAGTCCGTCTTTCTCACAACGGCTGACCAGAACGCCGTTTTTGAGGCCGAACTCGCAGAGTTCCTCGGCGTGACCGACACCGTTTCGTTGTCGAGCTGTACCGCAGCGCTCCACCTCGCCCTGCTCGGTTTGGGCATCGGACCAGGCGACGAAGTCATCACTACGCCGATGTCGTTCGTTGCCTCCTCGAACGCCGTGCTTTTGGCCGGAGCGACGCCCGTCTTCGTCGACGTCGATCCGAACACGGGCCTCATCGACCTCGACCAGATCGAGAGCGCTATCACGCCTCGCACCAAGGCGGTGCTGCCGGTGCACCTGTACGGGGCGATGGTGGACATGCCGGCGCTGGCGGAACTCTCAGCGCGGCATGGCCTCAAAATCGTCGAGGACGCCGCTCACGCTGTCGACGCCAGCCGCTCCGGCGTTCGGCCCGGCCAGCTTTCCGACGCTTCTTGCATGAGCTTCTACGCGACCAAAGCGATTACGTCGGGCGAGGGCGGTGCGCTCGCAACGCAACATCAGGACCTTGCCGACCTCCTCCGCCAGTTACGTAACCACGGGATGAGCAAGGGCGCCGCCGACCGCTACACCAAGCGGTATCAGCACTGGGACATCGAGCACCTCGGCTGGAAGTACAACATGACGAACTTCCAGGCTGCGATGTTGATTCCACAGCTGCATCGAATCGACGACACACGAAATCGACGTGCACAAATCGCCAAGCGATACGCCGCAGGGTTCGATGCGGCTGGCGTGTCGTATCCGTCATTCGGTGACGACCCGGACGGGCACTCTCATCATCTGTTCACGATCTGGGCCCCACCGACGGCCCGGGACGACTTTCTGAGTGAACTTCAGGCCCGTGAGGTCGGCGTCGCCGTCAACTTCCGGCCGATCCACCTGACGACCTTCTACCGCGACCGATTCGGCTTTCAGGTAGGGGCGTTTCCTGAGGCTGAGCGCATCGGAGCATCAACCATCTCGCTACCCCTCTACCCCTCGATCACTGACGAACAAGTCGACTACGTGATCGATAGCGTCGTCGCGACGCGAGACGCGCTGGCCTCGACCCTGTAGGTGTTGCCGCCGCGAAGCGGTAACTTCCAAAGTCGAGATGCCCGCAGCGACGAAGAAGAAGGTGAAGGCGCCCTCCAAGAAGGTGCCGCCGTCGCTGCGGAGCGAAAAGGCGCTGTGGGACGAGGGCTTCACCTACGTCGCCGGTATGGACGAAGTCGGCCGGGGCGCCTGGGCCGGTCCGCTCACCGTCGGTGCAGCAGTGCTTCCGCGCGACAAACGCGTCAACGGCGTGCGCGACTCGAAGATGCTGACGGAGAAGGAGCGCGAGCGACTTTTCGACCGCATCGCCGAATGGTGCGTGACGTGGTCGGTTGGTCACGCATCACACGAGGAGTGTGACGCGCTCGGTATGTCGGCTGCGCAGAAACTCGCCGCTCGCCGCTGTCTTGATGGCCTCAGCGTGCCCGTCGACAAGGTCCTGCTCGACGGCAACTGGGACTTCATCGGCGATGGCCGCACGATCAAGCTCGTGAAGGGCGACGCTCGGTGTCTCTCGATCGCCGCCGCCTCGATTCTCGCAAAGGTGACACGTGACCGATTGATGCGCGAAGAGGCGCCCCATTTTCCGGGCTACGACTTCGAGCGCAATAAGGGTTACCCGTGCCCCTGGCACAAGACGCAACTACGGGCGATGGGCCCGACGTCGATTCACCGCCGCACGTGGGTCTTCATGGACCACCTACCGTGGGGCGTGAAAGAACCGGGAGAACCGGTCGCGCAGGCGCTCTTCTAAGCCGCTCGCGTAGCGGGGCGACGGTGAGCGGCCCGTAGGCCTGGTCCCGGAGAGGCTTCTCGACGAAACGGTACGACCAGGCCGCAAGCACCACGGCCGTCGACGTTGTGAGGGTGGCCACCAGTACCCGTCCCGGTGCCGACCAATGCACGACGGCCGCGTTGAAGATCGTCAGCGGGTAGTGCCAGAGATAGATGCTGTAGGAGCGCTGCCCCAGCCACACGAGACCCGGATGAGCCAAGCCGCGGCTTACCGGTGAATGGTCGCCGGAAGCCAGAGCCCAAACCAGCAGGACCGTGGCGCCGATGACGATCGGCCAGCCGACGAGATACAGGTTCGAGTCCTTGGGCACGGCGAAGGACCACGCCGCGAGCGCTCCGAGGGCAACCGCGCCGCTGCGAGTGGGCGACCAACGCAACGTGAAGCCGCGTTCGACGACCAACGCGAGCAGGCACCCGGCGAGGAGATCCTTGGCCCGGGTGTCTGGCGCGAACACCAAGCGGTCCGTCGACCAGCCGTGCGCAACACCGAGGTACCACCACGCCGACGACAGCGTGAACAGCGCAGCGGTCCAATAGATCAACGTGTCGAGCCGCGCCTTCGACCAACGAACGGCCAGCGGCCAGAGCAGGTAGAAGTGCTCCTCCACCGAAAGGGACCAGGTGTGAGCGAGCCAACCGAGGTTCGCCCATCCGAAGGCCTTTGCCCAACTACCGGCGTAGGTGACGCTGAGGAGGCCACCAACCGCCGTCTCGTGCTTGTTCGGCGCGATCGGAAGCACGACGTACGCCTGCACGACAAACAACACGCAGAGAACCAAAGCCGGTGTCAGCCGGCGCAAGCGGCGGACGTAGAAGTCGCGCAGGGACACCGTTCCCGTCCGCACTGATTCGGATCGCAGGATCCGCGTGATCAGGAAACCGGACAGCACGAAGAACACATCGACACCGATGTATCCACCCACCCCGAGGGTGGTCGGGATGTGGTGAAACACCACGACAGCGCAGGCGAGCGCCCGCAGTCCGTCGAGCTGTGGGAGATAGCGAGGCCGGTTGTGCATCTCCCCCCAGACGAGTCGGCGTTATTTGCGATTGCGGACTTCTACGAAGTCCGCAACCGGAATGGATGTCAGCGGTTGCGTCTTGAGTGTTCCCCTCCGGGCCAGCTTCGTAGCCACGCGACACGACAGTGGGTGCACAATTGGGGCCATGGTTGCTAGGCGGGTATCGATCGTTCCCCACACGCACTGGGATCGCGAGTGGTACTCGCCGTTCCAGAAGTTCCGCATGCGGCTCGTCGAGATGCTCGACGAGTTCCTTCCGACGCTCGACGCGGACCCGTCCTACAACCACTTCATGCTCGACGGGCAGATGGCCGCCGTCGACGACTACCTCGACGTCCGTCCCGAGGCGAAGCCGGTTCTACAACGCCTCGCGCGCGAAGGCCGTCTCGGCATGGGCCCCTGGTACACCCTGCCCGACGAGTTCCTCGTGTCGGGCGAGACGATCATCCGCAACCTCCAAGCAGGCATGGCCCGGGCGACGGAGTTCGGCGGCGCCATGGAAGTCGGCTACCTGCCCGACATGTTCGGCCACATCTCGCAGATGCCCCAGATCTTCAAGCTGTTCGGCTTCGAGCACGCGGTGGTGTGGCGGGGTGTACCGAACGCCATCGATCGCACCGCGTTCTGGTGGTCGTCGCCCGACGGATCGACGGTGCGCGCCGAGTATCTCTGGCGCGGTTACGGCAACGGCGCGCGCATGGACCGGGATCCGAAGGATCTGATCCAGCGCCTCGTGGCTTTCGAAGAGTTGACCCACCGCGCCATGGACGGGCGCAATCCGACCGAACCGGCGCCCATGCTGTGGATGGCGGGGACCGATCACCAGGCGCCCGATCCGTGGCTCGGACAGATCGTCGCCGAGGTCAACCCCGCGCAGACCGACTACGACCTGCAGATCACGACGCTGCGTAACCACCTGGAGAGCGGCCCGACCAACGACCTGCCGAAGTGGACGGGTGAGCTGCGTTCCGGCGGGCGCGCCAACTTGCTCATGGGCGTCACGTCGAACCGCACCGACGTGCGCATCGCAGCGTCAGCGGCAGAGCGCGCATTGGAGCGACGGGCGGAGCCGATGTCGGCGTTGTTCCGGCCCGCTGACAAATGGCCCGAGACGCTGCTGGCGATCGCATGGAAAGAGATGCTGCGCAACGCGGCGCACGACTCGATCTGCGCGTGTTCGCACGACGAAGTCGTCGACGCGGTGATGGTTCGTTTCCAGGAGGCGCGACAGATCGGCGAAGGCCTCGCATACCAAGCCAAGCGGGACCTCGCGAATCAGTGCCCGTCGGCGGGCGCGGTCGTCATCAACCCGTCGCAGCGGACCCGAAGTGGTCTGGTCGAGATCGAAGTGCCCGGGGAGGGTCCCGTCACTGGTGGCGCCCAACTGATCAAGGAGCGTCCCGCTGTTCGCAGCGAAATCACCTTCAACGCCGACGCGCTCGGGACCGCGCTCGAGACGCTGCGCAGCTACCGCATCGACGACGAGACCTACATCAACGGCATCGACATCGACGAGACCGACGACCTGCTCGAGATCAGCCTGCGCGCCGAGCCGTGGCTGAAGGACTGGACCGAGCTGGACGAGGTCAAGGCCGACATCGCGGCGCGCGTGCAGTCGAAGCCCGAACGCCCGATCACGATGCGCATCACGCAGCGCCCGACGCTCAAGATCGTCTCGCGGGTGGAGAACGTTCCGGGCTACGGGTGGCAGCACTGGACCGGCGAATCGTCGAGCGAGTTGTTGCCCGTGGCTCCGTCCGGCGACCACGGACTCACCAATGGTTTGTTGACCGTTGCCGTGGACCCGGCGACCGGCAGCATCTCGCTGAACGGCAACGCCGGCTTCGATCGGCTCGTCGACGGCGGCGATCAGGGTGACACCTACAACTACTCGCCGCCCGATCACGACAAGATCGTCGACGCGCCGATCGGCGTGACGATCTCGATCGTCGAGGCCGGGCCGCTGCGCGGCCGCATCGACGTGACGCGCACGTACGAGATCCCCGAACGGATCGACGACAACAAGCGAGCACGTGTCGGCTCCGTCTCGGTTGAGATCCGCACCCGCTACGAGTTGCACGCGGGTGAGCGCATGGTGCGAGTCCATACGACCTTCGACAACGCGGCGCGTGATCACCGCATGCGGGCGTTGTTCCCGCTGCCCACGGCGGCGACGTCCTCACGCGCGGACTGCGCGTTCGCGTTGCCCGAGCGCGGCCTGCGCGGCGAGGGCGGGCCGCACGAACGTGAGCTACCGACGCACCCCGCGAAGCGCTTCGTTCAGGCGGGCGGCCTCACGGTGATCGTCGACGGCACGTCGGAATACGAGTTGATCGACGGCGGCAAGACGCTGGCGCTGACCGTTCTGCGCGCGTCGGCGATGTTGTCGCGTATCGAGATGACGTACCGCCCCCAGCCGGCCGGGCCGCCCGACTTCCTACGTGGTTCCCAGATGCTGGGCCCGGTCGAAGCCCGTTACGCACTGGCGCTGGGCGACGTCGATCCGTTCGCACTGGCCGATGACTTCCTGTTGCCGCTCGAAACGGCAGTCGCATTGGGCGACGGGTTGGGCGCGGACAACGGTCAGGCGTTGTCGGTCACGGGTGCCGAGGTCTCCGCGATCACACGGGTCCCAGGTGGCATCGAGATCCGCGTCTGGAACCCGTCCGGAGAGTCCTCGACGTTGCGTATCACCGACGGCGTCGGATGGATCGTCGACTTGCGCGGCCGTCCTTTGAAGCCGTTCGAGGGCGAGGTCGAGCTTGGTAAGTGGGAGATCCTCACGATCCGCATGCCACACTTGCCCGCTTGAAAACGCGTTCTGGGGTCCTCGTTCTCGCGCTTGCTCTGTTGTTGAGCGGGTGCAGCAAATTCTCCTCGTCGGACGGCAAGTCGACGACCAAGACGACGGAAGCCGGTGAGGTTGGGGCTGGCCTGGGCGTCGAGCCGACACAGCCCGTCGTCACCCGTCCGGGCGCGACCACGACGGCCGCAGCCGATCCATGCACGACCAAGCCGCGCTCGACCACCGTCGTACGCGACAACCGACTCAAGATGGTCCTGAACGTGTCCGGCGTGTGCTTCAAGCATGCGGACGACATTGCGCTGTCGTTGGTTGTGACGAACACGTCGTCGACGCCGATTCACTACGACCCGAACCAGGTGACGATGTTCACCATCAAGGCACCGACCGGTGAACAGAAGCGTCGCTGGGAGGACACGAACTGCGTGCCGCCGACCGGGGGCGGTCATGAGCCTGCGCTCACGATCGCCCCCGGCCAGTCGGTCACCTTCAGCGACACGTATCCCGCGCCAAAGAGTGTCGGCGACCGGGAGTCGTGCCGCCGCCTCGAGACCGGCGGCTACGACGTCCAGGCCGAGCTACTCGTGTGTGACGAGAGCTACGTCGACGGCTACTGCGACATTGCGAAGGACACGCAGTACCGGGCCGACCCCGTCACCATCACGCTCAGCTGATTAGCCCGCCTGGGTGGACGGCGCCGGCGCGCCGGGAGCCCCCGGGCCACCGTGACCCATGCCGCCCGGGCCTTGGCCCTGCTCGATGCTGGTCACGTTGAAGTCCTTGTCCATGAGGACGGTGACGCGCTCGCCATCGGCGTTGGTCATGTGAACCTCGTAAGCGGCGCCGTCGGCGTCGGTCTCGGCGCGCTCGATCGTGCCGCCCGGGACGGCCTTGTTGGCCGCCGCAGTGGCCTTGGCGAGATCGTCACCCGTGAGCGGCGCCTCGGTGATGCCGTTGGCGGCGTGCGGACCTGACGGCTTCGCCGCGGGCGCGCCCGCCGGCGCGTTGCTGTTGGCATTGCTCGGCGCCGTCGTCGTGGTGTTGTCAGCGGCGCTCGCCGTGCCGTTGATGAGGGCGGCACCGATGGCACCGCCGGTGAGGGTCGTGGCGACGAGAGCGCCGCCGACGATGGCCTTACGGAAGAGGGTGTTCATTGCATCTCCTTGGGTTGCCCGGCGTTGGGCACAAGAAGAGGATCGGCTCGCCACCTGCGCTGACGATGCGGACCGGATGTGAGGTTCTTGTGCTGTTCTGGGCGCTCTGGCGCCCCTGAACAGCACAAGAACGGCGGGTCTAGATGGCCAGGAGTTGTTCGCCTTTGTTCTCGGAGGACGAGAACTTTGGATCGATCGCGCTCGCGGTGATTGGCGCGGGCGAATCCCAGAGGAGTGCGGGCAGTTCGCCGTGCCAACGAAGGGCGAAGGAGATCGGACCGTGCGCGGTTGGAAGATTGTCGACGTCGATGGAACGCCCGCGCCACGACGCGTCGAAGCCGGGCAGGATGTCGATCGACTTCGGGTTGTCGCCGACGAGCATCGAGCGAATGGCGACGACGGTGTTCGCGGCGAGCGATGGGTCGTCGAGGAGCGCGATGTCGTTCGGGTCGATGGCGACGATGTGCGTTTCGGCCTTCACGAGCGGCAAGCCTTTGCGTTGCGGCTTCAGTCGCTTCTTGACGCGCAGGTTCGACGCTTCGTCTTCGTAACCGAGGAACTCGAGGGCGTTGTGCACGACAGGCTCGAGCTGATGCACGAGAACGCTGACACGAGCGGCGGCGAGAGCATCGTCGAGCGTCGGATCACCCAGCGAGATCGATGCTCCGTGACGAGCGAGCGCCTGCCATCCCTTCACCACGTTGTCCAGGTCGGGAACGTCGCGATCGTTGTAGTTGTCGAGCGCTCGACGCCACGTGGTGCCGTGCGTGACGGGAAAGACCTCGAGTTCGCGTACTTCGTTGGTCGCGTTGTCGACACGCGCAAGACCGAGGGCGACGGGAATCGCGGCGAGGTTCTGGCATTCGATGACGACGCCGTCGACCGACGCGCCGACGCGCCACACGATGTCGCCGCCGGGCACGCGAATCGACGTCTCGATGACGGGCGAGTGCTCCACCGCGCGTTGGCGCAGCGACGAGGTTGCCGCCGGCGCGTGCCACTGGTCATCACCGAGCACCCACCACTCGAGGCGCTGGGCCTCGCGATGGAGGTACCCGGACGCGTCGACAAGAGCGAGCGGGCGATTGCCCGCAACCGTGAGCGGGATCACGCGATGCCGTCGGCTTCGGCTTTGGCGGGTCGCAGCATCAGCTTCGCGATCAAGTCACCGGCGGCGACGTTGCCGTCGAGCACGGCGACGACTTGCTCGGCAATGGGCATCTCCACGCCGACGCGCTGGGCAATGGCGACGACGCTGCGCGCCGTCTTGACGCCTTCGGCGACCATGCGCATCTCGTCGATGATCTCGGGCAACGGACGACCTTTGCCGAGTTGCTCACCGACGTGGCGGTTACGGCTCTGCTTGGACGAACACGTGGCGACCAGGTCGCCCATGCCGGCGAGACCGGCGAACGTGATCGGCGAACCACCCAGCGCGACGCCGAGGCGGGTCAACTCGGCGAGACCGCGGGTCATGAGCGCGGCCTTGGTGTTGTCACCGAACCCCATACCGTCGGCCATCCCGGCGGCGAGGGCCATGACGTTCTTCAACGCGCCGGCTACTTCGCACCCCACCACGTCGTCGTTGCGGTACACGCGAAACGTGCCGGTGGAGAACAACTTCTGGAGGTGCTCGGCGATCGCCTGGTCGTCGAAGGCCACCACGGCCGCGGCGGGCGAGCCCTGCAGGACCTCCTTGGCCAGGTTGGGGCCGGTCAGCACTCCGGCAGGATGGCCGGGACAGACCTCGGCGATGACCTCGGTCATCCGGAGCTGTGATCCCTCCTCGACACCCTTCGACAGGCTCACAATCGGCACGCCCGGCGCGAGGTCACCCTTCAGTTCTTCGAGCGCAGCGCGGAACCCGTGCGACGGCACGCCCATGACGATGACGTCGGCGCCCTGCGCGGCGAGATGGATGTCGCTGGTTGCTTCGAGGTTGTCAGGCAACGGAAGGTCGGGCAGGTAATCACCGTTGACGTGCTCCTTGGCGATCTGCTCGGCGAGAGCGTCGCGCCGTGCCCACAGGATCGTCGAAGCATTGGTTGCGGCGATCGCCGCCACCGCAGTGCCCCATGAACCTGCGCCGATTACTGCGACCCGGGTAGCCATCACGCAGGACTGTATTCGTATGATCCGGCGATGAACGTCGTGGTGGTGCCGATCCGCGGATTCCGCGTGGGCAAAGCGCGCCTGGCGACGGTGCTGAGCGAGAACGAACGAGCGGAGTTGTCACGATCGATGGCCGCCGGTGTGATCGAAGCGGCCTCTCCTCTGCCGGTCATCGTCGTGACGAGCGACGACGAGGTGCGCGCCTTCGCGCGTGACGCAGGTGCAAGCGTGATCAGCGATCCGGGAAGCTTGAACGGCGCGGCGCGGGCGGGTGTCGAGCACGCGCGAGGACTCGGCGCGACGAACGTGATCATCGTGCACGCCGACCTTGCGAAGCCCACACCGTTCGCGTGGGTCGGTGAGTTCGACGGCGTGACGATCGTTCCCGATCGCCATGGCCAAGGCACGAACTTGTTGTCGTTGCCAGTGAACGCAGCGTTCGATTTCGCGTACGGCGAAGGCTCGCGCGCGCGTCACGAGGCAGAAGCGGCGAAGCGAGGACTCGACTTGCGCGTGTGCATCGACGACGCGCTCGGTTGGGACGTGGACGAACCGAGCGACTTACCCGAGCGCTAGACGCGAAGAAGCGGCGACCGAAGTCGCCGCTTCTTCAACATCAAGGTGCTTGTGGCTAGCGCTTCTTGGCCGCCTTCTTGGCAGGAGCCTTCTTCGCAACGGCCTTCTTCTTGGCCGGCGCCTTCTTTGCTACTGCCTTCTTCTTGGCCGGAGCTTTCTTTGCTACTGCCTTCTTCTTGGCAGGCGCCTTCTTTGCTACTGCCTTCTTCTTGGCGGGCGCCTTCTTCGCTACGGCCTTCTTCTTCGCCGGAGCTTTCTTGGCAGGAGCCTTCTTGGCGACGGCCTTCTTCTTGGCCGGCGCCTTCTTTGCTACTGCCTTCTTCTTCGCGGGCGCCTTCTTAGCTACTGCCTTCTTCTTGGCAGGTGCCTTCTTGGCGACAGCCTTCTTCTTAGCGGGTGCCTTCTTGGCAACTGCCATGAGTGCAACCTTTCATTCGTCGTATACGAACGAGTCGACACGGTGTCGAATCGCAATCAATGTTCGACGTTTTCCACATGCATTGCAAGCATCCTCATGCGCGCGCGTGCGCGATGCTTCGCGCGTGATTGATGACGGTGATTACGAAGTCGTCGTGACTGACGTTGCGCGCGACGAAGAAGACCTTGTTGTGATCGAGCTCGCGATCGCGTCGGGCGCGTTGAAGGGCAGCGTTGTTCGACTGCGCAACGACATGGACGATGAACCGCTCGACTGGATGGGGCTGCCCGGTCAGTTACGCGTCGAGGACGGCGTGCCTTTGTTCAGACTCGATCAGTAGTCGGTAACTTCACAACAGTGACGTGCCCGTCCTGCGCCGCGACTGCACCGGAGAACGCTCGCTTCTGTCCGTCGTGTGGTCACGCGCTTGCGGCGCGGGGTGACGAGCGTCGCATCGTCACGGTGTTGTTCGCCGACATCGTCGGCTTCACCGGACTGTCGGAGTCCCGCGACCCCGAACAGGTCAAAAACCTCGTGAATTCGGCGTTTTCTCGCCTCGCGACGGACATCACGAACCACGGCGGCCGCGTCGACAAGACCATCGGCGACGCACTCATGGCGTTGTTCGGCGCGCCGGTGGCGCACGAAGACGACGCCGAACGCGCGGTGCGCGCGGCGCTGGCGATGCAACGAACGATTGCGTCCTTCACGCACAACGCCGGTGCGCAGTTGCAGTTGCGTGTCGGAATCAACACCGGCGAAGTGTTGGTCGGTGGCATCGCGGCGGGCGGTGACTTCACGGCGATGGGTGACGCGGTCAACGTCGCGAGTCGTCTGCAGACATCGGCACACGCGGGCGAGGTCGTCGTCGGACCCGCGACGCATCGCGCGACGTCGAGCGTGATCGCGTACGAAGAGCTCGACGCGTTGCAGGCGCGCGGTCGCGAAGAGTTGGTTTCGCGTTGGCGCGCGCTTGCGCCGTTGGTGATGCCGGGTCGGCGTCAATCGCAACGTCGCAGCGCTCTCGTTGGTCGCGATCACGAACTCGCGTTGTTGCGTTCGTTGTTGTCGACGAGCTTGGCGCGCAGTCGTCCGAGTGTCGCGGTGATGCTCGGCGAACCAGGTGTCGGCAAGACACGGCTCGCCGAAGAAGTCGCGGAGTTGGCCATGAGTGAGCACAGCGCGCTCGTGCTCGAAGGACGATGCGTTCCTTACGGCGAAGCGAACGTGTGGTTCCCCGTCGCCGAAGCGGTGCGCCAGGCATGCGGACTCACCGACGAGTGCGATCAGGGCGACGAAGCAGTCCGCGCGCGCATTCACGCTCGCTTGCAAGAGCTCACGAGCCTCGAAGAGGACGATCCCGAACTCGACCGCCTCGTCAACGGCCTCGTCTACGTCATGGGTACCACCAGCGCACTCGCCGACGTCGACGCGACGCGCGTCGCCGACGAGGTACACCGCAGCATCGAGGCGCTCATCCAGGGACTCGCTCGTCAGCGTCCGTTGATGATCACGCTCGCCGAGCTGCACTGGGCCGACGCGGTCGTCATCGGTCTGGTGAACGACCTGCTGGACCACGCGGTGGGTTTGCCGGTGTTTCTGTTGGCGACGGCGCGGCCCGGAGTGGAGTTGGCGTGGTCGGCGGCGGGCGCACGCCACAACGCGGTGACGTTCCATCTCGATCCGCTCGATGACGCCGCGGCGAATGAGTTGGTCGCCGGACTGCTGGGCCCCGACGCATCACCGGACGTCGTGCGGTTGGTGATGGAACGCGCTGGTGGCAACCCGCTGTTCCTGGAGGAACTCTCGGGCCTGTTGACCGACGTGCCGAATGCCGGCGCAACCGTCAACGACCTGCCCGCCACGCTTCGGGGACTTGTGGCCGCGCGCATCGACGGCCTTGACATCGCCGCCCGTCGCCTGCTCGACGACGCGGCCGTGGTGGGCAGCGACGGCCGCGTCGACGCACTCGTTGCGTTGGCCAGCGCACGCGGCGAGACACTGAACGAGGCCGCGCTCGACGAGTTGGTAGCCCGCGAACTCCTGAGCGAGGACGCCGGGTCGTGGTCGTTCCGGTCCGAGTTGGTGCGCGAGGTCGCGTACGACACGTTGACCAAGGCCGAGCGCGCCCGTCGGCACGCCGCCCTGGGGGTGTGGCTGAGTGAACGCAGCAGCCGCCTCGGACGCGACGCAGAGGAACTCGAGCCCATCGCCCACCACCTCGGCATTGCCGCCTCGCTCCAGCTGAGCCTGGGCGAGATCGACGGCGTGCCCGGCGACATCAAGGTTCGTGCGCTTCTGGCGATCGAGAAGGCGGCGATGGCGTCGAAGTCGCGGGGCATGCACAGCGGGTCGCTGATGCTGCTCGATCGCGCGCTCGAACTGTTGAGCCCGAACGATCGGGCCAACCGACAACGCGTCCTGCTGGCGCGCGCCAGCGCGTACGCAACGCTGCGACAAGTCACCGCCGGCCTCGCCGACATCGAAGCAGTGTCCGCCGACCTCGCCGACGACGAAAAAGATGCACTCGCACACGTCGAGACCGTCCGGGGCGAACTGCTCAGCCTCTCCGGTGACACCGCGGGTGCCATCGCCGCCCTCGACCGCGCCATCGCGTTGTGGAAAGAGGAGGGCGACGCGCACAACGAGGCGGTCGCTCGCCGTATGGCCGGCATGACGTACCTGTACGCCGGCGAAAACGAGGCCGCCGAGAAGCGACTCAACGAGGCGCTCGCCGCGTTCGACAGCATCGGCGACAAGCAGGGCGCGGCGTGGGCCAAGCAGAACCTCGCATGGCTCAGCTTCAACCAGGGCCAGCTCGAGGAGGCCGATGCGCGACTGGCGCAGGCGGAGAGCGCGTTTCGGGAAATCAACGATTGGGGCGGGCTGAGCTTCGTGCGCGGCCTCATGGCGTGGGTCCGCATGTTCCAGGGACGCTTCGAAGAAGCGGGCGACCTCGCCGAGCGCGTGCTCGACGGCAACCGGGACCGCAACGACAAGTGGGCGCTCGGCATGATGCTGATGCTGCTCGGCACCGTCCGTCTGTTCACCGGCCGTCCAGCGGAGGCGCTCGCTCCGATCAACCAGGCGATCGACATCTTCAAGCAAATGGACGATCCCGGCCGCCTGCTCCAAGCACTGAACACCAAGGCCCGCGCCCTTGCGTCGATGGGTCGCATCGACGACGCCATGGCGTTACTCAAGGACCTGCAGGCGAGCGACCAAACCGGGATGGGCGTCATCTCGGCGTCGATCGCGATGCAGCTCGGTGATGCTCATGAGCTGCGATCGGTGCTGCAGGTGCCCGTCGACCACACGGTGATGCTCGGCACGATCGCCGACCACGAGACGCGCGTGCTGCACGGCCTGGCCGAGTTGTTGTCCGGCAACGCTCAAATGGCCAAGTCGATGCTCGAGCAAACGGTCAGCGATGCAAGCAACGCCGGGCAACTCAAGTACGCAAACGCCGCGCTCGCACTCGCCGCCGCCGCCGCCCGCGACCCCAAGGCCGCCCTCAGCGCCGCCGACCACGCGCTCGCCGTCGAGGGTGGCACGTATCTCGACGTTCAGATGGCGAAGATCGGCCAAGCACTTGCGTTCGCCCAGATGGACGACCGCCGTGCGCTGGTCGTCATCGACGAAGTCGTGGCCCGCGCCAACGAGACGTCCGACGCGTTGTCGCAAGCGACGGTTCGCCTCGCCCAGGCGAGCATCGCCGCGGGCCTGCGCACCGACGACGCAATGGAGCAGGCGGCCGACGCCGACCAGGCACTCGATGCCCTCGGCGCCGACCTGACCGGGTGGCGCGACGTCTTCGGACAAGCAGCCACGCCCACTGAGCGGCTCTAGCGCGCTACCCTACCGATCGATCGGTAGGGGGATCCGTTGGAAGTCGTGCAGCAAACACGGCGCCTCTCCGCGCTCGAAGGGGGCTTGCCGGAAGGCACAGCGCCCGAAGGCACGCGAGGGCGCATTCTCGAAGCCGCGCTGGTGTTGTTCGCCGAGCGCGGTTTCGCCGGCGCGTCGATTCGCGACATCGCGGAGGAGACCGGGCTTCGCTCGGCGACGCTGTATTCGCACTATGAGTCGAAGGAACGCATCCTCGCCGACATCGTCCTCATCGGCCATGAGGTGCACCACGCTGCGCTGCGCGCGGCAGCCGACGGCATCGACGAACCTGCGGCGCGACTAGCCGCACTCGTGAAGGCTCACGTGCGCTTCCACGCCGAGCATCCGCGGCTCGCGCTCGTCGCCAACGCGGAACTGCATGTGCTGTCTCCGGAGCTCGTGGGTCCGGCGCTCCAGGTGCGTGACCGCGCAACGGCGATGTTGCTCGAGGTTGCGAAGCGCGGCGTGAAGGCCGGCGTGTTTTCGCCGATCGACGAGTGGCTCGCCGTCGCCGCGATCGGCGGCATGGGGATCCGAGTGGCGAATTGGTATCCGCACAAGAACGAAACAATCGACGAAGTAGCGGACACGTACGCCGAGTTCGCGCTTCGCATCATGCAAGGGGCAAGCACATGAGCTGGCGACGAAACGTTGCGGCCGCGGTAGTCGCGGGCGTGTCACTCGCGGCGTGCACCGGCGCTCGCATCGAGAACTCGTCGGTGCAGGCGCAAGGCCGTCGGTCGACGAGCACAACCTCGTTGTCGGCCGACGGAACCAACCCGACGACGACAGCCCTCGGCGGCGATCCCTTCGCCGAGGGCGGTAACACGGTGCCGACCCTCGCGAACGGCCAGCCTGCCCCCGTGACCCCGACGTCACCGGCGCGCTCGACGCTGTTCACCGCAGCCGAGGACCGTATTGGCATCACGAAGGACTCGATCACGATCTGCGCGCACGCGGCGCTGACGTACGCGTCGGCGTTCAACACCAGCGCTGATGACCTCAACGTCTACTGGTCCTGGATCAACGATCACGGCGGCATCTACGGCCGCAAGGTCTACGTGAGCTACGAGAACGACAACTACTCCCCCGACACGGCCGTCGAAGCGGCGACGGCGTGCAAGGAGAAGAAGATATTTCTCCTGCTCGGCGGGATCGGCTTCGACCAGATCCCGGCGGTGCGCAACTGGGCCGAGACGAACCACATGCTGTACGTCCACCACACGGCGACGGTCGAAGGCACGGCGAACCAGCGCTACAGCTTCACCGCGCTTCCGTCGACCGAGAAGATGGGTGAGATGTTCGGCGAGCTCGTCGCCGCTCGTTTCAAGGGCAAGAAGATCGGGATCATCAAGCGCAACAGCCCCAACTGGGAGCCTGGCGTGAAGGCGTTCAAAGCGATCGCCAAGAAGTACGGCATCAACATCGTCGCCGAGCGCGACGTGCAGAACAATCAGGGCAGTTACACCGGTGAGTTACTGGGTCTGCAGAACGCGGGAGCCGATGTCGTGTGGGTCTGGGAGAACGCGTTGTCGTCGACCCAGATCGTGCGTCAGGCCAAGGCGCAGGGCTACAACCCGCGTTGGCTGCTGTTCCCGTTCAACCTGACGAGCCAGACGCTGAATCAGGACGCGCTCAACCCGCCGATGGTCGGCGTCGCGATGTACCCGGCATACAGCAACGGCGACAAGACGGGCCCGTTTGCGTCGTACGCATCGGACATCGACGAGTTCGAAAGCATGTACGCGAAATACCGGCCCGGCTCGAACCTGCGTGGCTTCGGCGGCGACCTGTTGTTCCTGAACTGGACCGGCCAGAAGGGCCTCGCGGGACTGTTGACGGCCTGCGGGCCCGACTGCACCCGCAACAAGATGGTCGACGTTCTCACGTCGACGAAGCAGACGCGGCCGTTCCCGCAATTCCCGTCCGCGTGTGACGTGGACTTCACTCGTCCGGGCTTTGCCCGCATGGGTGGCTTCGAGGTCAACATCATGGAGACGTATCGCTCGCCGCGTGGCGACGTGAACTGGCGCAACACCGATAGCTGCGTGGAGCACCTCCTGTAATGGGCCAGGTCCTCGTTCTCGGTGTCGTCGCCGGCGGCATCTACGCGTTGTTCGCGCTGGCGACGGTGCTCGTCTACCGCGGCACCCGCGTGCTGCACTTCGGTCAGGGCGAACTCGGCACGCTCGGCCTGTTTCTCGCGGCGACGCTGGTCAATGACCACCACACACCCTGGGTGGTCGCCGCGATCGTCGCGATCGCGTTGACCACGTTGATCGGCGTCGGCTTCGAGCGCTTCGTCGTGCGACGGATGGGCGACACGACGCGGGTGTCGATCGCGGTTGCCACCGTTGGCTTGTCGCTGTTCTTGCTCTCCGGCGAGTTGCTGCGCATCGGCGTGACGCCTCGCGCGATTCGCGGGCCGATCGGCGGGATCGGGCCGCGCATCGCGGGCGTGGTGGTGTCGCCCACGCAGATCATCGGTCTCGTCGTTGCGCTCGGCGCCGGCGTCGCGCTGACACTGTGGCTGCGCCGCACGGACTTCGGCCTCGGCGTGCTCGCGGCGGCGCAGGATCCGTCGGCGGCACGGCTCGTCGGCGTTCCTGTCAACCGGGTGAGCATGTTCGTGTGGGGCACGGGCGCCGCGCTCTCGACGATCGCGTGCCTCTTGGTCGCCCCGAGTCTCGGTGCGTTCGCACCGGGTGCGTTCGGTCGCCTCTTCCTGTTCGGGCTCACCGCCGCGATCGTCGGCGGGCTGACCTCATTGCCCGGCGCGTTCGCGGGCGGCCTCATCGTCGGTCTCGTCGAGGCAGGCGCCGACCGGATCTTCGCCGACTCGTCGCTGCCCGGCATCAAGACGTTGGCGGTGTTCGTCCTCCTACTCGTCACGCTCACGCTGCGACCGACCGGATTGTTCGGAACGAGAGATCCGAGGCGCATCTGATGGCGTGGCTCACTTCTCGTCCGGGCACGCGCGTTGCCCTCATCGGACTCGTCGTAGCGCTGGCCACGCCGTTTTTGGCGCGGGCCGGGCTCATGACGAACTACGCCGCGCTCGTGATGGGCAAGGGCGTCGCCCTCGCGGCGGCCGGTCTTTCACTGAACTTGTTGATGGGTTACGCCGGCCAGATCAGCCTCGGTCAGGCTTCGCTCCTGGGCGTAGGTGCCTTCGCATCCGGGGCCATCACGCCCGCCGACCCTGGTAACCCGGGTGCTCCGTTCCTGCTTGCCATTCTCTTCGCCGCCTTCATGGGCGCAGCGATCGCGTTCCTCATCGGTCTTCCCGCATTGCGCCTGCGGGGGCTGTATCTCGCGGTCGCGACGATTGCGTTCTCGTTCACCATGACCGAGTCGTTGTTGAAGTCGAGTTCGATCGGCGGCGGTTCGGCCGGCATCGCACTCCCCCGCCCACAGATCAACAACTTCGTGTTCACCCGCAACGGCGACTACCTCGGCCTCCTTTTGGCTCTGCTCGCGCTGTTGTGGCTGCTCGACACCAACGTGACGCGTACGACCCTGGGTCGCGCCTTTCGGGCCATCAAGTCCGACGAAGCGGTGGCGTCGAGCTTCGGGGTCGACGTCACCCGCTACAAGCTCGCCGCATTCGCACTGGCGGGCGCGATGGCGGGGATCGCCGGACTGATGTCGGGCCACCTCGTTGGCACGATCAACTCCGACTCCTTCAAGTACGAGGACTCACTACTGCTCGTGGTTGTCGTCGTCGTCGGTGGTCTCGGCAGTCGCGTCGGGGTCTTGGTGGCCGCCGCGTTTTACGCCCTGTTCCCCGTCGTGATGCCCTCGCTGTTCGGCCACGGCATTCTCGGCTACGACGTCGTCATCGGCGCCGCGCTGCTCGTCATCACGATGGCCCGCAACCCGGGCGGGCTTGCCGCGACGTTCCGGGAGGCCATCGACGAACGCAAGCAGCGCAACGAACCGCCGGTGCTCGTCGACGCCGCCGACATGCCGAAGCTGCCGGCGCTTCCGAAGCCGACAGCGCTACCCGATCGATCCGGAGGTGACGGAGCCGTGCTCGCGTGCCGCGATGTACGCGTCACCTTCGGCGGGCTCACCGCCGTCGACGACGCGTCGATCGAGGTGCCACGCGGCACGATCGTCGGCCTCATCGGGCCGAACGGCGCAGGCAAGACGACGCTGTTCAACGCATTGTCCGGGCACTTCAAGCCCGACTCAGGTCGCGTCGAACTTCTCGGGCGAGACGTATCGGGCTTGGGTGCCGCGGCACGGGCTCGGGCCGGCCTGGGCCGCACATTCCAGAACATCGGGCTCGTGCGTGACCTGTCGGTCACCGAGAACATGCTGCTGGCCCAACACACGGTCGCGGGCTACGACCCTGCTTCGGCGCTCGGATACCTGCCCGCCGTCGCCAAGGGTGAGCGAGAGCTGCGTGAACGCACGGCGGCGGCCATCGCGGCGCTGGGTTTCGAGCGCTACACCGACACGCCCGTGTCGAACCTCTCGATCGGACAGCAGCGCATCGTCGAACTCGGCTGCGTGTTGCTGACCGCACCGGAAGTCGTGCTGCTCGACGAGCCCGCCGCCGGCATGTCGCCGGCAGCCGCCGAGAATCTTGCTGAGCGCCTCATCGATCTGCGCGACGAGCTTGGCCGCACGGTTCTGCTCATCGAGCACAACATCCCGCTCGTGTTGGCCACGTGCGACGAGCTCTACGTGATGTCGGCAGGGCAAGTCATCGCAAACGGTGTGCCCAACGACGTCATCAAGAACGACCTCGTGCTCGAGGCCTACCTCGGAGGCGCCCTGTGAGCGTGTTGGAGATCAGCGGGATCGAGACGGGTTTCGGTGCGAGCCAGATCCTGTTCGGGGTCGATCTCACCGTCGCGGAGGGCGAAATCGCCGGCATCCTCGGCCTCAACGGCGCGGGTAAGTCGGTCTTCATGAAGACGATCGCCGGCGTGGTGCCCGCATGGAAGGGCACCGTGCGACTCAACGGGCACGACATCACGGCGATGTCGCCCGAGCAACGCGTCGAACTCGGCATGGGCCACGTGCCGCAGGGCCGCCAGGTCTTCAGCGAACTCAGCGTCGAGGAGAACCTTCGCCTCGGCGCGTACACGCTGCGGCGGCGCGACAAGTCGAGGTATGCGCCGTCGCTGACCGCGACGTGGGAGCGGTTTCCGAAGCTGCACGAACGACGGACGCAGGTCGCCGGCACGATGTCGGGTGGCGAACAAGCCGCACTCGCCGTGGCCCGCGCACTCATCAACGAACCGTCGGTTGTATTGGTCGACGAGCCGTCGGCCGGCCTCGCGCCGCTCGTCGTGCGCGACGTGTTCGACACGTTGCGCGGTGTCGCCGAGACCGGCGTGACGATGGTGCTCGTCGAGCAGAACGTGGCCGCGGCGCTCTCGCTCGTGCAATCCGTCACGCTGCTGCAAACGGGTGCCGTCGCGTGGCACGGCGACGTCAAGAAATTGGACAAGAAGATGCTCGCCGCCCGCTTGGGTATCGGTTCGTTGTTGAGCCCGCCCAAGAAGAAGCGTGCCCCCGCCAAGAAAGCCGCTCCTCGAAAGAAGGCAACCAGATGAGCTTCGAGATGATTTCGGTTCCGGTCGACGGCGGAATGCTGGCCGTCGGGGTGCGTCAAGGCCGCCAGGGCGCGCCCGTCGCCGTCTTGATCCACGGCATCACTGCGAACCACAAGACGTGGGCGCTGGTGGCCGACGAATTGGCCGACGACGTCACGATGATCGCCCCCGACTTACGGGGACGGGCCGGCAGCGCCCATCTTCCGGCGCCCTACGGCATGCACCAGCACGCCAAGGACGTGAAGGCGATCCTCGACCATGCCGGAATCGACACCGCGACGATCGTGGGCCACTCGATGGGCGGCTTCGTAACGGCCGCGTTCGCGCTCGACTACCCCGAGCGTGTCGCGGGTCTCGTTCTCGTCGACGGCGGCGTCACCGTTGCGGAGCTACCCGAGGGCGCCGACATCGACGAGGTGCTCACTGCGATACTCGGCCCGACGATGCAGCGCCTCTCGATGACCTTCGAAAGCGAAGAGGCGTGGCTGTCGTTCTGGAAGCAGCACCCGTCGCTGCAGGACTGGAACCAGTCCATCGAGGACTACGTGATGTACGACCTCGTCGGAGAACCGGGTGCGTTTCGTTCCGGCGTGAACATCGACGCCATCCGCGCCGACGGTGCCGACACGCTGGGGGCGGCGGGCTTTTTGTTCAAGCAGCTCACGCAGCCGACCCCGTGGGTGCTTGCCCAGCGCGGCCTCGTGAACGCCGAGCCGCTGTACGCGCCCGAGGCGGTGGCGCAGTTCACGGCCGACTACCCGTTCTTGCAGGCGTCGGTCGTCGATGACGTGAACCACTTCACGATCACAATCAGCCCACGCGGCGCCAAAGAAGTCGCCGACGTGATCCGCACGCAGCTCCCCTAACTACGGTTGTGGCGTGAGCAGCCACGACGAATGGGTGAAGCGCGATGCCGATGTCGTTTGGCACGGCTTCACGCAGATGTCCACCTACGCCGACAACCAGCCCGTCATCGTCGATCGGGCCGAGGGGCGCGAGGTCATCGACGTCGACGGCAAGCGCTACCTCGACGCCATCTCGTCGTTGTGGGTCACAACGCTCGGCCATCACGTCCCCGAACTCGACCAGGCCTTGCGGGACCAGATCGACAAGGTCGCCCACACGACGCTGCTCGGAAACGGCAACGTCGCGACGATCGAGCTTTCGGAGGACCTGGCCCAGGTCGTGCCTGTCGACCGGCCGCACTTCCTCTACGCCAGCGACGGGGCGGCGGCCGTCGAGCAGGCCATCCGCATCTCGTTCCAGTACTGGGTCAACAAGGGCGTCTCCGGTCGCACCACGTACTTGTCCTTTGGCGGTGCGTACCACGGCGACACGATCGGCTCACTCAGCGTTGGCGCGAGTGGGTTCGGCACCGACCTCTACAACCCGCTGCGCTTCCCGGTGCTGCGGGCCCCCGACGTCGACGCGCCCGGCGCGTTCGACGCGGCCTGCGACATGGTGCGCGAGCACGCGCGGTCGCTCGCGGCAGTCGTGATCGAGCCGCTGGTGCAGGGCGCGGCGGGGATTCACCTCGCACCGGCCGATGGCATCAAGCAGCTCGCCGATCTCTGCCGCGAACTCGACGTGTTGCTGATCGCGGACGAAGTCGCGACCGGCTTCGGTCGTACCGGCACGCTGTTCGCCAGCGAGCAGTGCGACATCCGTCCCGACATCATGACCATCGGCAAGGGCCTCACCGGTGGCTACATGCCGATGGCGGCCACGATCGCGTCGGGCGCCGTGTTCGATGCGTTCCTCGGCCCGGACCTCAGCGAGTTCACGCTGTACCACGGGCACTCGTTCTCGGGGAACGCGCTGTGCGCGGCGGTCGCCCGTCGCCATCTGCAGCTGTTCAGCGAGTGGGACGTGCTGTCGAACGTGCGGGCGCGATCGGAACAGCTGGCGGCCCGACTCGAAGCCGTGGTTGCACTGCCGCAGGTGCGCGAGGTGCGTCAGTGCGGGCTCATGGCGGGCGTCGAACTCGCACCGCCGGCTGAGGGGCTGCGCTGGGGTCGTCGCGTGTCGGCCGAGGCCGTGCGCCGCGGCGTGCTGTTGCGTCCTCTCGGCGACACGGTGGTACTGATGCCGATCCTCACGTCGACACCCGACGAGATCGATCTCATCGTCGACACCCTGATTGCGTCCATTGCCGCGCTGGACTGAGTGGGTCGAGCAAGAGCTCGACGGCATTCGCGCTGCGGACCGGTGGCGGGCCCCCGTCGCTCGTGACGGGCTGCGCAACTTCGCGTCGAACGACTACCTCGGCCTGACCCAACATCCGGCGGTCATCGCGGCGGCCCATGCCGCCCTCGACGCGAATGGTTCCGGCTCGGGCTCCGCACGACTCGTGGTGGGCTCGCGGCGGGTGCATCACGACCTCGAAGACGAGTTGGCGGCGTGGAAGCACACCGAGCGAGCCGTGCTGTTCTCGACCGGCTTCCAAGCAAACCTCTCGGCACTCGCGACCTTTGGTGGGCCAACCGTGCGCATCGTGTCGGACGAGTTGAACCACGCGTCGATCATCGACGGCTGCCGCTTGTCGCGATCGCAGATCGCGATCTACCGCCACGGGGATGTGGAGCACGCCGCGTCGTTGATCGACGGGGCTGAGCGAGCGATCGTCGTGACCGACACGGTGTTCTCGATGGACGGCGACGTCGCACCCGTCGAAGCGCTCGACGAGTTGTGCCTGCAGACCGGCGCGCTGCTCGTGCTCGACGACGCCCACGCGGTGCTCGGACCCGACTACTCGCCGCAGGCGCCGGCGTTGCGCGTCGGCACGTTGAGCAAGACGCTCGGATCGCTCGGTGGATTCGTCGCGTCGAGCGGCGACTTCTGCGATCTGCTCGTGAATCGCGCCCGCCCGTACATCTTCACGACGGCGTCGACGCCGTCCGACACCGCAGCCGCGCTCGCGGCGTTGCAGATCGTGCGATCGGCCGAAGGCGACGCGTTGGTCGAACGGCTGCGCGGGTATGTGGAGCGGGTGCGTCCGGGCCATCCCTCGCCGATCGTGCCCGTGATCCTCGGCGAGGAGCAGGCTGCGCTCGACGCGTCGGCCGCGCTCGCCGATCGCGGCTTTGTGGTGCCCGCGATCCGTCCGCCGACGGTTGCCGCGGGTACGTCCCGCCTGCGCGTCGCGCTGAGCGCTGCGCACTCCGATGAAGAAATCGACGAACTCGTGAAAGCGCTGGCCGAACTGTGAAGGTGATCGTGATCGCGGGGACGGGTACCGAGATCGGCAAGACCCACGTGGGCTCGGCGGTGATCCGGTCGCTGCGGGAGCAGCGACGGTCGGTGATCGCCCGCAAGTTCGCGCAGTCCTTCGACAAGGACGACGTCACGACCGACGCCGTCGCGCTGGGCGCCGCGTCGGGCGAGGATCCGCACACGGTCTGCCCACCGCACCGCTGGTATCCGATCCCGATGGCACCGCCGATGGCGGCCGCCGCGCTCGGGCTGGACGCGTTCACCATGCCGGAGATCGCGACGGAAGTGAAAGCGTCGTTCGTCGAGGCCGACTTCGCGCTGGTCGAAACCGCCGGCGGCTCGTGGTCGCCCCAGACGTCGGACGGGCTGCACGTCGGCGACTTCGCCGATGCGCTCGGGGCGGACGCCGTGCTGCTCGTTGCCGATGCCGCCTTGGGCGTCATCAACGCAGTTCGGGGCGCTTTGGCTGCTTTGGGTACGGCGCGACCCGTCGTCGTCATGCTCAACCGGTACTCCGAGAGCGACGGCTTGCACGTCGCCAATCGGGACTGGCTGATCCACGAGGACCACCTGACGGTGGCGACGTCGCCCGTCGAAGCGGCGACTTTGCTCGCCTCCCTTTAGATTTGTATCCCGTGACACCCCGGGAACTCCTTGCTGCTGCCGCCACCGCACTGATCGACGAGCGTCGTCAGCTCACGATGGAGGAGCTCGAGCAGCTCGCCGCCCTCCCCGACGAGCACACCGCCGCTCTCGCGGCGCTCGCGCACGAGGTGCGCACCGAGTGGTGCGGTCCGATGGTCGAGATCGAAGGCATCCTCTCGGTCAAGACGGGCGGCTGCTCGGAGGACTGCTCGTTCTGCAGCCAGTCGGCCAAGTTCGACTCGCCGGTGAAGGCCACTCCGCTCCTCTCGATCGAGGAGGTCGTGAAGGCGGCGAACGAGACCAAGGCGACCGGCGCGACGGAGTTCTGCCTCGTGCTCGCCCTGCGCGGCCCCGACGAGAAGGTCATGAAGTGGCTCGAGGAAGTCACGCCCGTGATCATCGAAGAGACGGGCATGCAGGTTGCCGTGTCGGCCGGCGTGCTCGACGAGTCGCAGGCGGCTCGGCTGCGGGCCGTGGGCGTGCACCGCTACAACCACAACCTCGAGACGGCTCGCTCGTTTTTCGGGCGCATCGTCACCACGCACACGTGGGAAGAGCGTTTCGAGACGTGCCAGATGATTCGGGCCGAAGGCATGGAGCTGTGCTGCGGCGTGCTGTTCGGCATGGGCGAGTCGGCCGACCAACGGCTCGAGCTCATCGGTCAACTGCGCGAGGTCGAGCCGGCCGAGGTGCCGGTCAACTTCTTGAACCCGCGTCCGGGCACGCCACTCTCGGAGCGTCCGCTGGTCGGTGCGCTCGAAGCGATCAAGTGGATCGCACTGCTGCGTCTCGCGCTGCCGACGGTCATCCTGCGTCTCGCCGGTGGCCGCGAGGTGACGCTGCGCGATCTGCAGTCGATGGGCATGACCGCGGGCATCAACGCGCTGATCGTGGGCAACTACCTGACGACTCTGGGCCGCTCGGCCGAGCAGGACCTCAAGATGCTCGAGGACCTCAAGATGCCGGTGGGCGCCCTGTCTGCCGCTCTCTAGTGGAGCGAAAGCACTGCACGTCGTGTGGCCGCAAGGTCGAGTTGTGCAACAACCAGTGTGCGCGCACGTTGGACCCGCCGCGGTTCTGTCCGCAGTGCGGTCGACGGATGACGGTGCGGGTAACACCGGCGTCGTATGTCGCCAAGTGCCGCGATTGCGGTGAGTATTCGCCCTCTGCCTAACCGGGTGCGCCGCGGACTGCGGCTGCTCGTGTGTGGCATCAACCCGTCGCCCGCTTCGGCCGACGCCGGCATCGGCTACTTCCGCAACGGCAACCGGTTCTGGTCGGCCGCGGTGGAGGCTGGCGTGGCGTCGCGTGATCGCGACCCGGACCACGCACTTCGTCACGACGCGCTCGGCTTCACCGACCTGGTGGCACGAGTCGAAGCTGATGCGGCCAAGCTCGGACGCGAGGAACTGCAGGAAGGTGCGCTCGAAGTCGAAGTGCTGGTGCGTCGGTACAAGCCCGCGGCCACGTTGTTCACGTCGATCACGGCGTACCGCACCGCCATCGACCGCAAGGCCGTCGTCGGCGTGCAGCCGCATCCGTTCGGTGGACGGCCGGCCTACGTGATGCCGTCGACGAGCGGCCGCAACGCGTCCACGTCGCTCCCGCAACTGGTCGACCACATGCGCGCCGCCGCCGTCCTGGCCGACACGTCGTTGTGCGCGCAGGCCAATGCGAAGTGGTGCGCCGAGCACGGAGGCGTGCGCGGCCGCGTGACCGACTCGTACTGGTACGCGCCCCGTCGCACCGCCGAGTTCCATCCGGACGCGATCACGCTGCACCCGTCCGTCGACATCGAGGACATGCTCGGCAAGATCGACCTGTCCCCCGGCGCGTCCGTCAAGGACAGCTGGGCCTCGATCGACCTGTCACCCCACGGCTTCGAAGTACTCCTCGAAGGCAACTGGTACCGGGGCAACTTCGGCGAAAAGGGTGCGACGGACTGGTTCACGCGAGACGAAGCGCCCTCGGGCGCCTCGCTCATTGCACCCATGCGAGTCTGGATCAAGCCGTAGCCCTGGTTCTTGTCGTAGTTCGCTCGCTATAGCGAGCGAACTACGACAAGAACGCGTCAGTTGACCAGCTTTTCGCGGCCTTCCCAGTAGGGCTGGCGGAGCTTGAACTTCTGGAGTTTGCCGGTCGCGGTGCGGGCGAGCTCGGTACGGAACTCGATCGACGTCGGGCACTTGAAGTGCGACATCTTCGAGCGGCAGTGCTCGATGAGGCCGGCTTCGTCGACGGTGCCGGCCGGCGTGAGCACGACAAGCGCCTTGATGGTCTCGCCCCACTTCTCGTCGGGCACACCGATGACAGCGACCTCGGCGACATCGGGATGCTGGAACAGGCAGTCCTCCACCTCGATCGACGACACGTTCTCACCGCCGGTGATGATCACGTCCTTCTTGCGGTCGGCGATCACGACGTAGCCGTGCTCGTCGATCGTGCCGCCGTCACCGGTGTGGAACCAGCCGCCCTCGAGCGCCTTGGCCGTCTCTTCGGGCTGTTCCCAGTAGCCCGCGAACACGTGGTTGGTGCGGGCGAGCACCTCGCCGTTCTCGTCGGTCGACATCGTGACGCCGATGGTCGGCGCGCCGGCACGGCCGAGCTTCGCGGCGCGGTCGAACGGCGAAAGCGAATCCCACTCCGACGGGGCGCGGTTCATCACCAGCAAGGGCGACGTCTCGGTCAGGCCGTAGATCTGGATGAACTCCCAGCCGAGCTCGGTGTCGACGCGCTCGATGGTCTTGGTAGGCGGCGGCGCGCCGGCGACGACCATGCGCACGCCGTGGCCACTGCCCGGCACGGTCTTGCCGGCCGACGAACGCTCGCCCGCCGCGTTGAGGATGGCGGTGACGACGGCGGGGGCGCCGCACAGCAATGAGACGCCGTGTTCTTCGATGCGCGACAGGATCACTTCACCGTCGACCTTGCGGAGGACGACCTGCGGCACGCCCATCGACGTGAGCGCGTACGGCATGCCCCAGCCGTTGCAGTGGAACATCGGCAACGTGTGGATGTAGGTGTCGCGGTCCGACACGCCCGCGTGCCAGCCGAAGGTGACCGCGTTGAGCCAGATGTTGCGGTGCGTGAGCTGCACGCCCTTGGGACGCGCCGTTGTGCCGGACGTGTAGTTGATCGACGCGGTCGCGTTCTCGTCGGCCGCCCAGGCCTTGGGCTGGTCACCATCGGCGGCGGGGGCGAAGAGCTCGGCGTCCGACACCCCGTCGAGGATGATGCGGTGCTTGCACTGCACCCCGGCGAGCTGCGGCTCGACCTCCGGGTCGATCAGCAGGACCGACGCGCCGGAGTGCTCGACGATGTAGCTAACCTCCTCCGCGTTGAGCCGGAAGTTCACCGGGACGCACACGCGCCCGTACGAGCTCACACCGAAGAGCGTGATCATGAACTTGGCCGAGTTCGGCGACACGATCGCAACGCGCTCGCCCTGCTCGACGCCCATCTTCTCGAGCTGGAGGGCCATTCCGCGGGCCCTCGCTTCGAGCTCCCGATAGGTGATCGAACCCAACGAGCCAGCAATACCAGGCTCGTCGTGCACGGCCACCCGGTCGGGGAACGCGAGCACGCCGCGGTCGAGGAAATCCTTCACGGTCAAGGGAACGAGCATCTTCCGATTCTGCCGCACGCCGCCCCGGCCGCGCCGCGAAGCCCCAGGTAGGACCCCGGATCGCGTGGAAATGCTTCTTTCCCGCGCACGCATGCAGTAGAATGCTAACTACCGTTACACAAAACGTTGTCTGCAGCTAGCGCTTGGTGCTTCTGCAGTTGGTGGTGCTGGGACCACGCAGTCTCCGAGAATCCGGAGACTTTGCCGCTTGAACCCTTGTTCGAGGTTTGGCCCCACGCGTGTTCCTCCGGCCCCGCCCGTCCTATTGCCTACGCAGGGGTTATCTGAAAATGGTTCGTCGTATTGCTGCCGGTGCGCTCGTCGTACTCGGCGTCTCCGGTTACATCAGTCTTGGGTGCCGTGGCCTCACCACCGTGGACCCGGCACAGAAAACGCATGTCGAGCTCGCTTCCGCCAGTAAGCCCAAGCTCATCCCCACAACCACAACCAGCACCACCCTTCCCCCGCCGCCCCCAACCACGGTTCCGGTCAAGGCCACTCGATCCCTCGCTCGTCCGAGGTACGCAGGGCCCGTCACCGATGACGTGTGGGCGGCGCTCTCGCGCTGTGAAGCCGGTGGCCGACCCAATGCGGTCAGCCGGAGCGGCAAATACTTCGGCGCCTTCCAGTTCTCGTTGGGAACGTGGCACTCCATGGGAATGCCCGGCAACCCGATCGACTTCCCTTACGAAGTCCAGCTCGACGCGGCGAAGCGTCTCCAGGCCCGATCCGGATGGGGTCAGTGGCCGGTCTGCTCCCGAAAGTTGGGCCTGCGCTAGAACTCTGCGCATGAATCTGACGGCCGCGATCGACGCGATTGACGCGGCCAACTCCGAGGACCCCCGCACGCTCGTGGTGCGGGGGTCTTCGCGTCCCTGGAGCCTGGGCGAGGCGGAGTTGGCGACCATCTGGCTCGATCAGTTGGCGCCCGACGCAGCGGACGAGCTGCGCATCGCGGTGCGGGCCCACCACGTCCGCCGGTGGGAGACGCCTCGGGACTCGTACCCCGAGGGCCGCGCCGGCTACCTGAAGTGGCGCATCCATCTCTACGACGTCGCCGCGAGCCATGCGGCCGACGCCATGCGGGCGGCGGGCTATTCGGACGAGTCGGTTGCGCGGGTGGCCGATCTGATGCACAAGCGGCTCATCAAGACCGACGCCGACGCGCAGACCTACGAAGACGTGCTGTGCCTGTCGTTTCTGGAGTCGCAGTTCGCCGAGTTCTCGGCGCGCCCGGAGGTCGCCGACAAGCTCGACGGCATCGTCGCCAAGACACTGGCGAAGATGAGTGACGAGGCGAAAGCGGCCTGGGAGTCCTTCACCTCGTGATCGCGGTGCGCGTGGTCGTCGTCGTGATCGCGGTCTTCCTGTTGCTGCGCACCGTCGCCTCGGCGGTCCGGACTTTCGTCGTCCCGCGCGACGACCCGACGATGCTCACGCGGGTCGTGTTCCTCACCGTGCGTAAGCCCTTCTGGGCCCTCGCCAAGAACCGCGATCGGGCCGTCGGTCACCGCATCATGCGCAAGTTCGCGCCGACGGCGTTGCTGCTGTTGCCCGTCGTCTGGCTCGTCATTACATGGCTGAGCTTCGCCTCCATCTACTGGTCGTTGGATCACGTCGGTTGGCGTGAAGCCCTGGAGATCAGTGGTTCGTCGGTCACGTCACTCGGCAGCTTTCGCCCGGAAGGCTTTGGCGCAATCGAGTTGACCTTCGTCGAAGCCGCGTTGGGTCTCGGCCTCGTCGCCCTGCTGATCACCTATCTGCCGACGATCTACTCGGCGTACCAGCGCCGCGAGCGTGAGGTGTCGCTGCTCAGCGTGCGGGCCGGTATTCCGCCGTCGGGCGTCGAGATGCTCGTGCGGTTCCAGCTCATCGGCGGGATCGACGAGATGGCCGACTTGTGGTCGGGCTGGGAGGAGTGGTTCGTCGATCTCGAAGAGAGCCACGCGTCGATGGGCTCGCTGGCGCACTTCCGTTCGGGCCCACCGGAGAGTTCATGGGTGACCGCGGCGGGCGCCGTTCTCGACGGGGCGTCGCTGCTGCTCTCGGCCGTCGAGGTCGACTACGAGCCGCGCGCGGCGCTGTGCATCCGCTCGGGTTTTCTCGCCTTCCGCGAGGTCGCCGACTTCTTCGGCATTCGGTACAACCCGGATCCTTTGTACGGCGATCCGATCTCCGTTACCCGCGAGGAATTCGACACTGCGCTGGACCGGCTGGCGTCAGTTGGCGTGCCGCTCAAGGCCGATCGCGACCAGGCCTGGCGTGACTTCTGGGGCTGGCGCGTCAACTACGACGAGGTGCTACTCGGGATGTGCGCGCTGGTGTGGGCGCCCCCGGCGCCGTGGAGCGGCGACCGGGCGGTGGGGTTCGTACGACCGCCGATCACCCGAAGGGGCGGTCGCGTCCGCGGCTAGGGCGCCGCGGGCGGGGCCGACGTCGTCGGGTGCCCGTAGGTGTCACGCATGCACTGATTGAAGTTCGGATTCGACTGCGGAGTGCCGCAGGTCGGATCCGGCTTCGTCGTAGTCGTCGGCTTCGTGGTCGTGGGACCGCTGCCGCCGCCGTCGCCCGGGGCGGTGACCGACGGCGAATCGTCCCGAATCGTCGTGCCGGGGCCGCTCGTCGGATTCGTCGAACCGCCGCCCGACTTCTTGGTCGTGGTGGTGGTCTTGCCCGACGTCTTCTTGGTCGTCGTGCCGGTGGTGCGGCGACGAGTCGTGTCGGTGCTGTTGTCCTCTTCGGCGATGGTCGTCGTCGTCTCGACGGCGGTCGTGTCCGGGCCGACGGGACCTTCGTCGAGCGTTGTCGAGGTGGTGTCGACGGTGTCGCCACAGCGTCCCGACTCGGTGCCCTCGGCGGCGGGATCCGTCGCCAACGCCGAGCGGACGCCGTCCGGTAGCTGGGCGTCGGGGTTCACGGCGACGGTGACAGTCGAGGTCGAGAATCCGCCCTGCGGGTCGAGCGCCTGATATTCGATGGTGGCGGTGTCCGTGGGCGGGTCGGACGGCGTGAAGGCGAGGCGGTCGTCGGACGAGTCGGTCGGCGTGTCGCCGTCGTCGATCTCGGACGTGCCGCCGTCGGTCTTGAGGATCTGGAACACGAGGCTGTCACCGTCGGCATCGGTGTCGTTGGCGAGCACGTCGACCAGGACGGTCTCCCCCGGACGAGTAGCCGCCGCATCGGCCCGAGCGATCGGGCTGCAGTTCGACTTCTTGTCGACGGTGTTGATGGTGTCGTTCTTGTTGTCGTCGCCCCGCGAACGCATGGCGAAGAACCCGACGAGGACCACGACCAGGACGACGACCGCGGGGATGAAAGCCTGAGAACGACCGGAGGAAGACCCGGCCCGTCCGGCCGAAGAGGACGAGAGAGTGCGCACAGCGCCCTAAAGGCTAGGCGAGAGGTCCTCGTAGAGTGCGGTCAGCACCGGTTGGGTGCGACGGTGATTGTTCGCTTCGCCGGGCATGCCGTTGGCGGCGAAGGCGACGGACAGGGCGTACTCCGGGTCTGCGAACACGATGCTTGACTGCTGGCCGCCGTGCCCGAATGCGTTCTGACCAGCGTGTTTGCCGTACCCGTACGGCGCGGGTTGGCCGGTGTACTGGATCGAGTTGACCATCGGCCCCAGGGCCCAGTCGATGACGGCGCCGAAGGTTTCGTCCTTCATGCCGATACGCGTCCGGGCCGTCATCGTGGCGACGGAATCGGGCTGGAGAATGCGTTCGCCGTCGAGTTCACCGTTGCGCCGCAGCGCCTCGGCCACCCGCACGAGTTCGTTGATCGGACCGATGCCCGACGACGACGGGAGCGGCCAGCTGAATTGCTTCTGGCCCGCGACATGGACGACGCGGTCGCCGTACGCGGCTTTGCGGTCTGGGGTCAGGGCGAGCCACGAGTCGGCCATGCCGAGTGGCTCGAAGATCTCCTCGGCGAAGTAGTCCTCGGGCGGGCGCCCGTCGACCCGACGGATCACCTCCCCGAGCAGGTGGAAGCCGGTGACGGGGTGGTAGCCGGCCCGCGTGCCGGGCTCCCATTCGAGCGGCGCGGCGCAGGTGCGGGCGAGAAGATCGTCGGGCTCGATTCCACCGACGAACAGCTCGTCGCTACCCGCGGGCTTTCGGAAGCCACCGGTGTGGGTGAGCACCTGACGCAGCGTGATGACGTCCTTGCCGCGCACCCCGAACTCCGGCACGACCTCGACGACGCGTTGGTCGTAGGCCAAGCGCCCGCGCTCGACCAGTTGCGCGATGGCGACGGACGTGACGAGCTTGGTGCAGCTGAACCACGGCATGAGATCGGTGGTACGCAGGCCCTGCGCGTAGTCGATGACGAGTTCGCCGTGGTGGTAGACGGCGAACTGGATGCCCGTCTGCCAGCCCTTCTCGAAGCCGAGCTGGATCGCCTCGAGCGTCTTATCCGGCGGCGTCGACAAGCTTCTGCATGATGTCGCGCAGCTGCTTCTGCTCGGTCGCGTTGAGCGCGTCCATGGCGGCCGGAGGCTTGTGCAGCACCTTGCGAGCCTTCGCCTGCGCGTTGAGACCCGCTTTGGTGATGACGATGGCCTTCACGCGACGGTCAGTCGGCTGCACCCGTCGCTCGACGAAACCCTTCGCTTCGAGATCGTCGACGAGCGTGGTCACCCACGACGGATCACAACGAAGCTGCTCGGCGAAAAGCCGCATGGGGTTGGCAACGCCGGCCTCCATCGACAGCAGCAACTTGAGCGCCGGCGGGCCGACATCGATCGCCGCGCACGCGTCGTGAAAGCGGTCGTGGTTCTGATCACCCATGAAGAGGGTCGCGAGAAGGGCCCACGCCTCGGCACCGGTCTCGTTCACCACACGGCCAGTGTAACTCAATTGTTGCTGAGAATAAATGATTGACTTTACTCAACTATCTGGTACGGTCGATCGCATGAACGGACCAGCTATTGCCACCGAGGATCTGAAGAAGACCTTCGGATCGGTCGAAGCGGTGCGGGGCGTGAACCTGGAAGTGCCGGCGGGCACGGTCTTCGGCTTGCTCGGACCCAACGGCGCCGGCAAGACGACCATCGTCCGCATGCTCACCACGATCCTCGCCCCCACTTCGGGCCGCGCCACCGTGCTCGGCGTCGACTGCGCCAAGGAGCCCGAACGCGTGCGCCACATCATCGGCCTCGCCGGTCAGTACGCGGCGGTCGACGAGAACCTCACTGGTCACGAAAACCTGCGCATGGTGGGCCGGCTGACGCATCTGCCGAAGTCGGTCATCAAGCCGCGGGCCGACGAGCTGCTCGAACGGTTCAACCTTTCCCACGCCGCGGATCGTCCGGTGCGGACGTATTCGGGCGGCATGCGCCGTCGCCTCGATTTGGCCGCCGCGCTGGTGCATCGTCCGACGGTGCTGTTCCTCGACGAGCCGACCACGGGGCTCGACCCCCGCTCGCGCAACAACCTGTGGGGCGTCATCGAGGATCTCGTCACCGACGGCACAACGGTGTTGCTGACGACGCAGTACCTCGAAGAGGCTGACCGGTTGGCGAAGTCGCTGGCCGTCATCGACAACGGCGAGGTCATTGCCGAGGGCACACCGGCGGAATTGAAGGGCTCGTTCGGGGCGACGGTTGTCGAGGTCGGGTTCAATGCGAACCGCACGGCGCAGCGGGCCCGCAAGGCCGTCGAGAAGACGGGTCAGGCGGAGCTGCTGGTCGACGGGTTGACCGTCGAGGTGAAGCTCGAGACAGGACCGAAGGGCGTTGCGGCGGTTGTTCGGGCGCTCGACGCCGCCAAGCTCACGCCGGAGCGGCTCATCGTGCGGGAGCCCACGCTCGACGACGTGTTCCTGTCGCTGACTGGCCACGCCGCCGAAGCGCCCGTGGTGACCGAGGACGACGAGGAAGACGCAGCATGACCGACATCACGATCCCCTCCTACGACGCCAAGGGCATGGACAAGTTCCGCTGGGCGCTCGCCGACGCGTGGACCGTCACCTGGCGCAACCTCGTCTCGATGCGGCGGGTGCCGCAGGTGCTCGTCTTCTCGACGATCCAGCCGATCATTTTCGTGCTGATGTTCCGCTACGTGTTCGGTGGCGCGATCTCGACCGGCATCCCCGGCATCCCGTACGTCGACTTCCTGATGCCCGGCGTGTTCGTGCAGACGATCACGTTCGGTTCGATCCAAACGGGGGTCGGCCTGGCCGACGACCTCACGAAGGGCCTGATCGAGCGCTTCCGTTCGTTGCCGATGGCTCGGTCGGCCGTGCTGGCCGGCCGCACGCTGGCGGATCTCACGCGCAACGTGTTCGTGTTCGTGTTGATGGCGGGCATCGGCTTCGCCGTCGGCTTCCGCCTGCACACCAACGCTCTCGCCTTCGTCGGCGCACTGCTGGTGTTGCTGTTGTTCACGTTCGCCTTGTCGTGGGTGTTCGCGTTCGTCGGGCTCAAGATGCGCAACGCCGAAGCGGCCCAGGCGGCTGCGTTCCCGATCGTCGCTCCACTGGTGTTCGCGTCGTCGGCCTTCGTGCCGCTGTCGTCCCAGCCCGGTTGGCTGCAGGTGTTCAGCGCGCACCAGCCCGTCACGCTGACCGTCAACGCCATGCGCGCCCTGTGCGTCGGTGGGCCGACCCTCACACCCGCGCTGCAGTCGATCGCCTGGTCGATCGGGATCATCGTCGTCTTCGCCCCGATCGCCGTGCGCAGCTACCGCCAGGCGGCGTAGCTCCCCCCGTTTCGCCGCCTGGCCTCTCTCTTACTCAGCCTGTGATTTTTCGGTGCGGTCTTTGCCCCCAGAAATCACAGGCTGAGTAGGTTCGGCGCTGTGATCCGACACATCGTGCTGTTCAAGGCCAACGACAAAGCCGACATCGACGAAGGCGTCGCCCAGTTGCGCAGTATGGACGGGAAAATCGAGTCGTTACGTTCGCTCGAAGCCGGGCGCAACGTCGTCGAGAGCGACCGGGCCTACGACTTCGCGATCCACACCACGTTCGACGATCTCGACGGGCTTGCGGTGTACGCGAAGCACGAGGCGCACCAGCCCGTCATCAAGTGGATGCACGACCACTGCTCGTCGGTCGTTGCGATCGACTACGAGTTCTAGGCGTCGGCGACTTCGCGCAGCGCGTCGAACACGGCGCGCACCATCACCGGTGATCCGTCGGTAACGGTCGCTGTCGTCTCGCCGTCGTTGTCGATCAATTCGATGACAACGCCGCCCTTGGCGCTCATGCCCTTGGCGAGCACGATGGTGCTGTCGGCGACCTGCTTCATGGAAAAGTTCGCCGCTTTCGTGGCCTGCTTGATGCGGCGTTTTGCGTCGAAGGGCGCGCCTTCGACGTAGAACACCCAGTCGCCCTCGTCGTTGCGGGGAATGCGGAGGCCGTTGCCCTCGACGAAGTTGGACTTGGGGGCGACGGGCTCTGTGGGCGCGTCCGCCTTCTCGGCGGCGGCCTTGATCGCCGCCCAGGCCTCGTTCACTCGCCGAAGTCCTGCGGCGGCCCGCTTCTGGACGCCGGGCGGCATGTCGGCGTGGTGGTCCGGGTGGTACAGCGCGACGAGCTCACGCCACGCACGCTTGGCCTCGTCAACCCCCGCCGACTTCGGCGTCTCCAGCACGTCCCACGGATCCATCAGGTCGAAAGGTAGCGGCCGGGTGTAACACCGCCGTTTTTTCTTCAGCTTGTGATTTCTGGGGGCAAAGACCGCACCGAAAAATCACAAGCTGCGAAATCGGGTGTTGACCGAGGGCTGAATCGGCGGCAACGTCGGACTTCCTTCCCCTTCGAATCGGCTCTCGAAGGGGAACCATGAAGAAGGAACGCAAACTCGACGAGGCACTCGCGCGTGTCGCCGAGAAGCAGCACTGCTTGATCAGTCTCCGGGACATCAAAGCTGCGGGCGGCAACATCGACAACGCGAAGCAGCGTTGCAAGAGCGGCCGCTGGGAGTACGTCTACGACGGCGTCTATCGAATCGCAGGTGTGCCCTGGACATGGGAAGCCCGTGTCCTCGCCGTCGTCCTGGCGGCCGGACCTGGGACCGTCGTTTCGCATTTGTGTGCGTGCCGGTTGCACGGCTTCGGCTTTACGAAGGCTCCGATCGAGATCACCGTGCCGCGGGGTCGTCGCTGCTTCATCAACGGCGTGATCGTTCATACGAGCACGGACCTCCACCTCAACGTCGCCACGGAGGTCAAGGGGATCCCCGTCACCGACCCGAACCGAACGATGCTCGACATTGCGAGGTTGTTGAGGCCCGTCACGTTCCGAGGCGCCATCGAAGACGCCCGTCGAGCGGAGAAGGTCGACTGGCGCTCGCTCGTCAAATGCCTCGCAGCGCACGCACGTCGTGGTCGTCCGGGCATCCGGACGCTCCGTGCTGTAATCGTCGCCAACCTGCACAACGACGACGTGACGGACACCGACAGCGAACTCTTGGCGCTCAGTCTCATACGCGAGAACAACCTGCCCGAGCCCGTCCTCCAGCACCGCATCATCGACGTCGACGGCGTACTGCAAGCGGAAATGGACTTCGCGTGGCTCGACTCGCTCGTGAACATCGAGATCAACGGGAGCGTCCATCTCCAGCCAGAGGTGATCGTCAAGGACGAAGACCGCGACTACTACTGCACCAAACTCGGGTGGACCATCCGTCGCATCTGGTGGGAGATCGTCGTCAACGAGCCCGAGAAGTTCGTGCGAATCGTGCGAGAAACGCTCCGTTCCGCGCAGCCTGTGATTTCTGGGGGCAAAGACCGCACCGAAAAATCACAAGCTGGCTTGGGGTTAGGGGGTTAAGAAATGCCGAGACGGGCGAACTGCTCGTCGGGGGCGTCGACGGCGCGGAGCGCGGTCGACAACAGATCGAGCATCTCCTTCTCGAGCGGGTCGGCTTTGCCGGCCCGCTCTTCGCGTTCGTTGGGGTCGTTGTCGAGGTCGAAGAGATGGTGACGGTCGACGGGGCCGCTGACCCAGAACGGGAGCATGTCGCCGGGTTGGAACGGCTGACGGATGACCGGAATATCGGAGCCCGGCATGAAGTCGAGGTAGGCGCGGCGGTCGGGCTTGGGCAGGCCGATGCCGCGAAAATGCGTCGGCATCGTCGACCAGCGGTTCGACCACATCGACAGCGGGAAGTTCTCCTCCGTCGCACTGCGGGCGTACTTGCGGTGCCCGTCGGTCACCTGGACCCAGTTGCCGAACACGCCGCCGATCGCCCACTCACGCGTGTCGGTCGAGGCGCCGGTGAGCACGGGCACGAGCGACCGGCCGTGCGTCGGGTGATCACACGACGCATCGAACACGTCGCGCAGCGTCGCGTGGATGTCGACCGTCGTCGTGAGCGAGTCGACAGTCGTCGCGGCGGCACCAGGCCACGCAATCATCATCGGGATGTGACCCAACGTCTCGTACTGCATGACATTGGGCTTGCCGAACAGGTCGCGCTCGCCGAGGTAGTGCCCGTGGTCGGTGCACAACACGAGCATCGTGTCGTCCCACAGGTTGTTGCGGTCGAAGCTGTCGAGCAGCTTGCCGAACCAGTGGTCGATCATCGACAGCTTCGAGCCGTAGTTCGCCCGAATGTGTTGCGCTTGCCGTGACGTGATGACGCCGCGCTCGACGGCCTTCTGCGCGTACGGCGGCCAGATGATCAGTTCGTCGTCCCAGTCGGGGTCGTACTTGTTCGCCCACGGCTCGGGCGTGTCGAAGGGCTCGTGTGGATCGAACTCGTCGATGAACAAGAAGAAGCGGTCGTGCTTGCCCGCGTTGGTGTCGAGCCACTCGGCCGCTCGGCGCATGACCTTCGGGCCCGGAAATTCGTCCTCGGCCTTGAAATAGGTGCGGGCGACGTCGTAGCCGCGGTCCGACCGTGTCCGCGCCGGCAGCGTCGGCGCGCCGATCCACGTCGGGTCGGGCACCGTCTTCCACGGGTCCGACTCGTGGCCGCGCTCGTACTCCCAGGCCCGGAAGTCGACGTGGTAGTTCTCGCCACCCGTCTCGAACAGGTGTGGGTGATCCGACACGAGCATCGTGATGACGCCGGCGTGGTCGAGGTCGGCCGTGATCGGCTGTTCCCACAGCTCGATCGAACCCCACGGCCGCCACAGGAAGTCGTGCGCCCCGACCAGCAAATCGTGACGGGCCGGCATGCACGGCAGTGACCCGGTGACGTGCCGGTCGAACCGCACCGAGCGAGCCGCGAGACGGTCGAGGTTCGGCGTCTCGAACTCCGTGCCGCCGTACGAACCGAGCATGTGACGGTTCAGGCTGTCGAGCAACACAACCACGGCGTTCTTCGGCATGGAATTCACGTCTCGCATCTTGGCCTAGAACGGTGGGATGGCGAGGAAGAAGTACGCACCCGGCGGCCGCAGCCTGTGGTGGCAGGTGGCGATCTCGTCGACGGGTGACGGAATGTTCCTCACGGCCTTTCCACTCCTCGCGGCGTCGCTGACGCGTGACCCGGGCGCGATCGCCGGCGTCACCGTTGCGGGTCGGGCCGCGTGGATCTTCTTCACCCTCCCTCTCGGCGCGCTGGCCGACCGACTGAACCGCCGTCTGCTCATGGTGACGGCCGACCTGGGGCGCGGCATCGTCGTCGCGTTGTTGGCGGCTGCCGTGATCACGCACTCGGCGCACATGTGGCTGCTGTACGTCTGCGCGCTGCTGCTCAACATCGGCGAGGTGTTGCACACGACCGCGTCCCAGGCGATGTTCCCCGCGCTGATCGGTCACGACGACCTCGTCGAGTTCAACGCCAGCCTCACTGCGGTGCAAGCGGCGACGGAGACGTTCATCGGCCCGCCGCTGGGCTCTGCGATGTTCGCCGCAGCTCGATCCGCACCGTTTGTCGCCGACGCCGTCTCGTTCGGCGGTTCCGTGTTCCTCGCCGCGCGCCTACCCGACATTCACGAACCACCGACCGAGCGCAGCCACATCGTCGAGGACGTCAAAGAAGGCTGGAAGTACCTGTTCGCACATCCGCTTCTGAAGCGGCTCGCCCTTCTGATCGGCGCGCTCAACGTCTGCTACTTCGCCAGCGAAGCAGTGCTGGTGCTGTACACGTTCGAGAAGCTGCACGCAGGCAAGGCGACGTTCACCGCGTTGTTCGTCGCCGGCGCGGTCGGGCTGATCGTCGGGCAACGGTTCATCCCGCTTGTGCAACGTCACGCCGACGCCCGGATCGCGATCTCGTTCTCCCTCTGCGTATGGGCGGTCGCGCTCACCGGACTTGCCTTGACGTCGAGCCCGGTCGTTGCGGCCGCCATGTGGTTCGTTCTGGGCTTCGGTGACGCGTTCTGGCGTGTGCTGACCAGTTCGCTCCGCCAGAAGATCACGCCGAACCATTTGCTCGGGCGCGTGACCTCCGTGCACCGCTTGTTCGCCATGGGCGCGATGTCGGTCGGCGCCGCTCTCGGTGGTGTGCTCTCGAAAGCGGTCGACCTTCGGGCGCCGTTCATCCTCGCGGCGGTGGCGTTCGGCCTGTTCGCGATCGCGGGGCCGAAGTATCTCGAGCCCGCGCGCGGTCTATGAGATGAGGTCGTACATCAACCGGTAGAAGCGGAGCCGGTTGTCGTCGATGTCGACGCCGTAGGACGCCGCGAACAGATCCTCGTAACCAGGACCGACGTTCCAGGTTGTGGACCACATGCCGATGGCGATGTCCCACCATCGATCGGCGACGTTGAGCTCACCGAGATCGATGTAGCCGGTCACCTCACCGTCCTCGATCAACACGTTCGGGAAGCAGTAATCGCCGTGGCAGACGACGAGGTCCTCGCTCGACGGACGCAGCTCCACCATCGCGTCGAACGCGCCCTGCACACCCAGATGTTTGTTCTCTTCGTGAAGGAACTCGATCGTCTCGGTGCCGGAATCGATGCGGCCGCGACAGATCGCGAACGCGTCATCGAGCGTCAGGCGGAACGGGCACGTCTCCACCGGCAACGCGTCGTGGAACGCACGCAGGCCGCGCGCAAAGACCGGCACGATCCACTCCGGCTTCGCGCACCAGTCCTTGTCCGTCGCGTCGCGTCCGGGAAGCCCGCGAGTGACGAGCCAGTGCGTCGACGCGTCGAGTACCTGGGGCGCCCGCACGTACTGGCCGGTCCAGCGCATCGCGTCGGCCTCGCGGGTCAGCGGGTAGTTCGGGTCGCCGAACCCGACCTTGACGAACAGCGTTTCGCCGCCCTTGTCGAGCCGCCACGTCGTGACGTGATCGCCGTACGTCCACGCCGGCGTCCAACGCCAGTCGGCGTACGCGTCACGCAGGTGCGCGGGGATGGTCTCGTCGGCCACAATCCCATTGTGCGCGTGCGGAGCTTCGAGCCGGGAGACATTGCGTGGGCGGAGTCGCTGCTCGGCGGCATGGGCGGCCGCCTGCAGGCGCGGCGCGACGAAGTGGTCGACGTGCTCGACGCGTCGGGATTTGTCGCCGAACACAACGGCGAACCGATCGGCATCCTCACCTACGCCGGCCGCAACGACGGCACCGAAATCCTCTACGTCGAGACGACGGCGAGGCAGCGCGGCGTGGGCTCCGCACTGATCCAGGCGCTCGTGCGACTCGTCGGCACCAAGCAACGCATCTGGGTCGTCACGACCAACGACAACCTCGACGCGCTGCGCTTCTACCAGCGACGCGGTTTCGCGTTCCGGGAGGTGCGCGTCGGCGCGGTCGACCGCGCCCGCGAGACGATCAAGCCGCTATTGCCGCTCGTGGGCGACTACGGGATCCCACTGCGCGACGAAGTCGAGCTTGAACTGCGGGCGTACGCCTAGGCCGTGACGATTCGGGCCGCGTCCTGCAGGCCGTAGTCGTTGATCGCGACTTCGCGCATACGAAACTTCTGCACCTTGCCCGTCACGGTCATCGGGAACTCGTCGACGACCTTCCAGTACTTCGGCACCTTGAAATGCGCGAGGCGCTCGCGGCAGAACGTACGCAGCTCGTCGTCGCTCGGAGCGTCAGCCCCCTCGCGCAGTGAGATCCACGCGGCGACTTCTTCGCCGAACTTTGCGTCGGGCACGCCGAACACCTGCACCCCCGCGACCGACGGATGTTGGAACAGGACTTCTTCGATCTCACGCGGGTAGATGTTCTCGCCGCCCCGGATGAGCATGTCCTTGGCGCGACCGACGATGTTGCAGTAGCCACGCTCGTCCATGATCGCGAGGTCGCCCGTGTGCATCCATCCGTCGTCGTCGATGGAGCCCTTGGTCGCGACGTCGTCCTCCCAATAGCCGGGCATGACGAGATAGCCCTTCGAACACAACTCGCCGCGCTCCCCCATCGCGACCGTTTCGCCGGTCTCGGGGTCGATGATCTTCACCTCGACGTTCGGCAACGCGGTGCCGACGGTCGAACAGCGCGTGTCGATGTCATCGGTGCGACGGGTGGCCGTCGAGACAGGCGACGTCTCGGTCATGCCGTACGCGATCGTCATCTCGTCGCAGTGCATTTCAGCGACCACGCGCTTCATCAACTCGATCGGGCACGGCGAACCCGCCATGATCCCCGTGCGCAATGAGGTGACGGGACGGTCGCCGAACTCGGGCGCTTCGAGCATGCCGATGAACATCGTCGGCACCCCGTAGATCGACGTGATGTTCTCGTCGATGATCGTGTTGAGCGTGGCGAGCGCTTCGAACGACTCTCCCGGATACACCATCGTCGCGCCGGTCGTAACGCAACCGAGGTTGCCGATGCCCATGCCGAAGCAGTGGTAGAGCGGCACCGGAATGCAGACGCGGTCCGCCGTCGTGTAGCCGAGGACACCGGCGATCGACGCGCCGTTGTTCACGACGTTGTGGTGCGTGAGCGTCGCGCCCTTCGGGTTGCCGGTCGTGCCGGATGTGAACTGGATGTTGATGGCGTCGTGCGTGTCGATCTGCGCTTCACGTTCGGCGAGTTGCGCGTCGGAAATGACGGCGCCACCGGCGAGCAGTTCGGCCCACAACAGATCATCGGGCCCGTCGGTCTTCTCTGTGCCGAGCGCGATGACGCGTTCGAGCGTTGGTACCGCACCGCGGACTTCCTTGATCATGGCGTGGTAGTCCGACGTCTTGAACTGGCGTGCGGTCACCACCATCCGCGCTCCGACCTTGTTGAGCGCGTAGAGCAGTTCGTTCGGCCGGTACGCCGGGTTCACGTTGACGAGAATCGCGCCCACTCGCGCGCTGGCGAACTGGATGACGGTCCACTCGGCGCACGTCGGCGACCAGATGCCCACACGGTCGCCGCGCTCGACACCAAGCGCGAGCAGGCCCTTGGCCGCTTCGTCGGCCGCCGCGTCGAGGTCGTTCCACGACATGCGGATGTTCTGGTGACGGCTGACGAGTGCTTCGGCGTCGCCGTAGTTCTTGGCCGCTTCTCGCAAGGCCCCGCCCACGGTGATGTCGAGGATCGAGCCGTCGTTCGGACCGGCGGTATACGCAGGCTTCGTCATGCCCGCAGGCTACGGCGTTGCCTCACGACAGTGCTTGGAACTGGGACTTGGCGTTGCCGAGTGCGGTCGCTTCGGCCGAACCGAGCGCGCACTTCAGATCCGTCGCGGTACAGATGAGGTCGTAGAGCAAGCGAATCTGCGCGCCACCGCCGAGCAGGTCGATCTCAGTGACGGGAGTTCCGGTGACGTGACTCACCTGTTCGATGACGCCCGCAACCGCGAACGCGATGGACTCGAGGATGCAGCGGGTGATGCCGCCACGGTCACTCGGCTCGAGCTCGCTGGTATCCGCGATCGCCTTGAGCACACTCGTCGCATTGGCGATGTGGGGGTCGTCGACGTTGATGACTATGCCGCCACGCGCGTGGGTGGCCGCTTCGATGAGTTGATCCATCGGCGGGTCGTTCCACTCCGCCCGGCATTGCTCGAGGAGCCACAACCCCGTCACGTTCTTCAGGAGTCGGAAGCCGCCGTTCACCGATCGTTCGTTGGAGAAGTTGGCGAGCCGCGCCATGCGCGTCGTGAGCGGCTCATCGCGTTCGACGCCGACCAGCACCCAGCTTCCGGTACTGACGAAGGCGCGGTTCGGGCTGGCCTTGCCCGGCCGCGCATGAACCGCTGAAGCGGTGTCGTGACCACCGACGAGATGCACCGGTACGTCGCGCCAGGAGCCGACGCGCGTGCCTGCGGGAGCAATCGACGCGAACAGCGACGGGTCGACATCGATCTCGGTCAGCAGCTCGTCGTCCCAGTGCCCGGTCCGCAGCGAGACCAGGCCGGTGGTCGCCGCGCTCGTCACCTCGGCTGTCACCGCGCCGGTCAGGTGATGCACGAGTAGCTCGGGCAGCATCAACAGCCGCGTCGCCCGCGTCAGCTCGTCGCGGTCATGCGCGGCGAGCTGGAAGATCGTGTTGATCGGCATGAGTTGGATGCCGGTCTGCTCGTAGAGACGCTCCGCCCCGACTCGATCCGCCGTGACCCGCCAGTCGTCGGTGCGCGAATCGCGATACGCGAACGGTGGCGCGACCAGCCGACCGGATTCGTCGAGCAGGCCGTAGTCGACGCCCCACGTGTCGATACCGATCGAGTCGAGCGCACCACCGTCCAGCGCCCGGGCGAGCCCGATCTCGACTTCGGCGACGATGCGTTCCCAGTTCCATCGCAATGACCCGTCGTGATGCACGACGGGCTGGTGCGGGAATCGATGGACAACGTCGACGGTGTGATCGTCGCCGACGACAGCGACGCGAATGGAGGTGGCCCCGCAGTCAACGGCCGCGACTCTCATGCCTACAGCCCTGTCGCGGCGGTGCCGGTTCCCCGTTCGGCGACCTTCTGGGCGCGATAACCCGCTGCGCGGTACGTACGGAACGGATCGATGGCGGCACCGTTGCGCATGCGGGCCTCGGCCACCAGCGGACGTACATCGGTGCGGAACGCGCGGTGCAGAATCTCCGCCGCCCGCGCCGGATCGTTGTCCTGCTGCGCGTCCGCGAGCTCGTCGCGCCGGACACACAGCGCGAGCGCCAGCGTGTGCTGGATCGAATCCGTCGCCTGGATCAGGTCTTCGAGCGGATCCTTGAGGTTGTGCGACTCGTCGATCATGTAGGCGAGGTTGGGCATCTTCCCGCCGCCGACCTCGAGCAGCTCGAGGAAGATCAGGAACAACTGGAACGGCTTGATGGATCCGACGGTGAGGTCGTCGTCCCCGTACTTCGAATCGTTGAAGTGGAAGCCGCCGAGCTTTCCTGTCATTGCGACGCGCGACACGACCTGTTCGATGTTCGTGTTCGGCAGGTGATGACCCAGGTCGACCAGGCACTTGCACTTCGGGCCCGCTGCGTTGGCCAGCAGCACCGACGAGCCCCAGTCGTTGTTGACCGACGAGTAGAACGCCGGTTCATAGGGCTTGTGCTCGGTGTACATGTCCCAGTCGTCGGGCAGGTAGTCGTGGATTTGGCGGAGTCCGTCGACGACTCGAGTGAACTGGCCTTTGAAACTTCCTTGGCCGGGGTGGTTCATGCCGTCGGCGAGCCACACGGTGAGCGCCTTCGAGCCGAGCTTCACGCCGAGGTCGATCACGTAGAGGTTGTGTTCGAGCGCCGCCTTGCGCGCGCCGTCGTCGGTGTTGGCGAGGCTGCCGAATTTGTAGGACACGCGCCCGTTCTCCGTCGTCGACGGATTGTCCTGGAACGTGTTCGAGTTCATCGCGTCGAACGTGAGGCCCTGCGCGCTGGCGTACTCGCGCAACGCGTCGGGATCGTCGGGGTCGTCCCACGGGACGTGCAGGGAGATGCTGCGGTTCGCGCCGGTCAGCGCGTTGAGCGCGGCGACGTCGTCGACTTTCTCAAAGGTGTCACGTGGCTCACCACCGATCGGGAAACGACCGAAGCGGGTGCCGCCCGTCCCCACCGCCCACGATGGTGCGGCGACGGAGAAGCGCGCGATCTCACCGATCACGTCCTCGGCGTCGATACCGGCATCAGCCGTGATGGCGAGCGCGTGCTCGAGGTCGCGATCCTGGCGCGCGCCCAAACGCTTGTTGGCCTCGGCGATCAGTTCGAGAGGGATCATCGGCTGTCTCCTATCGGAGGAAGGCCTGCGCCACGCCCCCGTCGACGGGAACGAGCAGGCCGGTGGTGAGCGGCAGGTCGCCGCCGACGAGCGCGAACACGGCGGCCGCGACATGGCCGGGCAACACTTCTTGTTTGAGCAATGTGCGCTGGGCGTAGAACGCGCCCAGGTCTTTCTCGTCGACGCCGTAGACCTTTGCTCGTTCGGCGCCCCAGCCCTTGGCGAAGATGCCCGAGCCCTGCACGACGCCATCGGGGTTCACGCCGTTGACGCGGATGTTGCGCTCGCCGAGTTCAGCCGCGAGCAGACGCACTTGATGCGCCTGGCTCGCCTTCGCGGACGAGTAGGCGATGTTGTTCGGCCCGGCGAAGATCGCGTTCTTCGACACGACATAGACGATGTCGCCACCGTGGTGCATGTGACGGGCGGCGGCCTGCGACACCAGGAACGAGCCGCGCGCCATCACGTCGTGCTGCACGTCCCAGTCGCGTTCGGTTGTGTCGTCGAGCGACTTGGAAATCGACAGGCCCGCATTGTTCACCACGATGTCGAAGCCGCAGTGAAGTAGCGCCGCTTCGTTCATCGCCGTTTCGACGGCGGCGCCGTCACTCACGTCCATGTGCACGTCGGCACCTTCCGCGATGTCGGTGACGATGACCTCGGCGCCCTCGGCCGAGAGACGTTCGGCGATCGCCTTGCCGATGCCGGACGCGGCGCCCGTCACCAGCGCGACGCGACCCGTCAACGGCTTGGGCTTGGGGCGGCGCTGCAGCTTGGCCTCCTCGAGGGCCCAGTACTCGATGCGGAACTTCTCGCTCTCCGGAACCGGCGCGTATGTCGAAAGCGCTTCGGCGCCACGCATGACGTTGATCGCGTTGACGTAGAACTCGCCGGCGATGCGCGCCTCGGCCGCGGTCGGGCCGAAGGAGAACATGCCGACGCCGGGCACCAACACGATGGCCGGGTCGGCGCCGCGCATCTTCGGTGAGTCGGGAGTTGCGTAACGGTCGTAATAGGCGGCGTACTCGGCGCGGTACTGCGCGTGAAGTTCGTCCAACCGGGCGACCAACTCGTCGAACTCGGACGCGGGCGGCACATCGAGCAGCAGCGGGCGCACCTTCGTGCGCAGGAAATGGTCGGGGCACGACGTGCCGAGGGGCACGAGGCGCGGGCACGCATCGCGGGACATGAAGTCGAGCACGAGGTCGCTGTCGTCGAAGTGGCCGACCACGCGGTTGTCCGTCGACGCGATCCGCCGCACGTGCGCGGCCAGGCGGGCGGCGATGGCGCGGCGCGCGCTGGGAGCGAGGTGGCCGAAGCCCGCCCGCACGGGACCGAACGGCTCGGCCTTGCCACGCGTGGCAATGAACGCCTCGGCCTCGCGAATGATGCGCAGCGACTGCTCCTGGCATTGCTGCGACGTCGCTCCCCACGCGGTGAGGCCGTGTCCGCCCAGCACCACGCCGCGCAAACCCGGTCGGCTGTCGTACAGCGCTTCGATCTCGAGAGCGAGCTCGAACCCCGGTCGACGCCACGGCACCCACGCGACCTCGTCGCCGAAGCACTCCTTGACGAGCGCCTCGCCGTCGGCCGCGGCGGCGAACGCAATCACGGCATCGGGGTGGAGATGGTCGACGTGCGCAGGCGCGAGCAGGCCGTGCATGGCCGTGTCGATCGACGGCGCGGCGCCGGCGATGCAGCAGTGGTCGAGCAAGCCCACCATTTCGTCCTCGTGTTCGGGGCCGCGGTACCGAGCCTTGAGGCCGCGCAGTTCTGCGAGGCGCAGCGTGGCGATGCCGCTCTCCGTGAGCGAGGCGAGATCGCCGCCCGAGCCCTTCACGTGCAGCACATCTATCGGGGTCCCCGTGAGCGGATCCTCGATCTCGGCCTTGGCCGACGTGTTACCGCCGCCGTAGTTCGTGACGCGCTTGTCCTCGCCGAGGGCGTGCGACCGGGCCAGAAGCGCTTCGAGGCTCACTATGCGAATGGTAGGTGTCGTAACGCATGATGGCGGCCGTGCAACTGCTCGTCATCCGCCACGGTCTGCCCAATCGCGTCGAACTCGCCGAGGGGCGGGCCGATCCGGACTTGTCCGAAGAGGGCTTTCGTCAGGCCGCGGCGCTGGCCGAGTACCTCAAGACCGAGGACATCCACGCGATCTATTCGAGCCACCTGACGCGCGCGATTCAGACCGCCGAGCCCCTCGCCGCACTGCTCGGCCTCGACATCGGGATCGAGCACGACGTGGCCGAGTTCGACCGCGACGCGTCGAGCTACATCCCCTTCGAGGAGATCCCGCGCGACAGCCCCGAGTTCCAGGCGATAGTGACCGGCGACTACACGGCGATCGGCGGGCCTGATCCGTCGCACTTCCGTCAGAAGATCGTCGACGCCTTCGAGCGGATGATCGCGGCGCACCCGTCGCAGAACATCGCAGTGTTCTGCCACGCCGGCGTAATCAACGCCTACTTCGCCAGCATCCTCGGCATCGACAAAGCGATCTTCTTCGGCCCGCAGTACACGTCGGTCAACCGGGTGCTGGCGTCGAACAAGTCGGCCGCGCGCGGCGTCCACTCCCTCAACGAAACGGCCCACTTACGCAGCTTGTGATTTTTCGGGGCAAAGACCGCACCGAAAAATCACAAGCTGCGAGTTACTCCGGGAGAGGCATGGCCCGGTAGAAGCATTGGCCGGAGGACGAAGCCAGGAGGGTGTTGTTCTCGGACCAGACTTCGCCGCGGAAGGCGAAGAGGCCCTCGGTCGACACGTCGGCGCGGCCGTGCATGAGCAGCCACTCGGCTTCGGGCTCGAAACGGTGGAATTGGACGTTGAGGTCGAGCGACGGGGCCATCCAGGCGAGTGGGCCCGCATACGCGCGGGTGGCGGCCGGCCACGAGACCGTGTCGGCAAGGATCAGCATGCGGCCGGCGTCGACGGCGACGTTCTTCGTGTCCGGCTCATGACGGAAACGGACCCAGTTGTCGAATTGCGGCTGACCGGCCGGGCGGTCCTCCCAGTTGTCGAACCAGATCGTGGGGCGCTCGTCGAAGTTGTGCCAGAACTTGAAGCGCTGCACGCGCTCCTCCTCAGGTACACCCATGCGGTCGAGATGGTCTTCGACGGTCGGGCAGTCCGACCAGCGCGGCACGTCGGGCATCTGCGAGAAGTCGTGTTCGAGACCCTCGTGGTTGTCGTCGATGAACCAGGCCTGCGCGGTGAGCAACGTGCGATCGCCCTGCTCGAGGCGAATGGCGACGGACTCGGCCCGCTTCGTGCGGCGGGTCGTCTCCACGAAGGCGTGGACGTCGTCGTCGAAGTTCCCGACGGCGAGGTACTGGCAGCTGAACGAGGCCGGACGCGGCATCTCGGCGTGAGCCGCTCCGGCCCGCATCGCGACCGCCGAGATGTAGCCGCCGTTGGGCCCCCAGATCTCCCAGTCCGGACTCAATCGTGTGCGGTACCGCCCGTCTTCGACGAACTCGACCGCCGTGTCGCTCCCCAGCTCACTCATGGTTCGCACTCTTTCATCCGGGGAAGGACTTGACTCCGGAATATTTGTTAGGGCAACCTAATAAACAGTGTCTGGAGCACCTGCATGATTGTCTGCCATTGCGAAGAAGTGACGCAGCGCTCGATCAAGCACGCCATCGCGGACGGGGCGAGCTCCGTCGCCCAGGTGTCGAACGTCTGCGGCGCCGGACGCAACTGCGGCGGCTGCATCGAAGCCATCGAGGCGCTTCTTGCGAAGGTCGAAACCACCCCCCGTCACGTTCCGCGCTGGCGGCGTCACCTCGCCCCTCAGCACGCCTAGCCTGCGCGCATGACCGGCGACGATCGCGTTATCGAACTGCTCAACGAGGTACTGACCGCAGAACTCACCGCGATCAACCAGTACTTCATCGACGCCAAGATGTGCGAGAACTGGGGCCTCGGCCGCCTCGCCGAAAAGTTCCGCCACGAGTCGATCGACGAGATGAAGGACGCTGACGAGCTCATCGAGCGCATTCTCTATCTCGACGGCGTGCCCAACATGCAGCGCTTGAGTTCGGTTCGCGTCGGTGACTCCGTCAGCGAGAAGCTCGAACTCGCGCTCGACCTCGAGAAGGCAGCGATCGAGCGCCTCAATCGAGCGATCGGCGTCGCCGTCGAAGTAGGCGACAACGGCAGCCGCGAGCTGTTCGAGAAGATCCTCGTCGGCGAGGAGTCTCATGCTGACTGGCTCGAGGCACAGCTGTCACTCATCGATCAACTCGGTGAGCCGCTGTACCTCAGCCAGCAGATTCACGAGTAGCCGCTAGCAGCCCCGCTTGGCGTTGCCGGCCGGGTACTTGCTGCTGAAGCTGTCGCCGTTGATGACGTCGACCTCGAGGGGAGACGCGAAGGCCCCGCCGTTCGGACAGTCGGAGTAATAGGTGTCCGTTTGGGAGCTCAGAACGGACACGGCGACGCCCTTGTTTCCGGCACCGACAAACGCGAAGCCCACCGCGCCATACGCGCTGCCGTAGGCGTCGCTCGGATAGACGCCCGTCGGCAAGAGCTGCGCACACGCGCGCACGTTCTGATTGACGACAGGCACGGTGACGCCGCCGCTTGTGCAGCCCGTCTGCAGCGGGACGTTGACGGTGTTGGCGAGGTTGCCGAGAAGCGTCGCCTGGCCGGTCCACCCGTTGGGCGTCTGCTTCAGCGGCTCGTTGCCGCTGACGTTGATGAGCGACCACGACGGCGCACCGTCGGTGGAACTCTGCGCGGTGCTGATCTTCACACCGTTCGTGTCGACCGCCGACGCCTCCTGATGACCAGGCGACACCTGCGCCTTGCTCAGCGCCGCGTAGCTCGCACCGCCCGTTACCCCGACGACGGCGACCGCCAGCGCCGCCCCTACACCGATCCGCCGATTCCAGCGCATGGACTCAATCCTCCCCGTGGCCGCCTTGGCCTTCCGCCCAACGGCAACGAAGGCCCTGTCGGTTTCCTACGGGTGACGTTTGTCACACGCATTTAGGTGGCGAAGTCGGGCTGTTTCGAGCGCACTGATTCGCTGCGACCCTTCGGTTCTTCCCAGTCCTCCTGCCGGCCCAGCGCCGTCAGGTCAAGGAAGTAGTACGAGCCGCCGGTCGACTCGAGGCCGCGGGCGTACATCGAATACGTGTGGAAGACGCGGCCGTCGACGTGCAAGAAGCACGAACGCCCCGGCATGTCGTACGGCTGCTCCGCTGTCTTCATCGACTCGTGACCCATCGCCGCGTACTCGTCCAGCGTTCGGTAGTTGTACGTGTCGAAGCCGCGAGAGGCGTCGATGGTGACGCCGAAGTCGTAGTTGAAGTCACCGTAACCCGACGAGTACCACGGCAGGTTCCATCCGCGGTTCCGCTTGTACGCCTCCAGTTTCGCCAACGGCGCGCGCGAGACCATCGCGTAGGACGTGTCGCGCGTGTGCAGGTGTTCGATCAGTCCGTCGTTGATCTCGTCGGTGCCCGCAGTGCAACTCGGGCATCCCTCGTCCCACTCCGGATGGAACATGAAGTGGTACACGATCAGTTGCGCGCGGCCCTCGAACATGTCGACGAGCCGCACGTCACCGTGCGGCCCGTCAAACACGTAGTCCTTTGTCACTTCCACCATCGGAAGCTCGCGTCGTTCGATGTTCAGAGCATCCCGACGGTGGGTGAACTCTCGTTCCTCTTCCCACAACGCTTTACGCGCGGCGGTCCACTCTTCTCGGGATGCAATGCGGGGCAGGCTCATGCCCCTCGTCGTACCCCTAAGGCAGTACGAAGCAGCCGCTCGTGGCGTTGCCGAGCGGGAACGTCCACTGTGGGTTCTGCGGGTTGGTGACGACAACGACTGGGGCGGTAAAGCCCATGCCGCCCTCACACTCACCGGCCGCGGCGTGCGATTCCATCACCGTGATCAACGCCGAACCGGAGTCCGAACCGACGATGACCTGGCCGAATTCACCGAAGGCGTACGCCTCCTCGGAGTCGGTATAGGTGAAGCTGTTCGGACCGAAGGCGCACACCTGCGTGTTCTGTACCGGAACGGCAATCCCGCCGGGCGGGCAAGTGATCGCGGTCAGTTGGTCGGCGACGTTGCCAACCGGGGCAGCCGGACCGGACCAGCCGGAGGGCGAGTGGTCGAGCGGCGACATGCCGGCAACGACGACCGGAGACCATGTCGCGGACTGCCCGTCGGCTCCCGAGTGTGCCTTCGCGTCGCTGACCTTCACGATGCCGCCGACGTCGACCGCCGCGGACTCGACCGTCGAGCCGTCCGACGTCGACGTGCTGACCAAGGCGGCGCCGGCCGTCGCGGAGAGCGCCATTGCTCCGGCTGCGAGGGCTGTGCCCACTCCGATTCGCTTGCTCCAACGCATTGCCACCCTCCCGTAGTTGTCGTACTGAGAGCGTGCGGACGCGCCACGCCAGCTGGACATGACGGACGTCACCGTGGGCCGTGACGTGCGTCACGCAATCGCAGCGTTTCGGACCGATTTAGGCGTTCTTGAGACGCTTTGCGGTACGACCGCGTTCGGTCGCGTCGAGCACGACCTTGCGAATGCGCACGCTGTTGGGCGTCACCTCGATGCATTCGTCTTCGCGGATGAACTCGAGGGACTGCTCGAGCTGCATCACGACGGGCGGCACGAGCTTGATCGTCTCTTCCGCGGTCGACGAGCGGATGTTGTTGAGCTTCTTTTCCTTGGTGATGTTGACGTCCATGTCCTCGCTGCGAGCGTTGACACCGACGACCATCCCCTCGTACACCTCGACACCGGGACCGACGAAGAGCTGACCGCGCTCCTGCAGGTTCGTGAGCGCGAACGTCGTCGTCGGGCCGAGACGGTCGGCGACCAGCGACCCGTTCGGACGCGTCTTGATCTCACCGAACCACGGCTCGAACCCTTCGAAGACGTGGTGCAGCTGACCGGTACCGCGGGTTTCGGTGAGGAACTCGGTGCGGAAACCGATGAGGCCCCGGGCGGGCACGATGAACTCCATGCGCACCCAGCCGGAGCCGTGGTTGACCATCGCTTCCATGCGGCCCTTGCGGAGCGCGACGAGCTGCGTGACGACGCCGAGGTAGTCCTCGGGCACGTCGATCGCAACGCGCTCGACGGGCTCGTGCGTCTTGCCGTCGATCTCACGGGTGAGCACCTGGGGCTTGCCGACGGTCAGTTCGAAACCTTCACGACGGAGAATCTCGACGAGCACTGCCAGCTGCAGTTCGCCGCGGCCCTGGACTTCCCACATGTCGGGGCGGTCGGTGTTGTTGACGCGGATCGACACGTTGCCGATCAGCTCTTGGTCGAGGCGGCCCTTGATGAGGCGCGCCGTCATCTTGGAACCTTCCTTACCGGCGATCGGCGAGGTGTTGACACCGATGGTCATCGACAGGCTCGGCTCGTCGACGGTGATGACGGGCAACGGCCGCGGATCGTTGGGATCCGCGAGCGTCTCGCCGATCGTGACCTCGTCGAGGCCCGCAATTGCGGCGATCTGACCGGGACCGGCTTCTTCGGCAGACACGCGCTCGAGTGCTTCGGTCACGAACAGTTCGGTGACCTTGACGTTCTGGATCGTGCCGTCGACCTTGCACCACGCGATCTGCTGACCACGACGCAGCACGCCCTGGCGCACGCGGCACAGCGCGAGGCGTCCGAGGTAGGGCGACGAGTCGAGGTTGGTGACCAGCGCCTGCAGCGGATGGTCTTCTTCGTACTCGGGCCCGGGCACGTACTCGCGCAGCATTTGAAACAGCGGCTCGAGATCGTCGCCGAACTCGCCCCGCAGGACCGCGTCGAGATCGGTCGTGGCCTTACCGGCCTTGGCGACGCAGTAGATGATCGGAAACTCGATCTGTTCCTCGGTCGCGTCGAGGTCCATGAAGAGGCCGTAGACCTCGTCGATGACTTCCTTCACCCGGGAGTCGGGCCGATCGACCTTGTTGATCACGAGCATCACGGGCAAATCGAGCTCGAGCGCCTTGCGCAGCACGAAGCGCGTCTGAGGCAACGGGCCTTCGGAGGCGTCGACGAGCAGCATGACGCCGTCGACCATGTTCAGCGCCCGTTCGACCTCGCCGCCGAAGTCGGCGTGGCCGGGCGTGTCGACGATGTTGATGCGCAGGTCGCCGTGGAGCACGGAGGTGTTCTTGGCGAGGATCGTGATGCCCTTCTCGCGCTCGAGATCCATCGAGTCCATGACGCGCTCGGCGACGTCCTGGTTGGCTCGGAACGCGCCGGATTGCCAGAGCATGGCGTCGACGAGGGTGGTCTTGCCGTGGTCGACGTGAGCGACGATTGCGACGTTGCGGAGATCGGTGCGTACTGGCATAAGGGGCCGAACAGTTTGACGGATTCTCTCGACTTTGCACGCATCAGGACAGAACGCTCTGTCGTATTGCGTGCAAAGTCGGAAGGGGAGCACCGGTTTTGTTCCGCTCACCGGTACGCTGGCGGGATGCCGTCCGAGCGATCGGAAACCGTCAACGGGGTCGAACGCGCCGTCGAAGTGCTGAACCTGTTCAGCCGGGCGACGGGCACCCTGGGCGTCACCGAGATCTCCCAGGAGCTCGGATACGCCAAGGCCGTCGTCCACCGGATCCTGCAAGCGTTCAAGGCCAAGGGCTACGTCGAACTCGACGAGCAGACCCGGCGCTACTCACTCGGCCCCAGCGCCGTCTTTCTCGGCCTCTCCTATCTCGACCGGCTCGACGTGCGCTCCGTCGCCCGCGATGCGCTCCACGAGTTGTCGGACATCACGAACGAGACGGCGACGCTGTCGATCCGCTTCGGCGACGAGCGCGTCTACGTCGACCAGGTCAACCCGTCACGTGACGTGCAGATGGTCGTGTCACTCGGCAAGCCGTTTCCGCTCCACGCGGGCGCTTCCTCGCGCACGTTCCTCGCGTTCATGCCGACCGAGGAACAGGACCGCTACCTGTCGTCGGGCCCGCTCGTCGCGGTGACGGACCAGACGATGATCGACCCGGACCTGATCCGCGACGAGCTCGCCACCATTCGCCTCGCCGGGTTCGCCAAGTCCGTCGGCGAGAGCGACCCCGGCACCGTGGCTGCGGCGGCGCCGATCTTCGACCGCGACGGATTGTGCGCAGTGATGAGTGTGTGTGGCCCGCGCGAGCGTCTCGAGGATCAGCTCGACACCGCCGCGGCGCGGCTGCGTGAGCTGGCCAAACGGACCAGCGCACGACTTGGCCACAGGTAAGTCACAACACGGGGTGGTTATCCACCGAGAAATTCCCGCGGAATCCCCATGTTTTACGTCTTGTTCCCCACAGGCGATCCGTCGTTAGATGTCTTCATACCCGGTTGACGGGGAGCAGCACCGATGGGAACGAGACGGCCGCAAGGCAACTCGGAAACGGAGGGGTTGTCCCGGCAATCGGATTGGTGAATCACCGAGCGGTGGTTCGGGGGGAAGGGCCTTCGGGTCAGTCCAGCCGGATCATCGGGCCCGGCGGTTGCGCTCCGGCGCAGTCGGCGGACGAGGTGAAACACCGCGAGAGCGGTCCCCCGGGATCGGCTGGCTTCGGTCGGCCGCTGTCGGTGGGGCCGCTTCTTCGCGTCTACCCCCGGAGGTCGTCGAACAACTCCGTAGAGAAATAACGTTCCATGCGGTCGCAGAAGACCGTTGCGATGTTTTTACCGGGGCCGAGCATCAATGCGAGCCGTTGGGCGCCGCGGTAGTTGAGGCCGCTGCTGAGGCCGACGGGGAAGCCGCGCGCGATCAGTTCGCGGGTTGCTGCGAGCGAGTCGTCGTGGGTGATCGGGATGTCGGGAGCAAGGCCGAGCGCGTCATAGTCGAGGAGCTCGCTGACGCAGTCGACGACACCCGGAATGCCGGCACACGGACCGCCTTGTTCGGCGTCGGCTTCACCGGACGCGACCCGCACGCGGGCGAGCGTGGTCCGGTCGCCGTACTCGGCGCGGAGCGCGGCGCCGATGCCCATGAGCGTGCCCGCGGTGCCTACCGCGGCAACGAAGCCGTCGACGGGGACACCGATCTGCTTGATCATCTCGGGGCCTGTCGCGTAGCGATGCGCAGCGGTGTTGTCGGCGTTCGCGAACTGACGGGTGAGGAAGACGCGGGAATTCTTCGCCGCCATCGCCGTCGCATGCGCCATCGCTCCAGGCATGCCTTCGGCGCGGGCCGTCAGAATCGTCTCCGCGCCGTAGCGCTTGATGAGCCAGAGGCGCTCTTCGCTCACCCCTTCCGGCATGACCGCCACGAACTTCAGGCCGATCGCGGCGCACGCCATCGCGAACGCGATCGACGTCGAACCACTCGAGGCCTCGACCACTACCGAGTCGCCGGTCAGCTCACCGCGCTTGGCCGCCTCGGTGAGGATGCGAACCGCGATGCGGTCTTTCGTCGACCCACTCGGCAACTCGTAGTCGAGCTTCACCCAGATCGTGCATTCGCTGGCGGGGTCCTCGATCGGCACCGTCGGCGTCGAGCGCGACGCAATCCGATCGAGGGCGACGAGGTTCACTCCCCCATCTTGTCCGCCGCCGATCCCCAATCGGTACTGTTCGACCGTGTCGAGCAGTCACAGCGGTGGAGCTGGCTTGCCCCCCTCCTCCACGAGGACGTTCCTCCTGACCGACATCGAGGGTTCCACCCGGCTCTGGGAGCGAGACGCCGACGCAATGGCCATCGCCCTCGACCGTCATGACGAGATCATCGGGTCCATCGTGTCGGCGACGGGCGGCCAGCTCATCAAGAGCAAAGGAGAGGGTGACGCCACCTTCTCAGTCTTCGACGACGCCGCTGCGGCCGTCGCTGCAGCGATGACCGTGCAAAGCAGGCTGAGCGACGAGGCGTGGCCCGCTGACCTCGTTGTCCGGGTGCGAATGTCGGTCCACACCGGCGAGGCCATGGCGCGCCGGGGCGACTACTTCGGGCCGACCGTGAACCGCGCCGCACGCCTGCGGTCACTCGCGTCGGGCGGCCAAGTGTTCCTGTCGCATGCAACCGCAGAACTCGTTGGTGCGTCACTACCACCGGACACGACGCTGATCCCCCTGGGCCCGCACGTTTTGAAGGACCTCGCCGAACCGGAGGACGTGTTTGCCCTCGTCGGAGGAGCAATCGCCGCGCCTGCGCAATCAGTTGTGGCCAATGACGCCCTCCGTGGCTTCGAAGCGCTTCCGATGGCTCTTCGCGGCGCGACGTCGACGGTGTTCGTCGGGCGCGAGGCGGAGATGGCTCAGCTGAGCGCGGCGTTCGGGTCGGCGCGGAACGGACGCACAACGCTGGTGTTCGTCGGCGGCGAGCCGGGCATCGGCAAGACCACTGTGGTGAGTCAGCTCGCCCGGAAAGTGGCCGACGACGCGGTCGTGCTGTTCGGCCGGTGCGACGAAAACCTCGGCGCGCCGTACCAGCCGTTCGCCGAAGCCATCGACGCGTACCTTGCCGCGGCGCCGCCGGACCTGTTCCGCCGCCAAGCCGGCCCCGGGGCGCGGGAGCTCGTGCGGCTCGTTCCTCGCCTACTCGACACCCTGCCGGACCTCGAGTTGCCAACGGCGACGGACGCCGAGACAGAGCGGTTTCGGCTGTTCAAGGCGACGGCTGACCTGTTCGCCACCATGTGCGCATCACGACCGGTGGTGCTCGTGCTCGACGACGTGCAGTGGGCGACCCAGCCCACCTTGATGCTGCTGCGCGAAGTCGTACGCCGTTCGGACCTCAGGCTGCTCGTGATCGCGACGTTCCGCGACACGGAACTCGATCGCAAGCAACCGCTCTGGCAGGCGCTCGCCGACTTCTGGCGCGAGCCGAATGTCGAACGCATCAGTGTGCGCGGACTCGAGCCCGACGAGGTGCATTCCTACCTTCGAGCCGCCGCGGGCAATGCCCGGCTCGATGCTCGCAGCCATGAGTTGGCCAAGGCACTGTGGTCCGAGACCCACGGGAACCCCTTCTTCCTCGGTGAAGTGATCGCGCACTTGATCGAAAGCAACACTCTTTACGAACACAACGGTGTGTGGCAGGCGGACGCAAACCTGGTGGTGTCCGAGTTGGCCTTGCCGGAAAGCGTGCGCGATGTCATCCGGCGCCGACTCGACCGCCTCGACGAGGCGACGAACAAAGTTCTTTCCGTCGGATCCGTCATAGGCCCAACGTTTCGCGCCCGAGTTGTAGAAGTGGTGGTCGACCTCGACGAAGACGCCGTGCTCGACGCGCTCGACGCCGCCTGCGATGCCGGACTCCTCCACGACGACGGTAAACGGTTCACATTTGCTCACGCGCTGATCCGTCACGCGCTCTACGACGATTTGTCGACGACCCGACGAACACGGCTTCATCGGCGCATCGGCGAGGCGCTCGAATCGCTCGGCCCGGCCGCGAGCGACGGTCATCACGCACGCGCTCTTGCGCACCACTACCAGCATGCCGCTGCGGATGGCGCCATCGAGAAAGCCCTGGAGTACGCGCTCGTCGCCGGGCGCGACGCAACTTCCCATGGCGCCCTCGAGGATGCGGTCACGATTTTGCAACGGGGCGTTGCCCTCGCATCGGAAGCAGACCCAGTGCACGTTGCGTGCCGCATGGAACTCAACATTGCGATCTGCGAGGCGCACCGTCGACGCGGGGCGATGGAGGAGATCGTGGCGGCCGGAGAAGCCGCAATCGCCGATGCCCGCGTGCTCGACGATCCGGTGCAATTCGCTCGGGCCGTCACCGCCGGATCTTTCGGTGCGGTCGGAATTCCCGCAGAGCGATCTGTTGCGTTGGTGCAAGAAGCACTCGGGTTGCTAGGCGACGACCATGACGAACTACGGGTCGCCCTCATCGCCGATCACGCCATCGCCCTCGCTGGGTCGTATGGCCGGCGCGACGAAGCGCTTGTCCTGGCTCGCCGAGCTGCCGAGCTGGCCGATCGCACCGGCGACGCGTTCGCGATGTGCCGGGCGATCGACGCCCAATTGCTGGTCCTGCTGGCTTCCCCTGACATCGAGGAACGAATACGGCTCATCGATCGACGTCTTCCGTTGCTCGAATCGATCGCGCATGAATACGCGCTGCCGCAAGCGTGGGACGACCGCTCGCAGGTTGCTCTCGCGTTGGGCGACTTCGAACAGCACGAGCGTGCGCTCGAGGGCTCCAATCTCGTGCAGATCGACTGGGAACCCGTCACCCTCGCGCTGCTGTCCGGAGACTTCGGGCTTGCGGCCGACAACTTGGTCACTCCATTCGGGAACGGACCGAACTACTTCAACGTGTGGGCCGCGCAGCTATACCAGCTGCATCGCGACCGGGGGACCATGGCCGAGTTCTTGCCCCTCTTCGAGGCTGCGGGTGCCGAGTCACCGCTGATTGCTGCGTTTCGCGCCGCGCTAGCGCTCGCACTCGCCGAGCAGGGCCGCACTACCGACGCGCACCGTGAACTCGACGACCTCCTCGCGGCCGGCCTGGATCACCTTCCCCATGATTCGCTGTGGCCGGCCACACTCATCCTCGCTGGCGAGACCGCCGCTGTGGTGGGAGACACGCAGGCGAGCGCCTTATACGACGCGCTGTCTCCCTGGTCAGGTCAGGTTGTACTCATCCCCCACACCGTCCTCGTGCTCGGCCCCGCCGACCGCGTGCTCGGCATGCTTGCGGCGCAGCTTGGGATGCCGGGTCAGGCGGCCGAACACTTCGCGCGGGCAACCGACCTCGCCCGGTCGTTGCAGTCACCCCCATGGATAGCGCGCTCGCTGCTGGCCGAAGCGCAGTGGCGTCTATCCCGAAACGAGTTCGACGAGGCTGATGAGCGCGCAACCGAAGCGCGCCTCATCGCAACGAGCGTCGGTATGCCGATCGTGGCTGCGCAGGCACGCAGCATGCAGAACGAGAGTGTGACGCCCTAGCGGTCAGCGATTGCGGACGTCGCGGTACGGCTGACCCTTCGTGGGGTCGGGTTCGCGCGGCAGACCAAGTGCTCGTTCGCCGATGATGTTCTTCTGGATCTCGTCGGTGCCGCCGGCGATCGATTGCGCCGGGACCGAGATGAGGACCTCGGCGATCACTCCCCCGCCGAGCATGCCGCTCGCTCCCGCGATGAGCGAGTGCGTCTTCGCCGCCTGGCGCGCAACGTTCGACAACGCGAGCTTGCCGAGTGAGCCTTCGGGGCCGGGCGGCTTGCCGAGCATGCGAGCCGCCCGCGCCCGTTCTGCGGTCCATTGGTTGGCGCGCTGCATACAGAACAGGCGTGCCACTTCCTGACGCACGATCGGGTCCTCGTCAGCGAAGTGTTCGAACGCGAGATCCGGTCGACCGGCGCGCTGTGGGTACCAGCGGTAGACCTTGGCCGTCTCCTCGGCTTCGTGCTTCGCCTCTCGCAGCGCGGGCCCGTCGACCACGCCGTCGAAACGAGCACCGGCCCCGAGCGTGCCGAAGTGGCGTTCGTGGGCGAGCGTCGCGAGCGCCGACGCCCAGCCCTTGTTGACCTCACCGACGACCCAGTCTTTCGGGATGCGAGCGTCGGTGAAGAACACCTCGTTGAACGACGAATGGAAGTTCATCTGCCGTAGTGGACGGACCTCGACACCCGGTTGTTTCATCGGCACGACGAAATAGGTGATGCCGTTGTGTTTCGGCGCGTCCCAGTCGGTGCGGGCGACCAGCATGCCGAGGTCCGCATGATGCGCACTCGTGTTCCAGACCTTCTGCCCGTTGACGACCCACTGGTCGCCATCGAGCACGGCCGTCGTTGTGAGGCCGGCGAGATCAGACCCCGCTGACGGCTCGCTGAAGAGTTGGCACCACACTTCCTCGCCCGTCAGCAGCGGACGCAGGAACCGCTCCCGCATCTCGTCGGGGCCCTGTTCGAGGATCGTCGGTCCGGCGAGGCCGGCGGGCACGGTCGCGATGGCACCGCAACGTTGGATTTCGTTGCGCACAACGTCGTCGGCCCACGGGGGAAGCCCTTTGCCGTACCAGCGTTGCGGCCAGGACGGCACGGCCCATCCGGAGTCGACGAGCAGCGTGCGCCACGCACGAAGGCTGAGCGACGGGTCCCAGTTGGCCTCGACCCACGAGCGGACGTCAGCGCGCAGGTCCTCGGCGTTCACAAGCGTCGTTCTAGTTCGGCGGCGACCTTGTACAGGTTGACCTTGTCGTCGACCTGGCCGTACCAGTTGAGATGAGTCGCACCGATGTGAAGTTCGTAGATCCGGTGCAGCACCGCGTCCTCCTCACGGGGGCGAAGGTCGAGCGCGGCAATGCCCGGATACCAGGGCGCCCAAAAGGTGAGCCACGCAAGATCGAACAGCGCGTCGCCGCGACCCGAGCACTTCCACGAGAACACGGCGTTGATCTTCGACAGGTCGGGTGCGACCAGCACGTTCTTGTGCACGAGATCGCCGTGGAACAGTTCACGCTTTTCCGGCACCTGGTCGAGGAGTTCCGCGAGACGAGCGTCGGCCCGATCGCCCACGGGCCCGGCGACGGGGTCGAGCGCAACCAGACGTCGCCACGGCGCGTTGCGTCCGTTCGGGTCCAGGCCGGCATCCAGCCAACTGCGCCACGTGTAGTCGGGCTCGTCGAGCCGCGGCGCATGCCTGAGCGCGTCGAGCAGACGGGTGACGAGCGGGCCGAGACGCGGGTCGTCGACGTCTTCCAGAAAGATGCCATCGGCACGTTCGGAGATCGCGAACACAACCCCCTCCCCTACGTCGCCGATCTCGATGACACGCGGGACAGGCAAGTCCTCGGCGTCGTAGCCGCGCGCAGCCTGGTCGACCTCGTACCACTCACGGTTGCGCCCGAAGCGTGCGACAAGCCGGTTGCCGTCGACCTCGTAGCCGAAGGCGGCGGACCAGAAGCCGGTGCTGAACGCCTCGAGGTTGTCGATCGCCGAGCCGTGATGGGCGCCCAGGAACGCCCGGGCGTCGTCCAGTGCGACAACCGGCTTTGCGAACTCAGACACGCCCTGATTCTGCGTTGTTTCCTACGCTGCCGTCGTGCTGTTTTGGCTGGGCGAGCGATTGGTCGAAGACTTCGGACCGGCGCGCCTGTTGACGTCTCGGCTACTTCTCGGCGGCCTCGGTGCCGGCCTGTGCTTTCTGCTTACGTTCGTCTTGCTCCCGCGGCTGATGCATCTCGCATCCGTCGACCGCGGACGCGAACACGCCGTCGACGCGGACAAGTCGTTGGGCAAGCCGACGGGAACCGGCGTGATCTTTGTGCCGATATTCGTCGCCGTGCAGCTGGCGTGCCTGCCGCTGACGTGGAAAGCAGTAGGGATCCTCGTTCTCGCGCTTGGCGCGATGTTGTTCGGATACCTCGACGATCGTGACGCGCTCGCATGGAGTGAATACAAGAAGGGCGCGATCGATCTGGTGCTCGCCGCAAGCGCGGCAACCCTCCTGTCGGGTCTGCACGCCAACCGGATCTGGTTGCCGTTCGTGAAGGGTCAATACGAGATACCGGAGTGGGCCTTCATCATCGGCGGTACTGCACTCATCTGGTTGGCGATTAACGCGCTCAACTGCACCGACGGCGTCGACAGCCTCTCCGCCACCCTCTCGCTCATGGCGTTCAGCGCGCTCGGCGGCTTGCTCTACGTCGTCCTCGGCAACGAACGGATTGCGGGCTACCTCCTCGTGCCGGTCGCGCCGTATGGCGCAATGTGGGGGATGTTGGCGTTCTCCGTCGCGGGAACCCTGCTCGGTTACCTCTGGTACAACGCACCGCCGAGCCTGCTGCTGATGGGCGACGCAGGTTCGCGTGCTCTGGGGTTTCTCCTCGGCGTCCTTGTGATCACGACGGGCAATCCCTTCGTCCTGCTGATCGTTTCCGCGGTACTGCTCGTCAACGGCGGCACCGGTCTCGTGAAGGTTGCGCTGTTGCGGTTCGGCCGCATCAGCATCTTCAAGAACGTCCGGTTTCCGCTCCATGACCACGTGCGCCACAACAAGCACTGGTCGGGAACGCAGGTGCTCGTGCGCTTCAGCGCATTGCAGTTGATGCTGACCGCGACGCTGCTGCTCGTATTGCTCAAACTCCGCTAGGCCGAGACGTAACGCGTCGCTGGGCAAGGCACACTGTTAGGTATGAGTCTCTTCGGACGCGACAAGCAGGCGATGGTCGAGCAGGACAAGGCGCTGCCCGGCCGCACGCACACGATGCCGGTGTCGCCCGTGAACATCGTGACGGGCCACCCGATGGAGCCCCCGTTCCCGGCCGGCCTCGAGACGACCGTCGTCGGACTCGGCTGTTTCTGGGGCGCCGAGCGCAAGTTCTGGCAGACCCAGGGCGTATGGACGACCGCCGTCGGTTACGCGGGCGGCTACACACCGAACCCGTCCTACGAAGAAGTCTGCAGCGGACGCACCGGACACACCGAAGTCGTCCTCGTCGTCTTCGACCCGCAACAGGTCACCTTCGAACAGATCCTCAAGGTCTTCTGGGAGTCGCACGATCCCACGCAAGGGATGCGTCAAGGCAACGACATCGGCACGCAGTACCGCTCGGCGATCTATTACACGTCGGACGAACACAAGCGCATCGCCGAGGCGTCGCGCGAGATGTTCCAGTCGGCCCTCGATGAGCGCAACTACGGCGAGATCACGACCGAGATCGCCGCCGCCGGCCCCTTCTTTTACGCCGAGGACTACCACCAGCAGTACCTGCACAAGAACCCGAACGGGTATTGCGGCCTTGGTGGCACGGGCGTGACGTGCCCGACCGGTATTGCCGACGTCGAAGGATTCGAGCTCGGCTGACTAGCGGCAAGTGCGCGCCGCGATCGGTGCGATCGCGCGCGCCCACACGCCGTACCCGTTGTCCGACGGGTGGTACTTGTCGGCTGCGAAGTAGCGCGTCGGATGTTTGCGGAACGGCGCGGAGGTTCCGGCGTAAAGGTCGACGTAGCGCGTGCCCGTCTCCCCCGCCAGGTCGTAGACCCGCGCGTCGAGGCGACGAGCACGCCAGCCCACGATGTCGCGCAACGGTCGTGGCAGGCGCGGCGGCGAGCCCATGTCGGGAACACCGATGAGGACGATGCGGTCCGGGGCGATGCCGGCACTGACGAGCGCCTCGATCACGTCGCGGTACTGCTGTACGAAGAGTTGCGGCGAGGTCAGGTGGATCGTGTCGTTGGCGCCCACGCTGATCAGCGCGACGTCGGTGCCGAGGTCTGCCGCTAGCGGGACTTGGTGGCGCAATACGTCAGCCACCGTTGCCCCGGACTTGGCGATCACGCGAGTCTGCACCGTCACGTTGCACAGCGCGCTCACCGACTCGCCGACGTCGGTCGACACCGCGAACTGCGGCGCCGTTGTTCCGACGGCTGCCGCGGTGGAGTCGCCCAACCACAGGAACCTGATTTCACCGCGTGACGCATCCGGCGTGTGCACAGCGCTGAGCGTGGCGACGTCAGGCGTTTCGACTTCCGCGCCGCGGCGAGCAACCATCGCCTCGACGACAAGCAGAAGAATCGGCCCGACGAGGACGACGACGACTGCGACGATCAGCACGCGCTTGGAAACGTCGCTTACTTTCCAGCCGTAGTCGTCGTGGTCGCGAGCGACGCCGCATCGGTCACGTCGTCGGCGGCGGGCAGCTTGATCCGGGGTGCCTTCCCGAAGTCGTAGAGGTCGTAGCGCACTTCGAGCGTCGACTTGGCGTCCGCTTCAGCACTTGCGATGTCGTACTGGACGCGACGAACACGTCCTTCGCGGTCGAGCCACATGTTGACGACGTAGCCCTTCGCTCCGAACGCCTTTTGCCCTGCTTGCAGATCGGCGCGCGCCGACTCCGGAGCCTTGGCGATGGCCGCGTCGCTGAGGTCAACCCGTCCACGTAGATGGGTCGTGTCCACCTTGCGAATCTTCTGCGACCCGATTTTCTTCATGTCGACGAGGTTCGTCCCGAGACGCTCGAGCGTCGAGCGCGGGTCGGCCTGCTTGCGAATCGAATCGAAGAACGCGGCGGATTGGGCGTTGTCGCCGCCACGCACCCATCCGGGATCGCTCGGCTTCTTCTCCGGGATCTTGAGAAAGCCCTCCGTTGGGCTGAACAACACGTCGATGACGCCCAGGCTGACGGTCTTCAGCTTGAACCGTCCGCTCTTGTTGCTGAAGTCGTAGACGCCGGTGCCCGAGGAGACGACGAGCTTCGCCTCGTTCGTCGTCACCAAGGCAAGGCGAACCGTCTTGGCGGCGGCCGTGCTCGTGGCGGCCGTAGCCATCGCCGCCTTCGGATCCTTGATCGCGAGGTCGCTTGCCTTGTTGTCTCCTCCACCACCGCACGCACTCGCGACGAGTGCAAGCGCGGTGAGTCCGACGAACAGGACGCGTTGGGGGCGCATGCGGTCAGGGTAGTAAGCAATTCCGCATGGCGAAGAACGTGCTCGGCACCGAACTCGAACCGTGTTCGTACGATCCGCTCACCGGCTTCTACCGCAACGGTTGTTGCGACACCGGGGCCGAAGACGTCGGCTTGCACACCGTTTGCATCGAAGCAACGGCCGAGTTCCTCGAGTTCAGCGCGTCGGTCGGCAACGACCTGTCGACGCCCATTCCCGAGTACAGCTTCCCCGGCGTGAAGCCCGGTGACCGTTGGTGCCTCTGCGCGTCTCGATGGCAAGAAGCGTTCGAAGCCGGCTTCGCGCCACCCGTCGTCCTCGCCGCGACCCACGCGACCACCCTCGAGTGGGTCGACACCGACGGCCTGCGCGCCCACGCCATCGACCTGTAGTGGCGGACCGCCCCGTCGCCGAGCGTCAACCCGATGAGAAGGTGCCTCGCGACGAGATGACGATGGCGCGCGTCTGGCTCGACGCATTGCGCAACGGTGTGGTGCACAAGCTCGACGGGCTGACCGACGAGCAGCTGCGGTGGAAGCCCACCCCCAGCGCGAATTCGTTGGGCACCCTTGCCATGCACCTCGGTTACGCGGAGCGTTTGTGGTTCCGCGCCGTGTGTGCCGGCGAAGCGATGGACATGGCGTGGCGAAGCCACATGTTCGACGACCCGCCCGACGGCTGGGGCCACGCCGAAATCGTCGCGTTCTACAAGGACGAGATCGCCGCTGCGAACCGTGCGCTCGACGAATGCGCGTCGCTCGACGAACCGGGACGCGCCGAGTGGCGTCCGACCACGTGGCGCTGGGCGGTCGTGCACATGACCGAAGAGATCGCGCGTCACCTCGGCCATATGGACATCACGCGAGAACTGATCGACGGCAAAACCGGCCGCTGACCTTTTACTTGACAATCCGGAAACTAAAGCGTTTAGTTTCCGATATGGAAAGCAAGGACGCGCAACGTCAGCTCATCGAGATCGATCGGCTGAAGACCGCAACGCAGGTCGAGGCGACCGCCGTCGCGGCGTGGGCGTGGCCCGTGCTTGTCGTCGCGATGATCGCAACCTTCGCCAGCTTCCAGTTTCTCGACGAACCCTGGCACGCAATCGTCTCGGCAACGTGGTGCGTCTTCGTGGCGATTTGGATTCGGGTGATTCGTCGGGACAACCGCGCCGTACGCCAGCCGGCCGAGCGGACATCTGAGCAGCGCAAGCAAGACATCAAAGAGTGGGTCGTCCTACTCATCGCGGCGAACGCGATCACCTTCGGCCTGTCGCGTATCTCCTGGACGGTTGCTGGTATCGGTATGGCGATTTTCTGCAGCTTCGCCGGGGGCGTCTTTTCCCGACGGGGACGCCGCGTGTGATCGACGAACTCGACCCCGTTATTCACGCACCGAAACGCCTCGGCGCGATGGCGATGCTCGCCGCGGCGAAATGGGTGGAGTTCTCATTCATCAGGGACCAGCTCGACGTCAGCGACTCGGATCTGTCGAAGCAGATGAGTGCTCTGTGCGATGCCGGCTACGCGACCGTCAAGAAGGAGGGCCACGGTCGGAGCGGCCAGACGTGGTTTGCGATCACAGCGAAGGGGCGAAGCGCGCTCGACAAACATGTCGCTGCGCTGCGTGCGCTCGTCGAGGACGCGCCCGTCGCTCCTTGATAGGCAAGTATCCACTTGCCTATGCTGAGGGGTAGTGAGCGACGTCTACAGAGCGATCGCCGATCCGGTGCGGCGCACGATTCTCGACGAACTGGTTGCCAACAACGGCCAGACGTTGTTCGAGATCACGACGCGACTGATTCAACTGCACAAGTTGTCGCTCACTCGCCAAGCGATTTCGCAGCACCTCGACATCTTGGAATCCGCCGGACTCGTGCGCACGCGGCGCGAAGGCCGTTACAAGTTCCACGACGTCGACACCCGTCCCCTTGCTGCCATCGCCACGCGATGGCCACCGACCACATAGGAGTCGCATGCCCCCTCGCATCAACATCACCAGCGTCATGGTCGACGACCAGGAGAAGGCACATCGGTTCTATACCGAAGTCCTCGGCTTCGTGACGAAGCACGACATCGACATGGGTGGACCGAAATGGCTCACGCTCGTCGGCCTCAACGAGCCCGATGGACCCGAGCTGCTCCTCGAACCCGACGAACACCCGGCGGCGAAGCCCTTCAAGGCCGCGCTGATGGAGGACGGGATCCCGTTCACGCAGTTCGCAGTCGACGACTTGCAGGCCGAGTACGACCGACTGCTGGCGCTTGGCGTGACGTTCACGCAAAAGCCCACGGAGATGGGCCCGGTACATGTTGCGGTGCTCGACGACACCTGCGGGAATCTGATTCAGCTCATTCAGCCGGTGTAACGAACCGTCACGTACTCGCCGTCGAGCGGGGCGAGCAGTTTCTTCAGATCGTCGGGCCGTGACCGCTCGGTGATGACGGCGACGACGGCTCCGCCTGATCCCGTCGAGTTCGGTGTCAGTCCGGCGCGATGCACGGCGTCGGCGAGCAGGGCGTGGCCGGGCGGCAACGGCGCGACCTCGCGACGAACTTCGGCTGAAAGCCCCATCAAGTTGGCGAGCGCGCCGGCGTCGCCCGCTTCGAAGGCGAGCGCGGCACCACGCGCGATGCGGGCCAGTTCCTGCATACCGGCGACATCGATGTCGATGCGAGCGGCGTGGTAGTCGCCCGAGTCGGCGCTCAACGACGGACGCCACGCGACGACGAACTCGAGCGGGTTCCCCGGTGTGAGGACACGCACGGTTTCGTCGGCGACGAGGTCGACGAGAACGGGCGCCTCGAACGCTTGCACGGCGCGGTCCTGGAGACCGGCGACGATGCCGAGATCGTCGCGTTCGATCGACAACGCGAGATCGGCGAGCGCAAGCGGATCGTCGGGTGCGTTGCCGCTGGCACGCAACGCGGCGATCACCAGCGCGCTCGAACCGGCGAGTCCGACGGCGCGCGGAATGGTCGTGTCCCACTCGACCGCGACGCCGGGCCGACCCACACGCGCCAACGCGGCCGTGACGAGCGGAGGGGCGTCTCCCCCGTCGACGTCGATCGTCACGGTGGCCCGCAGCGTCGGAATCGGAATGCCGACGACGGCGCCCCCATGCAGATCCGAGGGATTCCCGGCGAGAGCCGCTCGCGCGGTGGCGTGTCCGGTTGCCGTCACCCCGACAGCTTGCCTGCTTAGATCGGGACGTGGAGCCCTTCTCGATCACCCATGACGACGACGGCGCGATTCGAGTCGGCTGGGGCGAACCGGACTGGTTCGGGCCGATACGCGCGACAACGACCGACGGCGTCGAGGCGCTCGTCGCCGTCGACGACAACGCGCCGCGCGTCACGCTCACCCTGACCGCCACGCGCGACGTCGACCCGTCGACGGGATCGTTCGCAGAGCCGTCCAACTTCTGGTCCTTCGCAACTGACGAGCGCAAAGCACCAATCGAGGCGAGTGGCTTCGGGTTCCAATACTGCGAGTTCGCCATGCCGACCGTCACGGACGCATCGCTGCAGAACTGGTTCTTGTTCCCGGCTCGCCCGTCGCTCGTCCTGCCGATCATGCTGATCGCGCCCGACGACCGCACGATCCTGATCGCACCACTCAACTCGTTCCACGAGCAGGTCGGGGCCGTCGACGGAGGACTGCGCATCGGCTGGCACGGTGACCTGGAAGAGGCGCCCGCCGGATTCAACACGGAACTGGTGCTGTGGGGCGCGGCGTCGACGCGCACGGCGACCAAGGAGTGGGGTGCCGAGCCCATGCGTCGCTACAGCACCAGTCGTCCGGGTCGCTACGACGACGACCTGCTCACGTTCCCGTCGTACTGGACCGACAACGGCGCGGCCTATTGGTACAAGACCGAGCCCGACATGAGCGTCACCGAGACGATCGTCGCGACCGTCAACGATCTACGCGACCGCAACGTGCCCTTCAGCACCGTGCAGCTCGACTCGTGGTGGTATCCGCATCAGACGTTGCGTCCGTTCAACACGAAGGAATGGGTCGTCCCGCCGACCGGCCTCATCAAATGGGAGCCGCGCGACGACGTCTTTCCCGACGGCATCAACGCAGTACGAGAAGCCTTGGGCAACCCGCCGCTCGCCGCGCATACGCGTCATCTGTCGAGCCAGTCGCCGTACCTCGACGAATTCGACTGTTGGGTCGACGGCGATCGCGCCCACCCGAAGGAAGCCGGCCTCTACGAGCGCTACCTCGATCAGTGCGTCGAGTGGGGCATCGAGACCTTCGAGCACGACTGGCTCATCGAGTGCTTCCTCGGCGTGCGCGGTCTGCGGGCGGCGCCGGGCCGGGCGCGCGCGTGGCAGGAAGGCATCGACCGCGCCGCGTCGGCGCGCAACGTGACGATGCAATGGTGCATGCCGAGCCCGGCCGACATCTGCCAGACCGTCACGCTCGACAACGTCACGTCGATCCGCACCAGCGGCGACCACGGCTACCTCGTCAGTGCCGGCTACCTGTGGGCGTGGTTCCTCTACACGAACACCTTTGCTGATGCGCTCGGCTTGTTCCCGTACAAGGACGTCTTCCACGCCGAGCCCGACAACCCCGATGCGCACGCCGACATCGAGTCGCTGCTCTCCGCGCTCTCGATGGGGCCAGTCGGAATCGGGGATCGCCTCGGCAAGACTGACCCGGCGATCGTGCGACGGACGTGTCGCGCCAACGGCATGCTCGTGAAGCCCGACACGCCGATCACTGCGATCAACCGATCGTTCCGCAAATGGGCAACGAGCCGCGGCCAGTTGCTCACCGGTACGGCGACGAGCGTGAAGGACGCAGGCACGTGGGTCTACGCGCTCACGATGAACGCGACCGAGAAGCCGTCGACCGGCCGCATCGAACTTGCCGATCTCGACGTGCACGATCGCGTCGTCGCGTGGAACTGGCGCACGCAAACCGCCGAGGTGCTCGAGCCCGGGGACGCATGGGACCTCACTCTTGACGGACTCGACTGGGACTACCGGGTGCTCGCCCCGATCGTCGACGGCGTGGCGGTCATCGGCGACCCCGCGCTGTACGTGACCGCGGGCGATCTACGCGTGCATCACGTGAGCGGATCGACGGTGGGACTGGTCGGGCCTGACGACGAGTTCGAGCTAGTGACGTGGACCGAGGGCGCTGGTGTGCAGCGACGCATGATCACCATTGGAGCGACCGGATGGGTCGACGTTGACGTTTCGGGTGAAGGCTAAGAACCCCGTCGCCATCAAGACCGCAGCCAGGACGAGGGCCATCCAGCGATAGCCGTCGATCGGGTGGTTCAGTCCCCGCTCGTCCATTCCGCTACCTCCCGCTCGATTCCGAAGATCTGAGGCCAGTCGACCTCGCCCGCGTCGTGCGCCGGCCCGCACACGCAGTTGACCTTCGCCTCGGCCACCCGGTGCGCGAGTTGCACCGACTGAACGAGATCCCGCGGACGATCAGCTGCGGGCGCCTCGTCGTGACAGGCCACCGCCTCTACTAGATCGGCTGGGAACCCCCACAGGCTGAGCAGATACGCACCCGCCTGCGCGTGCGTGAAGCCGAACGTCTCGACCTCGACTTCGGCCAGCGAACACGCGCGCTCTTCACGGATCGCAAGGTGCGCGGCGAAGATCCCGGGTCGCCCGCGTGCGAACACGAGCTGACCGCATTCGTGCAACAGCGCCGCGCAGAACGCATCGTCCTTCTTCGCCGCCGGCGCCACGAGCCGCGCGAGCCGCGCCGATTCGTAACCGTGGTCGTTGAGCTGTGTGAGCCAGCGCTGCACGGCCGGCGGCCCGACAAAATCACGTTGAATGTGTTCGGTGAGGATCAGCGAACGGATGACGCGGATACCGAGGAACATCACACCGCGTTCGAGCGAGGTGATGCGCGACTTCGGCGCGAAGTACGCCGAGTTCGACAGTTGGAGGATCTTGGCGGACAGCGCCACGTCCCGTTCGATCACCTTCGCCAGACCCTTGGCGTCGATGTCGGGGTTGTCCGCCGCCGCCACGAGTTCCTGGAACACCGCCGGCGGCGATGGCAACACGTCGACCTCGGAGACATCGCTGAGGAGTTGGTCGACGTCGAGTTGACTGCGCAATTGCACCGCGCGCCCGACCGCCACGCGCAGGTCGTCCGGTCGGCACGGCTGGCGCACGAACTGGTGCGCGACGCTGACGATTCGGGCGAAATCCGCTTGGGTCGACTCACCCGACAGCACGAGCCGAGCGGTGCCGCGATGACGGCGGCGCACTTCGGAGAGAAGGTCCCCTTCGTCCTGGGCGACGATCACGTCGATCGGCGCGCGATCCAAAATCGCCAGTGCGGTCGCGGGATTGTCGGCGAACTCGACGTTCCACGTGCACCAGTCTTGGTCGAGCATGCGGCGCAGCGCGTCGAGCTCGTCTGAGTCCCCGTGGACTACAAGTACGTACGGGTTCATCAGGTTTCCTCCCAACCTCGTGGCGAACAAGATCGGCAGAAACTCCCGACTCCTTACGAAGTTGGGTGAACGTTGTCTAGAGGCTTTGGACCATTACAGTCCCTGCCATGCGTAACCGTGGTCTGTCCGTTTTTGCCGCTGGTGTGCTCGCTCTGTCGCTGATGGGCGGAGCGTGCAAGAGCGACGACAACAAGTCGAACAGCTCGACTACGAAGGTCACCACTCCGTCCGAACGTCAGGTGCAGCTCGGCATCACCGCGCAGACGAAGGGCGATCTCGACGGGGCGCTTGCGCGGTACCAGAAGGCGCTGCAGCTCGACCCGACGAACAAGTTCGCGCACTACAACATCGGCACCGTGCTGCAGTCCCGCAATGACGTGACCGGCGCGTCCGACGCGTACGAGGCGGCGCTGAACATCGATCCGAAGTACCGGCCGGCGCTGTACAACCTCGCGATCCTGCGCGAGCCGTTCGACCAGGCCTCGGCCGAGGGCCTCTACAACCGGATCCTTGCGATCACGCCCAACGACGCGAACACGCTGCTGCACATCGGCCTGCTGCAACGGAAGATGGGCAAGACCGCCGAGGCCCAGGCGAACCTCGCGAAGGCCGTGCAGATCGATCCCAAGCTGCAGGCGCAGGTCGACGCCTCCAACTAGGTCGTGACCTCACCGCGGGTCTCGGTCTTCACCCCGAGCCACAACCCGCGCTTCCTCAACGACGCGTACGCGTCGCTCGCGGCCCAGACGTACTCGGACTGGGAATGGATCGTGCTGCTCAACGGTGCGGCGAAGGAGTGGCGGCCCCCCTCCCCCGACGAGCGGGTGCGCGTCGTGCGCGGACGCGGGGTGCCCAAGCGTGTCGGTGCGGCGAAGCACGCGGCGTGTGCGGAGGCGACAGGCGAACTGCTCGTCGAACTCGACCACGACGACACGCTCGCCTCGACGTGCCTCGAGCGCGTCGTCGCCGCCTTCGAGGCGAACCCAAACGCGGTTTTCGTGTTCTCGGACTTCGCGCAAGTCAACGAAGACCTGACGCGCAACGACAACCGATTCAACGCCGCGATGGGTTGGACCTACGACGAGGTCCAGGTCGACGGCGCGTCATATCTCCAGTGCAACTCGATGGCGCCGAGTCCGCACAACATGGCCTTCATCTGGTTCGAACCGAACCACGTGCGCGCGTTTCGCCGCTCCACCTACGAAGAGGTCGGCGGTTACAACCCACAGCTCACCGTTCTCGACGATCAGGACTTGATGCTGCGGCTGTATCTCGCCGGCGACTTCGTGCATCTGACGGAGTGCCTCTACTTCCAGCGGCTGCACGGCAAGAACACACAGGTCGACCCGACGACCAACGCGTTCATCCAGGAAGAGACCGTTCGCTACTACTACGCGTTCATCGAACCGCTCGCGGCGAACTGGTCGCGCCGGCAGGGCCTCGATGTGATCTCGCTCGGTATCGAGGGATCGACGGCGTACCTCGACGACGATCCGGGCACGGTCGTCAGCATCGACCCGCACAACCCGATCCTGCCGTTCGCCGACAATTCCGTCGGCCTCGTGAAAATGGCCGAGGTACTCCAGCGCGTCCCCGACCGTGCCGCGCTGTTCAACGAACTGCACCGCGTCGGTGTGCACGGAGCGATCATCACCACGCGCACCCCGTCGACCGACGGACGTGGCGCGTTCCAGGATCCGAGCCACGTCGCCTTCTACAACGAGAACAGCTTCTGGTATCTCACGCAGGAACGCCTACGCGGCAGCATCCCGTCGCTCACGGCGCGACTGCAGTTGAGCCGCATGCGCACCTATTACCCGACCGACTTCGAGGAACGCTTCGCGATCCCCTACGTGCAGGCGAACCTGATCGTGATCAAGGACGGGCCGCGCCAAGGCGGCGAGCTACTCGCCTAGGCCGGGTTCACCAGGATCAGCCGGTCGGTGAAGAGGCAGATCTTGCCGACCGCGTCCGAGCGGTACTGGGTGATGAACGTGTGAGCGCCGGGGCTCAGGCCGGTCACGAGATAGGTGGCGCTGCCGCGGTTGACGGCGTTGTCGGACTGGATGAGCGCGCGCACGTCGGCAGCCGCCGCATTACCCGAGCCACCGGTCGACACAAAGCTCATGTAGCAGCTGCGTGACTGGTCGGCCGCCGCCATCGTTGCCGTGAGGGTCACGATGACCTGACCCGACGAGGGCACGGTGACCGTGGTTTGCGGCCCGCCGCTGATCGTTGCGTAGGTCGTCTGGTCGTAGCTGCCGGTGCCGGACTGGAAGCCCTGCATTGCGCCGCCGAAGCCCGATGCGCCCTGGTTGCCTTGGGCGCCCTGCGCACCCTGGAAGCCCTGGGCACCCTGCGCGCCCTGGAAGCCCTGCGGACCCTGCATGCCGTTGATGCCGTCGGCACCCTGCGAACCGTTGGTGCCGGCCGAGCCCTGCGCGCCGGCCGAGCCCTGCGCGCCCGAGGAACCCTGCGCTCCTTGGACGCCGGACGCACCCTGTGGCCCTTGGAAGCCCTGGAAACCCTGGAACCCGCGCTCGCCCGTCGCCCCCTGCGCGCCTTGGGCTCCCGTCGAACCCGTCGCACCAGTGGCGCCCTTCGCTCCCTGCGCGCCTTGCGCACCTTGGGCTCCGGCGACGCCCTGCGGGCCCTGTGGCCCCGTCAGACCGATGATCGAGCCTGCCGGTCCCTGAGCGCCCTGTGTGCCCTGATTGCCTTGCGAACCCTGCGAGCCTGAGTCGCCCTTGTCACCCTTGGCGCCCTGCGCACCGGCGACGCCCTGCGGGCCTTGCGCACCCGTGGCGCCTTGGAAGCCCTGGAACCCGCGTTCACCCGTCGCGCCCTGCGCACCGGCAGCACCCTGGCTGCCCTGCGAGCCCTGGGCGCCTGCCGAGCCCTGGGCGCCCTGCGCACCAGCCGAGCCCGCCGAACCCTGCACACCGGTTGCGCCTTGTGCGCCGGTCGCACCGACCGAACCCTGCGCGCCTGTCGCACCCTGGAAGCCCTGCGGACCCTGCGCGCCGGTGACGCCCTGCGCGCCTTGCGTGCCCTGGCTGCCCTGCGCGCCGGCATTCCCGGTGACGCCTTGCGCCCCGGTCGCACCCTGCGCCCCGGTCACACCTTGAGAACCGGTCGTGCCCGTCGCACCGGTCGCACCCGTCGCGCCGGTGACGCCCTGGGGGCCCTGTGCACCGGTGACGCCCTGCGCACCAGTCGCACCGGTCGAACCCTGCAGGCCTTGGGAGCCCTGTGCACCGTTGCTGCCGGTGACGCCCTGCGCGCCGGTTGCGCCGGTCGCTCCGGTGGCGCCCGTGGCACCTTGTGGACCCGTCGCGCCCTGGGGTCCTTGGAAGCCTTGCGCGCCCGCGACACCCTGCGCGCCAGCCGCGCCTTGTGAGCCCTGTGAGCCGGCGGCACCTTGGGATCCCTGCACGCCAGCGGCGCCAGTGGCACCCGTCGCGCCCGTGGCCCCGGTCGCACCGGTCACGCCTTGCGGACCTTGGAAGCCTTGTGCGCCTTGCAGACCTGTGCTGCCGGTCGCCCCCGTTGCGCCGGTGTCGCCCTGCGCGCCGGTGGCGCCCTGGCTGCCCGTGGCGCCGGTCGCGCCCTTGACGCCCTGCGCGCCCTGGACACCTTGCGCCCCGACCGAACCCTGCGGACCCTGCGCGCCCTGTGAACCCTGCACGCCTGCAGGCCCTGCCGCACCCTGCGCGCCGGCGGAGCCTTGCGATCCCTGTGCGCCAGCGGAACCGGTCGCACCCGTTGCACCAGTGGCACCTGTCGCACCGGTCGCGCCAGTGGCGCCGGTCAGACCCTGAGGTCCCTGGGCACCGGCATCGCCCGCCACACCCTGGAGACCGGTCGCGCCGGTCGAACCCGTCGCACCCGTTGCGCCCTGCGAACCGGTCGCGCCCGTCGCACCAGTGACACCCTGCGATCCCGTCGCCCCGGTGGCGCCCGTCGCACCGGTCGCACCGGTCGCGCCGGTGACGCCCTGCGGACCTTGCGGACCGGCGACGCCCGTTGCGCCCTGCACGCCCTGCGCACCAACCGAACCCTGTACGCCGGTCACGCCCTGCGCCCCGGTGGCGCCGGTCGGTCCGGCGGCACCCTGCGCGCCCGCCACACCCTGTGAGCCCTGCGCGCCGACCGAACCCGTCGCGCCTGTGCCACCTGTTGCGCCGGTGGCGCCGGTCGAACCAGTCGCGCCGGTCGCACCCGTCGAACCGGTCGACCCCTGCGGGCCCTGCGCGCCGTCGGCTCCCGGCGCGCCGACGGAACCGGTTGCGCCGGTCGAACCGGTTGCGCCTTGGAAGCCTTGCGGGCCGACGGCACCGGTCGGGCCGACGGGACCGGTCGCGCCCGTTGCACCCTGGACGCCGGCCGCGCCGGTGGCCCCGGTCGCACCGACTTCACCCGTAGCTCCGGTCGAGCCCTGCACGCCGTCGGCTCCTGCGACGCCGGTGGAACCGGTCGCTCCCTGGGAGCCCTGGAGACCGGTCAGGCCGGGATCGCCCTGCGCGCCCGTCGCACCCTGCGCGCCGGTCACACCGGTCAAGCCCTGCGGACCCTGGAAGCCCTGTGGGCCTTGCGCACCGGTCGCACCTTGGACTCCTGTCGCGCCAGTGGCACCAGTTGCGCCCCGCGCGCCCTGCGCACCCTGCGGACCGACGAGGCCAATAACTGAACCCGCCTGGCCCTGCGAGCCCTGGGCGCCTTGGACACCCTGGTCGCCCTTGTCGCCCTTTTGGCCTTGGAAGCCCTGGGCGCCTTGCGCACCTTGGGGACCCTGGAAGCCCTGCGGGCCGTTGACGCCGGCTTCACCCTGCGCACCCGCACTGCCCTGCAGACCGGTCGCACCAGTCGCACCGGTCGAGCCCTGGGAACCCTGCGGACCGGCGTTGCCTTGCGGACCCTGCGGGCCGATAGCGCCGGTTGCACCGACGGCCCCTGTGGCACCGGTTGCACCCTGCGCGCCGGTATCGCCTTGCAGACCGGTGGCACCGGTGGCACCGGTCTCGCCCGTCGAGCCAGTGGCCCCGGTCGCGCCGGCGTCGCCCTGGAACCCTTGTGAACCGACCGCGCCCGTGGCACCGGCCTCGCCCGTCGTGCCGGTGGCGCCGGTCGCGCCGGTCGCACCCGTCGCACCGGTGATGCCCTGCGGACCCTGCGGACCCATGTCGCCCTGAGCTCCCTGAAGGCCGTCGGCACCAGTTGCGCCGGTCGAGCCTGTCGAACCCTGCGAACCCTGGACGCCGTCGGCGCCCTGCGAACCCTGGAGACCGTCGTTGCCCTGCGCACCGGCTGCACCCGCTACGCCCTGCGGGCCTTGCGAACCTTGGGCACCGACGTCGCCCTGCGTGCCGGTGGCGCCGGTGGAACCGACGTCGCCCTGCGCGCCCTGGAAGCCCTGCGGCCCCATTGCTCCGGTCGGACCGACGGGACCCGTCGCGCCAGTGTCGCCGGTAACTCCGGTCGCGCCCGTGGCACCGGTTGCCCCGGTGGCGCCCGTCGATCCGGTGTCACCCTGCAAGCCCGTCGCGCCGGTGGCCCCGGTCGCGCCCGTCGCACCCGTGAGGCCCTGCGGACCTTGCGGTCCCATGTCGCCCTGGGCTCCCTGAATGCCGTCGGCACCAGTGGCGCCGGTGGCGCCGGTCGAGCCCTGCGCTCCTTGCACCCCGGCCCCGCCCTGGGACCCTTGTGCGCCCTCATTGCCCTGGAAGCCTTGCGCTCCGACGACGCCCTGCGGGCCTTGTGCACCCTGGGCGCCGACACCGCCGTCGGCGCCTTGGAGGCCGTCGGCACCCGTCGCACCCTGTACGCCCGTCGCACCGGTTGCACCCGTCGCGCCTTGATTTCCCTGGGAGCCCTGGACGCCGTTGGCCCCGGTCGCGCCGGTGTCGCCCTGGAAGCCCTGGCTGCCGCCGGTACCGGTCGCGCCCTGCACGCCAGTCGCGCCCGTGGCGCCGGTCGAACCCTGGAAGCCCTGCGCACCGTCAGCGCCCTGTGGGCCCTGCGCCCCGTTCAGACCACTCGAGCCAGTGGCGCCCGTCGCGCCTTGCACGCCGGTTGACCCGGTGGCACCGGTCGCACCGATATCGCCTTGGAAGCCCTGCGGACCCGCGGCGCCCGTCGGGCCGACGGGACCAGTTGCACCGGTTGCACCCACGGCGCCGGTCGAACCGGTCGCACCTGTTGCACCGGTCACGCCCTGGATGCCCGTCGCACCGGTGGCACCCGTCGCACCGTTCGCACCCGTCGCTCCGGTGACGCCCTGCGTGCCGGTCGCACCGGTGGCACCCGTGGCACCCGTCGAGCCGGTCGCACCCGTCGCCCCGGTGAGGCCTTGCGGGCCCTGCGGACCGTCGAAACCGATCGGTCCCTGATCGCCGGTGGAGCCCGTCGCGCCGGTCGCGCCCGTGGCCCCGGTCGCACCGGTGAAGCCCTGCGGACCCTGCGGACCGAGCGCGCCAGCGACGCCCTGCGAACCCTGCACGCCCTGGGTGCCCTGTGTGCCGTTCGCGCCCTGCGAGCCCTGCACGCCGGCGACGCCTTGCGAACCCTGGACGCCCTGCGATCCGGCCGCACCCTGCTGACCGGTCTGGCCCTGGGCGCCCTGCGAGCCCTGCGAGCCCTGGGCGCCCTGGGTGCCCTGAGTGCCTGCGGCACCCTGTGCACCGGTGTCGCCCTTGTCGCCTTGCACACCCTGGGCGCCCTGCGCACCAGCTGCACCCTGGGGACCCTGTGGCCCGACGAGGCCGATGCCAATACCGGCAAGGCCCTGCGAACCGGCGGCGCCTTGCGCGCCCTGCGAGCCCTGGGCTCCGGTATCGCCCTTGTCTCCCTTGGCGCCTTGGACGCCCTGCGGTCCCTGCGGACCCTGGGCGCCATCCGCGCCCGCGACGCCTTGGGCGCCTTGCTGACCGGTCGCGCCGGCCGCACCAGTGGCACCCGTCGCGCCCTGCGGTCCGGCGGCGCCCTGTGGGCCCTGTGGGCCAAGGGCACCCGCGGCTCCTTGGGTTCCCGTCGCGCCCTGCGAGCCTTGTGCTCCTGCGGCGCCCTGGCTGCCTTGCGCGCCCGCAGCGCCGGTTGCTCCCTGCGCGCCGGCGGCACCCTGCGCACCATTGGCGCCGGCGGCACCCGCGGCACCCGTCGCCCCGGTCGTGCCGGCTGCGCCGGTCGCGCCCGTCGATCCCGTTGCGCCAGCCGCGCCCTGCGACCCCTGCAGGCCGGGGCCGCCTTGCTCGCCCGTGTCGCCCTTGGCTCCCTGGGAACCCTGCACGCCCTGTGGTCCCGGCGAGCCTTGCGCGCCCTGGGGACCCTGTGGGCCGAGCAGACCGATCACGCTGCCGGACGCACCCTGGCTTCCCTGGGCACCCGCCGAGCCCTGCGAGCCTTGGGATCCGGTGTCGCCCTTGTCGCCCTTGACGCCCTGAGCGCCTTGGGAGCCCTGGGCGCCTTGCGGCCCTTGCGGACCGAGCCCGCCCGCCGAGCCCTGCAGGCCCGTGGCGCCGGTCGCACCGGTCGCACCCTGCGCGCCTGCGGCGCCCTGGGACCCGCCGGCGCCTTGCAAACCAGTCGCCCCCTGCGAGCCTTGCGATCCCGCAGCACCCTGGCTGCCCTGCACACCGGCCGAGCCGGTCGAGCCCTGCGCGCCGTTGGCGCCGGTCGCCCCGGTTGCACCGCGCTCTCCTTGGACGCCCTGTGCGCCCTGCGGTCCCTGGGGCCCCTGCGGACCGCTCGAGCCCTGCGCGCCGGTCGCACCCTGAAGACCGGTCGCCCCGGTCGCACCCTGCGCTCCCGTCGCACCGTTCGTTCCGTTGCCCCCGGCCACACCCTGAGCACCGGTAGCGCCCTGCGTGCCCGTCGAACCCTGTGCACCGGTGGAGCCCTGCAACCCGGTCGCACCGGTCGAACCCTGCGCACCGGTGGAGCCCTGCAACCCCGTCGCACCAGTCGAACCCTGGAGACCGGTCGCCCCGGTCGCGCCCTGGGCTCCCGTCGCACCAGTCGTTCCGCTGCTACCGGCGACGCCCTGAGCACCGGTCGCGCCCACCGCGCCCGTCGCGCCCGTGGCGCCATTCGAACCCTGCGCTCCCGAGGCGCCCTGCGGACCGACAGCGCCCTGCGGCCCCTGCGGGCCCAACACCCCGGGGGCGCCTTGGGCGCCGGTGGCGCCCTGCGTTCCGGTGCCCGTTGCGCCCTGTGCACCCGTTCCACCCTGGGCGCCACTGGCGCCGGTCGAACCGGTGGCGCCGCGCGCGCCCGGCGAACCGGCCGCGCCCTGCGCCCCGTTGGCACCGGCAGCACCCTGCGAACCTTGCGCGCCAGTTGCGCCTTGCGGACCGGCCGGACCCTGTGGACCTTGGGGTCCGTCGATGCCAGCCGCGCCGACGACACCCTGTGCACCGGCGACGCCCGGCGTTCCCTGGGCGCCACGCGCGCCCTGCGTGCCGGTGCTCGATCCGTCGGCACCGCGTGCACCCTGCGAGCCCGCGGACCCCTGCGGGCCACGCGCACCCGTCGCGCCTTGCGGCCCTTCGGAGATCGACTCGCCGAGCACCTGGGCGCAGGCGTCGCCGGCCTCCTCCGCCGTTGCGCCGCGGACGAATTGCGATCGCGGACCCTGCGGACCGGTTGTCGCGCCCTGCACTCCGCACTCGGCCGGGTTGATCGGCACGTCACGGTCGTGGGGGCCTTGGGGACCGGCGGGACCGGTCGCCGTCTGAGAATGCGTCTCAGGCGCAGCTACGACGAGGCCGCGAGGCGCCATGGCGGCTGCCGCGGCAGGCTGCACGTAACCGAGCGGGGTGAACGTCGCCACGTTGCCGATGACGGCAGCGGCCGCAAGAGAACCGACGGTGAGGCGCGCGCGTTTGGGCGGCGTGTACCTCGTCCCCTTCTTGGCCCCTCTGGACTGCACGTTCTCTCCCTACGTACCGCAAGTACGAAATTAGCAAGGCAATACTCCGATCAGTGTTCGGTACGCCTGAGAAATCCACCTATACATTCGGACGAACGTGACAACTGCGACTTTCCTGACCCTCGTCGACACCCCTGAGCACCTTCCCGCGCTCTACGAGTCGCTCGACGCGCAGACAATCACCGATTGGGAATGGCTTGTCGTGCCTCTCGGGATGACCGTTGCCGTCGGGTCGATCTTCCAGGACGAGCGGGTGCGTCTGGTGCATCCGCCGCAGGGGGCGCGCCAGATGGGCGAGGGAGCGTGCAAGAAGATTGCGTGCGATCAGGCGGCGGGCGACTTCATCATCGAGGTCGACCAGCACGACGTGCTCGCCGCCAACGCGCTGGAGGTGCTGTGCGGCGCGGCGACGGCGTTCGACGCTGGCCTCGTGTACTGCGACTTCGTCGATGTGAGCGAGCGCGGCGGTTTCGACGCCGCCTTCGGCTGGGACCATTACGACGTCCTGCACAGCGGCGAGCGGTTCCGGGCGGTCCGCGCCTTCGACCCGTCACCCTCGTCCTTGGGCCAGGCGAGCTACGTGCCGCGCCACGGACTGTGCTGGCGGCGCTCCGAGTACGAACGACTCGGCGGCCACCATCCGGGACTCGGCAACACCGACTCGTTCGACCTGGTGTGCCGTGCGTATTTGGCCGGCGTCGAGTTCGCGCACGTCAACGACTGCCTCGTGTTCTCCCGCCAGGACGCGTATCGCAAACGCGATCTGGCCGAGGAGGCCCGACTGGCCGCCGACTACCAGCGGCCGCTGATCGAGGAGTGGTGTCGTCGGGAGGGGCTGCTCATGCTCGACCTCGGCGCCGCGCACAATCCGGAGCCCGGCTTTCAGAGCGTCGACCTTCATGACGCCGACTTCAATTGCGACATCCGCGACGGCCTGCCCGTGCCCGACGGATCCGTCGGCTGCATCCGCGCCGCGGACTTCCTGGAACACATGAACCACTGCCCCGACTCGGCCTGCAGTCACGAACGCTGCATCGTCGGGGTGATGAACGGCTTCTACCGCTCGCTCGCTCCCGGCGGCTGGTTGATCACGCACACCCCGTCGACCGACGGGCGCGGCGCGTTCCAGGACCCGACCCACACGTCGTTCTGGAACCCGAACTCGTTCTGGTACTACACCCGCGCCGACCAAGCGAGGTTCGTGCCGGGCATCCACTGCCGCTTCCAAGCCGCCCGGATCGAGCAGGGTTACCCGTCGAAATGGGCGGAGGAGAACGACGTGTTGTACGTCGACGCCGACCTGGTAGCCCTCAAAGGCCAACGCCAGCCCGGACCCACCCTGATTTAAGAGCAAGCACGCAAAGCCGTGACGCCGAAGGATCCGGCTTTGCCGGTCCGGAGGCTCGCGCCACGTGGGCACAAAACTCGAGGCCGAACCTCTGGTTCGGCCTCGACTACGCATCCCCAACGGGATTTGAACCCGTGTCGCCACCTTGAGAGGGTGGTGTCCTAGGCCACTAGACGATGGGGACCTGGAATTTCTTCAGTTGTTGCGCTCGGGGGGGAGGACTCGAACCCCCAATGACTGGACCAGAACCAGTAGTGATGCCGATTTCACCACCCCCGAAAGGTGGAGCGGACACTGTACTCAATGGACGCACCAGTTCCGCCAGTTGGCGAAGGGTCGATCCGGGGGAAGCGGAGCGGTTAGAGAGCTTGGCGGGCGACGGAGAGGCGGCGCAAGACCTCGTCGCGGGGCAACAGGCCGATCGTCGTGATGGGCAAGCCCTGCGGCTTGCCCATCACCGCGAGCCGGATCGGGGCCTGCGCCTTGCCGAGCTTCAGTCCGTTGGCTTCGCCAACGGACTGAATCGCGTCCTTGATGCCGTCCTCGGTCCAGTCGCAGGTCTCGAAGGCTGCGAGGCAGCCTTCGAGCATCGGCACTGCGGCCGCGTCGAGCGGGACGCCGACGGGCGCGACGTCGAGAAACTCGACCAGGCCGGGCACGTCGGAGAGCACCTCGATGCGCGTCTGCACCTCGGGCGCGACTTCACGCGACAACGAGGCCCACGGCTCGCACGCGGCGATGAACTCGTCGAGCGACAGGGCGCGGATGTACTCACCGTTGAACGCGCGCAGCTTCTTCACGTCGAAGAACGCGGGCGACACGTTGACGTCCTCGAGACGGAACTCGCGCACCATCTCGTCGAGCGGCGCGATCTCCCGGTCCCCCGACAGCGACCAACCCAGCAGCGCGAGGTAGTTCGCCATCGCGGCCGGCAGGTAACCCTCCTGCGCGTACTCCTCCATCACCACGCGATCTGAGTCGCGCCGCTTCGACAGCTTCTGCCGTTTCTCGTTCACGATGACGGACAGATGCCCGAACGTCGGCAGCTCTCCCCCACCCAACGCCGCCCACAACAACTCGTAGGGCCCGGTGTTCGACAGGTGCTCTTCGCCGCGCACCACATGGGTCACGCGCATGTCGATGTCATCGACGACGTTGGCAAGGATGAACAACGCCGAGCCGTCGGCGCGCTGGATCACGAAGTCCTGAATGTTCTTGTTGTCGAACTCCACGTCGCCGCGCACCTTGTCGTGCACGACGGTCGTCCCCGGCAGCGGCACCTTGAACCGCAGAGCGTTCCCGTCCGAAGAAACGCCGCGGTCCCGACAGAAGCGGTCGTAGCCGCCCTGCGGATCGCCCTCCTTCTTTCGAGCGTCGATCTGCTCGCGTGTGCAGTCGCAGTAGTACGCGTCGCCCTGCGCGATCAGGCGCTCGACCGCAGAGTCGTACAGCGACGTCCGCTCGGACTGACGGTATTCCTCGTCCCAGTCGAGGCCGAGCCAGGTGATGGCCCGACGGATCCCGTCGACGTGCTCTTCGCCGTGGCGTTCGCGGTCGGTGTCCTCGATGCGAAGGATCAGCACGCCGTCGGGCGACTGGCGCGCGAGGAACCAGTTGTACAGAACGCTGCGGCCACCGCCGACGTGGAAGTAGCCGGTCGGCGACGGGGAGAAGCGGGTGCGGACCGGAGCCATGACTGCATGATCGCATGAGGGCCACCGGTAGCCTCATTCCTATGCAGCGCAAGATCTTCGAGGACGAGCACGACCAGTTCCGCGACAGCGTCGGCAAGTGGCTGGACAAGGAATTCGTGCCGTACGCCGACGAATGGGAGAAGGCCGGCATCGTGCCGCGCGAGGTGTTCCTCTCGGCCGGCGCCAACGGCTTCCTCGGCATGGACGTGCCCGAGGAATACGGCGGCGGCGGCGTGCCCGACTTCCGTTACAACCTCGTGCTCGGCGAGGAGATCCACGCTCGCGGCATGGGCGGCGCCGGTCTCGGCATCCTCCTGCACAACGACATCTGCATGCCGTACTTCACGAAGCTCTGCAACGAAGAGCAGAAGAAGCGGTGGCTGCCCGGGATCTGCTCGGGCGAGCTGATCACCGCGATCGCGATGACGGAGCCCGGCATCGGTTCGGACCTCGCGTCGATGTCGACCACCGCGCTGCGCGACGGCGACAACTACGTCGTCAACGGCGCCAAGACGTTCATCACCAACGGCATCAACGCGGATCTCGTCATCACTGCGGTCAAGACCGATCCGACGCAGAAGCACACCGGCATGTCGCTCGTCATCCTCGAGCGCGGCATGGCGGGCTTCGAGCGCGGTCGAAATCTCGAGAAGATCGGCCAGCACGCGCAGGACACCGCCGAGCTTTTCTTCACCGACGTGCAGGTGCCCGTCGCCAATCTTCTCGGCGACAAGGAAGGCCAAGGCTTTCTCCACCTCGTCGACAAGCTGCCCCAGGAAAGGCTCTCCATCGCGGCCGCCGCTGTCGCCGCCGGACGCGCTGCGCTCGGCTGGACGCTCGAGTACGTGAAGGAGCGCAAGGCATTCGGTCAGCCCATCGGCTCGTTCCAGAACTCGAAGTTCGTGCTTGCCGAGATCGACACCGAACTCGACATCATCCAGACCTACATCGACCGTTGCGTCGAGGGCCTCAACGACGGATCGCTCACCGCCGAAGAAGCCGCCAAGGCGAAGTGGTGGGCGACGGAGTTCCAGAAGCGCACCGTCGACAAGTGCCTGCAGCTCCACGGCGGCTACGGCTACATGCTCGAGTACCCGATCGCACGCGCCTACGTCGACGCCCGCATCACCACGATCTACGGCGGCACCACCGAGATCATGAAGCAGATCATCGGCAAGAGCCTCGGTCTCTAACCGTTCTTGTGCCGTTTCGGGGGGGGGGGGGGGGGGGAAGGAGAAAACAAAACA
>JBEHXL010000007.1:0-139809 GCA_048498715.1 Actinomycetota bacterium | reverse complement strand
CGCCGCGGGTGTAGCAGCGACGAACGTTTTTCTGACCAAACTTGTGGCGATGGCACACGAGGAAGGTGGCGACCCGGCCTGCTGGGCGCACGTGTTCGACGACGACGAGGTAGGCGTGAAGTTCAAGGCGGAGCTCGAGCTCAACGGGAAGACGGCGACGGGGTTCGGGGTGCCCCAGAACGTCGTGGAGCATCTCGGGGGCGGCAAGAGGCCGGCGGTCGTCGTCTCCTTCAACGGGTATTCGTACCGAACGACGATTGGATCCATGGGCGGCCGGTCGATGATTCCGGTGTCCGCCGAACACCGCGCCGCGTCAGGCGTTGTAGCGGGCGACATTGTGCAGCTCGACGTCGTCCTCGACGACAAAGCACGAGATGTCGAAGTCCCGAAGTACGTCGCCGATGCGTTCGAGAAGGCGGGCGTGCGGGAGGCCTTCGACAAGCTGAGCTTTTCGCACCGCAAGGAACATGTCCGTGCGATCGAGGACGCGAAGAGCGAGGAGACGCGTCAGCGTCGGATCGACAAAGCGATCGAGAAGCTCAGAGGTTGACGACCTTGAGGGTCACCGTCACGACGTCGCCGTCGTCGATGCCCTCCTTCTTCCGGATCTGTTGCTTGACCGGAAGCGCCCATCCCTCGTTGCCGGGAAACACGCTGGTCGACCACGTCGACGAACCAATGGTCGCTTCGACCTTGACCGAGCCGAAGCCGGCACGCGGGAAAGGCGCCTGATCGTCGATTTTGTCGCCGGCCTCTTCGGGCGCCGTGATGAAGAACCAGGACGCGTTGCCTGCGTGACGCACCAGCGGCGCGTCAAACGTCACCGGCTTTGCTGCGCGAGCCAACGCTCGTTTGCTTCCTCGAAGAGGCGCATCGTGCCGTTCACGTCACGCGGGCGTTCGGTGTAGGTCTCGAAGTCCCACTCGGAGCGGTCGCCATTGAAGAAGTCGCCGCCGTACACGTGGATCGCCGCGGCGAAGTTCTGACGCGTGTTGGCCACGGCGTGGATGACGTCGTCTCCGAGTACGAGCACGTCGCCTTCGTGCACCTCTTTGCCGCCTGACTCCGTCAAGCCATGTTCGGCGCGTCGATAGAACGCGTTGTCTTCCGTTCCGCCGTACATGCCGATCACGGCCCACATGTTGTGGTTGTGCGGGTTCAGTCGCATTCCCGGGGTCCACACCACCCTCAGCACCGTCAGTTCGGCGCTGTTGTGCAGGTTGGTGATGCCGCCCAACTCAACGGGCCCGAGGGCCTGGTCGAGCTCGCCCGATGCGATCAACGCGTCCAGTGCGTCGCGCACCGCGAGTTGCGGTGTGTGTTCCCTTATCGCGGTCTGAAACCGGGAGACGACTTCGTCGCGGTCGAGCGCCATACGGCGCAGGCTACGCCGACGGTGCCAGTGTGGTCAGCGCGCGCAGAAGTTGGTCGCGCTGCTCGCCGGTGATGACCGTGTACGGCGCGCCCGCGAGTGCGTTCGTGCGAGCCTCGATGCGGTCGCGCACGGCGGTGTCGTCGAGCGATTGGATCTGCGCAACGGTGAGACCTTCGCCTTGCCACGCCTCGACGTGGGCGTCGAAGCGGATGAAGCGAAGGGGCGTGAGGGTCTCCGCGAAGAGATGACGGATAGGCGTGCCCGGCGGGACGTAGATGGGGCCGACGAGGGCGAGTGCCGGCCCGGCGTTGTGCAGCGCGGTCTCCAGCACGCGATCGGCGATGGCCAGCAGCTGCTCGAAGTCCACGGTCGTTTCGGGCCACAGTTCGTCGACGACGTCGCCTGATGTGGCGAGCATGCGGGTGACAGCATCGACGCCGGCGCGGGTCAACCCAATGGTGGCGGTGTGGTCGATGAGTCCGGCGTGTTCGAGTTCCTCGATGCCGGGGTCGACGTGATCAGGTTGGTACACGTGTGCCGCGAGAATGTTGGCGCGGGTGACGCGCCGTTCGGGACCAAGGCCGCGGAGCATTCCGAGCACCTGCGCGCCGGCGAGACCGATGCCCAACTCGCCGACGAGGGGGAAGAGCCGCTCACGGGTGGCCTGGCTGATCGCGATGCGAATGCGGTCGATCGGATCCGCAATCGCGGCCGCATACGCGTCGAGCTCGTGGGTCATGCCGCGGCGCCCTCGTCTTCGTCTTCGCTGATGAAGCTGTGCCACAACTCGGCGTACCGCTCGCTGGTCACGAGCAACTCGTCGTGCGGACCGACAGCGGCGACCTTTCCGTCGTCGATCACAAAAATCCGATCGGCGGTACGCGCCGTCGGGAGCCGGTGTGCGACGAGGATGGTGGTGCGGCCTTCGGCGACGACGCCCATCGCTCGTTGCACCTCGGCTTCGGTCTGCAGGTCGAGGTTCGACGTTGCTTCGTCGAGCAGCAGGATCACGGGGTCGACGAGGCGCGCGCGGGCAAGCGAGAGCAGCTGGCGCTGACCGGCCGACAGGCTGCGTCCTCGTTCGCTCACATGGGAGAGATACCCAAGGGGCATCCGGGCGATGAATTCGTGGGCGCCGACAGCACGGGCCGCAGCTTCGATTTCGGCATCGGTTGCGTCGGGTCGGCCGTACGCGATGTTGTCCCGGATCGTGCCGGTGAACAGGAACGCCTCCTGCGGGACGATGCCGAGTTGGCGTCGGTAGATGGACGGATCGAAATCGCGGATGTCGGTTCCGTCGACGAGCACCGCACCGGCGACGGGGTCGTAGAAGCGGGCCACAAGTTTGACGATCGTGGACTTGCCCGCGCCCGTCTCGCCGACCAGCGCCACGGTCTCGCCGGGCTTGATGGTGAGATCGGCGCCGGCCAGTGCTTCGTTGATGGCGGTCGGGTACTTGAAGTGCACGTTCTGGAACGTGATCTCGCCGGCGAGGCGCGGCGGGGTGACGGGCGCCGCGGGTGTCGGCGTGCTGGTCTGCGTCTCCATCAACTCGTTGATCTTGTCCATCGAGGCGGAGGCCTGCTGCCACGAGTCGAACACCTGCGAGATCTGCTGAATTGGTGCGAAGAACTGATCGAGCAACAGCAGGAACGAGATCACGACGCCGACGCGGATGGCGCCGCTGTGCACCATGGCCGAGCCGGCGCCGAGCACCGCGGCAGTGCCGAGGTTCGAGAGCAGCAGGACGAACGGGAAGTACAGCGAGATGAGCTTCTGGGCACGCACGCGCGACGCGAGATAGTCGCTGTTGACGTTGCGGAACCCCGAGATGTTCTTGTCTTCACGGGTGTAGGCCTGCGCAACACGGACGCCCGACAGACTCTCTTGGAAGTTGGCGTTGACCGCTGCGATCTTGTCGCGAGCCTGCGCGTAGACCTTCGACGACTCGCGCTGGTACCACCACGTCGCAAACGCAAGCGGCGGCAGCACCGATGCGGCGGCAAGCGCGAGCTTCGGCGACATCGACACCAGGACGCCGAACACGCCGAGGCACGTCATGATGCTGACGATCGCACTGATGAGGCCCTGGCTGAGCAGCTGCTGCAACGAGTCGATGTCGGTCGTCATGCGGGTCATCACTCGACCCGCCATCTCGCCGTCGTAGTAGTCGACCGACATCCGCTGGAGATGCGAGAAGATGCGGATGCGCAGCGCATACAGGAGACGTTCGGCAGTGCGGCCCGTGATCACCGTGTAGCTGATGGTCAACGCGAGATCGAGCAGCGCCGCGAAGAGGAACCCGATCGTGGCGGCGCGCAGCGCCCCGCCGTCGTGACGAAGGATGCCGTAGTCGATGCCGTGCTGAATGAGCCGGGGACCGGCGAGTGTGACCACGACATCGATGGCGACGAGGAAGAAACCGATGCCGAGCCACTTCTGGTACGGCGCGATGAACGTGAAGATGTTGAACGAATCGCGCGGGGTCGATTCGGCGGCGACGTCGATCTCGGGATCTTCGTTCGCGGCTGGGAGCTTCTCGAGCGCGGCGAGAAGCTCGGGCGTGGCCGCAAGTGCCTGGCCGAAACCACCACCACCGCCGGGCCCGCTGATGCGGGGCGCGCCGGTAGAGGCTGTGGCGCGTGGTCCTTCGGTCGCGTCGCCGTAAGGCCACGCGCTCGGCGTGATCCCGTCGAGTTGCAGCGTGTCGACAGGCGCAACCTCGGTCACTTCTTCGACGGAGTCTTCGGGGCCCGCGAGAAGAGCGCGGTACAGCGCCGAACGCTCGCTGAGCTCTTCGTGCGAGCCCATGTCGGCAACGGCGCCCTTGTCGACGACAACGATGCGGTCGGCGAGGCGCAGCGTCGAGCGACGGTGCGCGACGAGGATGGTGGTGCGGCCCGCCATCAAGTGGCGCAGCGTGTCGTGGATCTCTTCCTCGGTCTTGGCGTCGATCGAAGACGTGGCGTCGTCGAGGACGAGGCAGCTCGGGTCGGTGATGAGTGCGCGGGCGAGCGCGACGCGCTGGCGTTGGCCGCCCGAAAGCGTGAGCCCGCGCTCGCCGACCACGGTGTCGTAGCCCTCAGGCAGGGCGCGGATGAACCCGTCGGCTTCGGCGGCGCGAGCGGCTTCGTAGATTTCCTCGTCCGTTGCGTCGGGACGGCCGTAGGCGATGTTGGCGCGCAAGGAATCGGAGAAGAGGAACGGATCTTCGAACACGACGCCGACCGCGCGACGGAGCGAGTCGAGCGTGACGTCGCGCACGTCGACCCCGTCGATCGTGATCGAACCCTCGGACGCGTCGTAGAAGCGGGGGAGCAGCAGCGCGACGGTGGACTTACCCGAACCGCTTGCACCTACGAGAGCGACGGTTTCGCCGGGCGCGACGTCGAGGGTGAAGCCCTTGAGGACCGGATCGCTCACCGTGTAGCCGAACGTGACGTTCTCGAAGACGACGTGGCCCTCACCGCGTTGAATGCCGGGAGCGGCGTCCTTCTCGGTGATCAGGGGATTGGCGTCGAGGATGTCGAGGATGCGCTCGGCGCCCGCGCGCGCCTGCTGGCCGAGGGCCAGGAGCATCGCGAACATGCGGACCGGAGCGACGAGCTGCACGAGGTACGAGGAGAAGGCCAGCAGCGTGCCGAGCGTGATCCGGCCGTGCAGCGCGAGGTATCCGCCGTAACCGAGCACACCGACCTGGCCCAGGACCGGGATGGTTTGCATGAGGGGCGTGAAGCGGGCGGTGAGGCGCACGAGACGGACGCGCGACGCGTACAACTCACGGCCGACGCCGGCGAGGTCGTCGAGCTCGCGTTGTTCCTGGCCGAAGCCCTTGACGACGCGGACGCCCGTCACTGCCTCGTCGACGACGCCGGCGACTTCGGCGGAGCGCTGTTGCGCATCCCACGAGGCGGGAAAGATCGTCTTTCGCAGCCGAACGGCGATGGCGAACATCGCCGGAATTGCCAGCAGGGCGACGATTGTCAGTTGCGGCGAGAAGCGCAGCATCATCACGAGCGCCACGATCAGCAGCACCAGGTTGCCGACCATGATCGGGAGGAAGGCGAGCACACTCTGGATGAGCGCGGTGTCGCTGGATGCGCGGCTGACGAGCTGGCCGGTCTGCAGCTTGTCGTGACTGGCGAAGTCGAGCCGCTGCAGACGTTCGTACACGGCGTTGCGCAGGTCGTATTGCACGTCGAGTGCGACGCGTCCGCCGGCGAAGCGACGAACGAACGACATGCCGAAGCCGAACAAGCCCATCGCCACGAGAGCCAGCAGCCAGGGCGTGAGCGACTTGTCGTCCTTCACGATGACATCGTCGATGATCGTGCGCGAGACGACGGGAACGAAGGCGGTGACGGCCTGACCGACGACCGCGACACCGAACGCGAGCAACACGTTCTTCTTGTGGGCGAGCAGGAACGGTGACGTGCGCTTCAGCCAGCCGCCCGAGCCGGGCGGGTTCGGCTGCGGAGTAGGACGGTCGATGGCTGCCATCGGCGCGCTCATGCGTCCACCCGCGCGTCGGATCGATTGCGCAGCGCGCTTTGCACGAGCGCGAGCCCGGCGAGGGCCTTGTCGCGCTCCTTGGGTTCGAGGTGACCGAGCAGCTCGTCGAGCGCGTCGGTCGTCGCCTGCCGGGCGGCGTCATAGGCCTCCTGGCCCTTGGCAGTGATGGCGAGGGTCACGCCCCGGCGATCGCCGTCGACATTCGATCGCTCGACCCAGCCCTTGTTGACGAGCCCGTCGAGGATGCCCGTCAGGCTCGGGGGCGTTACTGCGGCGCGCTCGGCGAGGCGACTCGCGCGTTCAGGGCTCGATGCGATCAGATACAGCACGCGGAACTGCGGAAGCGTCATGTGTTCGAGCATCCGCTCGATCGCGCGGCTGCCGAACGCCAGCGCACTCACCCCAGAAATCAGTTCGTCATCCACATAGTTAGGTTAGCGAACAACCTGGGATCTAGATCGCAGGATGGTCGAACAGGGCCAGTTCGGCGGGGGAGGGAACTTCGATGATCGCGGCCCACTCCTCGAGATGAGCGCGGGTGATGCCCTCGCGGTTGCGGGCGACAACGCGGCGTTCGAGCTCGTCGATCGGTTCTTCGAGGTAGTGAAGTTCGACGCGGGCACCCACCGAACGGGCGTACTCGCGCAACGTGTCGCGCTCGGCGCGGGACCACACGCCGAAGTCGATGATGACGTCAACACCTAGCGAAAGGAGTCGCTGGGCTGTTTCCCACATGCGCTGTTCGATCAGGGCGCGTTGCTCCTGATCCCACAGGTCGCGCATCCAGTCGTCCGTGGTGAAACGAATGGCGTTGTGCTGCACCTCCAGCTCCCGGGCGCGAGTGGACTTGCCTGCGCCGGGCAAACCGCAGGTGACGAAGAGGGTCACCCCTTGAGGGCTTCGTGGTGCCGAATGACCTCAGCGATGATGAAGTTGATGAAGGCCTCGGCGAACTCGGGGTCGAGCTGGGCCTCTTCGGCGAGCGCCCGCAGTCGCGCCACCTGACGCTTCTCGCGGGCCGGGTCCATGGCCGGCATGTCGTGCGCGGCCTTGAGGCGACCGACGCGCTGCGTGCACTTGAAGCGCTCGGCGAGGAGATGGACCAGCGCCGCGTCGAGGTTGTCGATGCTGGCGCGCAGGTCCTCGAGTTCTTCGAGCGCGGCAGGGTCCGTGTTCGGCATGTTTGAATCCTGCCATGGCCTTCAGCAATCGAGTCACTCAAATGTTGGGCGTCGAGATCCCGATCGTGCAGGCGCCGATGGGGTGGATCGCGCGATCCCAACTCGCGAGCGCCGTCTCGAACGCAGGCGCCATGGGGATCATCGAGACGTCGTCGGGTGAACTCGACAACGTGAAGGAAGAGATTCGCAAGATGCGCGATCTCACCGACAAACCCTTCGGCGTGAACATCGCGCAGGCGTTCGTGAGGGATTCCGCGATCGCGGACTTCGTCGTCGAGCAAGGCGTGAAGTTCGTGACGACCTCTGCCGGATCACCCACGAAATACACCTCGGTGCTGAAGGAAGGTGGCCTCACCGTCTTCCACGTCGTGCCGAACCTGGCCGGCGCGCTGAAGGCAGTCGACGCGGGGGTCGACGGATTGATCGTCGAAGGCGGCGAGGGCGGTGGCTTCAAGTCGCCCAAACCGATCGCATCGATGGTGCTGCTGCCGCTGATCCGTTCGAAGGTGGACGTGCCGATCATCGCGGCGGGTGGTTTTGTCGACGGGCCCACGATGGCTGCTGCGTTGGCGATGGGCGCCGAGGGAATTCAGATGGGCACGCGGATGGTGAGCGCGGCGGAGTCGCCCGTCCATCAGAACTGGAAGGACGCAATCGTCAACGCGGGCGAGGACGACACCGTGGTTCTCGGCCGGGCCGGTCGCATGGCGATGCGGGCGTTACGCACCGATCGCACCAACGCGCTCGAGTTCAACACCGACACCGAACCCATGGCCGCCTTCGGTGATGCGATGAAGCTCTATTTCGGTGGTGACATGGAAGCCGGCATCGCGTTGGGCGGTCAGGTGATGGGCCGCATCGAGTCGGTGCGACCCGTCGCCGACATCATCACTGAGACCGCAGCCGATTGTCTGCGGATCATCGAGACGTTGGCCAAGGAATACCCGTCCTAACCTTGAGGGCGTGACGACTCTCGACAACGCCCTCGCGTCTCTCGACTTTTCCGAACTGGTCGGTGAACTGCGTGGTGCGTTCAATGCGCGGATCACCCGGCCCATCGAATGGCGGCGGGAACAGCTGCGCCAGATGGACAAAATGCTTGTCGAGAACGAGGACGAGTTTCTCGCTGCCTTGGCGGCGGACCTCGGCAAGCCCTCGCTCGAAGGCTGGACGACCGACATTGCCTTCGCGCGCGGCGAGATCAAGGGGCTGGAAAAAAACCTCGAGAAGTGGACCGGTGACGACAAGGTTCGCCTGCCCCTGACTGTGCAGCCCGGCAGCGGCCGCATCGTGCGTGAGCCGCTCGGCGTGGCGCTGGTGATCGCGCCGTGGAACTACCCGATCCAGTTGCTGCTCGTGCCGATGGCGGGTGCGATCGCGGCTGGATGCGCGGTGGTCGGCAAGCCGTCAGAGTTGGCGCCGGCGTCGAGCGCGGCGATGGCTCGGCTCGCGCCGAAGTATCTCGACGAGCGCGCCATCGCGATCGTCGAAGGGGGCATCGAGGAGAACCAGGCGCTGCTACGAGAGCGCTGGGACACGATCTTCTACACCGGCAACGGCACCGTCGGTCGCGTAATCGCGCGTGCGGCGGCCGAGCACCTCACTCCGGTCACGCTCGAGCTTGGCGGCAAGAGCCCGGTCATCATCGACGCGGACGCGGATCTCAAGGTCGCGGCGAACCGCATCGCGTGGGGCAAGTTCCTCAACGCCGGCCAGACCTGCGTGGCGCCCGACCACCTGCTCGTCCATGCGTCGCGCGTCGAGGAAGTCACGGACCGTCTGACGACGGCCATCACGAACATGTACGGCGTCGATCCCCAGGCGAGCAAGGACTACGCCCGCATCGTCAACGGTCGTCACTTCGATCGCCTCCACCGTCTGATGACGAGTGGCGGGACGGTGGCCTTTGGTGGGGACAGCGACGCCGACGCGCGTTACATCGCTCCGACGTTGATGACGGGCGTCTCCGACGACGCGCCGGTCATGCGCGAAGAGATCTTCGGTCCGCTGCTGCCGATTATTCCCGTGTCCGATGTCGACGCTGCAATCTCGCGCATCAACGCCGGGGACAAGCCGCTGGCCCTGTACGCGTTCTCGAAGTCGCAGAAGACGCTCGACCACATCGTCGACAACACGTCGTCGGGCGGCGTTGCGCTCAACCACGTCGTGCTGCAGCTCATGCCGCCGACGTTGCCGTTCGGCGGCGTCGGCGAATCGGGCAGCGGGGCGTATCACGGCCGCGGAAGCATCGACGCCTTCTCACATCGCAAGAGCGTGTTGTCGAAGCCAACCTCGATGGATCCGCCGCTGCTGTATCCGCCCTTCACCGGGCTGAAGACGTGGATCATCAAGAAGGCGATGTCGCTGTTCTAATCAGCGCGCTCGCCGTCGCTTCGTCGGCGGGCAGGAACGTTTCGATCATCAGCTCCGATGTCGTCGCGTCGACGGCGGAGCCGAACGTCGCGATCATGTTCACGAAGCGCAACGTTTCCTCGCCGTGACGCAGAGCCATCGTGACCGCGAGCCCGTGGTCGTCGTCGTCAGGTTCGACCGGCACGTGCGCGACGTACTCGCGTAGTTCGTCCCCGAGGGACGCCAGTATCGGGTCGCCGAGCGCGTCCACCTGGCGCTGCAGGTTGGCGAGAACGTGATGCGCCATCGCGCCGAGATTCTCGATGTTCGGCGCCATGCCCCGGGGGTGCAGACAGACCCGCAACACGTTGATCGGCGGACCCATCACGCTGGCATCGACGCCGGTCATGAAGACGCCGGCAGCGCGGTTCGCCGTCACGAGGTTCCAGTGCCTGTCAACGACGAGCGCCGGCCACGGTTCGTGCGCGTCGAGGACGCGTTGCACGGCGGCGAGCGTGTCGCGCTGTTCGGGCGCGTCGAGGGGCGCGTCACCGAAGACCGGTGCGAAGCCGGCGGCGAGCAGCAAGTGGTTGCAGTCGCGCATCGGTACGTCCATCGTGCGCCCGAGATGCAGGAGCAGTTCCCGGCTCGGCTGGGCGCGACCCGTCTCGACGAACGAGAGGTGGCGCGTGGACACGCCGGCGCGGTTCGACAGATCGAGCTGGCTCATCCGGCGATGGACTCGCCATTGCTTCAGGAGCGAACCGGCCGTGCGCTGTTCCAACATGCGAGCGACGGTACGTCATGGTTTCCGTTACCTGCCATGACCTGTCAGGTAATTGGCCCGATGACGTGGAAAGCGGAGGGTGGCCGTCATGGAAACCCTTCAATCCCGACAGGAAATCAGCGACACGTTCCGGACTGCGCTCGGTCGCTTCAGTGCCCTCGTTCGTCCGCTCAGCGACGAACAACTCGCCATCCCGAGCCGCTGCGACGGCTGGACCGTGGGCGACGTGGCCGGTCACTTCGTCGGCTCGATCGCCGAAATTGCCGCCGGCGACCTCGACGGTCAGGGCACCCCGCCGGTCACGAAGCGTCAGGTCGAAGCCCGCAAAGGCTGGACGGGCGCGCAGTTGGCCGACGAACTCGACCAGGCAGCCGTCGGGATGGGCATGTTGCTGGACGCGCTCGACGACAACGCCTGGAACGCGCCCGCGGGCGGTGGCTTCAACGGGTCGCTCGGTCGGGGCGTCGAAGCGTTGCTCGCAGATGCCGCAATTCACGCCGACGACATCGCCGTGGCGCTGAACCTCAACCACCATCCGACGCCGGACGAGGTCGTCGCCGCGCTCTCCCACGTCATCTTCCATTTGGACGAGCAGGGCTGGAGTGGCGCAACGCTTGCCTTCGATGGTGTCCCGGCGATCACGCTGGGTGACGGGGCCGTGCAGGTGACCGGCAACCTCGGCCAGTTCATCCTGGCGGCGACCGGTCGCGGCAACCCGGCTGACTTCGGCCTCGACGAGACGGTGAACATTTACCGCTGAGTGGCCGTCCATACCCTCGGGTATCTAGGCTTGGCGGCCATGAGTGACCTCGGATTCGACGGCAAGGTAGCAATCATTACGGGCGCCGGTGGCGGCCTCGGGAAGTCCCACGCACTGGAGCTCGCCAAGCGCGGCGCCCTGATCGTGGTGAACGACCTGGGCGGCACGACGGACGGCACAGGGTCGTCGGAGACCGCCGCGGAAGCGGTCGTCAACGAGATCAAGGCGGCCGGCGGCGAGGCTGTCGCGAACTACGACAGCGTCTCGACGCCGGAGGGTGGCGAGGCCATCGTCCAGACCGCGATCGACGCCTACGGCCGTGTCGACATCGTCATCAACAACGCAGGCATCCTGCGCGACAAGTCGTTCCACAACATGACCGACGACCTGCTCACGCCGGTGCTCGACGTGCACCTCAAGGGCGCGTTCTACGTGACCCGTCCGGCGTACGTGCACATGCGCGAGCAGGGCTACGGCCGCATCGTCTCGACCGCTTCGGGCGCCGGCATTTTCGGCAACTTCGGCCAGACCAACTACGGCGCCGCCAAGATGGGCCTCGTCGGCTTCACCCGCGTGCTTGCCGTCGAAGGCGCAAAGAACAACATCAAGGCCAACGTCATCGCGCCGGTCGCCAAGACCCGCATGACCGAGGACCTCTTCGGTGCGGCCATGGACAACCTCACGCCCGAGACCATCACCCCGATCGTTGCCTACCTCGCCCACGAGGACTGCCCGGTCAGCGGTGAGATCTACACCGTCGGCGGCGGCCACGTGGCCCGGGTCTTCATCGGCGTGTGCCCCGGCTATACGAACAAGAACGGTCTGACCGTCGAAGACGTCCGCGACAACTTCGACCAGATCCGTAACGAAGAGGGCTACGGCGTTCCCGCGAACCTCAACGAAGAGATGATGCTGACCATGAAGGCGCTCTCTTAGTAGCGAACTAGCACCAGTAGCACCACCACGGCCGCGTGGTCGTGGTGGTCACCGGGCCTCCAACTGTTGTCGTCGTCGGCCGTGTGGTCGTCGTCGTTGGCCGAGCGGTCGTCGACGTCGTCCGCACGGTCGTCGTCGTTCGGAACGGCCACGAGAACGGTGGACGCGATGTCGTCGAGGTCGTCGTCTTGACGGTGGTCGACGATGTCGGGCCGGCAGTCGTGGACGGACCCGTCGTCGACGTCGTCGTGGTGCCGGGCGCGAGGATCGGCGTCGAGCGCATCGCAAACGTTGCGACGTTGCTGCCCGACGGCGAGGGAAGTCCGAGCGCGTTGTTGATCGAACCGCCCGCGATGCTGCACCCGCTCGAGGTCGGCACCGAGTACGTGCGGTCGACGAGCGTCAGCGCGCCGGTCGATTGCGAATACGCCGCACCGCCTGAGGTCGTCGTGGCCAGGGCCGTGAGATCGACGGGTGCGCTCGTCGTACCGATTGCACACGAGGACGGAAGATTCGCCGCGTCGAGATCCACGATGAGCTTCAAACGGATAGCGACGACACCCGTGTCCGGATTCAACGAGCCGGTCGCGGTCGCTGCAAGACGCGGGGTGACGGTGACGTAGCCGTCGCCGCCGGCCGCGCTGTTCTGCACGCGGAACACCGGGAACGTCGCGCCGCTCGTCGGGATGGAGATCGCGCCGTTGCTGTTGATGGTGCCGACGAGCTTCGCGGCAGGGCCCGTAGAGGTGGAGGCGTCGTAGGTGCCCGTCGTCGAGCCGACGCCGATCGACAGCGTGTCGATCATGAACGTGACCGATCCGGGGTTCGCGACTCCGGCGTCGGCCGAGCCGACCAACCCCTGAAGAACGAGCGCCGCTCCGGCGACAACACCAACAACCGACGCGACAACCTTCCGCATTGAACGATTATGGCGGGGTGACGCTTCATTCGCCGCTCGCGATCAAGACAATGTCGGTGCGAAACCGGCTTTATCGGGCGCCCGTGCTCGAAGGAGTCGGTGACGGGCCTGACGCAGGCGAGAAATACGCGACGCATTTCGTCGAAAACGCCCGCCACGGCGTCGGAATGATCGTGCAGGGGTCGACGTGTATTTCCCTCGAAGGCCGCACCGGGCCGGGAATGTCGTGCGCTGACACCCGTGAGAAGGTCATGAGGTTCGCTCCGATGGTGCAGGACGTGCACGCCGCGGGCGCGGCGATCGTGCTGCAACTCGGCCACGGCGGCCTCTACGCGATCGAGGCCTGGCAGGAGCCGTACGCGTCGAATCGGCAGGGTCCGTTGTGGGCCGCCTCGAAACCGCCGTTTCCCGCGAGCCTGGCGTTTCGTGGCGTCCCGATTCACCCGCTGTCAGGCGACGAGGTCCGTGAGCTGGCGGTTGCCTACGGGCGCGCGGCGTCGTGGGGACGCGAGGCGGGCTACGACGCGATCCAACTCGGTAATGCCAACGCGAAGCTGCTCGACCAGTTTCTGTCGCCCTTCTACAACCGGCGCACCGACGAGTTCGGGGGGCCACTGGAGAACCGGGCGCGTGTGCTGAAGCTGATCCGTGAGCAGGTCGCGCTGCAGGCGGGTGAGGACTATCCGTGTCTCGTGAAGGTGCCGAGCGAAACGGGCGGGCTGCCGGGCACGAAGCATCTGTCGTCCGACGACGCAGTACGCCTCGCCGTGTTGCTCGAGGAGTGGGGGTTCGACGCGCTGACGCCCGTCGAGGTCGGTGTGTTTCCCGACACGGCACTGTGTCGCGGTGGCACACCCGACGGGCTCTGGACGAACAACGGGATGATCACGCGCTTCGAAAAGGCGTCGCCGTCGAAGATGCGCCGCAACTTCGTGAAGCTCGGCGCGTGGTGGGGCGGACGCAAGTCGCCCTTCACGCCGGTGTGGAACCGCGAGCTGTTCACGACGATCAAGCAGCGAGTGTCGATTCCGGTGTTCGCGGTCGGCGGCATTCGCACGGCGGAGGAAGTCAACGAGATCCTCGACTCGGGCGCGGCCGACATGGTCGGGATCGGGCGGCCGTTCTACGCCGAGCCCGATCTCGCCGAGCGCATCCTCGGAAACCGTCCCGGTGACGGGCTGTGCGAGAACTCGAACAAGTGCGTTTCGGCGCAGATGTTGGGGATGCGCGGGGTTTGTTACAACCCGGACGTGGTCAAGCTCCGGCGACCAGCCAGCTGATCATCTGTCTCACGGCGTCGAACGCGGCGAGTTTCTCCTCGTCGGTCTCGGCGTCTTCGACCTGCGCCCACATGCGCTGCGCGATCGACGGCCCCATCTCGAGCAGGGCGGCGCTGCCTGCGCTGGCCCAGCGCGCCAGGACGTAATGCACGAGGCCGCCGACGGGCACCCCGACCTCGGCCGACAGATTGTCGAGCGTCGACAGCGGATCGGCCTGCGCGTACAGCACGACGTCGGCCTTGAAGTTGGCGTCCTTGTCGTCGTCGTCCCACGTGCCGGTCCACGGTGCGACGCGCACGTCGCGGGCCGGCCTGGTCACCGGTGGACGGCGCGCAGGCCGGCCCAGGCGAGGTTCGCCACGCGCTGAGCCGCCTCTTCGGGCGACTCTTTGGCGCCGGTGGCCACCCAGCGACGGCTGGCGCCCTCGGCCAACCCGATGACGGCGTGGGCGAGGAGCAGTCGGTGTTCGGCGTCGAGGTCGACGTCGATGAGCGGCGCAATGAACTCGGCCATCACGCTCTCGACGGAATCGACCGCGGTGGCGAACTCCTCGTCGCGGCGCGACCCGTCGCCGAAGAGAAGCACGAACGAGTTGTGGTGGTCCGCCACGAAGCGGAAGTACGCGCCGAGGCCGGCCTCGACCTGCTCGCGGGGCGTGGTCGCGGCGCCGGTCGCGTTGGCGATGGCGCCGAGCATGGCCTTGCCGACCTCGTCGAGCAGTTCCATGAACAACGCCCGCTTCGACGCGAAGTGTTGGTAGAGCACCGGCTTGGTGACTCCGGCCGCCTCGGCGATGTCGTCCATGGAGACGCCGTGCAGTCCCCGTTCGGCGAACAGGTTCAGCGCGGTTTCCACGAGTTGTTGCCGGCGTTCAGCGGCAGGAAGTCGGACGGCCATAGTGGTTACCGAACAGTAATAGGGAGGCCCTCGAAGTCGTTACACCGTGGGCGTAGGGTGCGCGCATGGCCAAGCGCACATCGCATCCTGCCGGCACCCCGTCGTGGGTGGACATCGGCAGCCCGGACCCCGCCGCCACCGCCGCGTTCTACGGCGCTCTCCTCGGATGGGAGGTCGAAAACCTGGGTGAAGACGCCGGCGGCTACTCGATGGCCCGCATAGAGGGCGACGACGTCGCGGGTATCGGCCCGCAACAGGCGCCCGGCCTGCCGTATTGGACCACCTACATCACCGTCGACGACGTGGACGACGCGTGCAAGAAGGTCGAAGCGGCCGGCGGCACGGTGATCGTGCCGACCATGGACGTACTCGAAGCGGGCGACATGGCGGTGTTCCAGGACCCGAACGGCGCGTTCTTCAACGTGTGGAAAGCGAAGGCGTCGATCGGTGCGTACCGGGTCAACGAGCCCGGCACGCTTTGCTGGAACGAACTCAACACGCGGCACATGGCCGCCGCGAAGGAGTTCTACACGGCGATCTTCGGCTGGGGTTGGGAGGGTGACGAGAACTACTCGCAGTTCTTCGTCGGCGACCGCACGGTCGGTGGCTGCATGCCAATGCCCGAGCAGGTGCCCGCCGACGTGCCCGACCACTGGATGGTGTATTTCGCCGTCGCCGACATCAACGCGGCGGTCGCGAAAGTCAAGGAGCTCCGGGGTCAGACGATGATGGACCCGTTCCCGGCAAGCGAGGTCGGCACGATGGTGGTCGCCATGGATCCGCAGGGCGCGGTGTTCTCGCTGATCCAGCTCAACGAAGAAGGCGACTAGAGCGCGGCGCCTTTGCGGCCGTGAGCACCCACAAACGCAAGGCGCCCGGATCCGGCTTTGCCGGTCCGGGCGCTCGCGAAACGTAAGCGATTAATTCGATTCGCAACCAGAGGTTGCGAATCGACTACTCGTAGGAAATGACGGAGCGGGCGACTTCGCCCTTCTCCATGGCTTCGAACGCCTCGTTGACGTCGTCGACCTTGATGGTGCGGCTGATCAGTTCGTCGAGCTTGAGCTCGCCGGACTTGTAGAGCTCGATCAGCTTCGGGACGTCCTTCTGCACGTTGGACGAGCCGTACCAGCAGCCCTTGACCGTCTTCTCGGCCAGCACGACGCCGAGGAAGGCCGGCAGCGTGACCATCACGTCCATCTTCGGTACGCCGACGAGGATCGACTGGCCGCCACGGCGGGTCATGTTGATGGTCTGCTCGATCGTCGGGCCGAGACCGATGACTTCGAAGGCGACGTCGGCGCCACGGCCGCCCGTCAGCTCCTGCACCTTGGCGACCGGATCGCCGTCGCCGGCGTTGATCGTGGTGGTGGCACCGAATTCCTTGGCCATCTGGAGCTTGTTCTCCATCATGTCGATGGCGATGATCTCCTTGGCGCCGGCGATGCGGGCGCCCTGGATCACGTTGAGGCCGACGCCGCCGCAGCCGATGACAGCGACGGTGTCGCCCGGCTTGATGTTGGCCGTGTTCATCGCCGCACCAGCGCCGGTGAGCACGCCGCAGCCGATGAGCGCGGCCACGCGCATGTCGATGTCGTTCGGGATCTTCACGACGCCCGACTCGGGAACGATCGAGACCTCCGAGAAGGTGCCCGAGGCGGCCATCTGCATAAGCGGCGCGCCCTGCGAGGTCATGCGGGTCGTGCCGTCGAGCAGACCACCGGAAGCAAGGGCTGCGGTCGAGTTCTCGCAGAGATAGCCCTGGTCCTTCTGGCAGAAGAAGCACTCGCCGCACTGGGCGACCCAGGAGATGACGACGTGGTCGCCGGGAGCGACCGAGGTGACGCCCTCGCCGACTTCCTCGACGACGCCCGCGCCCTCGTGGCCCAGCACGATCGGCGGCATGCAGAACATGGTGCCGTTCACCATCGAGAGGTCGGAGTGGCACACACCCGACGCGCTCATGCGGATCTTTACTTCCTTGGCGCGCGGCGCCTCGACTTCAACATCGGTCCTGATTTCGAGCGGCAGGTTTTGCCCGATCATGACGGCGGCCTTGGCCATGTTGCCCTCCCTAGAGCGTTCTCTTTACGACGGATCGCGACCCTACTCCACGGTATGGAAGCCCGTTAATCGGTCAAACCCAATGCAGCCTGTGATTTCTCGGGGCAAAGACCGCACCCAGAAATCACAGGCTGGGAAAGAGGCGCTACTCGGTGGCTTCGAGGCGGGTGACGGCGCCGAGGACGGCTTTGAAGGAGGCGGCAAGGATCGACTCGTCCATGCCGACGCCCCAGCGGATGCCCTCGCTGTTGCGGGCCTCGACGTAGGCGACGGCGGTCGCTTCGGCACCGGCGGACACCGCGTGCTCGGCGTAGTCGGTCACCTCGACGTCGAGGTCGAGTCCACTCTGCAGCGCGTGCACGAACGCGGCGATCGGGCCGTTGCCCTGACCGGTGACGGTCCGATGCTCACCGTTGACGAGGAGCTGCGCGGTAATCGACGTGGTCTTGTCGTTCGTCGTCATTTCGTGCGAGACGAGTTCGTAGGCCCGCTCGGCCGGGAGGTACTCACGTTCGAAGTTGGCCCAGATGTCGCCGGGGGCGATGTCGGTGCCGGTGTCCTCGGTGATCGTCTGGATGGAGCGGCTGAATTCGATCTGGAGCCGACGGGGCAGGTCGAGGCCGTGCTCCGCCTTCATGATGTAGGCGACGCCGCCCTTGCCGGACTGGCTGTTCACCCGCACGACCGCTTCGTACGTACGGCCGACGTGCTTGGGGTCGATCGGCAGGTACGGAACACCCCATGTCGTGTAGTCCTGGCCCTGCTCGGCGTAGAGCGCGTCGAAGCCCTTCTTGATCGCGTCCTGGTGGGAACCGGAGAACGACGTGTAGACGAGGTCGCCCACGTAGGCGTGACGGGGGGAGACGGGCAGGCGGTTGCAGTATTCGGTGACGGAGCGCAGCGCGTCGATGTCGCTGACGTCGAGTTCCGGATCGACGCCCTGGCTGAAGAGATTCAGCGCGATGTTGACGATGTCGACGTTGCCGGTGCGCTCGCCGTTGCCGAACAGCGTGCCCTCGACACGATCGGCGCCCGCCATGATCCCGAACTCGGCGGCGGCAACGCCGGTCCCGCGGTCGTTGTGGGGGTGCAGCGACAGCGTGATCAGGTCGCGGTGCGGCACGTTGCGGTGGAAGTATTCGATGACGTCGCCGTAGATGTTGGGCGTGTACATCTCCACCGTGGCCGGCAGGTTGTAGATGATCTTCGTGTCGGCGTCGGGCTCGATCACGTTCGTCACCGCGTCGCAGATCTCGATCGCGTAATCGATCTCGGTGCCGGTGAAGGACTCGGGGGAGTACTCGTAGCGGATGATCGACGAGCCCATGTTCGTCTCGAGCTTCTTGCACATCTTCGCGGCGTCGGTAGCGATCTTGGTGATGCCGGCTTTGTCCATGCCGAACACGACCTTGCGCTGCAGGATCGAGGTCGAGTTGTAGAAGTGGACGATCGCCTGGTGGCAGCCCTCGAGTGACTCATAGGTCCGCTCGATCAGCTCGTCGCGGCACTGCGTGAGCACCTGAATCGTCACGTCCTCCGGCACCAGGTCTTCTTCGATGAGCTGCCGGACGAAGTCGAAGTCGGGCTGCGACGCCGACGGGAACCCGACCTCGATCTCCTTGAAGCCCATCTGCACGAGCGTGTTGAACATGCGCAGCTTGCGGGCCGGGTCCATCGGATCGATGAGGGCCTGGTTGCCGTCGCGCAGGTCGACCGAGCACCACAGCGGCGCCTTCTCGATGCGGGTGTTGGGCCAGGTGCGGTCGGGGAGGATCGTGGGAAGCGGAAGGAACGGCGTGTACTTCTCGAACGGCATCTTCTTTGGATTGACGTTTGCGGGAGGCATGGCTCGGTTCCTTGGCTATTTGGTTTGGGTTGGAGAAACAAAAAACCTCCTGGCCGCTAGGGCACAGGAGGTTGGGCGAACACCTATGTGGTGTTCGCCTACGTAAGAAGAAGAAGCGCGCTGCGAAGTGCGGTCATGCGCTCGAAAGCGTACCGCACTCCGCAGCGCCCTGGTTCAACTAGTCCTGGAGCGACTTGCCCGACTCGAGGAGGGACTTGAGGTCGCTGAGGATGAAGGGGAAACCGCCGCCGCCGTCGGTGAGTTTGCCTTCGCCGCCGGTCACGATGGCGAGGGTGTGCGGCGAGTTGTTCTCGTCGGTCACGATCGTCACGCGCGTGAGGCCGCCGTTGTCTTCAGGCTCGATGTTGTAGGTGACGAGGATGCCCGGCTCGGCCTGTTGTTCCGGCGAGAAGTAGGCGTGGAAGCGATACGTGAGCTTCTTCGGCTCGTCGGCTTCGAGAACCTCGCCGTCGATGACGATCTCGGGCATGCCGAAGCCGAGCATCTCCTGGGTGGCGTAGGTCTTGTACGAGCCCCCGGCGCGCAGTTCGAACTCGGACTTGGACTTGTAGCCGTAGCGATCGTTCCACTCGGGCGAAACGATGGCTTCCCAGATCTTTTCGGGGGTGGCCTTGATGTAGACGCGGAACATCTGAACGTTGCTCATGACTGAGGGTTCTCCAATCGGTGTTTGAGGTCGACGAGCGCCGAGATGCGGCGCTCCGTGTACTTGTCGATCCAACGGTCATGCAGCTGACGAATGGGGACGGGGTTGAGGTAGTGGAACTTCTCCCGGCCCACCTTGTCAGTGATGATCAAGTTGGCTTCCTCGAGCACCTTGAGGTGCTTCATCACACCGAACCGCGTGAGTTGCGGTAGCTCGGCTTCGAGGTTGATGAGGGTCCGACCGTCCTGCTCAAAGAGGCGATCAAGCAGTAGTCGCCTCGACGGATCAGCGAGCGCTTTGAACACCAGATCGTCATCGGTGTCCTCCGTGCTCACAGAACTGAGAATAGGTGACCAATTAGTCACCTGTCAAGAGGCGAACTCAGTGTCCGGTCTTGCCGGTCCTCTCGAAGCGGTCCGCCGCCTTGGCCGCGTAGCCGAGGATGATCGACGGGCCCAGCGTGATCGCCGCCAGCGCCATCGCCACGACGATCGACGTCGTGAAAAACGAGTTGAGCCCGACGACCAGGCCGACGACGAAGAGGATGAGCGCGACGAGCAACAACAAATAACCCGTGCGTTGGCCGGCATTTGCGATCCGCATCGCGAGTGCACGCTGGCGAAGGATCCGTTCGTCTTCGGTTTCCACGGATTCAGTCTCCCAGCACGATGGGCTTGATGAGCGACGGGAGGTCGCGCAGGTTGAAGTGACGGTCCGCGAGGTCGAAGTTGTGGTCGAGCGCGGCCTGATCGTCGAGCTCGATGTGGTCGAGCGAGTACCACTCGAAGCCGAACGTCTTGAGTTCGCGTAGCACCGGGTAATCGGCGACGACGAGGGGCTTGCGGTGAATCGCGGACTCGATCGTGGGGTTGCCGAAGCCCTCCCACGTGGACGGAAACGTCACCAGGTCACAGGCTTGATAGGCGTCGTCGATCGAGATGCCCGATGGCAGTCCGCGAATCGACGGGACGCGTCGCTCGTCGAGCAGCGCGTCGAGGGTTGGTCCGTAATCCTCCTCGGCGGCGCCGGCCATCCAGAACACGGCGCCGACCTTGGCTGCGATCTCGATCGACTCGGCGATGTTCTTGCGGGCGATGGCGCGCGTGGGTTGCAACGCAAGCAATCCGTCCTCGTTGATCGCATCGCGGGCGGCGGGGCCGCTGCCGCGGGCGCGCACGTCGAAATGGTTGTAGACGACATGCGCTTCGATCCCTCGCTCACGCATCTGGCGCTGCGTCAGTCGGTTTATGCAGACGTGCTCCCACGCGTCGTCGTCGGCAAGGGGTTCGGCCCAGTCGGCGAACCGCTCGCGCTGCCAGGGCACGTCGTGGTGCCGCATCACGGCGCGTCGCCCGCGCAGCGCGTCAGCCACGGCGCGACCGGCGCGCGGGTTCATCGGCAGCGAGCAGATGTTCTCGGCGATGACAACGTCGGCGTCCGCGAACGTGGCTCGCAATACATCGACCGACGGAGGGTCGACGTCGTCGGGCGCGTCGAACGCGAGCCCGGGATGGATGACGTCGGCGTCGCCGTCGCCCGCGACGGTGTAGACGTCGGCGCCGAGGCGATCGAGCGCGCCGATCCATTTGGCGGCCTCGACCGACACGCCGTCGGCCTGGCCCATGCGATACGAGACGACGGCAACAGTCGGCATTCGAGTGGTGAAACTAACGTCGAGCGTCGTGGCCGCCGAACTTCTCTACGACGTTGCCGACGGTGTCGCAACGCTCACGCTGAATCGTCCCGAGCGCCGCAACGCGCTGTCGTGGGATCTGATTGCGCAGCTGCGCGCCCGTCTGGCCGAGGCAAAGGGCGACGCAGCGGTCAAGGTCGTCGTCATAACCGGGGCGGGCGACAAGGCGTTCTGCGCGGGCGCCGACCTCGGCAACATGGCCGACGGCGCCTCGTTTCTCGACCTGCACGAAGGTCGCGGCGGCCTCGCCGAGCTGTTCAAAGAGATGTACGGGTTGGGCAAGCCGACGATCGCCCGCGTGCACGGATATGCGCTCGCCGGTGGCTTCGGCCTGGCGCTCGCGTGCGATCTCGTCGTCGCGGCCGACAACTCCGTCTTCGGGACCCCGGAGATCGACGTTGGTCTGTGGCCCTACATGATCACGGTGCCGCTCACTCGGTCGATGCCGCCGAAGAAGGCGCTCGAGTTGATGCTGACGGGTCGTCGCGTCGACGCGACGGAAGCCGAGCGCATCGGCTTCGTGAATCGCGTGGTGCCTTTCGCCGCCCTCGACGCGGCCGTGCACGAGCTCGCGTCCGGGCTCGCAGGCAAGTCCTCGGCGGTGATGAAGCTCGGTCGCGACTCGTTCTACGAGGTGTGGGACAAGGCCGCCGAGGACGCTTTGGCCGTCCTTCACCCGCTGCTGACCATCACCACGTTGACCGACGACGCACAGGAAGGCATCGCGGCGTTCGCCGAGAAGCGGCCGGCCCAATGGAAGGATTCGTGAGCTCTTTCTGAGAGACTCACCGCCATGGCGCCGAAGGCACTCATTACCGGAATCACGGGTCAGGACGGTTCGTACCTCGCTGAGCTGTTGCTCGACAAGGGCTACGACGTCGTCGGCATGATCCGGCGGACGAGCACGCCGAACCTCGAGCGCATTTTGCCGATCCTCGACAGGGTCACGCTCGTCGGCGCCGATCTCACCGACCCGACTTCGCTGGTGAACATCGTCAAAGAGCACCGGCCCACCGAGGTCTACAACCTCGCCGCGCAGAGCTTCGTCAAGGAGTCGTTCGCGCAACCCATCGTTACCGGAGACGCCACCGGCCTCGGGGTGACGCGGCTCCTGGACGCCATCCGCATCGTGGACCCGTCGATTCGTTACTACCAGGCGTCGTCGTCGGAGATGTTCGGCAAGGTGCACGCCGTGCCGCAGAACGAGGAGACGCCGTTTCACCCGCGCAGTCCCTACGGCGTGGCGAAGGTCTACGGCCACTGGATCACGATCAACTACCGCGAGGGTTACGGGATGCACGCTTCGAACGGCATCCTGTTCAACCACGAGGGTCCGCGTCGCGGTCTCGAGTTCGTCACCCGCAAGATCACCGACGGCGTCGCCCGCATCAAGCACGGCGTTGCGAAGGAGCTCGTGTTGGGCAACCTCGACTCCAAGCGGGACTGGGGCTTCGCCGGCGATTACGTCGAGGCCATGTGGCTCATGCTCCAGCAGGACGAGCCGGACGACTACGTCGTGGCGACGGGTGAGACCCACGCGATCCAGGAGTTCGTGGAGCTCGCTTTCGCGCGCGCTGGTCTCAACTGGGAAGACCACGTCCGGATCAGCGAAGCGTTCTTCCGTCCGGCCGAGGTCGACTTGTTGATCGGCGACGCGTCGAAGGCCAAGGAGAAGCTGGGCTGGACGCCCAAGGTCGGCTTCCAACAGCTCGTTGACATGATGGTCGACTCCGATCTCGAGCGGATCGGCAACCTGCACAAGGCAGGCCTGCTCTAACTACGCGTTGCGGCGCTGCATGAAATAGACGATGCCGGCGGCGCACAGCACCGACAGGATCAACCCGCCGCCGTTCTGGCCGAAGATGAGCCGGCCGATCAGGCCTCCGACGAAGCTGCCGCCCAAACCAACTGCGATCGTCATGCCGATGCTCATCGGATTCGGTCCGGGGATTGCGAGCCGGCCGAGCGCGCCCACGACGAGGCCGCTGATCGCGAGAAGGATGATGAGGGTGATCACGCGTAACTTCTTAGCCCTATGACCGACGTCGCATACGTCATCGACGGTCGCATTGCGACGATCACCATCAACCGACCGGCGAAACGAAACGCGGTCGACCTCGCCGCGTGCAACGCGATCGCGGGCTACGCCGCGCAATCCGTCACCGACGGCGCTCGCGTGCTCGTGATGACGGGCGCCGAGGGCCACTTCTGTGCTGGTGCAGATCTGGGCGGTGTCGAGGACGACGGGTTCCGCACGGCAATCCGCGGCGCGCTCGACGCCATCCGGGCGACCCCGCTCGTCACGATGGCGGCGATCGACGGATTCGCGCTCGGTGCCGGTGTGCAGTTCTCCGCGGCGTGCGACCTTCGCGTCGCGACACCGACGGCTCGGTTCGGCGTGCCGGCCGCGAAGCTCGGCCTGGCCGTCGACCACACCACCGTGCAACAGGTCACGGCAATGCTCGGCTCCGCGCAGGCTCGGGCGATGTTGCTCGCGTGCGAGGAAGTCACCGGCCAGCGCGCCTTCGACCTCGGCTTCGTGAACCGGCTCGGCTCCTTTGACGACGCTCTGGAGTGGGCGGCGTACATCGCGACGCTGGCGCCGTTGACCATCGCCGCGCACAAGCTCGCAGTGAACCGGCTCGAGCCCTCGCTCGCGGACTCCGAGGTCGTGGCGGCCGTCGAGAAGGCGTGGTCGAGCGACGATCTCGCCGAGGGCCGGGCGGCCTTCGCAGCCAAGCGCTCGCCCGAGTTCTCCGGCCAGTAATGGCGGATCCGAGCATTCCCGCGGCGTTCGGCGCGGGCGTGATCTCGTTCCTTTCACCCTGCGTGTTACCGCTGGTCCCGGGTTACCTGTCGATGATGAGCGGCCTCGCCGGCGCCGAACTGGCCGACGCAAAAGGTGCGAATCAGCGCCGCTTGCTGGTTGCCACGCTCACGTTCGTCGCAGGTTTCACCGTGGTGTTCGTCGCGCTCGGCGCAAGCGCCAGCGCCGTCGGCGACGTGCTGGCCGCCCACAAGACGGGTCTCAATCGCGTGATGGGGCTGGTCGTGATTGCGATGGGCCTGTTCCTCGCGGGTGTCGCATCGCCGCGGCTCCTGCAGGCCGAAAAGCGGTTCCACGTTTCTCCGAGCAAGCTCGGACCGTGGGCCGCCCCCGTGATGGGCGTTGCCTTCGCCTTCGGTTGGACGCCCTGCATTGGGCCGGTCCTGGGTGGTGTGCTGACGTTGGCCGCCACCGAAAGCACCGTCACCAAGGGTGCGGCGCTGCTGTTGATCTACTCACTCGGCCTTGGTGTGCCGTTCGTGCTGACGGGCTTCGGACTCGCCCGCCTGGAGTCGACGTTCGCCTGGGTGAAGCGCCATTACCGGATCATCAACGGCATATCCGGGGCTCTGCTCGTGATCTTCGGGGTCTTGCTCTTCACCAACCGTCTGACCCTGATCGCGTCGCACCTCGTCGATTTCTTCGACACCCACGGCATGGGCTGGGTCCTGCGGTAATCGACATCGCAAGCGAAGCTTGCTCGTCGAGTTCAAGACGGACGCCGCCTTCGGCGGCGACATGCTCTCGCCTCCGGGCCGATCAAGTCGGTCCCTACGGCTTCCCGTAGCCGTAACGCCCACTGACGTTACGCCGCAGGATCTGGCTTCGCCGGTTCGTACCCACGCAGATTTCCGGCGCCAACTCGGGTCGCCAGCTCTGCTTGGGGTCCGACCGGGTTAGACGTTCGCGGGTAGGAGCCGGGCGAAGTTCTCGAAGAAGAAGAAGAGGGTGAGGCCCATCGGGACGAGGGCGATCGGCCAGACGATGAGCTTGTGGCCGACCTTACGGCGGATCGCGTAGGCGGCGGCCCAGATCGCCGAGAAGCCGACGCCCCAGAGAACCGCCGGGCCCCGCGGTGCGGTTTTTCCGGACAGGCCCGCCGGGTCCTCGTTGGCGATTTCGGTCGGCTTGGCGTTCGGATCGGGCGGCGGCGCGGGTAGCGCGGTACCGACCAGTTTGGCCGTGACGACCATGCGTTGGGCGGCCGAGAAACGCGGGTGACAGGTCGTCAGCGTGAGGCGGTTGTCGTCGGTGTTCTTCAACACGGCGACTTCGCTCGGACGCACGATCTTGGTCTCGATCACTTCGTACCGGAAGCTGCCTTGCACCGTTGTGACGAGGATCGGGTCGTTCGGCTGCAGTTCGTCGAGGTTGTAGAACGGTGCGCCGTACGTCGTGCGGTGACCGGCGATGGCCGCATTGCCTTCTTGGCCGGGCATCGGGGTGTTCGGGTAGTGGCCGGGGCCCTTCTTGAGATCCTCGGTACCAACGCCCTGCACGACGGCCTTTTCGACGCCGATCTTCGGGATCTTGATGATGGCGACGGCCGAACCCGTAGGCGCGTCGGGCGCGAACTCGGTCCGTGTCGGATCGACGACCGCGGGTGCCGCAGCCTGCAGCTTCTTGAAGTCGTCCTTCAGTCCGCCCTGGCTGCGGGCCTCGGCGATACCGGTGCCCCACAGCTGATACGCGACGAACAGCAGGATCAAGGTGCCGGCCGCCATGAAGACGCGGCCGATCGCGCTCACAATCGGTCGCCATCCCACGGCCGCAGAAGGTACTGGCTGGGCGTCTCCTGATAGGTATCAGGGCGACGCTCGCCCGTACGATGGATAGGCCTCATGGAGCCTGTTATCCGCCTCCGTTCTGTCGTCGCACTGCTCGGCGGCTTCCCCGCGCTCGCGGGTGTCGACCTGACGGTCGACCCGGGCGAAGCGGTGCTGCTCCGCGGCCCGAACGGTGCCGGGAAGTCAACCGTGCTGCGGGTCTGCGCCGGACTGGTTCCTGTGCATTCGGGCGAGGCGAACGTGCTGGGCGTGGATCTCACCAGGGACCGTCGCACGATCCGTCGCCGTATTGCGATGCTCGGTCACGCCGGTTTCCTGTACGACGACCTGACCGTGCGGGAAAACGTCACGTTCGCGGTTTCTGCGGCAGGAGGCGACAAGGCTTCGGTCGCCGGCGCACTGGCGCGCCTCGGCCTCGACGGACGCCTTTCGAGCACTCGCGCCGGTTCGCTCTCCGCAGGCCAGCGTCGACGGACGGCGCTGGCCGCACTGGTCGCTCGTGATGCGGAACTCTGGCTGCTCGACGAGCCCCACGCCGCCCTCGACGACGACGGCCGCGACCTGGTCGACGGTGTCGTGCGCGAGGCGATCGCGACTGGCGCCACGGTTGTGATGGCGAGCCACGACACCGACCGCGCTACCGCTATCGCCAGTCGCACGCTGATCGTCGACGGCGGCGCCATCACGACGGAGCCCGTGCGTGTTCCGTGACGCCGCGCTCGTGGCCGGCAAGGACCTGCGTATCGAACGACGCTCGCGCGTGACCACCCAGCAGATCGGTCCGTTTGCGGTGCTCGTCCTCGTGCTCTTTGCGTTCGCGCTCGATCCGGACCGTGGCGTGCTCGCGCGCGCCAGCGCTGGACTGTTCTGGTTGGCCGTGGTGTTCTGCACCGTGCTTGCCGTGCAGCGCTCCGCGACGGTCGAAGTCGCGGACAGGGGGAGTGAAGGCATGCGTCTGGCCGGTCTCGATCCGGGCGGCATCTTCCTGGGCAAGGCGACGGCCGTGGCCGCGCAGCTCCTCGTGCTCGAGGTTCTCCTCGGCGCCGGCGTCGTCGTGCTCTACGGCACCGAGCTGCACGAGCCGCTCTTGCTCGTCGCGACGGCGCTGCTGGCGACCGCCGGCCTGGCTGCGGCGGGGACCGCCTATGCGGCGGTGGCGGCAGGCCTCCGGGTCGGCGCCACGCTGCTTCCGCTGCTCTTGTTGCCGGTCCTGGCGCCCGTGCTGCTGGCGGCTACCCGGGCCTGGGAGGCCGGATTGGCGGGCGTGCCGTCGGACGCGGTTAGCTGGCTGGAGCTGCTCGCCGCATTCGCGGTGATGTACGTGGCAGTCGGTGTCGTCGGATACGGCACCCTGCAGGAGGAGTCATGAGAACCATTCGCGTGCTCGGCGCGCTGGCCGTGGTCACGCTCGGCGGCACGATCGTGCTCGGCCTTGGGCTCCCTGCCACCTACGAACAGCGGACCTACTCGCGCATGCTCGCGCTGCATCCGCCGATCGCGTGGACGGCGTATCTCGCGTTCGGTGTGACCGCACTCGCCTCGATCCTCTATCTCGTGCCGAAGACCCGCCGGATGCGCTGGGACGCAGTCGCGCATGCGTCGGCGGAACTCGGCGTGCTCTTCACCGGCCTCACTCTCATCACAGGCAGCCTGTGGGGACGCCCGACCTGGGGTGTCTGGTGGACGTGGGACGCGCGCCTGACCACCACCGCGTTGATGTTCACGATCTATCTCGGCTATCTCGCGCAACGCTCCGTCGCCGACAACGCGTCGACTCGCGCCATGCGTTCCGCGTTCATCGGCGTGCTCGCCGTGATCGTCGTGCCGGTCAATCACATGGCCGTCGAATGGTGGCGCACTTTGCACCAGGGGCGGTCGCTGGCGTCGCTCAAGCCGGGCTCAACGCTCGACGGCGACTTCATCGCCGCAATGCTGCTCGGGTTTGCCGCGATGACGCTCGTGTTCGTCACGCTGCTCATGATGCGCACCAGGGTCCTCGAGTCCGTGGACGAGGTCGAAGCGTCCGCATTGACTGACGCGATCGCCGCCCGTCGGCGCGAGGCGGTGACGCCGGTATGAGTGGGTACGTGGTCGCTTGTTACAGCATCACGATCGTGTCGCTCGGGGCGTACACGGCGTGGACCGTCGCCAAGTTCCGCGCCGTCACGAAGAAGGCGCCGAAGCAATGAAGAAGGGTCGTTCGTTCGTCATCCTCGGCGCCGCGCTCCTGTTCGCCGGCGGACTGCTCTGGAAGGGTCTCACCAACGCGACCGTCTACTTCAAGACGGTCGACGAGGCGGTTGCGCAGCGGGCCAAGCTCGGCTCCCGCCGGTTTCGTCTCGAGGGTGTCGTCGAAGCCGGATCTGTCAAGGAGACCAAGAACGGCGTGACGTTCGTCGTGACAGAGAACAACAGCGAGATCACGGTGCATCACGTCGGTGATCCGCCCGAGTTGTTCAAGCCGAACATTCCCGTCGTGCTCGAAGGCCACTTCGAAGGCAAGGACTACGAAAGCGACCGCATCCTCGTGAAGCACACCGAGGAGTACCGCAAGGACAACCCGGGCCGTGTGAAGGACTACACCACCGAGGACTCCGGCAAGTCGTGACCCGCATCATCGGCCAGAGCGCAGTCCTGCTCGGCTTCCTCGCAGCGTGTGGCGGGATCGTCTTCATCGTCACCGGACTCGTGCAGAAGCGCACGGAACTCATCCGCGCGAGTTGGACCTGGGTGTGGGGTGTCGTCGGCGGCGCGGTCGTGGCACTCGGTGCGATGGAAGTTGCGCTGCTGCGCAACGACTTCTCGCTCGCCTACGTCGCTCGCAACAGCGCGCGCTCCACGCCTTTGCTCTACAAGATCGCGACTGCGTGGTCGGCTCTCGAAGGTTCGATCCTGCTGTGGCTGGTGATCCTCGCGGCCTACCTGCTTGCACTCACGATGCGTCACCGAAAGGACCGCGAGGACGCGGTCTTCGGTTGGGCGCTGGCGGTGATGTTCATCGTCGTGGCGTTCTTCTTCGTTCTCGTGCTCGGACCGGCGAACCCGTTCCACGCTGTGAAGGGTGCGATCCCGAGCGACGGTCCGGGTCCGAACCCGCTGTTGCAGAACCATCCCTTGATGGCGTTCCACCCGCCGATCCTTTATGGGGGCTATGTCGGCTTCACGGTGCCGTTCGCATTCGCGATCGCATCGCTCATTACCGGGCGCGTCGACGAAGGCTGGGTGCTGGCCATGCGGCGCTGGACGCTCGTGGCGTTCGGTCTGCTCAGCGTCGGCATCATCCTCGGCGCCTGGTGGTCCTACGAGGTGCTCGGCTGGGGTGGCTTCTGGGCGTGGGATCCCGTGGAGAACGCGTCGTTCCTGCCGTGGTTGACTGCGACTGCGTACCTCCATTCGGTGCTCGTCCAAGAGCGCCGCGGCATGTTGCGCGTCTGGAATCTGTCGCTCGTGTCGGCGACGTTCGCGCTCACGATTCTGGGCACGTTCCTCACCCGTTCGGGCGTGCTCGACAGCGTGCACTCCTTCACGGAATCGAACATCGGCCCGACACTGCTGACGTTCTTCGGCATCATCGTCGTCGCTGTCTGCGGGCTGCTCGCGTGGCGCGGCGACGCGCTGCGTTCGCCCGGCACCATCGACTCTCCCGTCTCGCGCGAAGCGGCCTTCCTGATGAACAACTTGTTGTTCGCAGCGTTCGCATTCGTCGTGCTGCTCGGCACGGTCTTTCCTCTCATCGCCGAAGCGGTCAACGACACCCGGCTTTCAATTGGTCGTCCGTACTTCGACCGCATGACGGGCCCGATCGGCTTCCTCCTGCTGTTCCTCATGGCGGTTGCCCCGGCGCTGCCGTGGCGGAAGGCGAGCTCCGGTGTGCTGCGCGACCGGTTGCTCGTCCCGGCCGCGACCGGCGCCGGAACGCTCGTCGTGCTGGTCGCGTTCGGCATGCGCAATCTCGCGGCCCTGCTCGCCTTCGGACTCGGCGCGTTCGGCGCCGCCGCCGCGCTGCGCCAGTTGGTGCTCGCCGCGCGTGCTGCGCGACGGAGCGGCAAATCCTGGTTCCGGGGCGTCTCGGGCCGCGCCAACGGAGGCATGGTCGTGCACCTCGGCGTCGTCGTGATCGCCGTCGGCTTCGCGGCGTCGATGTCGTTCGTGCAGCGCGACGAGTTCCGTCTGAAGCCGGGCCAATCGGCCCATCTCGGCGGACATACCGTCACCTATCAGGGCATCAAAACGGTCAAGCATCCCAACCGTACGTCGCGTGAAGCCAGCGTTCGCATCGACGACAAGAAGACGTATTCGCCCGCGCTGAGCCAGTACCCGTTCGCCACGCAGGCGATCGGTACACCGTCGGTGCGCGGGGGGATCTTCGACGACGTGTACCTCACGCTCGTCGCGGCTCCGACGACGTCGAATGGTGCTGCGGTGATCGGTGTCGTCGTGACGCCTCTGGTCAACTGGATCTGGGCCGGCGGCGCGCTCATCGCGATCGGCACTGCGCTGGCGCTCGTGCCTGGCAAGCGTCGTTCGCCCATTGCCCCGGCCTCGGCGCCCGTGATCGAACCGGATCCCGAACCGGTGGGAGTCAGTGCGTGAAGCGCCGCCGCATCGCGCCCTGGATCGCCGGTGGTGTCGCGCTGGTGCTCGCGGCGGTGGTGTTCGTTGCGGCTACTGCGAAACCGGCCGAGCAGCGCGTCGCTGACAGCCCGCTGATCGGGCAGCAGGCGCCGGTCATCGCGGGTGACGTCGTGACCGGTACCAATACGCCGCTGACGGAAATGCGCGGCAAGTGGGTCGTCGTGAACTTCTTCGCCACGTGGTGTGTGCCGTGTCGTCGTGAACATCCCGAGCTGGTGCGCTTCGCGCAGAAGCACGCGAAGACCGGTGACGCCGCCGTCATGCAGGTCGTGTACGGCGACCGAGCGTCGACGGTGAAGTCCTTCATCACCAAGAACGGTGGCGACTGGCCGGTCTTCGACGACCCCAAGGGTGCGATCGCGCTCGACTGGGGCGTACGCGGTCTGCCGGAGAGTTATCTCGTCGCCCCCGACGGCCTGGTGGTCGCCAAGATCATCGGTGGCGCCAATGTGGACGGCCTCGAGCGGCTGCTGCGTGAGGTGAAGAGTTGAATCGACGCCTCGCCTGGGTGGTGCTCGTCGCCGCCGTTGTCGTCGCGTTGGTGATCGCGATCAGCGGAGGTTCGTCGTCGGGTAATTCCGAGGCCGCGCGCGCGAATGCGATCGCGGAATCGGTGCGATGCCCGACCTGTCGGGGTCAGTCGGTAGCGCAGTCCGCCGCGCCTGCGGCCGAGGCGATCCGCACCGAGATCCGTCGGCGCGTGCACGAAGGCCAGTCGCGTCAGGAAATCGAGTCGTTCCTCGAAGGTCGTTACGGCGAGGACATTCTGCTGACGCCGCCGCGCAGCGGAGTCGGTGGTCTCGTGTGGATCATCCCGGTGGTGACGGTGATCGGCGCGGCGACCGGTCTCGGGCTGGCGCTGCAGCGGTGGTCACGTCGGTCGCTGCGGACCGCCTCGGACGCGGATCGCGGCATCGTCGAGGGCGGCCTGTGACCGAACTCGAAGGCGAGCGCGACTTCCTGCTCAAGTCGATCAAGGATCTCGACGCGGAGCACGACGCCGGCGACATCGACGAGGACGACTACACCGCGTTGCGTGACGACTACGTCGCCCGCGCGGCCGACGTCATGCGGCAGATCGATGGAGCAGCACCGGCCAGCGAGGCGTCGACTCGTCCCTCGCGCACCGGGCGCACGCTGCTGACGATTGCTGCGTCGATCGCTCTGGCCGCCGGAGCCGGTGTGGCCCTTGCGAAATCGGTCGGCTCGCGCTCTTCGGGGCAGGAGGCCACCGGCTCGTTGCCGAGCGTCAACACGACGTCCAGTCAGCTGCAGCAGGCCGGAGATCTCCTGCAGCAGGGCAAGGCCGTCGACGCCATCAAGCTCTACGACAAGATTCTCAAGCGGGACCCGAAGCAGCCCGTCGCCCTCGCGTATCGCGGCTGGCTCGTCCGCCTCGCCGGACTGAAGGCCGAAGGTCTCGGCTACGTGAACCGGGCAGTCGAGGCAGACCCCTCGTATCCCGACGCGCATTTCTTCAAGGGCATGATGCTGTGGGAGGACAACGGCGACCCGGCCGGCGCCGTCGCCGAGTTCCGGCTGTTCCTTTCGAACAACCCGCCCCAGGCGATGGTCGGTCTCGTCGAGGATGCCCTGAAGCGCGCGTCCGCAGAAGCGGGCATACCGGTCAATTAGGCCGCGCTTACAAAAGTTTCTCTTTACGCAGAGTTCACGTACGCGTACGTTGCTCACCCAAGACGTGCGCGTGGCTGGGTAAGCGACCGTGTTCGTTTCCGAGGTATTCGCCGGTCGGGCTGAGGTGGGGGTGGTCCGGCCGGTGAAACTCGGAGTCTCAGGTAGCCAAGGCCCGAAGGTGCGCGACGACGTTCGGGAATGCCGCGAGGAACGCGTCGATGTCGGCGTCAGTGGTCGACCAGCCGACCGACACCCGCAGGCTGTGGCGAGCATCCACGCCCATCGCCTCCAGCACGGGCGACGGTTCGAGCGCCTCGGAGGAACAAGCACTGCCCGAGTGAACGGCGATGCCTGACTGATCGAGGCCGAGCACGACCGCCTCCGCTTCGACGCCGGCGACACCGAAGCACGCGATGTGTGGCACGCGGTGTTCGAGGTCGCCGTACGGCGCCACGAAGTCGTATTGCTCGAGTTCGTCGTGCACGCGTCGGGTGCGCAGATAGGCCTCCTCCGCTTCGCGCGCCTGGTACTGCGACAGCAGGTCGCACACGGCCGCCCACGCTTCGACGAGGGCCAGCGCTTCGAGGCCGGCGCGTCGCGCCCGTTCCTGATCACCGCCGAGTAGGAGCGGATCGAGGCGCAGGCCCCGCCGCACGAGCAGCGCCCCCACGCCGATCGGCGCGCCCATCTTCGGTCCGCTGAGCGACAGCAAGTCGATGCCGCTGTCCTTGAAGTTGATCGGGACGTAGCCGGCGGCGGCGGCGGCGTCGACGTGCAGCAACACGCCGCGCGCTTGGCACAACGCGACGATCTCGTCGACGGGCTGCAGCGTCGCCACTTCATGGTTGGCGAGTTGGCAGTGCACGAGCGCGACATCACCGTCGAGCGCAGTCTTGACGGCATCGACGTCGATGCAGCCGGTGCCGTCAACCGCCGGCACGCGCACCTCGCCGTGCCGTTCGCTCGCTACGCGTACGGCGGAGTGTTCGACCGCGGCGGCGACGAACGCGCCGCCCGGCGTGCGCGCCGACGCGCCGAAACACGCTGCGTTGATCGCTTCGGTGGCACCGCTCGTGAAGACCACCTCGCGCGGTCGCGCACCGAAGAACGACGCAACGCGCTCCCGGGCGTCCTCGAGTGCGACACGCGTTGTCAGTCCTTCGGTGTGGACGCGCCCCGGGTCGCCGGTGGTGTCGAGCCATTTCACGAGCGCCTCGCGCGCGACGGGCCGCAGCGGTGAGACCGACGCGTGGTCGAGGTAGGCGCGGGTCACGCGACTAGGAGAGCGAAGTGACGCAGTTGTCGGCGCCCATGGCGCGCGAGCTTTCCGTCACCGGAGTTGCCTCGCCGTAGAGCCCGGCGAGCATGCCCCGCACCATGCCGCGGTCGACCGCACACATGACGGGATGCTCGTGAGCGGCGTTGCCGAAGGGGCACTGGTCCGAGATGATCCGCAGCGATGTGCCACGGGCCTCGGCGTGCGCCGCGAAGCCGTGGGCCGTGAGCGCGTCGGCCACGGCGGCGAGTGCCGACTTGAACGAACGGTGAACCTCGCCGGGAGACATGCGCTCGGCGAGCGACCGGCCGTACTCCTCACCGACCGATTCGGCGAGTGTCTCGGCCTGCGCCGGCGGCAACGCCGCAAGGGCACGCCCCAGCAGCGTCGTGAGCAGGTCGTCGCGACGCGACGGGAAGTCGAGCGGCTCGACGACGGTCGACGCCGCGTAGTGCTTCGACGGTCGTCCGGCGCCGGTGTGACCGCTGCGGCGGACCGTCACTTCGAGATAGCCACCCGCCGCGAGCTTGTCGAGGTGATGTCGGGCGACGTTGGAATGCAGCGCGAATTTCTCGGCGACCGCGGTGGCGGTCACCCCGTCGTCGGAGTCCCGGGCGAACAGATAGATCTCACGGCGAGTCGGGTCGCCGAACGCAGACGTGACGGCGGAAACGGCAGCGGCGAAGTCGCCGTCACTGGTCGTTCGCCGAATGGGAGCGTCTGCAGCCACCTGGGTATTCTACCTACGCGCATAGGAGAAATCCCTCTGGAGGTAGGACCGTGGCATTCAGCGCTGAGCAAGTAACCGAGGCGCTCCGTCCGGTGCAAGACCCCGAACTGCGTCGCAGCATCGTCGATCTCGGCATGGTGAAGGAGATCGCGATCGAGGGTGACGCCGTCGCCGTCATGGTCGCGCTCACGGTCCCCGGTTGCCCTCTTCGCAACGAGATCACGGCGCGGGTGACCGAAGCGGTGACCGCTCTCGGCGCGTCGCCCGTCACCGTCGACTTCACGGTGATGACCGACGAGGAGCGCGCTCGCGTTTCGGAAATCATGGGCGGCCACGGCCACGGCCATTCGCATGCCGGCCACAGCCATGGTCCCGAAACCGGCGGGCAGAACCAGAAGCCGTTCCCGTTCCGTGAAGGCTCGAAGACTCGCATCATCGGCGTGAACTCCGGCAAAGGTGGCGTCGGCAAGTCGTCGGTCACTGTCAACCTCGCAATCGCCCTGCACCAGCTCGGCTACGACGTCGCGGTCCTCGATGCCGACATCTACGGCTTCTCTGTCCCGGCGATGCTCGGCATCGATCACGCGCCGACCGTGCTCGACGGCATGATCGTGCCGCCGACCGCCAACGACATTCGTTGCATCTCGATGGGCTTCTTCATCGAGGAAGACGAGGCGGTCATCTGGCGTGGACCGATGCTGCACAAGGCGCTCGAGCAGTTCCTCACCGATGTCATGTGGGACGAGCCCGACTTCCTGCTCGTCGACATGCCCCCTGGCACCGGCGACGTGTCGCTGTCGATGTCGCAGTACCTGCCCCGCGCCGAGATCTACGTCGTGACGACGCCGCAGCCCGCAGCCCAGCGCGTCGCCCAGCGAACGGCCGCGATGGCGAAGAAGCTCAACCTTCCGGTGCGTGGCGTCATCGAGAACATGTCGTGGTTCACCGGCGACGACGGCAAGCGTTACCCGCTCTTCGGCGAAGGCGGCGGCGAGCAGCTCGCCAACGACATCGGCGCCCCGCTGCTCGGCCAGATCCCGCTCGTGCCCGAACTACGCGAAGGCGGCGACGACGGAACGCCGATCACAGTCAGCGATCCGAACTCCGAGGCCAGCCAGGCGTTCCTCGCGCTGGCGAAGACCGTCGCCGATCTCGGCCCCACCCGCGTCTTCCGCAGCGAACTCAAGCTCAGCTAACTGCGCTGCGCTGCGCATTGGCGCAGGCGATGCAGGTTCGCGTGGCCGGAAGCGCCTCCATTCGCTCGTCCCCAATCGATCTGCCGCACGACTCGCAGATTCCGTAGGTGCCTTGGGCGACGTTGCTGAGCGCGTCGTCGATGGCGGCGAGCTTTTCACGGGCGTCGTGCAGCAAGGCCGCGACCCGTTGACGCTCGAACGCGATCGTGCTGCCCTCGGGGTCGTGTTCGTCGTCGGTGGCGCCCAGTTCAGCGGTTGCCACGATGCTGTCGAACTCACCGCTCAAGGCGTCGATGTTGGCGGCGACACGGGCACGCTCCTGCTGTAGTCGAGCAACATCAGACACTCCTAGGTCCTACCCGGCGACGAGCGCGTCGCTAGCGTTTCCGGATGGCTTCTGGTCGTACGGCTGACGAGATTCGCAGTGCCGTCGAGGCGATGCCGTTCTGGTTTCACTCGATCGAGGTGGGCGAGGGCGTGGTGACGCCCGGGCAGAAACCGGCGGACCTGTTGGACCGCGAGCTTGCGCAACTACAACTGCCGCCGCTGACCGGTCAAACCGTGCTCGACATCGGCGCCTGGGACGGGTACTTCTCGTTCGCGGCAGAGTCACTCGGCGCCGAGCGCGTCGTCGCGTTCGATCACTACGTCTGGTCGATCGACCGCGTCGCGATCGAGGAATTCCGACGTGAGCGCATCGCCCGCGGCGATCCGCCGCGTCCGCTCAACGGTGTACCGGGCGTTTGGCGGCCCGACACGTTGCCCGGTCGTAAACCGTTCGAGCTGGTGCGTGAGCTACGCGGCAGCAAGGTCGAAGCAGTCCACGGAGACTTGATGGAAGCCGACCTCGACGCGCTCGGGCAGTTCGAGGTCGTGTTCTATCTCGGTGTGCTGTACCACATCGAAGATCCGTATCTGGCGCTGCGCCGCCTCGCGCAGGTGACGAAAGGCGCGGCGTACATCGAGACGGCGGGCATCGCGGTCAACGGGTTCGAACACCGCAAACTGTGGGAGTTCTACGAGGCCGACGAGTTCAACGGCGACCCGACGAACTGGTGGGCGCCCAACCTGCAGGGCCTGCGCGGCGCGTGTCGCGCCGCCGGCTTCTCGAACGTCGAGACGCTCGTCGGCCCGCCGGACGTCACCGAAGAACAGGACGTGTTCTGGTGTCGTCTCGTGGTGCGCGCCGAAAAGTAGCTACACGCCCCGAGGCAGCTTGGCCGGGTCCCAGCCGAGGTGCTCCACGGCCAAGGACAACGCGTAACGGTCGGTCATGCCGCTGACGTGGCGCACGGCCGCTTCGACCTTGGCGTCGTCGGTTGCGGAGCCGTCGAGTTGCAGCATCGACGGGCGGGCAATGAACCAGTCGGTCAGCGCGCGCAGCAGTTCGACGACGCGTTCGGCTTGATCAACCGATGCCGGCCGGAGATAGATGCGCTCGAAGTTGAACGCGCGGAACGCTGCGAGCGCCTCGGCCTCGGTCGAGCGCATGCCGATGACGCCATAGTTGGTGATCGTGTCGAGCATCGCGGAGATGAACGCGTCGAGCTGCTTCGAACGACGGGTACCGACGACGTCGGCGACCTCGGGTGGAAGATCGGACTCGCGCACCACACCAGCTCGCACGGCATCTTCGAAGTCGTGGCACACGTAGGCAATGCGATCGGCCCAGGCGACGACTTCGCCTTCGGGCGTGGTCGGCGCGGGTCGGTTCCACGAATGGTTGCGGATCGCATCGAGTGTTTCTTCGCAGAGATTGAGTGGTCCGAGCACGACGTCGGCGCCGTAGATGGCGTGGTGATACCCGCCCGGCAAATACGGCGACAGCGCCTCCTCCGACGCGTGACCGGCGGGGCCATGACCACAGTCGTGGCCGAGCGCGGCGGCTTCGGCCAGCGCCACGTTCAACCCAGCGGGCCGCGCGATGCCCACCGCAACCTGTGCGACTTCGATCGCGTGGGTGAGACGGTTGCGCAGGTGATCATCATCCGGAGCGATGAAGACCTGGCACTTGCCGGCCAGGCGACGGAACGCGTTGGAGTGCTTGATGCGGTCGAGGTCGCGCTCGAAGCAGGTGCGGAACGGATCGGCGTCTTCGGCCAGCGCGCGGTTGCCGGCGCCCTCGATCAAGGTCGCGAACGGAGCCAATGACACGGCGCCCCCGTGTTCACGCGCGGCGCGTCGGATCAGTTCGTGGGGACCGTCGGCCACCCGGATCGGTGCGTGCGCGTGCTGGTAACTCACCCAACGAGTATGCAGGAACCCTGTGACGCCGAAACCCACCATCACCGACGTTGAGCCGATGACGTTGATCGCGGCTGTCGGAACTGTCACCGATCACTCGGGCATTCCGGCCAAGATTCCCGAACTGCTCGACCACGTGTGGGCCCATGTCCGCGGCCACAACATCGAAGGGGCCGGTCACAACGTCGTCATGTACCGCGACATGGGCAACGAACTCACGGCGGGCGTCGTGCTTCCCGACGATGTGGCCGAGCCGCCTGCGCCGCTGGTGCTCACGAACACGCCGTCAGGTCGTGCCGTCACGGTGCGCCACGTCGGTCCGTATTCCGGCATCCCGGAAAAAGTGATGGCGCTGTTCGCGTTCTGCAACGAAAACGACCTCACGCCGCTCGAACCGAGCTGGGAGATCTACGGCGACGGGAACGATGACGAGTCCAAGTTGGTCACCGACATCTACCTCAGCATCGCCGTCAAGTAGACAAACGCCGTGCTCGCTGCGATCTCGTATCACCCGCTCGTCCACATCGTCCTCGGACCGTTCCGGCTGTCGCCTCACGGTATGGGCATCGCGATCGGATTCCTGCTCGGCGCTCGGCTCATGCTGCCGGCCGCCGAGAAGAAGGGCATCAGCCCCGACGACGTGAGCACGATCCTCGTGCGCGCCGCGATCGGTGCGATCGTCGGTGCGCGCCTTGCGTACGTGCTGAACCACCCGGGTGACTACACGAGCAACCCGCTCGAGATCATCGAAGTGTGGAAGGGCGGTATCTCGTTGCTCGGTGGCTTCGCCGGCGCGATCCTCGCTGCCATTCCCGAGATGCGGAAGCGCAACATCTCGTTCTGGCACGCAATGGACGCGGCGGCGCCCGGCATGGCGCTCGGAGTGATCATCGGACGCGTCGGCGACCTCGTCGTCTGGGACCACCTCGGCAAGCCGACGAGCTTCTTCCTCGGCTACAAGTGCCCACCCTCGGGTGTCGACACTGCATCGCCGTGCATCGCAGGCCCGGGTCACCTGGTGCACCAGCCGGCGCTGTACGACTTCCTGCTCACGATCGTGTTGCTGGTTCTGCTGCTGCAGTTGCGCAAGGTCGAGCGGTGGCCCGGGTTCCTCATCATCGTGTTCGGTTTCTTCTACGGCATGAACCGCTTCATCGAGGACTGGTTCCGTATCGACGTCACCCACGGCACCGGTCTGACGGGTAGCCAATGGACGGCCGTCGTCACGATGGTCGTGTGTTTGGCGTGGCTCGTGTTCCGTCACCGGACCCCCAACTGGGGTCAATGGGAAAAGCGGCCGGTCGACGCATCTACGATGCAAGACCCGTTGTCAACAGAGGAGTAGAGGTCGTGGACGTCCGCATTGGTGTCACCTACACCGGCAGGGAACTCGAGGTCGAGATGCCGGAGGACGCAGCTCGCGACTCCATCACTGCGGCCGTCGACGCCGCCATCGGCGGGACCACGCCGACGTTGTGGCTGACGGACCGCAAGGGCAAGACGGTTGGCGTTCCCGCCGACAAGATCGCGTACGTGGAAATCGGTCGCGACAAGTCCGATCGGCGAGTCGGGTTCGGCGAATAACGAACGATGGATGCACCCGCTGATCTGCTCGATCGGCGACTGCTCATCGTCACCGGCAAGGGGGGCGTCGGAAAGACGACCGTCGCCGCAGCACTGGGCCAACTCGCCGCGGATCGCGGCAAGCGCACACTCGTTTGCGAACTCGATGCGAAGGGCAACCTGGCCGCGTTCCTCGAGTGCGGCCCCACCAAGTTCAAGGAGCGCGAGGCCGGTCCGAATCTGTGGGCGATGTCGATGGACCCGGAGGAGTCGCTCAAGGAGTACCTGAGCCTTCAACTCCGGTTGCCGTTGTTGGTGAAGATCGGTCCGCTCAACCGAATCTTCGAATACGTCGCGACCGCGGCGCCCGGGGTGCGCGAGATCCTCACGATCGGCAAGGTCGCCTGGGAGGTGCGCGAGCGGAACTGGGATCTGATTGTGGTCGACGCCGTCGCGTCCGGTCACATCATCGGTCAGCTCACCGCCGCCCAGTCGATCAACGAACTCGTGTCTGTCGGCCTCATCCGTCAGCAGACGGACTGGATGGTCGAAATCCTCGGTGATCCGTCGCTGACCGGTTTGATCATCACCGCGACGCCGGAGGAGATGCCCGTCAACGAGACGATCGAACTTTCGGCGCGTCTCGAGGAGGAAACCAACATCGACCTTGCCGCGGTCGTGATCAATCGCGTGCTGCCGGAGTTGTTCGGTCGACGCGAGGAAGAACTGTTCGCGTCGCTGAACGACGCCGATCGCAAGGCGGCGCTCGATGCTGCGGTCGGCGGCGACACCGACGCACTCCTGAAGGGTGCGTCGCTTGCGGTTGCGTTGCGACGGGGGAGCGCTGAGCATCTCGAGCGGTTACGCGAGGCGCTCGGCAAGAAAGTGCCGATGCTCTATGTGCCGTACCAGTTCGTGCGCGGGCACGGCATGCGCGCGACCCGTCAGGTGGCCGAGGCGCTGAGCTCGGAGCTCGGGTACTGATGGCGGCCAACGAGCGCGCCGGTTCGCTCGAGCAACTGCTGGCGGCGAAAGAGATCGTCGTCACCTGCGGTTCGGGCGGTGTCGGCAAGACGACGACGGCCGCCGCACTCGGAGCCATGGCCGCGACACGTCATGGCGGTCGCGTGCTCGTGCTCACCGTCGACCCGGCCAAGCGCCTCGCCAACGCGCTCGGTCTCGAAGGCTTCGGCAACGTCGAGACGCAGGTGCCCACCGCCGCGTTCAAGTCCGCCGACGTCAAACCGCGCGGCGAGCTGTGGGCGGCGATGCTCGACACCCGCCAGAGCTGGGACGACCTCGTGCATCGGCACGCGCCGGACACGGCAACTGAGCAGGCGATCCTCGACAACAAGCTCTACCAAAACTTCGCGGGCCGCTTCGTGCAGAGCCACGACTACATCGCGATGGAGCGGCTCTACGAAATCCACACGTCGGGTCGCTACGACCTCGTCGTCGTCGACACGCCACCGACACGCAACGCCGTGGACTTCCTCGATGCACCGGAGCGTATGGAGGAGTTCTTCACGTCGCGCTTCCTGCGCCTCCTGATCGCGCCGTATCGCTCCCGGCTCGTCAGCATGGCGAGCAAGCCGTTCTACCAAGTCGCCGATCGCATCCTCGGCACGCAGTTCCTCCAGGACATTGCGGAGTTCTTCATCCTCTTCCAGTCGATGTACGAGGGCTTCGTCGAGCGGGCCCGCGCCGTGTCGACGCTGCTCCGGGACAAGCGCTCGACCTTCATCGTCGTGTCGACGCTCGAAGCGGCGCCGCTGAACGAGGCCGAGTTCTTCATCGACGAATTGCGCGCGCGCAAGCTCCACCTCGGGGCAGTGGTGTTGAACAAGGTGTTGCCGACGTACTTCCTCGACGCGAACGCAGATCGCATTGCAGACGTGCTCGTCGAGAAGGCCACGCAGATCAGCGGGACGATCGCGAGACCCGACGAGAACCCGGCCGATGTGGCCCGCGTGCTCACGGAGGTCGCCGAGTCGTTCCTGCGTTTCTCCGTAGTGGCCCAGCGTGAGGCGGAACAGCGCGCCGAGCTCGCGGCGTCACCCGACGTGATGGCGACGGTGCCCTATTTCGAGAACGACATCGCCGATCTCAGCGGTCTGCTGCGCCTCGGCGGCAAGATCTGGTCCTAGATGGCCACACTCGTCGAACTCGCGAAGGCGCAGACGCCACTAGACAGTGAGGCGATCGAGCACCTGCAGCGCTTGGTGCGCGGCTGGAACATCCTCGCTGACCTGTGCTTCGGCGACCTCGTGCTGCTCGCGAACACGAGCGACGGAAAGTTCGTGGTGCTCGGTCAGATGCGGCCGAGCACCAGCCAGACGCTGCACCACGACGACCTCGTCGGCAGAGTCGTCCCGGAATCGGATCGACCCGTCGTCGCGCGCGCGTACCGCTCGGGCGAAATCGTCGAGGGTGAAGTCTCGCTCGGGGATCAAGCCGATCGCGTTCGGATGCAGGGCATCCCGGTCCGTCGTGACGGCAAGGTCATCGCGGTAATGACCCGTGAAGCGACGTTGAGCGCGACCCGTCGCCCTGGCGCGCTCGAGCGCGTCTACGGCGAGACGTTCGAACGCTTCGCTCGCATGATCGTGCGCGGCGAGTACCCCTTCGCGTCCGACGACGACGTGGGTGAAGACGCACCTCGTGTCGGTGACGGTGCGATCCTTCTCGACGCGTCGGGCCGGATCGAATACGCGTCGCCGAACGCAGTGAACGCACTGCACCGCATGGGCATTCACGCCAACATCACCGGCACGCGGCTGGACGAGGTGGGCGTCGAAGAGACCGCGGTGTCGCGGGCATTCTTTTCCGGTCGACCCGTCATGGAAGAGATCGACCGTGGCTCGGACGTCACCGTGTTGTTGCGCTGCCTACCGCTGCTCCATCGAGGCGAAGTGACCGGTGGCCTGATGCTGCTGCGCGACGTCACCGACATTCGTCGCCGTGACCGCCTGCTGCTCTCGAAGGACGCGACGATCCGCGAGGTCCACCACCGCGTCAAGAACAACTTGCAGACGATTTCGTCGTTGCTGCGGTTGCAAGCGCGTCGTCTCGACACGCCCGACGGAAAGCTTGCGCTGCGTGAAGCCGAGCGCCGTATTCGCTCGATCGCCCGCGTGCACGAAGTTCTGTCGATGGACCCGGGCGAACACGTCGCGTTCGGTGACATCGTTCGGGACCTCGTCCGTATGGCGGAAGAAGCCGTGGTCGGTAACCGCCATGTCGAGTTCCGCTCGGCCGGGGATGCCGGCGAACTCCACGCCGAAGTGGCGACGCCCTTGGCCGTTGTCATCAGTGAGCTCCTGCAGAACGCGTCCGAGCACGGTTTCCCCGACGACTCGGATGCGGACGGGCACGTCACGCTGTCGTTCGAGAACAAGGGAACCGAACTGCTCGTGCAGGTGCGCGACGACGGCGTCGGCTTGCCCGAGGGATTCGATCGCAACAAGACCGACAGCCTCGGTGTGTCGATCGTGACGAACCTCGTCGAGAGTCAGCTCGGTGGCAGCATCGAAATGTTCAACGACGGGGGCACGGTGACCAAGCTGCGCATCCCGCTGAACGTGGCTCGATGACAAAGATCTGGGGCCATCGCGGCGCGTCGGCCGTCAAGCCCGAGAACACGATCGAAGCGTTCGCCGAGGCGCGGCGCCTCGGTGCGGATGGTGTCGAGCTCGACGTGCGCCGTACGGCCGACGCCGCGTTGGCCGTGCATCACAACGCCGATCTCAGCGACGGACGGTTCATCTACGAACTCGAGGCCGGCACGCTTCCGTCGAGCGTCGCGATGCTCGACGCGGCGCTCGATGCTTGCGGGCCGATGACGGTCAACGTCGAAATCAAGAACGTGCCGGTTGATCCCGATTTCGATCCGACGGAAGCCGTCGCCGGGCAGGTCGTCGACCTCGTGGTTGCGCGTGGCGTTGTCGATCAGATCGTGGTGTCGAGCTTCGGCCTCTCCGCCATCGATGCGGTGCGCGCCCGCGAAGCCGGCATCGCCACCGGCTGGCTGACGCTGGTGAACTACGACCAGCTGCGGGCGCTCGAAACCGCGATCGAACGGGGCCACGACGCGCTCAACCCGTACTTCACGGCCGTCACACAGGAGTTGGTCGACGCAGCACACGACGCGGGGGTTGCCATCAACACGTGGACCGTCAACGATCCCGAGGAGATGCGCCGCCTCGCGGACCTCGGTGTCGACGCCATCATCACGAACGACGTAGCGCTCGCGATCCGGACCCTAAAGGGGTAGAACCAGGTCGAGGCAGTCCGGCTCGTACCGCAGTTCGAGCTTCTCCACTTCCCCGATGTAATCGCCGTCGAGTTGGTAGGGGAACGGGCGGTGGCCGACGAGGGTGACCCCGTCGATGTCGCTGCGCTGATCCACCCGTCGGCTGCGCCGCAGGTGACCACCGGTGCCGAGTGCGGATGCCGCGGCGCCGATGATCGTCGAGAACGACATCGACTTCAGCGTCGTGATGCCGAGCCCGCTCTCGAGTGACGTGCCGCGGTTGAGGTGCAGCGGCTTGCGGCCGAGGTACGTGTATGGATCGGTCTTCTGCGCAATCGTGAAGAAGCCGTCGTTCACGACCGTGCCGTCGTCGAAATGCAGTGCGAATGCCGGCGTCTTGTGGTCGTAGCTGCCGAACCAGGTGCGGAAGGCGGCGTAGACAAAGAGCGGGTTGCCGGCGTAGCGCTTCCACGACCCGCGCTTCTCGGTCTCCTTCACCACCTCGGCGTCGAATCCGACGCCGACGTGGAACGTGAAGTAGCGGCCGTTCGCAACACCCAGTCCGACACGTTTGCGGTGGCCGGCGCGCATTGCTTCGATCAGCGCACCTGTCGCTTCGATCGGATCGTTCGGAAGACCGATCGTACGGGCGAAGACGTTCGTCGATCCGCCCGGCAGTGCGGCAAGTGCGGTGGCCGAGCCGGCGAGACCGTTCGCGGCTTCGTTGAGCGTGCCATCGCCGCCGAGCACGACGACCACGTCGGTCCCGTTGGCCGCCGCGCCCTGCGCGAGTCGCGTGGCGTGCCCGCGCCGACTTGTCTCGGCCACGGTGACGTCACCCTCGGCGCCGAACGCGGCTTGAATCACGACCCGGGCGCGCGGCGTCACCGACGACGCAGTCGGATTCAACAGCAGCAGGACCTTCGGCATGACGCCGAAACTCTCTCACGACTTTTGACGTGTTTGTCACCCCCGGAGGTGACAAACACGTCAAAAGTGCCGACCGGCCTCGGTTTGGATCCGGATGGCGTCCGCGACGTTGCGAAGAAACTCGGCTCGCGTCGTCTTCTTCGAGACGAGTACGACGAAGAATCCGGCGAGTTGGAGATCGGTGATCTTCTCGGCGTCGTTCACGACAGCAGTGAAGGTTCCGTGTTCGTCGACGCCTTGGTACTCGATGGCAACTTTCCACGGGAGTAGGCCCGCATCAAGCCGGCGCCGTCGTCCATTCGCGACCACCCATTGCTGAACGACTGGCTCGTAACCGGCATCAGTGAGCCAGCCGACGACCTTCTTCTCCGGATGCGACTCGCCTGGGTTGAAGCCGGGAACGCGCTCCTCGAGCAGCCGGTCGAGCATGACGGTCTTACGGCGGCCGCGCGCGCGGATCTCATTGCGGCAAACGGCGACTTCTTCGTAGTCGACGAGCCCGCGCCGCTTGCTGTCATCGATTATGCGGCCGAGCCGATCCTGTCCGCATACGGCGGACAGGTCGCACAACGTTCTGGGCAGTGTCGTGGTCTGGATGCAGTCGATGGTCTCGACGTGATGCGGCGGAAGACAGTTCGAATAATGGAACTCGACTTTGAGCTCTCCGAGGCCTCGAGAGGGCGTGCCGGCGCTGAGGCGCAACAGATGAAGCTGATTGAGCGTGAAGCCGCCGATGCCGTGCATCCACCCAGCGGTCTTGTGGGATGCGACGCCGTTGAGCGCCCAAGTAAGTGCGAGGAGTTCTTGCAACGGCGTCACTGGTGCGCCGGCTATTCGGTAGATGCCTCGGTAAACGAGCACGATCCGTCCGTCACGGATAAGCGTCCGGAAGCCTTTGGCGCCGAACGCCGCGACACCGTCGGTGGTCGTCAGCAATCCGTGGTTGCGCCCGATCCAGTCCCAAACAGTGTCGCTCCTCGCCTGCACGGAAACTGATTTCAGCAGGAGGGTGTAACACCAACCCGAGGGCCTGGACTTCTTACGTGTTCGTCACCCCCGGGGGTAACAAACACGTGAAAAGTCGGAGGGGTTTACGACGTAGGGGAGCGGTCGACGCCGGCCAGCAGGAGCTTGCCCATCTGGCGGGGCAGGTTGCTGACGATCGGGAACGCCGCAGCGCGCTTGGGCATGCGCAGGTAGGTGTGGTCCTTCTCGACGGCCCGCACGATTGCGGCGGCGACGCGGGGGACCGGGAGGTGACGGATGAGCCGCAACTGACGCAGCCGCACCATCGATCGGTGGGTGGGCCCGTGCGCGTGCAGCATCTGCTCCATCTCGGTGTCGACGGGGCCAAGCTCTACGACAAGCGCAGAGACGCCGGGCATCGCTTCGGCGTTGAGACACGCGCTGAAGTGGGTGAGGCCGGCCTTGCTCGACGAGTACGTGACGATGCCCGGAGTGCAGGACGCGCCCGACATCGACGAGATGTTGACGATCTTGCCGCCACCTCGCGACGCCATGAGCGGCGCCACGGCGCGGGCCAGCTGAATCGGCGCGTGCAGGTTGACGTCGAGGATGGCGTCGATGTCGGCCGGGTCGATCGTGAGGAAGCTCGTCGTGTCGAGCAGGCCGGCGTTGTTGACCAACAGGTCGATGGGCCCGTCGGCCTCGATCTGCGGGATCAGCGAGTCCCGAGACGCCCGGTCGGCGAGGTCGCACGTGATGGCGCGGCCGCTGATGTCAGCCGCCAATTTCTCCAAGAGGTCGGTCCGTCGAGCGACGACGGTCACGTTTGCGCCCTTGTTTGCGAACTGTCGTGCGAGTTCGGCGCCGATACCGGCCGACGCGCCCGTCACGACAACTCGCTTCCCCCGAAGCTCCATGACCAGGGACGTTACCTAGGAGTAACTCCGATTGGTACGCCTCCCCGGAAATAGACAAAACTGCCGTCCCATGAATGTCGTTGTCTGTGTAAAGCAGATTCCCGATCCGGCCACGCCCGGATCGCTTGATGGGAACAACAACCTCGACCGCTCCGGCAAGCTGATTCTGGACGACTCCGACGCGTACGGCGTCGAGATGGCGCTGCAGCTCGTCGACAAGGCGGGCGGCGGTGAAGTGACGCTGGTGTCGATGGCCCCCAACGGTGAGACGGCCGGCCTGCGTACCGCTCTCGCGATGGGTGCGGCCAAGGCCATCCTCGTCTCCGATGACTCGCTCAAGGGCAGCGATGCCCTGTCGACCGCCAAGGTGCTTGCCGCGGCGATCAAGCGCGTCGAGGGCGCCGACCTCGTTCTCGCCGCCACCGAGTCGACCGACGGCTACACCGGCACCACGCCGGTGCAGGTCGCCGAGCTGCTCGGCCTCCCGTCGGTGACCTTCGCCAAGCACATCGAGATCGACGGCTCAACCGTCAAGGTCGAGCGTCAGACCGAAGCCGGCTACGACGAAGTCACCTGTGCGCTTCCCGCGCTCGTCACCGTCACCGCTGGCGTCGTCGAGCCCCGCTACCCGTCCTTCAAGGGCATCATGGCGGCCAAGGGCAAGCCGTGCGACACGGTCACTGCTGCGGACCTCGGCGTCACGCCGGCGGTTGCGCAGACCATCACGAACGTCGCCGCTGCGGAAGAGCGCAAGGCCGGCGAAGTGATCGTCGACGAGGGCGAGGCCTTCCAGAACATCGTTGCGTACCTCGACAACCTGAAGGTGATCTAAGTGGCAAAAGTTTGGGTTATCGCAGAGTCCGCGAACGGCAAGGCCACTTCGCTCACTCTTGAACTTCTCACCAAGGCTCGCGAGCTCGGCGACGTCGAAGCCGTCGCCTGGGGTACCGACACCGCCGCCATCGCCGGCGATCTCGGCGCGCACGGCGCGACCAAGGTCCTGGACCTGGGCGACCTCGGCACGTCGCTTCCGTCGGTGCCGGTTGCATCGGCCATCGCGGCGGCCGTCGAAGCCGGCAACGGTCCCGACATCATCCTGTTCGGCCAGACCTACGACGGCCGCGACATCGCCGGTCGCCTGAGCGCCAAGCTCGACAAGGGAGTGCTCACCAACGTCGTCGGTCTCACCGCCGGCGACCCGCCCGTCGCCACGCACGCGATCTTCGGTGGCGCCACCCTGGTGTCGGCGACCTTCACCGGCAGCGGACCGTTCCTCTACGGCGTGCGTCCGAAGTCCTTCGTGGCGGAGTCCAACGGCGGCGGCGCCGCTGCGGTCGAGTCGCTCAGCGCTCCTGACGCCGGTGCCACCAACGCACCGGTGCTCGTCGAGCGTCACGTCGAAGAGCGCTCGGGTCCCCAGCTCGACGAGGCGGCCATCGTCGTCTCCGGCGGCCGCGGTCTCGGCGAAGAGAAGAACTACGCCCTGATCGAGGAGCTCGCGAAGCTGCTCAAGGGTGCGCCCGGTGCGTCGCGTGCCATCGTCGACGCCGGCTGGGTGCCCTACGCCTACCAGGTCGGTCAGACCGGTAAGACCGTCAAGCCCACCGTGTACATCGCCGCCGGTATCTCCGGTGCGACCCAGCACATGGTCGGCATGAAGGGCTCCAAGAACATCATCGCGATCAACAAGGATCAGGAAGCTCCGATCCTGCAGATCGCGGACCTCGGCATCGTGGGCGACGTGCACAAGGTGCTGCCCCAGCTGATCGAGGCCCTCAAGGCGCGCGGCTAACCACCGCAACGCTGTGTGAAAGGCCCGCCCCTTCGGGGGCGGGCCTTTCACGTTCTCGGTCGGCGGTTCTCGGCGCGCCCCTGTGACGTCCGCGTTAGAAAGCGTCATACGGGTGTTGTTATGTCGTGTCGACGGGGTCATCACACCCAAGTGACGCTTTCTAACGCGAGGGTCAAGTTCCGAGCGACGTCCTAGGCTCGGCGCATGGCGTGGAAGAACTGGGCCCGTAACCAGCAGTGCGATCCGGTGGAGGTCGCGCACCCGACGACGGACGCCGAGCTCGCGGCCACGGTGAAGGGCGCAGCCGCGCGCGGCCTGAAGGTCAAGGTCGTCGGCTCCGGGCACAGCTTCACCGCTTGCGCGCTGACCGACGGCGTGCAGGTCGTGCTCGACAACTACAACACCATTACGGCCGTCGACACCGAGAAGATGCAGGTGACGGTGCAGGCCGGCACGACGATCGCGGATCTCAACAAGGCGCTGTACGGCTACGGCATGGCGATGCCGAACCTCGGCGACATCGCGTACCAGACGATCAGCGGCGCCATCTCCACGGCGACTCACGGCACCGGCGCCAAGCTCACTGGCATCGCGGGCCAAGTCATCGGCCTCGACATCGTGACGGGCGACGGATCGATCGTGTCGTGCTCGAAGACCGAAGAGCCAGCGGTGTTCGAATCGGCTCGCGTCGGCGTGGGCGCGCTCGGGGCGCTCAGCACCGTCACGCTGCAGTGCGTGCCCAAGTTCAATCTGAAGGCGCTCGAAGAACCCGTCCGCGTCGACAAGGTGGTCGAGGAGATCGACGAGCGCGTCGACAACAACGAGCACTTCGAATTCTTCTGGGTGCCCCACACCGGTTGGGCGCTCACCAAGACGAACAACAAGACGACCGAGGAAGCCGGCGGTCAGTCCCGCGCGAAATTCATCAAGGACAAGATCGTGATGGAGAACATCGCGTTCGGAGCGGTGACCAAGCTCGGCAAGCTCCGCCCGTCGGCGATCCCGCGATTGTCCAAGTTGATCCCGTCGAGTGGACGCGTCGAGTACGTGAAGCCGAGCTACCAGGTGTTCGCGTCGCCGCGCTGGGTGAAGTTCTACGAGATGGAGTACTCGGTGCCTCGCCAACACGTCGGCACTGCGCTCAACGCCATCCGTGCGCTCATCGACGACAAGGGGTTGTTCATCGGGTTTCCCGTCGAGGTGCGCTTCACGGCGCCCGACGACATCCCGCTGTCGACGGCATCAGGCCGCGAGTCCGCCTATCTCGCAGTGCACGTCGCCAAGGGCATGGACTACGAGACGTACTTCCACGGCGTGGAGGAAATCATGAACGGCCTCGAAGGCCGGCCGCACTGGGGCAAGCTCAACTTCCAGACCGCTGACGTGCTCAAGACCCGCTACCCGATGTGGGAGAAGTTCCAGTCGGTGCGCGATCGGCTCGATCCGAACCGGGTGTTCCAGAACACCTACAGCCAGCGCGTCCTCGGCGACTAGTCCGCGTCGGACGCGATCAGGGCCCAGGCGAGGTTCGCTTCGGGGTCTTCGACGGCCAGGCGGAGCGACCAACCGATCGGGTCGGCACCTTCGTCCCACAGGTACCAACGCATCTCGTGGACGGCGTCGCCGAGTTCATCGGCGCTGAGCGGCCAGTCGTGGAGAAGATCGACGAGCGCAGCGGCGGTCCACCACGCGCCGAAGCGACCGGTCGCCGCGCCGCGCCGGCGCCCATGCGCGCCGCCCGACGCGGCCGCCCATCCGATGTGGGCGAACGCCTCGGTCGCGCTGACCTCGGCCATGCGAACGCGCGTCAGGCCCAGTGCGCGCAGCGCACCACGAGCGTCGCCTTCCACGCCCGACGCGTCGATGCGACCGTTCGACTCGCGGTTCCAGTGGTCGACGACTTCGAGCAGGGCGGCACGGCCTTCTTCGGCGTCGTCGTGCGCCGCAAACTCGACGCCCTGCAGCGACACGTCGTCCCACTTGGAACGCCCAGGCATTGCGGGCGACGGAAACTCGACCTTCTCGAGGCCATACGCAGCCGGCTCGTACTCCGGCTCCCACGCCGCAAGCGCAAGCGGTACGTCGAGAATCGACCCGTCGACGTCGGGTAAGGCGGTGAGGTCTTCTCCGCGGGCGACGCACTCGTGCGCGAACAGGCTTGCGGTGGGCCCCGACTCGAGGTGGGGGCCGATCTCGCGCCAGCGATGGGTCGACGCGGCCACCTCCGTCAACGGGCCGAAACCAAACCGTGCCGCGGCCGCGCCCGGTCCGGCTGCGTCCTCGATTGCTTCGGCGGCGAAGTGCCCCGGCGCGAGCAGCGCCAACACGTAGTCGACGAAGGCCGTGATCGGCCACAGCTGCTTGCCCCGTGCACCCGCGGCGCGGCAGTCGTCGCGGGTCCAGACCAACTCGTCCCAGTCGGACTGATCAGCGACGCGCTCGACGTACCGAGTCAGCTCGTCGAGATCGGACCGCTCGATGAGCTCCTCGCGGTAGGAACTCATACGTAGGGCCAGGGGTAGTGGCGGTAGTCCTCGCCGACGGTCGGCAGCCGGTCCAGATCGGCCACCGCACGACACCGACGACGAAACGCGGCGATCTCGTCCTCGTCGAGCAGGTTGTCGAGCTCCTCCAACGGCGAGTCGGCAACGCGCCGCAGGTCCTCACGCCACACCCCCGGAATCGGCTGGCCGCCGAACTCCCAGATCACGGTGCGCAGACGAGGGGAGGGCTGGAACGTGAGGCCGTGGTCGATGCCGAAAATCGAACCGTCGGAGGCCAACAAGCAGTGCCCGCCCTTGCGGTCGGCGTTGTTGACGACGAGGTCGAACACGCACATCTGGCGCAGCCGGTCGTGGTGTTCGGGCTCTTCGTAGAGCGTGAAGTAATGCTGCTCGAAGTCGGCGTCCTCGATGAAGCGCTGCAGCGAACCGACGCCCATCGGCGCGTCGAAGCGAGAGATCGTCTCGGGCACGATGTACCAGCCGAGCGCGTCGCTGACGACATAGGTCGCAACCTCACGCTTCCAGAGGCCGTTCGGGTAGTCCCACAACGGACGCTCGCCCGACTCGGGCTTGTAGATCGCGCGCATCTCGTCCGGTCCGCAACGGACCGTCACGAGCAAGGTCGCGTTCGAACTCCACGGCATGCGGCCCTCAACGGCCACCTCGCCGGTCCCGAGCAGACTCAGCGCTCGGGAGCGTGCTTGCCGTTCTTCTTCGGACACGTATGACCCGCGGGGTCGAGTGGATGCCCACACAGTGGGCAGGGAGGACGGCCGGCTTCCACGAGGTCGGCCGCTCGAATTGCGAGCGCCTGCGCCTGCTCGCGGGTGAGTAACACTCGAAGACGAGCCGCGTCCTCGAGGGGTTCGCCCTCTTCGTTTATCGCGACGAGTTCGACCGCGTCGAGCACGAGTCGGTCCAGGGTGTCGAGATAGCCCAGGCCCATGGCGCCCACCGCCCACGCGACGGCGAGCGGCGGCACCAGGTCGAGATCCTGGGGGAGTGCACCTGTGACGGGAAGGTCTTGCAGACGTTCCATCACGGCCTCGCTGAGCGCCGCAACCTGTTGCTTCTCGACCTTCAGGGTCGCAACCGTGTCGCCGGCCTGGGCCTGGACGAGGAACGTGCGGCGACCGGGTTCACCCACGGCGCCGACGGTCACGCGATCGGCGTCGGTGAACTCAAAACTCTCTCCGGCCATCAGGAAGCCACTCGATTGACGCAGTGCACGAACGGGCCCTCCTGGCCATATGAGATCACCGTCATGGAGCACGGCGAGACGTCGATGCGTTGAAAGAGGTCGAGCGGCACACCGAGAGCCACCGATGCCGCTGCCTTGATGGTGTCGGCGTGGGACACCGCGATCACGGTCTTGCCGGGATGCAGCGCTCGAAAGCGGTCGACGGTCGACGACATCCGGGTTGCCATCTCGCTGAAGCTTTCACCGCCGGGAAAACGGAAGCCGCTTGGGTTGCGTTGCACAGCTTTCCACTCGGGCAGCTTGCGCAGCTTCGCGAGCTCTTGGCCCGTCCAGTCGCCGAAATCGCACTCGAGCAGTCCCTTGTCCGTCTGCACCTTCATCCCCAACGCCTTGCCGATTGGCGCGGCCGTCTCACGTGTCCGTTGCAGCGGCGACGCGTAGATGGCGGCGATGTTCTTGGAGTCTTTGAGGTGATCGGCGACGGCCTGCGCCTGCGCGTGGCCCTTCTCGGCGAGGCCGAGGCCCGGCGCCCGCCCCGGCAGGATCTTTCCCGTCGACGGGGTCTGACCGTGTCGAACGAACACGACGGTGGTGGGCGCAGTCGAAGCCATGACGGGGCGAACCGTAGCCTTGCCAGACCATGGCCTCGCTCACCTCACTGCGCAAAGAGATCGAGAGTTGTCGCGCGTGTCCTCGACTCGTCGAGTGGCGGGAGCTGATCGCCGTGGAGAAGCGCGCGTCGTTCGCGGACTGGGACTACTGGGGTCGCCCGGTGGGTGGCTTCGGCGATCCGAAGGCGCGCATCGTCGTCCTCGGACTCGCGCCCGCGGCGCACGGGGCCAACCGAACGGGTCGCGTCTTCACCGGAGACCGATCGGGCGACTTCCTCTACGCGTCGATGTATCGCTGCGGGCTCGCCAATCAGCCGACCAGCGTGTCGCGCAATGACGGTCTCGAACTGCGCGACGCATTTGTCACGGCCGCGGTTCGGTGTGCGCCACCGGCGAACAAGCCGACGATCGAGGAACGCGACACCTGCGCGTCATTCCTCACCCGCGAGCTCGACCTGTTGCCGAATGTGCGCGTCGTCGTCGCCCTCGGGAACTTCGGCTACGAAGCGGCATGCCGGCACTACGGCATCAAGCCGAGGCCGAAGTTCGGTCACGGGGCGACCGCGCTGTCGCCTGACGGAGACGTCGCGATCGTCTGCTCGTTCCATCCGTCGCAACAGAACACCTTCACCGGCAAACTCACCGAGCCGATGCTCGACAGCGTGTTCCGGCAGGCCATTTCGCTGTGTGACGACTGACACAGCCCGAGGTGCCCGTCGTCACTGATCGACGAGGGCAGCCCCCGCACACTGCAGGAGTGCGGATGATGCAGTGGGTTCTTGGGGACTCTTGGGGGTGGCGCAGTCTCGACGGCCAGTCCGCTGCTGAGTCGGAGGCGAACCGTCGCAATGGGGCGCGGTTCATTCTCGAACTCAACGGCGGCATGGCCGTCCTGGCTGTACTGGCAGTAGCGCTGATTCCGCTCAGTGGTGCGTCGACCGACGGCATCAACGTGCCGCTGTTACTCGTGTGCGTCGGCTTCGGGGCATTTGTGATCGCGCCGGTGGTGTGGTTCTTGCCGAAGATCCCGGCGTACTGGGTGCAGCTACTCGGGCTCGCGTACGAGGCGGCGTTGACCGTCGCCGCGTTCGCAATCGGTCCGAAGCTGTCGTCGACAGTCGTCGCGTTCTATGTCGTCGAAGGCGTGTGCGTGGTCACGCTCGCAACGAGGCGAGCGGCGATCGTGCATCTCGTCGCGATGGGCGTCGGCTACGGGCTTCTCGTGTCTCTGCAGCCCGGCAACGCCGCTCCGCTCACGCGCTGGCTCATCGGCATGGGGGCCGTGGTGATCGCAGGGTCGGCGGTGGCCCTGCTCACGCAACGCATGCGGACGCAGTTGGGGCGGCTGCGTCCGTTTGTGTCGACACCGGTCGCAAACATCCTCTCGACGGGCGCCGAGAAATACATGCGGCCCCATCGCGCCGAGATCGCCGTGTTCTTCTGCGACCTGCGCAGCTTCACCGCTTTCGCGGCGAGCTCACGGCCCGAGGAAGTGCACCACGTTCTCGACGAGTATTTCGAGGTACTCGGTGGCGCGATCCGGCGGCACAACGCGACGGTTGGAGCATTCACGGGCGACGGGCTCATGGCGTTCTTCAACGATCCGCTTCCGTGCGACGATCCGGCGTTGGCCGCCATCGCCATGGCGAGCGAACTGCAAGAGGCGATGGAGGTGCTGCTGCAGCGGTGGCGCCCTCGTGGCTACGAACTCGGTCTGGGCGTCGGCATTGCGCTCGGCGAAGCCGACCTGGGGCTCATCGGTTTCGAGGGTCGACGGGACTACAGCGCGATCGGCACCGTCGTGAACCTCGCGTCCCGTCTGTGCGACGAGGCTGCTGCCGGCGAGATTCTCATCGACGAATCCGCTTATGCGGCGACTGAGCAGTCGCTACGAGTCGACGGCAGCGCCCTGATCAGCCTCAAGGGATTGCGTGAGCCGGTGCTCGCCTACAGCGCTCGCTTGCTGAACGATCCCGTCGTTTAGCCTGCTCTGCGTGGCAGCACCCTCTCTCGAAGCGCTCCGTTCCACCGCTCGCGACCTCGTCGCGCTCACTGCGAGCCAGTCACCCAAGGATCTGAACGACGCGCCGCGAGGCGAGTGGAGCGCGGCGCAGGTCGCCGCTCACATGGCCGACGCCGAGATGGTCTACAGCGTGCGCATTCGGATGGTGCTCACGGATGAGAACCCGATGCTGGTTGGTTACGACCAGGACGCGTGGGCGCATCGTCTGTCGATGTGCGACCTGAACGTGGCCGGATCCGTCGAGCGCTTCCGCATCCTGCGCGACGCGAACCTGCGTTTGCTGGAGTCCCTCGAGGCCCCCGAGTGGGAGCGCTCAGGAACCCACGTCGAGCAAGGCGTCGTGCGTATCAGCGACATCGTCGAGCTCCTCGTCGGCCACGACCGCACCCACCTCGACCAAATCCGCCGGCTTCTTCCTTAGGCGGACGGCGCCGGTTCCGCCGGAGGCGCTTCTGCCGGCGAAGCGTCCGCGGCAGGAGCGTCCGCTGCGGGAGCGTCCGCTGCGGGAGCCTTCGGCTTCTTCGGCGGAGGCGGAGGCATCAGGCGCGGCGCCTCGACCGCGGTCTCCGGCCAGCGATTGCGGCTTACGCGTGCCAGTCGGTTGAGAAGCTTGATGGCGCCCGGGTCGTCGTCACCGGGACGGCCGATGAGCGATCCGTCCTCGAGCATCTTGATGAGGATCTCGCGGCCGAGATCGGTGCGCACGATCGTCAGTGTCCAGTCGTTGAAGGCGCCGATGCCGCCCGTCGAAATGTCGGCGTGCTCCGCCGCGAAGTCGGGGCAGGTCTTGCAGCCTTCTCGCGTCCAGGCGTGGCACTCCTTGAGATCGATCTCGTGGTAGTCGCCGTTCTTCATCCAGATCTGGAAGACGCCCTTGATGTTCATCTTCACCATGTCGGCCTTCTTGAGGCCGTACTTGGCTTCGAAGAGTTCCTCGAAGATGGCGTCGTCGAAGGTCTTGGAGCAGAGCAGGCCGATGTTGAGCGCGAAGCGACGGGCCGGCTTGCCCGCCTTGCGGGCCTTCATCGCCGGAGGGCTCGATGTCTGACAACCCATTCCCACGAGGGCGATCTTCTCGGCCCCGCCCGCGACCGCGTCTGCGTACCCCATCGGGGTTGCGGAGTAGGTGTAGCGGCTACCGGCGGCGGCCAGCACCTCCTCCTTGGTGCGAGCGACGCCCGGGATGGCCTTCCACGTTGACCCGTCGCCTTCGAGGTAGCTGACGAGCGCGGCGTCGATGTAGCCCTTCTCGAGGCACCAGATGAGCATCGCGGAGACGACGCCGCCGTCCTGACCCATCTTGTGGATCATGTCGTCGCCGGCGCGGGCGAGGATGATGTCCTTGCTGATGCCGTAGAGCTCGCCGATCTCGCGAGGCCGGTTGAACATGAAGGTGTCGATCTCGGTCTCCCACGCGCGGAAGCGGGGGCACGCTCGGGTGCAGGACGTGCAGCCTTTCTCACCATGCGTGCAGTTGGCCGGGCCGAGTTCCTCTTCGAGGTGGAACGGCTTGTAGACGCCCTCTTTGTCGTTGTAGCCCAATACGTCGTGGGGGCACGCGACGACGCAGCCTGAACAACCTGTGCAGGTGCCCGCCATGACGACCTCGCTATAGAGGTCCTTCCACTGGGCGACCCAGCGTTCTGCCTTCGGAGGTGCAGCTTCAGTCGTGGACATACGCCGTGGAACTTAGCGAAAGGTCACCCCAAAGCTGAGACGAGATCGGCGATCAGGTCGTCGGCGGCTTCGATGCCACAGGAGATGCGGACGAGGGAGGCGTCGACCTCGTTGGACGTGCCGGCGACGGATGCGTGGGTCATGCGGGCCGGATGCTCGATCAGTGACTCGACGGCGCCGAGGCTCTCAGCGAGCGTGAACAGCCGGGTCTTCATGCAAACGTCGACGGCGCCGGCCTCGCCGCGAGCGTGCAGGAACGACACCATGCCGCCGAAGCCGGGATAGAGGACCTTCGCGACGTTCGGGTTGTGGGACAGCGCCTCCGCGATGGCCGATGCGTTCGCTTGCTGGCGTTCGACGCGCACGGCCAGGGTCCGCAGTCCGCGCAGCAGCAGCCAGCAGTCGAAGGGTGCGGGCACCGCGCCGGTCGCGTTCTGGAGGAACTTGATGCGCTCGGCGCCGTAATCGTCGTTGAGGATGACGGCGCCGCCCACGACGTCGCTGTGGCCGCCGAGGTACTTGGTCGACGAGTGCACCACGATGTCGGCGCCGTCTTCGAGGGGTCGTTGCAGGTACGGCGTCGCGAACGTGTTGTCGACGACCAGCGCGGCGCCGACCGAATGCGCGGCCGCGGCGACCGTGCCGATGTCGACGGTCGACAGCGTCGGGTTCGTCGGCGACTCGCACCACACGAGCGAGGTGTCGTCGGTCAGCGCGCGGTTCAGCGCGGCCGAGTCGGCGAGATCCACCGCCTCGAAGCGCAGCCCGGCTTCCGCGTGCACGCGCGCAACGAGGCGGAAGGTGCCGCCGTATGCGTCGTGCGGGATGACGATGCGCGCGTTGGGTGGCAGCATCCGCAGGATCGTGTCCTCCGCGGCGAGGCCGCTGGAGAACGCGAAGGCGTGATTGCCGCTTTCGAGTTCGGCCAGCGCCTTTTCGAGCACGGCGCGAGTCGGGTTGCCGGACCGCGAGTACTCGAAGTCGCCGTATGGCTTCGCCGGGCTGTTCTGCGCGTACGTCGTCGACAGATGGATCGGGGGCACGACCGCGCCCGTCACCGGGTCGGGCTCCCAGCCCGCGTGGACCGCCTTGGTCTCGAATGCGTCGCTCAACGGGACACCAGAAAGTCGAGCAGGTCGGATCGGGTGAGGATGCCGACCGGGTGGCCGCCGTCGAGCACCACGATCGCCGACGTCGTTTCGAGCGCGGCCACGGCGTCCTCCACGGCCTCGCCGCCGCCGAGCATTGGAAGCGGTGGGCTCATCACTCGCTCCAGCGGACCATCCAACACCGATGGGTCCTTGAACGCCGCGTCGAGAAGGTCGCGCTCGTGTACTGCGCCGCGTACCTCGGCCGCGACTACCGGTGGCTCGTGACTGACGACGGGCATCTGCGACACGCCGAACTCGCGCAGGATGTCGATCGCGGATCGAACGGTCTCGTCGGGATGAACGTGCACGAGCTCGGGCAACTCACTGCCTTTGCGCGCCAGTACATCGGCGACGGTCTGTCCCGACGTCTTGAGGAAGCCGAAGTCGGCCATCCAGCCGTCGTTGTAGAGCTTCGACAGATAGCCGCGGCCGGAGTCGGGGATAAGTACGACCACAACGTCGTCGGCCGTCAGGTCATGGCCGACCTGCACCGCTGCGAACACTGCGGTGCCCGCCGAGCCGCCGACGAGGATGCCCTCCTCGCGGGTCACGCGTCGCGCGGTGAGGAAGGAGTCGCGGTCGCTCACCATGACGACGCGGTCGATGACCGACGGGTCATAGGTCGTGGGCCAGAAGTCCTCGCCGATGCCTTCGACCAGGTAGGGGCGACCCGAGCCGCCCGAGTACACCGAGCCCTCAGGGTCGGCGCCGATGATCTGCACGTCCGGGTTCTGTGACTTGAGGTAACGGCCGGTGCCGCTGATCGTTCCGCCGGTGCCGATGCCGGCAACGAAGTGCGTGATCTTGCCCGCCGTCTGTCGCCAAATCTCAGGTCCGGTCGTCTCGAAGTGCGCCTGCGGGTTGGCCTGATTCGAATACTGGTCGGGCTTGAACGCGTTCGGGATCTCGGTCGCGAGACGAGCCGATACGGAGTAGTAGCTGTCGGGGTGTTCGGGTGAGACAGCAGTCGGGCACACGATCACTTCGGCGCCGTACGCGCGCAACAGCGCAATCTTCTCGGGCGCCATCTTGTCCGGCATGATGAACACGCACTTGTAGCCCCGGCGCGCCGCGACGATCGCGAGGCCGACACCGGTGTTGCCCGAGGTCGGTTCGACGATCGTCCCGCCCGGCTTCAGCAGCCCGTCACGCTCGGCCGCGTCGATCATGGCAACCGCCGGTCTGTCCTTCACGCTGCCGCCGGCGTTCAAGAACTCGAGCTTGGCCACGAGCTGGCACGGGATGTCCTTGCCCATGCGGGCAAGGCGAACGAGGGGAGTGTTGCCGACGAGGTCGAGCAGTGACTCTGCGACTTCCATCTCTGGCATGGCCTCAAGCTAGAACGTCGTCATGCCCGAGATGATCGAGATCGAGGCCTACCGCCGTTTGGCTGACCGAGTGGTCGGCCGAACGATCGCGAAGGTGCGAGCCAATGACTCGTGGTTCATCAAAGACGACAACACGCAGGCGTCGTTCACCCGAGCTCTCAAAGGCAAGAAGATCACGGGCACGCGCAGGATCGGCAAGCTCCTGCTCGTCGACACCGAAGGTCCCGTCATCGGCATGCGCTTCGGTATGACGGGCAACCTCGTCGTCGACGGCATCGAAGGGGTCGAGGAGATGAAATATGGCAGCAAACGAACCGACCCGGCGTGGGATCGCTTCAGCCTGTCCTTCGCCGACGGCACTCGACTGTCGATCAACGACGCTCGACGGCTGGGCGGCGTCACGCTCAACCCCGACGAATCGGTTCTCGGCCCTGACGCGCTTACCGTCACCCTTCCGCAGCTGCGGGTCATCCTGCGCTCGGACGCGCCGGTGAAGGCGCGCATCATGGACCAGGCCCGGTTGGCCGGCGTTGGAAACCTCATCGCGGACGAGACGCTGTGGCGCACGGGCGTCGATCCCCGGCGCCCCGCGAAGTCACTCGACGCCAACGAACAAAAGCGCCTTCACAAGCACCTCATCAAGAGCATCCAAGAGCTCGACAGTCGTGGCGGTTCTCACACTGGCGACGTGATCGATCACCGCATCGCCGGTGGTCGTTGCCCGAAGGACGGCACCGAAATGGTGAAGTCGACGGTCGGTGGCCGAACTACGTGGTGGTGCCCGAAGCACCAGGTGTGAGCGCCCGCTGCTGAAACTGGCGGGCGCCGTTCGCGATGACGGCATCGTGTCCGGCCAGCGCCACCGGATACAGAACACGGGTCAAGGTCTTGAGGAACGGCGAGGCCGGATAGATTTCCGACCGAATCCAGACGTCGCAGTGCTCTCCGCGTTCTTCGAGGTCGATCCACGCGCCACCGGTGATGTCGCCGCGTAAGGAGCACTCGAGGTGCGTCGCCGGTACGACCACCACGAATTTCAAGGTGAAGCGCACGTGGTAGCGCAGCGGTGCCCGCACGTCGCAGCGCCAGGTTTCACCGACGGCCAACGCATCGGCCTGGAACGAGTCGAGCCAGGGCCACCACCGCTGGAACGAACCCACGTCGCACATCGCAGACCACATGTCGTCGACCGACGCGTCGAACGGAATCCGTTTGTCGGTGCTGAGACGCATGACTGAGCATCGCGCACCTAGAGTCCGCCGTTGATGAGTGCTGCTCCGCAGTCCGACGGCCTGGGCCAGGCGCCCAAGAGCCTCCCACTGATCCTCGCCCGTGAGCTTGCGGCCAACCTTGCGACGCCGATGTTTCTCATCGACGCCGACGGGACCGTTGTGTTCTGCAACGAGGCGGCTGAGTTGATGCTCGGCAAGTCCTACGCCGAACTCGGCGCCATGAGCGCGCCGGACTTCGGCGAGATGCTGCGGCTCGAGAATCCGGATGGTTCGACGTTGTCGCGCGCCGCGTCCCCGCCCGGCATCGCGTTCATCGAGCGCGTGCCGGCCCACAGCACGTTGTGCGCCACGACCCTCGACGAAGTGAAGAAGCAGTTCGAAGTGACCGCCTATCCGCTCTTCGGTCGCAACGACGAGATGCACGGCGTCCTCACCGTCTTCTGGGAGTCCAAGGCATGAAGGTGCGGGTGTGGGGCTGCCGGGGCTCGGTCGCCGCACCCGGTCCCGACACGATGCGCTACGGCGGCAACACCTCGTGCGTCGAAGTCGAGGGCAAGAACAAGGAGGTGCTCGTCCTCGATGCAGGTACCGGCATGCGACCGCTCGGCGTTCGTCTGACGGAGGAGGGCGTGCGGGTCGTGCACATCTTCCTCACGCACCTCCACATGGATCACCTGCAGGGCCTTGGCTTCTTCCGGCCCCTGTTCAACCCCGAAGTCGAGGTCCACATCTGGGGCCCACCTTCGCCGGTGCAGTCGCTGCACGATCGCATCGCGACCTACATGTCGCCGCCCCTGTTCCCCGTCCGCCTCGGCGACATTCCGTGCAAGCTCGAGTTCCACGACGCTCCCGGACACGCCGTCGAGATAGGCGGCGTCACCGTGCGCGCATCGCTGGTGACGCACCAGGGCCCGACCGTCGGCTACCGCGTCGAAGAGGACGGCAAATCGGTCGTCTATCTGCCTGACCACGAGCCCGGCATCGGCGGCGACATCTCGATGCTGTCGACCGAGTGGATCAGCGGTCACGACCTCGCGCACGAGTGCGACGTGTTGCTCCACGACGCCCAGTACGGCGACGACGAGTACCCGCGTCACATCGGCTGGGGCCATTCCGCAGTCGGTCACGTCGTGGCGTTCGCGCAGAAGGCCGAGGTGCGCAACCTCGTGCTCTTCCACCACGACCCGTACCACACCGACAACGAACTCGAGACCCTGAACGACGACGCCAAGCGTCACTGGGGTGGCGACGGCAAAGAGCGAGTGGCGTCAGCCTGGGAAGGTCAAACCATCACCCTCGACGCCACCGGCATCGACCTCGACGCCCTGCCCTTGTCCTGACTTTTGACGTGTTTGTCACCCCCGGGGGTCACAAACACGTCAAAAGTCGATCGGGGTTACTTGGTGCCCACCGGCCACTGGGGGAGCGGGCGCAGTGCGGGCGGGGCTACCTCGGTGAGGTAGCGGATCATCCAGTACGGGGTGAGGAAGTCGATTCCGGGCGCGCGGTGCGTCTTGGCCTCGGATCCGTTGAGCTGGTTCGGCGGGCGCTGCCACAAGAAGTCGGTCGGAACCCGCTGGGCGACGGGCAAGGGTTCCTTGGCGCGCCGCGTGAACGACGAGCCGTTGCCATAGGTGAACGCGCCGCCGTCGAAGTAGTTCGACGTGAGCGTGGCCTGATCTTCGGGCACGCACTTGATGTCGTGGCCGCAGCGGTCTTGGTTGTGGACCGGGCCGGCCTCGATGTTGGCGCGGTAGTCGAGCCACTGACGCAGGTGTTTGGTTGCGTCGGCGAGGCGCTGCTGCTCACCGGTGACGGAATACATGATCGCTTCGAAGTGCGCGTTCACGTCGTCCTTGGTGGTCTTGTCCATCGGCGCCATGCCCGCAGCGAGCACGGCGCGTTCCTCTCCGTTCGTCGTGCGCAGCAGATTGAACGCGATCAGATGCGACAGGTTCCACTTGTAGTACGAGTCGTACGGCGTCATCGCGTCGAGCTGGTGCGACGGGCCGAGAATGGCGCCCTGGGTCGCGAACTCGCTCACCCAGATGGTGTTCCACTTCGCACGCGCAACGAGATCGTCAGCGTCGGCGAGCACGTGACGCACCGCATTCGTGAGATTCAGGCGCGCCTCGGGCGTGTAGACGAACAGCGGCGAGATGAACCCGTTGAAGTCGTGCTGCACGCTGATGTAGCCGTGCGGCCGCGGATACGCCCAGCCGTACTTCCAGAGGAAGTCGCCCATCGCCTGCAGGTCGGTCCGGATCTGCTTGCGCAGCTCCGGCGCGTCGGGCCCGATCATGTCGTAGGCCGTCAGCAGACCGAACGTGAGGCCCGCGTACGTGTCTCGACTCGGTGATGTTTCGCAGTTGTAGGTGCGCCCGTCGCCGTGCTTCCACGTGATCTGGAACACGCGGTTGTCGTTGTTGTTGACGGGCTTGTCGGGATAGTTCGTCGGGTCGTTGATGCCGAGCCGGCCCTGGCCGACGGGCGTGCACGAGCGCTGGATCATGCCCTTCTCACCGTGAATGACACCGCCGCCGAAGTTCGCCAAGTGACGGCCGGTGGGGTCGTCGGTGTTGACGTCCGGCGGGATACGCAACTCGCCCGTCCAGTCCTCGGCGATGTTGATGTCGCGATGCTCGGCCGCCAAAATCGCCCGCGCCCGCATCATTGCTTCGTCGCGCTGGGCGGTCCAGAACGCACGATCACCCTCGGTCAGGTTGCGGACCGCGAGATGCTTCTTCGCCACCTGGTACCGCATCGCCTCGCCGCCGAGATACACGCCGGTCCACAGACCGCTGTCACCCCAGCCGCCGGTGCCGACCACTTGACCGGGCACCTTGTCGGCCGTGGCGAAGTCGACCTCCACCGCGTGGCCCTCGTGGAGGTGGTCGGCCATCAGCTGCTCGTACTTCACGACGTTGGTGACGTCGTCCGCATTGGCGAGGGAGTTGTCGTTCGTCGTGCACGCTGCGCTGGCGACGGGCGCCCAGTGTTGGAACTCCACGCGAGTCATCGCCATGGATCCGCCCGGCCGAATGACGAGCACATGCACGAGCGCGCCGTCTGCCGTCGGGCGAATGGTGAGGCCCTCGGTTTCGGCGCCGGGACGGTTCATCACGAACTTCGGCGACACGACACCGGTCGTGAGGTCGACACCCCATACCGACTTCTTGGCGTCGTCACGAGCGACGAACAAGGTGTTGCCGAAGACGTGCGCGCCCTGAATGCGGTCGAGATGGAAGCCGGCGGGCACCGTCGACGGGTAGACGAGCGGCAGGAACCGCTTGAACTTCATGTTCGTGTCGAACACGTTCAGCCGGTCGCGCTTCATGTCCCACTCGGCCGTGTAGGCGAGCTTCTTCGCGCCGTCGATCGCGACCCACGGCACACCCGCTTCGTGGATCGACTTGTCGAGCGCGATGTTGTGGCCCGTCGGGCGCATGTTGTGCGCGTCGAGCAGGGCGATGTAGGGCCTCTGGTACTCCGGATCGTTGATCGGCCCGTAGTTCGGATCTTCGACAGGTGCGTAGACGAGACCGTTGTAGGTGTCGATGCCACCAATGTGAACGCCGCCGTCGAGCAGCACCTTGGGAGAGATCAGACCAGTCGTCGAAGTATCGAAATCGTCGTTGGTCCGCTCGATGCCGAGCTGCCACGAGAAGATCCAACCGTCGCCGTCAGATGTGACGCCCTGCGAACGCGACAGCGCGTTGAGCCCGCGGAATACGTCGGTGTCGACGAGCCGCCACGACGACGCGCATTCGGCGATCGATGCCGGTGACGATGCAGCGGCAGCCTGTACCGGCGAGCGCAGCGCCGGAATGACCGTCGAGAGAATTGCGGTGAACAGGAGGGTGACGAGCCCCGAACGTTTCCCCATCCCGTGATTGTACGGAACCACTACTTAACGAGAAAGGCGGTACCGTCAGAGGTCGTGGGGACCGATCGCAGAACATTTCTCAAATCCGCAGCGGGGGGACTCGCCCTGGCGGGCGTAAGGGCCGGAAACAACAAACCGCTCGTCCGCGGCGCACTGAGCAATCTCGGCAACCGCAAGGCCAAGACGCCGGTCACGAACATCGTCGTCGTGATGATGGAGAACCGCTCCATGAATCACTTTCTCGGTTGGTACGGGAAGGAGAACCCGAGCTTCAACGGCCGCCAGCAGATGTCGTTCCCCGATCTGCGCGCCGGCAAGTCGGGCGACGTTCACACGTACAACTGGGGCGTCAAGGGATTCCAGAGCTTCAACGGACGCGGCTACAAGGACCCGAGTCATTCGTGGGATGGCGGCCGCGCCGAAAAGGCCCTCGGCAAGGTCAACGGCTGGCTGCACCCCATCACCAAGAACGACGAGTACGCGCTCAGCTTCTACGACGACATCGACGTGCCGGTGTGGGCGCAACTCGCTCGTGCGTACCAGTCCTACGACAACTGGCACGCGGCGCTCCTCGGTCCGACCCAGCCCAACCGCTACTACATGCACTCCGGTTCGTCGGGCGGCAACAAGAACAACGATCCGCCTCCCACTGCGGCCGGCAAGCTCGGCCACGACAAGTGGTACACGGGCTTCAACTGGCCGACGGTGTGGGACCTGTTCGACAAGGCCGGCATGTCGGCGGGTTACTACGCCAGCAACCTGCCGGTGCTCGGGTACTGGGGGCGGCGTCACGTCAACCGCATCAAGCCGATCGAGCTTTGGTACGAGCAGTGCCAGGCCGGCGTGTTGCCGCAGGTTTCCTACGTCGATCCCTTCTTCACGATCGGCAGCGAGTTCGGCAACGACGACCACCCACACGCCGACATCCGTCTGGGTCAGGCTTTCCTGTCCGACATCGTCGAGACGTTCACCAACTCGCGGCACTACCAGCAGGGCGCGCTCGTCGTCACCTACGACGAATGGGGCGGCTTCTGGGATCACGTCGACCCGCCGCGCATCGCCGACGATCGCGGCACGCCGAACGATCCCGGCGGCAAACAGGACTTCGCGCAGATCGGCTTCCGCATTCCTTCGACGATCGTGAGCCCGTGGACGGCCAAGCCCGGAGCGGTCGACCACAACCTCTACGAGCACACCTCGGTCGTGCGCTTCATCTCGGACAACTGGGGCCTGCCGCATCTGACCCGACGGGTGAAGAGCACCAACAGCATCGAGGGTGCGTTCGGCGGCTTCCGTCGCTTCAACCCCGAACACACCTTCGTTCCGTACTCGGCGCCGCTGTCGGTCGCGCTCGACCAAGGCGAGCACGCGGTGCGGAACTTCGTCCGCGACGAGGCGAACGACCCGACGAAGCTTCCGTCGGTCGGCAAGATCCCGGGCACGCCGCCGTGGCCCCTGCCGCCGGTGTTCCCGCCCGAACCGCCCAAGCCCGGGCCGCACGCGGCAGCCGACGATCCGGCCGAAGGTCTGCAGGAAGCACTCGAGATGGGTTGGTTCGAGAAGCTGAAGATCCGCACCGACTACAAGCTCGAGCACTCGTTTGCGAAGTCGCGTCCCGAGTTGTTGCGCGAGGCCAACTCCAAGCGTTCGTAGGGTTCTCCCCTGTGGTGGGGGATCTTCCTGAAGAGGCGGTATCGGTAGCGGCGGGCCAGGCCCCGTGCGTCGGAGGCGACATCGCGGCCAACGTCGCGACGGCGGCCGCCATGGTGCGGCGCGCCCACGACGAAGGCGCCGAACTGTTGGTGCTGCCCGAGTTGTTCATCACGGGCTACGAGCTCGACGCAATCGCGCGTGACCACTCGCTTGCGATCGAACACGACGACGCCCGGCTCGAGGCGATCAGCGAGGCGTGTCGTGACACGCACACCGCGCTCGTGGTTGGCGCGCCGACCCGTGGCGCTTCGGGTGCGCTCTACATCTCCGCGTTGGTGTTCGGGCGCAACGGACAACGCAGCGGCCAGTACGACAAGCAGTACGTCGCCGGTGACGAGCGCGCCGCCGGCTTCGAGATCGGTGTGGGCGACGTAGTCGTCACGATCGACGGATGGCGGATCGGTCTGGGTGTCTGCTGGGACGCGGCGTTCCCTGAACATGCCCGCACCGCTGCCCTCGACGGGTGTCACGCCTACGCAGTCGGCGGCTTGTTCTCGGACGCGGCGCACAAGCGCATGACCCGCGGTGCCGCCCGTGCCCTCGACAACTCTATGTACGTGTTGTTCGCCAACCACGTCGGTCCGCAGGGCGGCTACATCGGCAGCGGACACAGCGCGATCTGGGATCCCAACGGCGACGTACGCGCCGACGCCGATCGAGAACTGCCCGGACTGGCTGTCGCCATGCTCGACCCTGAAGTGCTGCGCGTCGCCCGCCTCGGCGACAATCCGTTGACCGAACTCGCCCGTCGGAATACGGATGCGTTGTAGCGGTTGAGGTGATGGATATGACAGCGACAAGTCAGCAGAGCCCGGTCCGCGAGACCGTCGAACTTGGCACGCGTTGGCCAACCGTGGACCCGTTCCTGTTCTGCGCCCACCACGACGACGACTACCCGGCGGGCAACGACGTGCTTGCGCCCGCCGTGCCGATCGACGATCGCGAGCTCGGCATGGACTTCTCCGGCCAGGACGGCTGGAGCATGTACCACGGCCTCATCGTTCCCGGGTTCCCGCAGCATCCGCATCGCGGCTTCGAAACGGTCACGTTCGTCCGCAAGGGCTTGATCGACCATTCCGACTCCCTCGGTGCCGCCGCCCGCTTCGGGCGGGGTGACGTCCAGTGGCTGACCGCTGGTCGCGGCATCCAACACTCCGAGATGTTCCCGCTGGTTGATCGGGACGCGAAGAACCCGCTCGAGTTGTTCCAGATCTGGCTGAACCTGCCCGCCGCCGACAAGATGGTCGACCCGTACTTCACGATGATCTGGTCCGACGACCTGCCCGTCGTACGTGAAGACGGCGCCACGATCTCGATCATCGCGGGATCGCTGCACGGCTCCGCGGTGCCTGCGCCGCCGCCCGATTCGTACGCGTCGCACCCAGATGCCGACATTGCGATCTGGCACATCGCCCTCGAGGCCGGTGCCTCGTGGGAGCTACCCGAGGCTGCTGGGCCCCAGACGGTGCGAGTGCTCTACGTCTTCGAAGGCGACACGGTTCGCATCGCCGACACCGAGGTCACCAACGACACCGGCGTTGTTGTCGACGCGGCGGTGCCGGTGCAGTTGACCGCGGGGAGCCAGCCGGTCGAGATCCTCGTGCTGCAGGGCCGTCCGCTCGCCGAGCCCGTCGCCCAGTACGGCCCGTTCGTGATGAACACCGAGGAGCAGATCCACCAGGCCTTCGCCGACTACCGCGAGACGCAGTTCGGTGGTTGGCCGTGGTCGACCGAAGCGCCCGACCACGGCCGTGAGACGGAACGTTTCGCCCGTCATCCCGATGGACGACACGAGGCGCCCGCGGTTTGACAGGCTGTCGGGCATGACCCGCAACGACCCTTTCGCCATGCACCCCGAGGTGCCCAGCTTCACCGTCACGAGCACGACCTTTTCCGAGGGCGACACGCTCGGGCCGGACCAGATGTCGGGCATCTTCGGGGTACCGGGCGGCAAGGACATCTCGCCGCAGCTGAGTTGGTCAGGCGCACCCGCCGAGACGAAGGGCTACGCGGTCACGATCTACGACCCGGACGCGCCCACCGGTTCGGGTTTCTGGCACTGGGCCGTCGCAACGCTTCCGGCCTCGGTGACAGAGTTGCCTGAGGGTGCTGGAGACGACGAAGGGGCCAACCTTCCCGACGGGGTGATCCAGTACAAGAACGACGCCGGTGGCGCGCGATTCCTCGGCGCCGCCCCGCCCGCGAATCATCCGGCGCACCGCTACTTCATCAACGTCTACGCCCTCGACACCGACGATCTCGGTGTGCCTGCGGAGGCGAGCAACTCGCTGCTCGGTTTCAACCTGTTCGGCCACACCATCGCCCGCGCCCAAATGATCGTGATGGCCGGCGGCGACTAGGCCTCAAACGCGCCTCAAAAACTGAATCAGGACGACGTGACGCCGCAGGATCCGGCTTCGCCGGTCCGAAGGCTCGCGCAACGTGAGCCGGTGAATTCGACGCCGAACCTCTGGTTCGGCGTCGACGCGAAGCGCCCTCGGTAGATTCGAACGCCCGGCGACCCTCGGGCATCGAAGAGGTCCGATGCGCGGCATCGGCCGGCCTTGTAGCGCCCTCGGTAGGATTCGAACGCCCGGCGACCCTCGGGCATCGAAGAGGTCCGATGCGCGGCATCGGCCGGCCTTGTAGCGCCCTCGGTAGGATTCGAACGCCCGGCGACCCTCGGGCATCGAAGAGGTCCGATGCGCGGCATCGGCCGGCCTTTTAGCGCCCTCGGTAGGATTCGAACCTACGCACCCGGCTCCGGAGGCCGATGCTCTATCCCCTGAGCTACGAGGGCTAAGGGAAGTCAGAGAGTAGTCGGACCCGCCGCGTTGCCTACGATGCGGGCGTGCCGAAAGTGCTCGTCGTCGACGACGACCCGTCGATCCAGCGACTTGTGGTCCTGACCTTCGAAATGGAGGGCTGGGAAGTCGTCATCGCCGACGACGGGCTCGCCGGCCTCGCGGCCGCCAAGAAGGAAGCGCCCGACGCAATCCTGCTCGACGTGATGATGCCGAAGATGGACGGCCTCACCGTCGCCACTGAGCTCAAGTCGGACCCGGAGACCTCGAGCATTCCCGTCGTGCTGCTGTCCGCGAAGGCCCAGGCGGGCGACCTCGCCGCGGGCACGGCGACCGGCGCCGACGAGTACATGACGAAGCCTTTCGATCCCCTCGAGTTGATCGACGTCGTCAACGGCCTCGTCGGCCGCTAACTCCGCGTGCGCGTCGTCCTCGGCGCCGCGCTGACCCTTGCGGTCCTCTGGATCGCGTTCGTAGCCCTGCTGTTGTTGGCTCGGCCGCGGGGGATCGACCTGCGGGAACTCAGGCGGGTCGTGCCCGATGCGATCCGTCTGTTGCGCGATCTGCACGTCGACGGGACCCTGCCGCCCGGCGTGCGGCGGTGGCTGCGCGCGCTGCTCGTCTATCTGGCGATCCCGTTCGATCTGATTCCGGACTTCATTCCGGTCCTCGGTTACGCCGACGACCTCATCATCGTGGCGCTGGTTCTGCGACGCGTCGTGAGGCTTGCCGGTGCCGACGCGCTCGACGCGCACTGGGCGGGCTCACCCGCCGGTCTTGCAGCAGTGAAGCGCCTTGCCGGCCTCGACTACGCGGGGTAGACGCTGACGCGTGACGCCTCGGCGTCGTGCGTCGCCACACCGTCGTAGGTGCGCCAGCGGGTACGCAGCCCCTCCGCGTGCGGGGTGGGGGCACCGACGTGGTCGTAGCTCGAGCCGCAGTACGCGCACGTCGGGGCGTCGGTGCGTGCGTCGACGAGGCAGAACGGGCAGACCTTGATGGAAGAAGAAGCAGACATCAGGGCCACCCATCGACTGTTCAGGTTGGCCGGTTTAGGACCAAACCGAAGATTGGGAAGGTTTAGAGCTGCGGCGGGGAGTCGATGCCGAGCAGGCCCAGACCTGTCGACAGAACCCGGGCCGCGGTCTCGCTGAGCGCGAGTCGCGATGTACGCGTCGGTTCGTCGGCCTTGAGTACCGGACACGCCTCGTAGAACGACGTGAACGTCTGCGCCAGGTCGAACAGATAGGTGCAGAGCTTGTGAGGCGCGCACGACTCGGCCACGGCGTTGACGGCATCGCTGAATCCGAGGATCGCGATCGCGAGGTCGCGCTCCTGCCGCTCCACGATCTGGATCGGCGTGCCCTTCACCTCGGACGGGTCGATGCCGGCGCGCCGGAACATCGACTGGATGCGGGCGTACGCATATTGCAGATACGGCCCGGTGTTGCCGTCGAAGGCAACCATGCGCTCCGGTTCGAACGTGTAGTCCTTGATGCGCTCGTTCTGCAGGTCGGCGTACTTGATCGCACCGACGCCGACGGCCCGGGCGATTGCGGCACGTTCGTCGACGTCGAGATCGGGGTTCTTCTCGTCGACGATCACCGACGCACGCTCGACCGCCTCGTCGATCATCTCGCCGAGCTTGGGCGTCTCGCCTGACCGCGACTTGTACGGCTTGCCGTCCTTGCCGAGGATCAGGCCGAAGTTGACGTGCTCGGCGCGCGCCGGTGGCGTGACCCACCCGGCCTTCTCGGCGGTGCGGAACACCTGGTTGAGATGTTGCGACTGGCGCGAGTCCACGGCGTACAGCACCCGCGTCGCCTTCAGTTCATCGACCCGGTAGCGGATTGCGGCCAGGTCGGTTGTGCCGTAGTTGAAGCCGCCGTCGGATTTCTTGATGATGAGCGGCGCCTCGTAACCGTCGACGAACGCGCACAGCGCGCCGTCGTTTTCCACGGCGACGCCCGCCGCGACAAGGTCCGCGACGGTCTTCTCGAGCTCGTCGTTGTAGGCGCTCTCGGGCCGCACGTCGTCGTCGGTCAACAGAATGCCGAGGCGGTCGTAGATGACGACGTTGTGCGCGTGCGCCGTCGCAACGAACTTGCGCCAGACCTCCAGTGTCTCGGGGTCGCCGTTCTGGAGGGCGACGGTGCGCGCCCGTGCTCGTGCTGCGAACGCTTCGTCGCCGGTGAAGCGAGCGTTGGCGTCTTTGTAGAACGCGTTCAGGTCGTCGAGCGCGGGCTCGTTGCCTTCATCGCGAAGCTCGATGTAGCGCTCGAGGAGCGAGCCGTAGTTGGTGCCCCAGTCGCCGTAATGGTTCTGACGGATGACGTTGTTGCCGAGGAAGCTCAGCGTGCGGGCGAGCGCGTCGCCGATGATCGTCGAGCGGAGATGGCCGACGTGCATCTCCTTGGTGATCGTCGGGCTCGAATAATCGATGACGATCGTCTCGGGCGCAGCGTCGGGCACGGCCCCGAACGCGGCGTGGTCAGCGATCGCTTCGATCGCGCCGGCAAGCGCTTCGTTCCGGATCCAGAGGTTGATGAAGCCAGGCCCGGCGATCTCCGTGCGCTCGACGACATCGTCGAGATCAGCAGCCGCGAGGATCGACGCGGCGACGTCACGTGGGGCCTGCCCGACCTTCTTCGCGAGCGCCATCGCGGCGTTGGCTTGGGCGTCGGCATGCTGGCTGGGTCGCAGCACCGGATCGGCTCCCGCGTACTCCGGGCCGAAAGCCGCCTCGATCGCGGCAGACAGTCGAGCGGCGACTTGAACGAATGGACTCGGTGCGAAGGCCATGGGGTCACTAATTTCGCACGGATGGCGCCTCTTCCCCGAACCCTTCTTTCGGCGAACGCGTCCGTCGACGGCGACGGCCACCTGCGCATCGCCGGTCTCGACGTCCTCGACCTTGCCGGCGAGTTCGGCACGCCGCTGTTCGTCTACGACGAAGACGACCTGCGCGCTCGCTGCCGCGCCGCGGTCGATGCGTTCGGTGACGGCGTCGCGTTTGCGTCCAAGTCGTTCCTCTGCGTAGCGATGGCGCGCCTTGCGCACGAGGAGGGCATGAAGATCGACGTGTCGACGGCAGGGGAGTTGCACGTCGCGCTGAGCGCGGGCGTGCCCGCCGATCGACTGGTATTGCACGGCAACAACAAGTCCGACGAGGAACTCGCGCGAGCGCTCGACGTCGGCCTCGGTCGCATCATCATCGACTCGCACGACGAGATCACCCGCCTCGAGCGACTCCTCGCCGATCGCCCCGGCGTCCGACCTCGGGTGTTGATCCGCGTGACCCCCGGCGTCGAAGCCCACACGCACGAGTACGTGATGACGGGCCAAGAGGACTCCAAGTTCGGGTTCTCGTTCAACAGCGGGGCGGCCAACGAAGCGGTCGCCCGACTACAAAGCGGACCTTTCGAACTCGTCGGCATTCACTCGCACATCGGCTCGCAGATCTTTCGTACCGAAGGCTTCGAACAAGAAGTAGCCGTTCTCGCCGAGTTCGTTGCCGGTGCCGGTGTCGAGGAGTTCTGCATCGGCGGCGGTCTCGGGGTGGCCTACGTCGAGCGCGAAGAAGGCCCGTCGATGGCGCAGTGGGGTGCGACGGTGAAGGCCGCCGCCGCGAAAGCCGGACTGCCGAGCGGTATCAAGATCACCGCCGAGCCGGGCCGGTCGATCGTCGCGCCGACTGCGCTGACGCTCTACACGGTCGGCACGATCAAACACCTGCCGGGCATCCGTACGTACGTAGCGGTCGACGGCGGGATGAGCGACAACCCGCGTCCCGTTCTCTACGGCAGCGGCTACGAGATCTTCTTGCCCCGTTGCGTCGACGCCGAGCGCGGCATGGACATCACGCTCGTCGGCAAGCACTGCGAGTCGGGCGACGTGATCGTGCGCGACGGCCGCGTGCCGAGCGATCTCGCCGTCGACGACATCATCGCGACACCCGTCACCGGCGCCTACGGCTATTCGATGGCGTCCAACTACAACAAGGTCCCGCGGCCGGCCGTGGTGTTCGTGCGTGACGGAGGCGCGCGGCTCGTCATCCGCCGCGAAACCCTGGACGACCTGTTGCGACTCGACGTCTAGCGTGAGTCCCATGGCTGAGGCGGTACGCATCGGGATGTTGGGTTGCGGCAACGTGGGCGGTGCGCTGCTCTCGTTGATCACGCGCGAAGCCGACAACATCGCCGCCCGCACCGGCATCCGGCTCGAAGTGACCCGTGTCGCCGTGCGCGATCTCTCCAAGCCGCGACCCGATGAGCTCGACCCGTCGATCGTCACTACCGATCCGTTCGCCGTCGTGAACGCCGAGGACGTCGACGTGATCGTCGAGATAATGGGTGTGCTCGATCCTGCCGATGAATTGCTGCGCGCGGCACTCGCTGCGGGCAAGCCGGTCGTGACCGCCAACAAGGAGTTGCTCGCCAAGCGCGGCCTCGAATTGTTCGACGCTGCGGCGAAAGCCGGCCGCGACCTCCTGTTCGAAGCCGCGGTCGCCGCAGGCATCCCGCTGATCCGCCCGCTGCGCGAGTCCCTTGCCGGCGAGCCGATCACCCGCATCATGGGCATCGTCAACGGCACGACGAACTTCATCCTCACCCGCATGACGGAAGACGGGGCGACCTACGCCGACGCTCTGGCCGAGGCCCAGCGCCTCGGATACGCCGAGCCCGATCCGACGGCCGACGTCGAAGGATTCGACGCCGGCGCAAAGGTCGCGATCATCGCCAGCATCGCCTTCGGCGTCGGCGTTGCCCTCGAAGACGTGTACTGCGAAGGCATCTCCAAGCTCACTGCGACCGACATCGCGTTCGCCAAGCGCCTCGGCTACGTCATCAAGCTGCTTGGCATCGCCGAGCAGTCCGACGGCCAGGTCGCGGTGCGAGTGCATCCGGCGATGGTGCCGGCGACCCATCCGCTCGCGAGCGTGCGCGACTCGTTCAACGCGGTGTTCATCGAAGGTGACGCCGTCGATCAGCTCATGCTCTACGGCCGTGGTGCGGGCCAGCTCCCGACCAGTTCGGCGCTCGTCGGTGACCTCATCGACGCCGCCCACAACCTCAAGATCGGCGGCACCGGTCGTGCGCCCAAGCTCGCACCGGCGAAGCTCCGCTCGGTCGACGACCTGCGCTCGCAGTACTACCTGGCGATCGACGTCGCCGATCAGCCCGGCGTGCTCGCCGCCGTCGCCGGCGTGCTCGGCAACCACGGCGTCTCGATCCAGTCGATGGAGCAGCAGGGCCTCGGCGACGAAGCCCGCCTCGTCTTCATCACCCACGTCGCCCGTGAAGCCGACGTCCAGGCCACCTTGGACGACCTTCGGGAGCTGAGCGCGGTGCGCTCAATCGAAGGCCTCCTCCGCGTCGTCGGCGACGAGACCTGACGCGTTCTTGTCGTAGTTCGCTCGCTATAGCGAGCGAACTACGACAAGAACGGTGACTTACGACGCAGGGGGGACCGTGGCGTGCTGGGCGCCGACCATGAAGACGGCCAACCTTGCGATGGTGGTGCCGGGGTTCGACCAGCGATGACGGGTGCCGTTCTGCACCACGGTGTCGCCGGGCTGCAGCGTTACTGACTCCCCGTCGTCGAGTTCGAGGACGACCGTGCCTTCGAGCACGATCTCGAAGTCGATCGTGTCGGTCGTGTGCATGCCGGGATCCGTCGGATCCATGTACCGCATCATCCCGGGCATACCGGCGTCCATGTCGGCCAGCGCGGCGGGAATGTCGAGATCCGCGGGCGGCTCGTGCGAATCCGGTGGGATGGAGAACAGACCGAAGCGGAAGCCGCCGATGGGTGGGAAGTACATGGTGTGGTCCGGCTGGGACCCGTCGCCCGGAAACTGCGGCGTCGTGTCGCCGCCCCAGAGCCGATGAAACTCAGCTGCCGGCAACAGCATCGGCTGGATGGGCGGGATCGACTCGTCACTGACGAAGATCGACTTGCCGGACGGGTCATGCCCGGTAACCACACGACGAACGTTCATGCGGGAATACGTACCACTTCGAGGGCGTTGTGCCTGTTCAGAACACAAGTGATAACGTGGTGTTCGCACCGACCGCATGGTTTCCAGCGGAAGTGCATTCGATTCTCCCGCCGGTTTGGCGAACGTCCCTTCGCCCGAGCGGCTCCCGGTTGCATTCCTTGGCAGTGCCGCGGATGTGACCTGTCCAAACCCAAGTGAGGTGAAATGAGCGGAGAGCACATGCTCGAACGCTCGGTCCTAGAAGGCAAAGAGCGAGACGAGCTCCATGCCATTGCCGATGCGCTGGGCGTCAAGCCCGGCAGTCGGACGAAGAAGGCCGACCTAGTCGACAAAATCCTTGAAGCCACCGGCGTCACGCCGAACGGCAACGGCAACGGTTCCGCTAACGGCTCTGCCGAAAGCGAAGCACCGGCCGAAAAGCCGAAGCGTGCCCCCCGGGCTTCCAAGAAGACCGCCGAGGCGGCGTCGAATGACGACGCGCCCGCCGCGGCTGTGACCACCGACGACGCGCCCAAGGCGCAGTCGTCCTCCGACGACGCCCCCGCAGCCGAAGCTGCGCCGGCGCGCAATCGCGGGTTCGCCGCCCGTGCCGCGGCGCTGGCTGCCGACACGGCGACCGACCCGGCATCACAAGTCACCGTTGACATCCCGACCCCCGACGAGCTCGCACCGCTCGAGTCGTCCGAGACGTCCGAGCCCAAGACCGGCTTCGCCGGTCGGCCGCGTGAGGACCGAGGCGACAACGCCCCTCGTGCCGGCGGCGAAGGTGGCGGCAACAACAACCGCAATCAGAACCGTGACCGTGACCGAGGCGAAGGCGGCGGTGGCAACAACAACCGCAACCAGAACCAGAACCGCAATCAGGGCGGCGGCAACCAGAACCAGCCCGGTGAGGGCAACAAGCGCTCGAACCGTCGTCGGCGTGGCCGCGACCGGTTCGACAGCCTCGGTGGCGGCGGTGGTGGCCAGGCCCGCGACATGGCCGGCTACCAGGAGCAGGACGCCTACGAAGGCGAAACGCAGCCCGTCGCCGGTCTGCTCGACCTCGCCGATGCCGGCTACGGCCTGATCCGCGTCAAGGGCTATCTGCCCTCGGCCGACGACATCTACGTCCCGGTCGCCGTGGTCAAGCGCAACGGCCTGCGCAAGGGCGACCGCATCGTCGGCACGTCCCGCCCCGCCGGCAACCAGGAGAAGTACGGCGCCATCGTCGAGGTCGAGTCCGTCAACGGCGGCTCGATCGAGGACATGCAGAAGCGTCCGAAGTTCGACGACCTGACCCCGCTGTTCCCGGATCAGCAGCTCAAGCTCGAGATGCCCGGCCAGCCCGGCAACATGGTTGCCCGGATCGTCGACCTGCTCTCACCGATCGGCAAGGGCCAGCGCGGCCTGATCGTCTCGCCGCCCAAGGCCGGCAAGACCACCGTCCTCAAGCAGATCGCCACGTCTATCGAGGCCAACAACCCCGACGTGCACCTCATGGTGCTCCTCGTGGACGAGCGCCCCGAAGAAGTGACCGACATGCGTCGTTCCGTCTCGGGCGAAGTCGTTGCCTCGACCTTCGACCGCCCGTCGGACGAGCACACGCAGGTCGCCGAGCTCGCCATCGAGCGGGCCAAGCGCCTGGTCGAGGCCGGCCAGGACGTCGTGATCGTTCTCGACGGCATCACCCGTCTCGCCCGCGCCTACAACCTGGCGGCGCCGGCGACGGGTCGCATCATGTCCGGTGGTATCGACACCGGCGCGCTGTATCCGCCCAAGAAGTTCTTCGGTGCGGCCCGCAACCTGGACGAGGGCGGCTCGCTCACGATCCTGGCCACGGCCCTCATCGAGACCGGCTCCAAGATGGACGAAGTGATCTTCGAGGAGTTCAAGGGCACCGGCAACATGGAACTTCGCCTCGATCGGCGCCTCGCCGAGAAGCGGATTTACCCCGCAATCGACGTGAATGGAAGTTCTACGCGTCGTGAGGAGTTGTTGTTCGAGCCGAAAGCGCTCCAAGCTGTATGGAAGCTGCGTCGAGTCCTCAACGGTCTCAGCGCCGACGGCACAGGTGCGGCAGCGCTGGACCTGTTGATGGACAAGATGAAGCAGACCAAGACCAACGCAGAGTTCTTGGGCGAAATCGCAGCCGGGCCGAGCCCGGTTGCATAGGAAGAGGTAACGAACATGGCCAAGCCCGGAATCCACCCCAACTACACCGAAGCGACCGTGAAGTGCTCCTGCGGGAACGTCTTCACCACCCGTTCGACGGTGAACGAGCTGCACGCTGAACTCTGCAACGAGTGCCACCCCTTCTACACGGGCAAGCAGAAGCTCGTCGACACCGGTGGCCGCGTCGAGCGCTTCCAGCGCCGCTACGGCCGTCAGGGCTCGAAGAAAGAGAGCTAGGTGCCGCTCGACCCTTCGCGTCGAGCTGCTCTGAACCTCGCAAAACTCAAGGTTCTGGCCACCTCGGCCGGAGCCACGGAACTGACGCCGTCGGGTTTCCCCGGCGGCGCAGCCGCGTCCGGAGACGGCACCTTGTGGGTGTTCGGTGAGACGTCGGGCGTCGCGACTTTGGGCGGCGCACTGGCCGTCGCGCTGAAGGGAGACGTGCCCGATCGGCTCGTCGTCATCACGGACTCGGCCGACGACGCGGGGGTCATCGCCCGCCGCGCCACGTACTTCGCGTCACCCGCGCGGATCGACGCAGCCTGCGTCGTCGACACCTCGCTGCGCTTCTGTGCGGCTGTAGATGGCCCTGGCCCGTCCACACCCGCACAGAACGAGTACGAGGTGCCCGACGGGGTCGACGTCGTCCACGAACACGGGGTGACGATGTTCGAGGTGAAGGGTCTCGAGATCGGGCGGGTGATCGACGGGGAGATCGTCGTCGGCGTCGGCAAGCACGACCGGGAAGGCCACGTGATGGCCGGTTCCCGAGCCACGCTCGCCGATATGGCGGCTCGTGTGCTCAAGGAACGACGCAACGACATGCCCGGCGGCGCGATGACGAGCTACAGCCGTGAACGCTGGCTGCGCTCGATCGTCGTCGGCGATCCCGGCCGCTTCGGACTTCCGCCGCTCACCCCGGTTCAGCCGCCGCTGCCCCGGGCGGACCTGCGTGACGTGTCGATCGCACCGGCCGTGGGCGACGGCGTTCTTGTGGCCTGCTCGGTCGGCATCGACATGGACCTCGTCCCGTCAGCCGCCGACGCCCGTGCCATGCACGCGCCCGACGCCGAACTCGTCCTGCTCGTGCCCGAGCCCGACGCCTTGCCGACCACCCACCGACTCGCGGCGGCACTGAAACAGCCCGCCCGCATCATCACTGTTCCGGCCGACTGGCCGTCCCTGGGAGACTGACGAAGTGCGCGACCGACTGAAGATGCTCGAAGCCGAATTCGAGGACGTCGAAGCCAAGCTTGGCGCGCCCGATGTTGCGAGCGACCAGAAGGCGTTGCGCGACCTCTCCCGTCGCCACAAGGAGCTGGCGCCGATCGTCGAGGCCTCTCGCGCCTACGAGACTGCGCACTCCGACCTCGAAGCAGCCAAGGAGATGTTCGCCGAGACGACGGGCGACGACCGCGAGGTCATGCGCGCCGAGATCGAAGACGCCGAGTCGCGTATCGAGGCACTCGACGCCGAACTGAAGGTCCTCCTGCTCCCGCCCGACCCCAATGCCGGCCGCAACGTGATCGTCGAGATCCGCGGGGCCGAGGGCGGCGAGGAGGCGAACCTCTGGGCCAAGGACCTGTTCGACATGTACACCCGCTACGCCGACCGCCAGAAGTGGAAGGTCGAAGTGCTGGGCTCGGACCCGTCGGACAAGGGCGGCTTCAACGAGGTTGCGTTCATGCTCAAGGGCGAAAACGTCTGGACGCGTATGAAGTTCGAGGGCGGCCCCCACCGCGTGCAGCGTGTGCCCGCGACCGAAAGCCAGGGGCGCATCCACACCTCGGCGGCGACGGTCACCGTCCTGCCCGAGGCTGAAGAGGTCGACGTCGACATCCAGGAGAAAGACCTCAAGATCGACGTGTACCGCTCGTCGGGCCCCGGTGGCCAGTCGGTCAACACGACTGACTCGGCCGTGCGCATCACCCACCTTCCGACGGGTCTCGTCGTCGCCATGCAGGACGAGAAGAGCCAGATCCAGAACCGCGCCAAGGCTCTGCAGGTCCTGCGTGCCCGCCTGCTCAAGGCCGAGCAGGACAAGCAGGAGGCCGAGCTGTCCGATGCGCGCAAGAGCCAAGTCGGTAGTGGCGGTCGCGGCGAGAAGATTCGCACCTACAACTACAAAGAAAACCGGGTGACCGATCACCGCATCGGCCTGACGCTCTACAAGCTCGACCGCGTGCTCATGGGTGAGCTCGACGAGGTCAGCGACGCGCTCGTCTCGGACGAACGTGCCCGCCAGCTCGCCGGCGATGAGTGACGACCTCCAGACCTGGAACCACGCGCTGACCGAGGCGATCGCTGCGGTCGGCAACCACGACGGTCGCCTGATCGTCGGCCACGTGGCCGAGTGGTCCCCGGCTGAGCTCACGCTGCACGGCGACGAGCCGATCAACGCGAAATGCCAGGCCTCGATCGACCAACGCGTCGAGCGTCGCAGGAACGGTGAGCCCCTCCAGTACGTCCTCGGGTCGTGGGGTTTCCGGCAGCTCGATCTGTACGTCGACCGGCGCGTCCTGATTCCGCGGCCAGAGACCGAGCAGGTCGTGGAGGTCGCGCTCGCGGCGCTGCGGGCGTTGCGCGTCGAAGGTGACGTGCCCCTCGTCGTCGACCTCGGCACGGGCTCGGGCGCGATTGCGTTGTCGATCGCGAAAGAAGTGCCCGACGCGAATGTGTGGGCGACCGACGCGTCGCAAGACGCCCTCGCCGTCGCAAGCCTCAACCTGGCCGGGCTCGGTCAGGCGGCGGTGGGCCGCGTCGACCTCAAGCACGGCGACTGGTTCGGAGCGCTCCCCAACGCCCTGCAGGGGATGATCACACTGGTCGTCAGTAACCCGCCGTACGTGCGCGAGACCGATGAACTCCCTCCTGTCATCACCGACTGGGAACCAATGAGCGCGCTGTTTTCGGGTCCGCAAGGTCTCGACGACATCGAACGCATCGTGAACGAAGCGCCGCTGTGGCTCGCTCGTCCCGGCGCGCTGGTGCTCGAACACGCTCCCGACCAGGGACCGGCCATCCAGACCATGCTGAAAGCAGCGGGCGCCGAGGACGTGTCCACCCACAACGACCTCGTCGGAAGGCCCCGGTGCACAGTCGGCAAATGGTGATCGACGCGCTATGGCGCGGCGAGGTTGTGGCCATCCCGACCGACACCGTCTACGGCGTCGCCGTCATGGTCGGCCACAGTGCGGCGTTGTTCGCGTTGAAAGAGCGGCCGAACGACGTGGCGTTGCCCGTGCTGATCGCGGACCCCGACGACGCCACCCGCTTCATGACAACGGCGGTCGATCTCACCGGCCACTGGCCTGGTGCGCTCACCATCGTCGGTACGCGCCGGAGCGAGTCAAAGGACTGGGATCTCGGGGGAGACAGCGCAACGGTCGGTCTGCGCTGCCCGGGCGACGACGACCTGCGGGCTCTCCTCCGCGAGACCGGTCCGCTCATCACGACCAGCGCCAACAAGCACGGCCAACCTCCGTGCACGACGGCCGAGGAGGTGCGCGTCGCCCTCGGTGACATTCCCGTCCTCGACGGCGGCACCCGCAACGGCCAGCCGTCGACCGTGGTCGACGCCACAGTCCACCCCGTCCGGATCCTCCGCCAAGGCGCCCTCGTCCTCTGACTTTTGACGTATTTGTGACCCCCGGGGGTAACAAACACGTCAAAAGTCGGGATTCCCGAGCGGAGGCGGCCTCCCCGTAGAATCGGCGCATCAACGTCCTCATTCTCTGCACCGCCAACCAGTGCCGTTCGCCCATGGGCGAAGGCATCCTGCGCCATCGCGCCGCCGAAGTCGGGCTTCCGATCACCGTCTCGTCGGCGGGCTCGTTCCCGAGCGGTTCGCCGGCGACGCCCGACGCCATCGCAACGTGCGCGGAGATGGGCATCGACATCAACAACCACGTCAGCCGGCGCCTCGACAAGGCGATCCTCGATCAGGCCGACCTCGTGCTCGCGATGACCCGCGAACACCTGCGCGAAGCCGTCGTGACGGATCCCAGCGCGTTCCCGCGCATCTTCACGCTGCGGGAGTTCGTGCGGAGGGCAACGGCCAATCCGGGCGCGACACTGGCGGAGCTGAACCAGGGCCGCGTCACCCGCGACTACCTGCACGCCGACCCGAACGACGACGTGCCCGATCCCATCGGCAAGCCGCGTTCGGAGTACGTCAAGACCGCCCGCGACCTCGACGTGCTGTTGCGCGCTGTGGTGCAGGCCATTCCGAACCTCACGAAAGAAGCCCAGTAAATGCGCGTCGCCATTGGCGCTGACCACGCCGGTTACGAGCTCAAGCAGTCCCTGATCAAAGCGCTCGAGGCCGCCGGCCACGAGGTACTCGATCACGGCACGCACAGCACCGAGTCCGTCGACTACCCGCCGATCTGCGCCGGTGTCGGCCGGGCCGTCGTCAACGGCGAGGCTGATCGCGGCATCGTCCTGGGCGGATCCGGCCAGGGTGAACAGATCGCGGCCAACAAGGTCAACGGCGTCCGGGCGGCCCTCTGCAACGACCTGTACACCGCGCGCATGAGCCGCCAGCACAACGACGCCAACGTGCTGTCGATTGGCGCCCGCATCGTGGCCGCTGCGCTCGCCGAAGAGATCATGCACCTCTGGCTCGCCACCGAATTCGAGGCTGGCCGGCACACCGCCCGCGTCCAGCAAATTGCCGACATAGAGAAGAGCAACTGATGCCCCGCGACACCGCAGTCTTCGATCTGATCGCCCGTGAGAAGGAGCGTCAGATGACGACGCTGCAGCTCATCGCCAGCGAGAACTTCACGTCCGAAGCGGTGATGGAAGCGACGGGATCGGTCCTTACCAACAAGTACGCCGAGGGCTACCCGGGCAAGCGCTACTACGGCGGCAACTACGTCGTGGACGACATCGAAGCGATCGCCATCGACCGCATCAAGGAATTGTTCGGCGCGGCCCACGCGAACGTCCAGCCCCACTCCGGCGCGAACGCGAACGTTGCCGTTTACCTGGCCCTTTTGCAGCCCGGCGACACCGTGCTCGGCCTCAGCCTCGACCACGGCGGCCACCTCACGCACGGCAAGGACGTCAACATCTCCGGCCGTCTCTACAACTTCATCCCCTACGGCCTGAGCGAGTCCGACGAGCGTCTCGACTACGACCAGATCCAGGAACTCGCCACCGAGCACCAGCCCAAGATGATCGTGGCCGGGGCGACCGCTTACAGCCGGATCATCGATCCCGAACGCCTGCGCAAGATCGCCGATTCAGTCGGCGCGCTGTTCATGTTCGACGCGGCCCACATCGCTGGTCTCATCGTCGGCGGCGTGCACCCGAACCCGATGCAATACGCCGACATCGTCACCTTCACCACCCACAAGACGCTGCGCGGGCCCCGCGGCGGTTGCATCCTCAGCGCCACGCCTGAACTCGGCAAGAAGATCGACTCGGCCGTGTTCCCCGGCCTTCAGGGCGGTCCGCTCGAGCACGTCATCGCCGGCAAGGCCGTCGCCTTCCACGAGGCCGCCCAGCCTGAGTTCAAGCAGTACGCCCAGCAGATCGTAAAGAACGCCCAGGCCTTGGCCGAAGCGCTGGCGGGGGAGGGCTTCCGCATCGTCAGCGGCGGCACCGACAACCACCTGATGCTGGTCGACCTGCGCACCTTCGACGACGAGCTCACCGGCAAGATCGCCCAGGAAACCCTCGACGAAGCCGGGATCACACTGAACAAGAACACGATCCCGGACGACCCGCGTTCGCCCTTCGTCACCAGCGGGCTGCGCATCGGCACGCCGTCGGTCACGACGGCAGGCATGAAGGAACCGGAGATGGTCGTCATCGCCCGCTTGCTCGCTGAGGCGCTGCGCGGACGAAACGAGCCCGAGACGCTGGCGACGGTCCGCAAGGAAGTCAACGCCCTGTGCGCCAAGTTCCCGCCCTACCCGAGCAAGTGACCGCGTTCTTGTGTCGTTCTGTGGCGCTATAGCGCCCGAAACGACACAAGAACGCTAGAAAACTCGGCATGACGACTGCGGCGGGCGCGTATCTCGCGATCCTCGCCGTGTCGGCGGCCACGTCCTACGGCCTCACCTGGGCCTGGCGCTGGTTCGCGCTGAAGTACGGGATCATCAAGCAGCCGGGCCTGCGCGACCGCGACATCCACACCGCCGCAGTGCCCAAAGCCAGCGGCATGGCGATGTACGGCGCCTTCCTCATCGCGATGCTCATCGCGTGGCGTCTGCCGTTCTTCAGCGGCGTGTTCCGGGATTCATCGGAGCCGCTCGGTGTTGTGATCGGCGCTTCGATCATCGTGTTGATCCAGTTCATCGACGACCTGCGCGACCTGTCGCCCCCGGCCAAGCTCGCCGGCGTCGTGCTCGGCGCGTCCGTCATGTACTTCTTCGGCCTGTCGATGTTCTACTTCCGCATTCCCTTCGCGGGGTTTGTGGTCCTCGCCCCGGACGTCGCGCCACTGATGACAGTGCTCTGGGTTGCGGGCATGACCCAGGCGGTCAACCTGATCGACGGCCTCGACGGCCTGGCGGCGGGCATCGTCGCGATCGCGGCGGCCGCCTTCACGATCTACGCGCAGCGCCTGTCCGACGGTGGCCTGCTCGCCCCCGAGAACATCGGCCCGCTGCTCGCTGTCATCGCCTGCGGCCTGTGCCTCGGCTACCTGCCCCACAACGTGCACCCAGCCAAGGTCTTCATGGCGGACTCGGGGGCATACCTGCTTGGCGTGCTGATGGCCGCATCGACGCTGGTGGTGGGCGGCCGCATTGCGGACCAGTACTCCGGCCAGACCTACTTCTTCTACGCGCCGATCTTCATCCCGCTGTTCATCCTCGGCGTGCCCATCCTCGACGTCGCCTGGTCGATCGTGCGCCGGTCCTACCGACGCACCGGTGCCACTGAAGGCGACCAGGAACACATCCACCACCGCTTGATGCGACTCGGCCACGGCCAGCGCCGCTCGGTGTTCATCCTGTGGGCGTGGACGGCGATCCTGTCGGCCTTCGTGCTGTATCCGACCTTCGCCGGCGGCAGCGACAAACAGTTCGCCAACCGCATCGTCCCGTTCGCCGTCGCCGCCCTCGGACTGGCGCTCTACACGATGTTCCACCCACGAGTCCGGGAGCGCGGGCGGGTGGAAAGCCGGGCCGGTCACCCCGCCGCCCAGTGGCAAGGCGACGAACCCAGCAACTAACTTCTTGCGCCGGCCAAAAAGCTCCACTTCCCCTGGTCGAAAATTCACGGTTTTGCCGAGGAAAAGTTTGCGCGCCCGAAGTCTTCGGCGTACATTGAGAAAAGTTTCACAAGCCCGAAACCCGGGTTTGCAGTAGCAACAACCGTCAGGGGAGACGAGAGTCAACGGTGGATCAGGCTGAAGTACAGCGCGATATGTACGACGGGTTCGGGGAAGCAATGACCCGGGCTCTGGAGTTCGTGCTCATTCCGCTGCTGTTCGGCTTCGCCGGTTATCTCCTCGACAACAAGTTCGACGCTCGTCCGCTGTTCATGCTCGTCCTCGGCGCGCTCGGTGTCGTCGGCGTGGCGATCAAGACCTTCTACGGCTACCGCTACCGCATGGCGCAGGCCGAAAAGGACATGCCGTGGAACCGCTCGTAATGAACACGGGCGAAGAGCCGGCACGCGAAGTCGTTCTGGACATGGCCAAACGCGGCCTCATGGTCGCTCCGCTGTTCCTCATCGCGGGCTTCATCGGTTGGGGTGTCGACGGAGCCATTTCCGTGCTCTTCGGCCTCGGCGTCGTGCTCGCCAACTTCTTGTTCTCGGCCTACATCATTCGTAAGGCCACCTACATGCCCCAGATGTTCATCATGATGGTCGTGCTCGGCGGCTTCGCCGTCCGAATGCTGATGGTGATCGCGGCGATCAACGTCGCCGGCATGTTCTCGTGGGCCGAGCGGCTGCCGCTCGGCGTCACGGTCATCGTTGCTCACATCGGTCTGCTCGCCTGGGAGACGCGTCATGTCTCGGGCTCGCTGGCCTATCCCGGTCTCAAGCCCCGAAAAGGAGACGCCTAGTGCTGCTCGCCCTCGATTTCCCACCCGTTTCGCACCTCGTCGAGTGGCCCGCGATCTTCAACTCCAGCGACTGGGGTGGCGGCTGGCTCGCGATCAACAAGGTGGTGCTGCTGTTCTTCATCGGCGCCATCGCGACCGCGGCGTTCTACCTGTTCGGTGGCAAGGGCGCCCTCGTGCCGACGGGTATTCAGAACGTCGCTGAGATGGCGGTCGACTTCATCGAGAACAACATCGTTCTTCAGGTGATGGGTCGTGACGGTCTGCCGTTCACGCCATTCCTGCTGACGCTGTTCTCGTTCATCTTCGCCCTCAACCTGTTCGAGATCCTCCCCATCGCCCAGATGCCGCCGAACGCCCGCATGGCGTTGCCGCTGTTCCTGGCGTTGACGGTTTGGGTCGTGTTCAACATGGTCGGCGTCATCAAGCAGGGCCCGCTCAAGTACCTCAAGGCCGTGGCGATCCCGCCGGGCGTGCCGGCATTCATCCTGCCGCTCGTGATCGTGATCGAGCTCGTCTCGACGTTCTTGATCCGTCCGCTGTCACACTCGATCCGACTCTTCGCCAACATGCTGGCCGGCCACCTCATCCTGGTGTCGTTCGCCGTGCTGTCCGGCGCGCTGTTCGAGGCGACCAAGGTCGGCTTCGTTCTGCCCTGGATCATGCTCGTTCTGCTCACCGGTTTCGAGCTGCTCGTTGCATTCCTCCAGGCCTACATCTTCACGATTCTCGCCGCCGTGTACATCGGCGGTGCGCTGCACCCCCACCACTAACAAGACAAGGAGTCACCTTGATTTTCCACCTCACCTTGATGCACATGCTGGCGGCGACTGACCCCGGCGAACTCGCCAAGGGTCTGACCGCCATCGGCCGCGGTATCGCCTACGGCTTCGCGGCCATCGGCCCAGGCGTCGGCATCGGCATCGTCGTCAGCTCGGCCATCACGGCCATCTCCCGTCAGCCGGAGTCGGCTTCGCAGGTCCAGACGACCATGTTCCTCGGCGTCGCCTTCACCGAAGCGCTCGCGCTCCTCGGCTTCGTTCTCGCCTTCATCATCTCGGGCTAAGAGGTTCGCCAATGCGTATCCGACACCTCATCGCCGGCGTAGCCGTCGCGGTCGCAGCTGTTGCTGGACCTGCGATGACCGCGCACGCAGCCGAAGAAACAACCTCGGGTGAGCACTTCGCCAACCACGAGGCGGAGGAGTGCGCCAAGCTCCTGGCCGAAGGCAAGATCGTCGAGGACTGCCAGAAGTCCCCGAGCCCGATCCTGCCGGCCAAGAACGAGCTGATCTATGGCATCAGCGCATTCGCCGTGCTGCTGTTCGTCCTCTCGAAGTTCGCCTACCCGGCGATCAAGAAGGGCACGGAGGCTCGTACCGAGCGCATCCGTGAGTCCATCGACGAGGCCGACAAGCTCAAGGCCGAAGCGGCCGCGAGCCTGGCGCAGTACCAGTCGTCGGTTGCCGACGCGAAGAACGAGGCGAATCGCATCGTCGAGGAGGCCCGTACGGCCGCCGAGGCCGTGCGCGCCGACGTCATCGCTCGGGCCGAGGCTGAGGCCAACGACATCAAGGCGAAGGCCCGTGAAGACGTGGAGGCCGGCAAGGCCCGCGCGATCTCGGAGCTGCAGTCGCAGGTCGGCGATCTCACCATCGCCCTGGCGGAGAAGGTTGTCGAGAAGTCCCTCGACGACGCCACGAACCGTCAGCTGATCGACAACTACATCAACAACCTCGGGAATAACTAATGAGCTCGCGAGCTGAGGGTTACGCAGCGGCGTTCTACGCCGTGGCTGAAGCCGAAGATGCAGTCGCCGCGGTCGAAGACGAACTGCACACCGTTGCGCGTGCACTCGAGTCCAACGACCAGCTGCGCACCACGCTGACCGACCAGGCCGTCCCGGCTGAACTCCGTCAGGGGATCGTCGAAGACCTTCTCGGTTCGCGAGCCAATCCGGTCACGACGTCACTGGTCAGCTTTGTGGTGGGAGCTGGCCGGGCGCGTGAACTCCCGGCAATCATCGACTCGTTCATCGCCAAGGCCGCGGACTCCCGCGCCGAGGCGGTGGCCGAGGTTCGTTCCGCCATCCCGCTCGACGACGATCAGAAGGCTCGCCTCGCCGAAGCACTTGGCAAGCAGCTCGGCAAGAAGATCAGCGTCAAGGTCACCGTCGATCCGACGGTGCTCGGCGGAATCGTCGCCCAGGTGGGCGACACGGTCATCGACGGCTCCGTTCGCCGTCGGCTCGATCAACTCAAGGAAAGCGTGTAGCTCGTGTCTGTTTCGTTCAACATCGAATCCGACGACATCGCCGAAGCCCTCCGCAAGCGACTCGCCGGCTACAGCCCGACGACCGCTACTGCGCAGGTGGGCCGCGTGGTCGAGGTCGGTGACGGTATTGCCCGCGTTGGTGGACTCCCCAGCGCTGCGGTCAACGAGCTCCTCGAGTTCGAAGGCGGCGTCCAGGGCATCGCGCTGAACCTCGACGAAGAGTCGATCGGCGCCGTCATCCTCGGCGACCCGCAGCACATCGAGGAGGGCCAGGTCGTCAAGGCCACCGGCCGTATCCTCGAAATCGCTGTCGGTGACGGCCTGCTCGGCCGCGTCGTGGACCCGCTCGGCAACCCGCTCGACGGCAAGGGCCCGATCCCGCAGGACACGATCCGTCGTGTCGAGATCCAGGCCCCCGGCGTCGTCGACCGTCAGCCGGTGAAGGAGCCGCTCCAGACCGGTATCAAGGTCATCGACGCGATGACCCCGATCGGTCGTGGCCAGCGTGAGCTGATCATCGGCGACCGCAAGACCGGCAAGACCTCGGTTGCGATCGACACGATCATCAACCAGAAGGGTCTGGGCGTGAAGTGCATCTACGTCGGTATCGGCCAGAAGGCCTCGACCGTCGCCGAGCTCGTCGCCACCCTCGAGGCCGCTGGCGCGATGGAGTACACCGTCGTCGTCAACGCCGCCGCGTCGGACCCGCCCCCCTTCAAGTACCTCGCTCCGTACTCGGGCTGCGCCATGGGCCAGCACTGGATGGAGAACAGCGAAGCCGCGCTCATCATCTACGACGACCTGTCCAAGCAGGCCGAGGCCTACCGCGCCATGTCGCTGCTGCTTCGTCGCCCGCCGGGCCGTGAGGCGTACCCCGGCGACGTCTTCTACCTGCACAGCCGTCTTCTCGAGCGCGCCGCGCGCGTCTCGAAGGAACTCGGCTCGGGTTCGCTGACCGCGCTTCCGATCATCGAGACCAAGGCCGGCGACATCTCGGCCTACATCCCGACCAACGTGATCTCGATCACCGACGGTCAGATCTTCCTCGACCTCGACTTGTTCAACTCGGGCGTGCGTCCCGCGATGAACGTGGGTACCTCGGTCTCCCGAGTCGGTGGTTCGGCCCAGATCAAGGCGATGAAGTCTGTCGCCGGTGGTCTCAAGCTCGACCTCGCCAACTTCCGTGAGCTCGAAGCCTTCGCCGGCTTCGGCGCCGAGCTGGACAAGGCGTCGCAGCAGCTGATCGACCGTGGCCGTCGCCTCGTCGAACTGCTCAAGCAGACCAACGGCCAGCCGCTCTCGGTGCAGGACCAGGTCATCTCGATTTACGCCGGTACCAACGGTTACCTCGACGAGCTCGAGATCACCGACGTCCGTCGTTTCGAGACCGAGCTGCTCGCTGACGTGCGAGCGCGCAACTCGGCCATCCTCGACGCGATCAAGGACGGCCAGTTCCCGGAGGACGAGATCAAGGCGGCGGTCGCCGACTTCGCCGGCCGCTTCGTCCCGACCGCAACGAGCGCGGAGTAGCTAGATGGCTGGTGGTAAGGAGCGGGTTCTCCGCAGGCGAATCAAGAGCGTCGAGTCTTCGAAGAAGATCACGCGCGCCATGGAGCTCATTGCTGCCAGCCGTATTCACAAGGCGCAGCAGCGAGTTGCTGCGGCTCGTCCCTACAGCGAGCAGATCACGGCCGTCATTCGCAACCTCGCGAGCGCCGGCGCCGGTGGCGGTCACCCGCTGCTGACGCCGCGCGACGAGGTGCGCAACGTTGCGTTCGTCGTGATCTGCGCCGACCGCGGTCTCGCCGGTGGTTACAACTCCGGTGTGCTGCGTCAGGCCGAGCGTGCGCTGAAGGACGAAGTCGCCGCGGGTCGTGACTACACGCTGATCCTCGTCGGCAAGAAGGCCGTCAACTACTTCAAGTTCCGCGGTTACACGATCGCGGCCAGCTTCATCGGCATCAGCGACAGCCCGACCTACGAGGACGCTCGCGCCGTCGGTGAAGAAGTGCGCACGCGCTTCGAGGCCGGAGAAGTCGACCGCGTCGACATCGTCTACACGCAGTTCCTCTCCGTCGGTACGCAGCAGGTCGTCACCCGCCAGTTCATGCCGATCGAAACCGAGACCGTCGTCGAAGCGCCCGAGGCCACCGGCCCGCAGGCGCTGTACGAGTACGAGCCGGAGCCCGAGAGCATTCTCGACACGCTCCTGCCGCGCTACGCCGAGGCTCGCCTGTTCGCCTCGCTGCTCGACGCGTCGGCGTCGGAGCACGCCGCCCGTCAGCGCGCGATGAAGTCCGCCACGGACAACGCCGAAGAGCTGATTCGCGTTCTCTCCCGCGAGATGAACCGGGCCCGTCAGGAATCCATCACCACCGAGATCCTCGAGATCGTCGGCGGTGCCGAAGCCCTCGCGCAGGGCTCGGACGGCGAAACCGATTACCTCGCCGACCACATGTTCAACACCGATCTTCTTCCGAATCGTTAGGGAGCCACGCAATGACCATGACTGCTGACACCAACCTGAAGGACGGGCGCATCGTCGCCATCGTCGGCCCGGTTGTCGACGTCGAGTTCCCGCCGGACGCTCTGCCCGAGCTGCACGGCGCTCTCTCGTTCGAGGTGACTGTCGAAGGCAAGACCTCGACGATCGTCGCCGAAGTCGCGCAGCACATCGGCGACAGCCGCGTGCGCGCCATTTGCATGCGTGCGACCGACGGCCTCGTCCGTGGCGCCGTCGTGAAGAACCTCGGCACCGGCATCACCGTGCCGGTCGGTGACGGCACCCTCGGCCACGTGTTCAACGTCATCGGTGAAGCCCTCGACGCCCGCGGCGCCACGCTGCCGGGCCTCGAAGAGCGCTGGAGCATCCACCGGGCCGCGCCGCCCTTCTCCGACCTCGACTCGGCCACCAAGATGTTCGAGACGGGCCTGAAGGTCGTCGACCTCCTCGAGCCCTACCGTCAGGGCGGCAAGATCGGCCTGTTCGGCGGTGCCGGCGTCGGCAAGACCGTCATGATCCAGGAAATGATCATTCGTGTTGCTCGTCAGCACGGTGGTGTGTCGGTGTTCGCCGGCGTGGGTGAGCGCACCCGCGAAGGCAACGACCTCTGGCTGGAAATGGAAGAGTCCGGCGTTCTCAAGAACACCGCCCTCGTCTACGGCCAGATGGACGAGCCCCCGGGCGTGCGCTTCCGCGTCGCCCTGAGCGCGCTGACCATGGCGGAGTACTTCCGCGACGTGCAGGGCCAGGACGTGCTGCTCTTCGTCGACAACATCTTCCGCTTCACGCAGGCCGGTACCGAGGTGTCGACCCTGCTCGGTCGTATGCCGTCCTCGGTGGGTTACTCGCCGACGCTCGCCGACGAGATGGGTGAGCTCCAGGAGCGCATCACCTCGGTCAAGGGCAAGTCGATCACCTCGCTCCAGGCCGTGTACGTGCCCGCCGACGACTACACCGACCCGGCGCCGTTCACCGCGTTCACCCACTTCGACGCGACCACCAACCTCGACCGCGGCGTGTTCGCCAAGGGCATCTTCCCGGCGGTCGACCCCCTCGCGTCGACCTCCAACATCCTGCAGCCGAGCGTCGTGGGCGACACGCACTACAACGTCGCCCGCCGCACCATCCAGGTGCTGCAGCGGTACAAGGAGCTCCAGGACATCATCGCCATCCTCGGCATCGACGAGCTCACCGAAGAGGACAAGGTCCTCGTGTCCCGAGCCCGCAAGGTCGAGAAGTTCCTCGGTCAGCCGATGTACGCCGGTGAGCCCTTCACCCAGATCCCGGGTACCAACGTTCCCGTGGCTGAGACGGTCGAAGCCTTCGGCAACCTTCTCGACGGTGAGTACGACGAGTTCCCCGAGCAGGCGTTCTTCAACGTCGGTGGTATCGACGACCTCACCAAGAAGGCCGCCGAACTCCGGGCGCAGGGCTAAGCCTCATGTCGCTTCAGGTCGAGGTCGTTTCCCCCGAGCGCATCCTGTTCTCGGGTGAGGGCGACATGGTCGTGGCGCGTGCCGCCGGTGGTGACATTGCGTTCCTCACCGGCCACGCGCCGTTCCTCGGCACGCTCGGCATCGGCATCGTCAAGATCAACCTCACCGGCGGTGGTGTCGAGCACATTGCTGTCCACGGAGGCTTCGTCGAGGTGCGCGAGAACAAGGTGATCATCCTCAGCGATGTCGCCGAACTCGTCGACCACATCGACATCGAGCGGGCCCGCAAGGCCAAGGACGAAGCAGAAGCCCAGATTCGCGCCGGGCACAACGGCGAGATCGAGGCCGCGCTGCGTCGAGCGGAAGTCCGCATCGAACTCGCATCCCTCGGGAAGTAGATGCCGCGACGCCGTCTCGGTGTCGTCCTTCTACTGCCGCGCCACATCGCTCACGAGATCGACGGGATCCGCCGCGCCCTCGGTGTTGCGCCGATCGAGCAAGTACCGCCCCACATCACGCTGGTGCTGCCGACCAACGTGCGCGAGGACGACGTCGACGACGCGATCGCTTTGACGCGCCGCGTCGCTAACGAACAGGCCACAAGCCTTCACATCACGATTGGCCCCATCGCGACGTTCAGCCCCATCACGCCGGTCCTCTACTTGCGAGTCGGCGGCCCCGATCTCGGACGCATCGCGCAGATGCGCGACGCGCTCGACAGCGGTCCGTTCGCGCAGGAACTCAAGCACGAGTTCGTGCCCCACGTCACCCTCAACGCCGAAGCCACTGACGCTCAGATCTCCGGCGCGCTCGCCTCGCTGACCGGCTACGTCGAGCCGATCGCGCTCGACGGCATCACGATCCTCGAACAAAGCGACGACGACAAGATGTGGCGGCCGATTGCGGATGCGCCCTTCGGAGCAGAGGCGACCACCCGCACCCTCGGCGCCGACCGCGTCACGTTCACGGACCACAGTGAGGAGACGCTGACCGCGTCGGGCATCGGGCGCTATCGGCGTATTGCGGTCGAGGCCCACATCGACGGCCGCACCGTTGGGGTGGCTCGCGGCCGCTTCGCCCGCGGCGACGTCGCCTGGCTCGACGAATTGGTCGTGCAGGACGAGTACGGGGGCACGGGCATCGGCGGGGGACTGGCGCGGGCGTTCGTCGACGCAGCGCGCGCCCGTGAGGTCACCGCGATCCGATCCGCTCGGGGCGCAACGATCGCCGGCTTCCTCGTGAAGCTCGGCTTCGTGCCGACGGATTCGCAAGAGTTCGTCTTAGATTTCTCGCAATGACGCGGATCGCGGCGATTGCATTGGCGGTAGTCGCCGTCGTAGCCGGGATCGCCGGTGTGATGCTCGGTGGCTCGGGCAGCAAGCCGAAGACCGCCGCGGACAAGACTGCATTGGCGGGCCTGACGGGCAACGGCACCGATCCGAGCATTTCGATCGTCGCCACCGCAACGCGGTCGTCGGTTCCCGTCCACAAGTCCCTCGGCGGACCCGTCACCCAGACGCTGGGCAACCCGAACGAGGTGGGTGCCCCGCTCACGTTCCTGGTGCGCGCCACCGAAGGGTCGTGGTTGCGCGTGCTCCTCCCGCTGCGGCCGAACGGAGCGACGGGCTGGATAAAGGCGAGCGACGTGCGGCTCACGAGCCATCGCTACAAGATCACTGTCGAGCTCGCCGCGCATCGCCTGTTCGTCACCGACGGCGACCAGACGATCCTCGATACGCCCGTCGGCGTCGGCACGACCGACACGCCGACACCCGGCGGCCTGTACTTCACGAAGGAACTGATGCGCCCGCCGAATCCCAACGGCGCCTACGGCCACTACGCGTACGGCTTGTCCGGTTTCTCGAACGTGATCACCGACTTCGAAGGTGGTGACGGGGTCATCGGTATCCACGGCACGAACGACCCTTCGTCGATCGGCCAGGACACGACGCACGGTTGTCTGCGCATATCCAACGACGCGATCGACTTCCTGGCGAAACGCCTCCCGCTCGGCGTGCCGGTCGAAATCGACAAGTAGGAACCCGCATCTCGCGTACTCAAAGTACGTAAGAGTTGCTATTGACGACTTCCTGAGGCTCCCGCACTAGCATCCTGGCCACCAATGGGGGCAATGGGGAACTCAGGGAGAGGGCTGTACATCAAGTGAAGCGCACGAACACCTGGCTGGCGTGGGCGCTGGCGGTTGGACTGCTTGCATTCATGCTCGGTTCGGCAACCGCGAGCCGCGGCAAGATCAACGAGACCAATCCGATCTTCGGCTACGGAACCGGCAGCGCGTTGCACCTCGACGCGATCCAGGCCGCCGGGACGGGTCCTCGTATCGCCGATGCCGAACTCGCGTTCTCGTCGGCGAACGTCAACTCCGACGGCTTCCCGGCCCAGGGCGGCGTCAGTGAGATGAACGTCAACCTGCAGCCGCCGGCTGACCACTTCACCCCCGCCAAGTCGTTCGTGGGCAAGGCCGCCTCGGCTCGCGGCGCCGGCCTGCAGCTCGGGCTCGGCAGCGACCTGCCGACCGACGCCGGTGATGTGTTGTCCCAGACCGAGGCCGGCGCGATTGCGCCCCCGCCCGACACCGAGACACAGGATGCCGGCCTGGGTGACACGCTTGCGCCGCTGGCCTACGCATCGCTGCTCCACACCGAGGCCAATGCCAACTGGGTCGGTACCGGCAACCCCTGCACGTCCACCATCTCGTCGCCGATCTCTTTCGGCCGTGGCTACGCCGCTGACGCGCAGCTGCTCAACACCGGCGGATCGAACCCGGACGGCTCCTTCCAGGCACCGGTCGTCGCCACCGACGAGCTGGACCCGAACCGCTCGGTCGTGCAGTCCCGCTCGTTCACCTACGCCATTCCGAACGGCCAGCCGGGGCACTACGGCCTCGTCAGCGAAATCCACCAGACCTTCGCACCGATCTCGCTCGCACGTGGCCCGCTGCCGCCCCTCGTCATCGAAGTCCTCGGCGAGTGGGTGTTCAAGGCAACGGCCACCGGTCTGACCGACGGCGCGACGATCCAGTACTACGCCCTCGACGACGCGACCGGCCAGCCGGTCACGCCGACGACCACCGTCATCCGCATCTCGAACGACGGCGGCACCACGTGGACCAACCTCACGGCGCAGGATGTCTTCGGAAACGGCGGCCTCGTCGTTCCGGTCGCGCCGCTGCTGTCGCTCGCTGTGGGTGAGGATCCCCGCGGCATCGCCCAGCCCAACGCCACGCCAGATCCGACGACCGCGCCGTTCACCTCGGCCTCGCCGGGCGCCAACCACAGTGGCCGGCTTGCCTTCGGCGCCGTCGATGTCGTGCGCCTGAATGCACTCGACGTCGGCACCGCTCCTCTGACAGCCGAGACGCACCTCGCCGATCTGCGCATCGGCCACTTCGAAGCCGCCGTCGGCGTCCCGCAAGACGGATTCAGCTGCACGGCCGACACGACCACGACGTCGAGCACGACGTCGACGTCCACCACCTCGACCTCCACCACGAGCACGACGGTGGCGCCGACCACGACGACGTCGACGAGCACCACGAGCACGACGGCGCCCACCTCGACCACGAGCTCGACGGTTGTCCCGTCCACGACCAGCACGAGTCGTGCGTCGACGACATCGAGTTCCGCGAAGCCGACGACCTCCACGTCGACACCGGTCACGGCGCCGCCCGCCACCCCGGTCAACGTCCAACCGAAGACGGTCGGCTAGCAACCTCGCCCCGCAACGCAACTGGCCCCCCGATCTGACCCCAAACGGGTCGGATCGGGGGGCCAGTTCGTTGTCCGGGCTAGTTGAAGGAGACGGCGCTGTACTCGCTGAGCTTCTGCAGGCGGTGCTGCGCCGTCACCAGGCGGACGGTGCCGGACTTCGACCGCATCACGAGGCTCTGCGTCGTTGCGCCGTTGCCCGTGTAGTGCACGCCCCGGAGCAGCTCACCGTCGGTGATGCCGGTTGCCGCGAAGAAGCAGTTGTCGCCGCGCACCAGGTCGTCGGTCGTCAGGACGGCATCGAGGTCGTAGCCGGCGTCGAGCGCCGCCTTGCGCTCCTCTTCGTCGCGGGGCCAGAGCTTGCCGAGGATCTCGCCGCCCATGCATTTGAGTGCCGCGGCGGTGATGACCCCCTCGGGCGTGCCGCCCACGCCGAAGAGAATGTCGGCGCCAGAGTCGGGCCACGCAGTGCTGATCACGCCGGCAACATCACCGTCGGGGATCAGACGGATGCGAGCACCCGCGGCGCGGACTTCGGCGATCAGGGATTCGTGACGCGGGCGGTCGAGAATGACGGCGGTGACGTCGCGCACGTTCTCGCCCTTCGCCTTGGCGACAGCCTCGAGGTTGGCGAGCACCGGCGCTTCGATGTCGATGACGCCCTTGCACTCGGGGCCGACGGCGATCTTGTCCATGTAGACGCACGGGCCGGGGTTGAACATCGAGCCGCGCTCAGAGACCGCGATCACCGAGATCGCGTTGGCCCGTCCGAGCGATGTGAGCGTCGTGCCGTCGATCGGGTCGACGGCAATGTCGGTCTCGGGCGGAGAACCGTCACCGATGCGTTCCCCGTTGTAGAGCATCGGTGCTTCGTCCTTCTCGCCCTCGCCGATGACGACGATGCCGTCCATCGAGACGCTGTCGAGGATGATCCGCATCGCGTCGACGGCGGCGCCGTCAGCGCCGTTCTTGTCGCCGTGCCCGACGAAGCGGGAAGCGGCGAGGGCTGCGGCTTCGGTCACCCGGACCAGTTCCATAGCGAGGTTGCGATCGGGCGCCTGTTGGGGGGACATGGCCGCCGACAATAATGGAGCGGTGAGTAGCGCCCGGGACCAGTGGCAGCAGGCGTACGACGCATCGTCTCTGCGCGACGTAGACGCAGAAACGATGTCGGGCGTGCCGATCGATGCCGTGTACGGCCCCGACGACGGCGAGTTTCCGGGCCAGTACCCCTACACACGCGGCCCGTACGCCTCGATGTATCGGTCGAAGCTGTGGACGATGCGCATGTTCGCCGGCTTCGGCACCGCGGAGGACACCAACGCCCGATTCAAGGAGATCCTGCGCAGCGGCGGCAGCGGCCTTTCCACGGCGTTCGACATGCCGACGTTGATGGGTCGCGACAGCGACGACCCGCGCAGCCTCGGCGAAGTGGGCAAGGGCGGTGTCGCCGTCGACACCGTCGCCGACATGGTCGACCTTTTCGCCGACATCGACCTCGGCCAGGTCTCGACGTCGATGACGATCAACTGCGGCGCTTCGGTCCTGCTCGCGATGTACGTCGCCGTCGCCGAGCAGCACGGCACGCCACGAGCGGCGCTCAGCGGCACGCTTCAGAACGACATGTTCAAGGAGTACCAGGCGCAGAAGGAGTACTACTTCCCGCCGCGTCCCTCGATCCGTCTGGTGACCGACAGCATCCGGTTCACCGCCGCCGAGATGCCCCGCTGGCACCCGGTTTCTGTGTCCGGCTACCACATCCGTGAGGCCGGCTCGACGGCTGCGCAGGAACTCGCATTCACACTCGCCAATGGATTCGCGTACGTCGAAGCTGCGGTGGCCGCCGGCCTCGACGTCGACGAGTTCGCGCTGCGTCTGTCGTTCTTCTTCAACGCACACAACGACTTCTTCGAGGAGATCGGCAAGTTCCGCGCCGCCCGTCGCATCTGGGCGCGCTGGCTGAAGGAGCGCTACGGCGCCAAGAACGAGCGCTCGATGCAACTGCGATTCCACACCCAGACTGCGGGCGTGTCGCTCACCGCACAACAGTCCGAAGTGAACATCGCGCGCGTCGCGATCCAAGCTCTAGCCGGCGTCATGGGGGGCACGCAGTCGCTGCACACCGACGCCTTCGACGAGGCGCTCGCGTTGCCGACCGAGGCGTCGGCGCGCATCGCATTGCGCACGCAGCAGGTGATCGCCCACGAGACGGGCGCCGCGCTCGTAGCCGACCCACTCGGTGGTTCGCACTACGTGGAGTGGATGACCGACGAGATGGAGCGTCAGGCCGAGGCGATCTTCGCTCACCTGCTCGAGGAGGGGAGCGGCTCGATCCTCGAAGGGTGCTTCCGCTGCATCGACAACGGCTGGTTCATGGGGGAGATCGCCGAAGCCTCCTGGCAGCTCGAGAAGAAGACGAACTCCGGTCGACGGATCGTCGTCGGCGTCAACGCCTTCACCGAAGGCGACGAGGGCCGCCCGCCGATCCTCTCGGTGTCGGGTGAGGCCGAGGAACTGCAGCGCAAGCGGCTGGCCGAGGTGAAGCAGGGTCGGGACGACGAAGCCGTGCGCGTCGCGCTCGCCGGCGTCAAGGCGGCGGCGGAGGATCCGCTTGCGAACACCATGCCGGCGATCCTCGACGCGGTGAAGGTGTTCGCGACCGAAGGCGAGATCATGAACACGATGGCCGACGTCTTCGGTCGTTACCGAGAAACGGCGGTCATCTAGATGGACGACAACGAAGAGTCGAAGCCCGAGCCGTCGCCGTTCGCGCCGGCGGAGTACTCCTCGATCCCCCCTCGGTCATTCGACGTGACCGCTGTGCCCGCCGCACCTCCGGTCGTGGAGCCGGAGCCATCGCCCGAGCCGGTCGTCGAGTCCGAGCCTGTGATTGTCGGTCAAGAAGACCTCGACTCAGAATCACACGTTCCCGAGGCGACCCCGGTGCCTGACACCTACATGGCGCCCACCAACGACGGCAGCGGATTCATCAACACGCACGCGTATTACAAGCAGATCACCGGTCGCGTCGCCGACATCAGCTTCGACATTTCCGCGTTGACCGGAGAAGAACGCCGGGTGTTGTCGTTTCGGCTCGCCGAGCTCAACGTGCGCCATCAGGTCGAGGGCCTCACCTTGTTGGCGGACCCCGAAGCGGCCACGACTGTGCAGGGCCTCATCGACCAATTCGCGACCTCGGATCCGTTTGCCGTCGAGCGCGACGAGCCCGAAGAGATCACCGTGCCCGAGTCGACTGACGTCGATGACGTCATCGAGCACGCCGACGAGGACGAGGACGAGATCGTCTTCGACCTGTTGTCCCTGTCGACCGAAGAGCGTCGCCACCTCAGCATGCGGCTGACGGGCGCGGGCATCAACCACATCTGGGAGGTCGCGACCGACCTCGTGGTGTCGGTCAAGGACGCCCCGCTCATCGAGCGCTACATCCAAGAGGTGCAAAATCCCGACGGCTTCGCCGACGAAGAGATCGCCGAATTCGAATCCGACGAGGACGTCGACGACGAAGAGATCTATGCAGCCATGAGTGGTCTCTACGTCGCCGCCGACAAGTTGATGCAAAAGGCCAAAGATCCCGCGATGCGTACCGCTTTCTACGACGCGGTCGACGACGTCGACGGACTACCCGCGCCGTTCGGATTCGACCCCCGGGTCTGGACCCAGGTGCAGGAGATCGCGAACGCCATTGCCGATCTCATGGATCAGGGCGCTGACGACGACACCGTCGCCAACGACGCTCGCACCCTGCGTCAGCTCTTGGTGAATTACGTCTAGTGCTCGCCGCTGAGCTCGAGGTCCGGCACTCACGCGTCGTTGCACCGACGCGCCGGGTCGCGCTCGGCGAGATGTACCTCCCCGTCGATCCCCCCGACGGGCCGTTGCTCCTCGCTGCGGTTGTCGCCACGTTCGTGCCCGAGCTCGACGCCGATCTTCGCGACGACCTCGACTTGCTGATCGACGACCTCGAGCGCCGGCGCCGGATTCCCCAGCCGCGGCTTCGTCACCGATTTCAGACCGACACCCACGGCCTCGGGCGCAGCCGACACCAACTCTTTCGGTCCGACGAGACCGGTGAGTACTCGCTGCACATGCAGGACGCTCAGCATCCGCTGCCGCAGATCCTGGCGGCGGTTTACGCAACCGGCATGCTCGCGGCCTCCGCGCGCGAAGAGGCCTTCGCGTTGCTGTGGCGCGCGGCTCGCTGGAACGGCGGCAGCGAAGAAGCGCTGCTGTTCCACCTCCGCGGCGCCGAGGCGACGCGCGCCTTTCGGGCCCGTCGCGGCGACGACCTCGCTTGGGCGCTGGCCGCGCTCGGCTTTCGACCCGACGAAGAACCGGAGCGCTCTGATGTCGTGCGTCGCTTCCGCGACGCCGTTCGGGACGCCCATCCCGACCACGGGGCCGAGACCGTCGATGCCAGTAAGCGCATCACCGACCTGACCGACGCCCGTCGGATCCTGTTGTCACAAAGCGCATGAGTAGGCCGAAGGCGCTGCTGCTCACGCCCGGAGCCGGAGCGGACCGAGACCAATCGTCGCTCGTCGCCATCGACGACGCGCTGACGGAGAAGAAGCTCGTCGTCGAGCGGATGGATTTTCCGTACCGACTCGCGGGTCGCCGCGCCCCGGACCGTCCTCCCGTGCTGATCAACGCGGTCAACGAGGGCGCCGCAGCCCTTGCGGCGAAGGCGAAGTGCCGCCCGTCCTCGGTTGCTCTGGGCGGTCGTTCGATGGGCGGGCGAATCTGCTCGATGGCCGTCGCCGAGGGCTTGCCGGCCGCTGCGCTGGTCTTGATCAGCTATCCGCTGCACCCGCCCGGCAAGCCGGAGCAGTTGCGGGTCGATCACTTCCCGTCGATCAGTGTGCCCTGTCTGTTCGTATCGGGCACAAGGGACGCTTTTGGCACTCCGGACGAACTGCTCAAGCACACCCAGGCCATTCCCGGTGAGGTCACACACTTCTGGATCGAGGGCGGCGATCACGGGCTGCGCAAGAAAGACCCGCAGGTCATCGATGCCGTTAGGTCTTGGCTTCTAAGCGTTACCTGAGGGTAGGCTTCCAGCCAACTTCTGACTCAGGGAGAATCATGAAGCTGTCATCCATGCGTCGCCTCCGGCGCAACACCATCGCAGTCACTGGCATCGGCGTGCTCGTCGCGGCCGGCGTTGGCGTGTTGCCTGCCAAGGCGGCCGTGCCGTTCGCAAGTGCTGCGTTCTCAGGTTCCGCAAGCGGCGAGGCCGTCCACCTCGATGCCCTCGGGCGTGCAGTCGTGGTCAACGTCGCCGAGTCGAGCTCGGCTGTGAACTCGAAGGGCCTCGGCACTGCGGCCACGTCGAACACCGGGACGCCGATCAACCCGGCCATCTCGAGCAAGCAGAGCTACGCCCGTGGCGCTGGCCTCGACGTGCTCGGCTCGCAGATCGCTGGCCTCGCCGAGTCGAGCGCGGCGCCGACCTCCGAGGACAACAAGGAAGTCGGTCCGGTCGACCTCGACCCGGTCGCCTTCGCTTCGGTTGCCCGTGGCACCACGAAGGCCGCGTGGAACCCGGAAAGCTGCCTCCTCGGTGAGGACATCGCTCGCGGCACTGGCTACGTCGCCGACGCGCAGCTCGTCGACACGGGAGCCGACACCAACGGCAACGGCCTCGACATCCCGCTCGCCGCGGTCGATGCCAGCCAGCCGACCCGCAACACCGTGCAGACCACGTCGCGTCAGACGCTGGTTCCGAATGCGGATGGCACCTTCGGTCTGCGTTCGCAGGTTGCCCAGACGCTCGTCCCGATCACGCTTGCTGGTGGCTTCACCATCGAAGTGGCCGGCGACTGGGTGCTCTCGGCGACCGCAACCGGCATCCCCGGCAAGTCCACGGTCAACTGGGCGCCCGCCGGTGAAGTCGGCGTGTCGACTCCCGTCGTCCGCATTCTCCAGGGCACCGACGTTCTCGGTCAGCTGACCCTGCAGGACGTGCTCGGTGGCGAGGGACTCGACCTCGGCGGCGTTGTCGTCATCGCCACGCCCCCGACGCAGACCATCTCGGCTGACGGCACCTCGGTGGTTGCCGCCGCTGACGTCGTCCGTGTCCAGATCCCGGGTGTCCTCGACGTTCGTGTCGGTCACTCCGAAGTCAAGGCGACCACACCCGCCGGCGGTATCAACTGCCCGATCCCGGTCAGCAAGAAGGCCAACCCGTCGATCGTGAACTCGACGACGGCCCCTGACGGCAAGTTCCAGGTCGCCATCACGATCAAGAACTCCTTCGCTTGCGACCTGATCAACGTCAGCGCCACCGACGAGATCACGAAGAAGAGCGGCAACGTCACGTTCAAGATCGTCGAGGACGACTCCCGCAACGACCCGAAGAAGGGTGCGGGTGCGACCTTCTCGTCGAAGGGCAACACCTCGGCCACGGCCAGCTACGCGAACCTCGGCACGATTCCGGCGGGCGCGACCAAGGTGCTGAACGTGGTCATCCAGGTGACGGGTGGCGGCGGTGAGATCCAGGACATCGCAACCGCCAAGGGCACGCTCAGCTGCGCTGAGGGCTCGGCGATCGGCAAGGCCACGATCAACATGGCCGGTTCGTTCACGCTTGTCACCACCGTCTCCAAGGTCCTTGCCCGCACCGGTGGCGAAGCCGGTCTGGCGCTGCTCTTCGGTGGCAGCGCTGTCGTGACCGCTGCGGTCCGCCGCATCGCTTCCCGCCGCCGCAAGACGGCCTAGTACCAACTCCCTGACGTAGGAAAGAGCCGGGCCCTCGGGCCCGGCTCTTTCGCGTCCGCCCTTCAGAATCGGGTTAGAGCGGGGCGTCTTCGGGGTTGAGGTCTTCGAGCTCGCGGTGGGCGGTCTCGGGATAGAAGGCCAGGATCAGGACGCAAAGCACGGCGGGGCCTGCCGAGAGGTACAGGAACGTGCGGGGGAAGCCGATCCGGTCGCTGAGAGCACCGGCGACGAGAAGGCCGATCACGCTGCCGAACCGGCCCGCCATTCCGATGCCGCCGTTGGCGGCCGAGCGGCCCTCGGTGGGAAACAGTTCGGCTCCGTAGACGCCGAGCGACGGGACGGCCGCGGCGCCGAACACCGACGCGAAGATCGACCACCCCCACAGACCGAAACCGCTGACGAAGAACATCGCCACGGTGCCCCCGACGCCCGCCGCAGTCGCGACGGCGCCGACGACGCGGCGGCCGCGCTCGGCGAGCCATCCGCCCACGACGATGCCGAGGCCGCCCGGTATCGACGTCAACGTGACGAACAGTGTGATGTCGGCGCCGGAGAAGCCGCGGTCGTTGCGAAGGAACTCGTTCTGGAACTGTGAGGCGGGTGTAGCGAAGACCGAGATCAACAGGGCCGAGGCGGCCATCAGCAGAAACCGGCTGCGGTGGGACCGCATGACGTCCCAGGCCCGAGTCGTCTCGACTCGCTGGGCGACGTGGGCGACGAAGCGGTGCGTCTCCTTCAGCCCCGCGCCGACGCGCAACGTCGGACGAATGAACAGCAGCGGCAGTACGAACAGCACTCGCCACGCCCAGTCCGACAAGTCGGCGACGGGCAGAGCGAACAAACAGATGCCCGCGCCGAAGAAGCCGGCCATCGCCATCAGGCTCGTCGCCCACGCCCGTCCGCCGGCGGGCATCTCTTCGGCGACCATCACGCCGAGGGCGACGACGCATGCGCTCGAGAACCCACGAGTGAGGACCTGCGACCCGGCCAGCGCCCACAGGTTCGGTGACAAGGCTCCGAGCGCGCTCAGCGCGCACGCAATTGCCGTGCCGTTCACGAGCAGGAACCGTCTCCCGCGCCTGTCGGCGAGAAACGCCAGCGGAAGGGCCAGAAGCACGTCGAGCCTGACGGCGGCGAGCGTGACGCCCTGCGCCGCCTTGTCGGCACCGAACTCGCCGGCGGCGTACGTGACTGACTGCGTCAACGTGACCCCGACGTAGCCGAGCACAGCGGCGATGACGCCGAGTTTGGCGAGGGTGGCGGTCGCCTCGCCCTCGAGACCTTCCGGCGGGAACCACACCGGTCGCGGTTCGTTCGGACCACCGAGCTTCGCGATGTGCAGCATGAAGAGCGGTCCGAACAGAAAGCCCCAATAGGGAATGTTGAACTCCGCTTCGATGCGCTGGGCGACGCGGTGCTTGTCCCCTTCGGGCTCGTGACGGACCTCGCGGCGGTACGGCGACCCGTCGGCCGCGCCGAACACGCCGGGCTCCACCTCGACCTCGTCGACGAAACCCGTGCGCGGCAGAAGCGCGGCTGCGAGCTGTGCGTCGTCGAGAACCCCCGCCCGTTCCCGTACACGCATTCGGCCGCACGATAATGGGTGGATGCGGCGCATCGTTGTTCGGGCTGGGGACCCGCTGGCCGGACAGGTCGCTGTCTCCGGCGCCAAGAACTCCGTCCTCAAATGCATGGCTGCGACGCTGCTCGCGCCGGGCCGTCACGTGATCACGAACGTCGCCTCCATCGAAGACGTGACCGTCATGGGGGATGTGTTGACGGCGATGGGCGTCACCGTCGATCGCTCCGGCCTCGAAACCGAGTCGACGCTCATCCTCGACGTGCCGGAGGAGTGCAACCCCCAGGCTCCCTACGAGTTGGCCGAAAAGATTCGCGCGTCGATCGTCGTGCTCGGCCCGCTGCTCGCCCGCTGCGGCCGCGCGGTCGTGCCGCTGCCCGGCGGGGACGATTTCGGCTCCCGTCCGATCGACATGCACATCCGCGGCTTCGAAGCCCTCGGCGCAAACATCGTCATGAATCACGGCGACCTCAACGCGACGGCCGACCGGCTGCGCGGCGCCCGCATCGTGCTCGACTACCCGAGCGTCGGCGCGACGGAGAACATCCTCATGGCCGCCGTTCTCGCCAAGGGCACCACTGTGATCGACAACGCCGCGCGGGAACCCGAGATCGGCGACGTCGTCGACCTGCTCACCGCGATGGGCGCACAGATCGGTGGCAAGAACACGTCAACGCTCACCGTCGAAGGCGTCGATCGGCTGCGGCCGACGGAGCACGTCGTGATCCCCGACCGCATCGAAGCTGCCACCTACGCGACGGCGGTCGGCCTCGCCGAGGGCGGCATCACGATCACGGGCGCTCGCCTCGACCACATGGACATGCTCGCCGAGAAGCTGGGCGAGATGGGCGTGCACATGTCGGCGGTCGACGGGGGAGTGTGGGTGACGAGCGAGGGCCGGCCCAAGGCTGCGGATGTGTCGACGCTGCCGTATCCCGGCATCGCGACGGATTACAAGCCGTTCCTTCTCACACTGCTCACGATCGCCGAGGGCGTGGGCATCGTGACCGAGAACGTGTACGGCGCCAACCGGTACGCCTACGTGGCCGAGCTGTCCCGCATGGGCGCCGACATCCGTACCGAGGGCCACCATGCGGTGGTCCGTGGGGTCGCACGCCTCAGCGGCGCGCCCATCAAGGCGCACGACATCCGAGCCGGCGCGGCGCTCGTTCTGGCGGGTCTCGCCGCCGACGGGGAGACCGTGGTCCGGGACGCCCATCACGTCGAGCGGGGCTACGCCGACCTCGTCGCTTCGTTGAAAGACCTGGGGGCTGACGTATCCTGGGAAGAACCAGAGCAAGCCGAGCGTTAGTACAGACGTCCGTTCTGGTCATTGGAGAGATTGACTCGTGGAAACCGCTGTCCTGGAAGCACTTGAAGCCATTCGTCCCGCTCTGCAGAGCGACGGCGGTGACATTCGCCTGCTCAGCCTCGACGAGGTGTCCGGCGTCGTCGACGTCGAGCTCATGGGCGCCTGCGGCAGCTGCCCGATGTCCACGATGACCCTCAAGCAGGGCGTCGAGCGCATTCTCAAGGACCGCGTCGAGGGCCTCACCGAGGTCCGCGCCAAGGGCATCGACTTCGACGTCGATCCCTCTGGTTTCTAAGAACCAGAGCCTCCCCGCCTAGATTTCATCGGTGCGCGTCACCGACCCGGCGGAACTCCTCGCGGCTGCTCAGGCCGGCGACCGCAGCGCGATCGCCCGTCTGATCTCTTTCGTCGAACGCGGCGGCGCCACGGCGGCCGAAGTCAGCCGCCTCACCTGGACCTCGGCCAAGCAGGCCGCCGTCATCGGTCTGACGGGTGCGCCGGGGGCGGGCAAGTCCACGCTCACCAACGCGCTCGTCAAGGCCGTACGGGCGCGCGGCGAGACGATCGGCGTGCTCGCCATCGACCCGTCCTCGCCGTTCACGAACGGTGCGATCCTCGGCGACCGTGTCCGAATGCAGGACCATGCGACCGACGAGGGCGTGTTCATCCGTTCCATGGCGACCCGCGGCCACGTCGGGGGGCTGTCGCTCGCGACGCCGGAGGCCGCTCGCGTCCTCGGCGCCGTTGGTTATCCGACGGTGTTGATCGAGACGGTCGGCGTGGGTCAGGTCGAGGTCGAGATCGCAGGCGCAGCGGACACCACCGTCGTCGTCGTGAATCCGGGGTGGGGCGACTCGGTGCAGGCGAACAAGGCCGGCCTCCTGGAAGTCGCCGACGTGTTCGTGATCAACAAGGCGGACCGACCGGGCGTGGCCGAGGTGCGTCGTGACCTCGAGGCGATGCTCGACATGCACACATCGCTCGGTCCGTGGCGCCCGCCGATTGTCGAGGCGATCGCCGCCCGGTACGAAGGCGCCGAGGCGGTGTGGGAGGCAATCGACGCCCACCGCGCCCACATGATCGAGACCGGCGAACTCGAGCGCCGTCAGGCCAAGCGGGCCGCGGCCGAAGTCCGTGAAATCGTCGTTCGCACCATCGAACGACGTGCCATCGAGGCGCTGTCGTCCGACGAAGGCAAAGCGTTGTGTGATGCCGTCACCGAGGGATCAGTCGATCCTCATTCGGCGGCCGAGAAGATCCTGGAGGACCTCTGATGGGTGCATTCGTAAACGTCGAACGCGGCGACGACGGCGTGGCCGTCATTCGTCTCGATCGTCCCAAGATGAACGCGTTGTGCGTGGCGCTGCTCGACGAGTTGCTCGCCGCTGCGCAAGACCTCACCGCGAACCCGCCCGGGGCCGTGGTCATTTGGGGCGGCGAGCGCATCTTCGCCGCCGGCGCCGAGATCAGTGAGTTCGGTGGCCCCGACGAAGCGAAGTCGATCGGAGGCAAGTTCCGAGCCGCACTCGACGCCGTCGCGGCGATTCCGCGCGCAACGATCGCGGCCGTCAACGGCTACGCGCTCGGTGGTGGCTGCGAGTTGGCGCTCGCCTGCGACTTCCGAGTCGCGGCCGAGAACACCAAGTTCGGGCAACCGGAGATCCTGCTCGGCATCATCCCGGGCGGCGGCGGCACCCAGCGCCTCGCCCGCCTCGTCGGCCCCGCCAAGGCCAAGGACATGATCATGCGCGGCCACCAGGTTCCCGCCGAAGAAGCACTCGCGATGGGCCTCGCCGACCGTGTGGTACCGGCGGAGGACGTCATCACCAACGCCCGGGAATGGGCCGCCGAGTTGGCCAAGGGGGCGGTCCTCGGTCAGGCGCTCGCGAAGAAGGCCATCGACCAGGGCCTCGACGGCTCGCTGGAAGATGGCCTGACACTCGAACAGGAACTCTTTGTCGAGGTCTTCAAAACAAACGACGCCCGGGTGGGCGTCGAGAGTTTTCTCACGAATGGGCCCGGGAAGGCCCAGTTTTCTGGCTCCTAGTACTTAGGAGGCCATGCGGCGGAGGCTGCGACGGGCGATGCGACGCTCGTCGTCGTTCTCCGCACCCCAGAAGCCGAGCTCGCCCTGGACGCGAGCATGGTCGCGGCAGGGAAGCAGCACGGGGCAGGTCATGCACACAGCGCGGGCGAGGGCCTCACGACGGATGCGGGGCTCTTCACGCTCGCCGGCCGGGGCAAAAAACAGCTCCGTGCGGCCCTTGCAAGCGGCTTGATCTTTCCAGGCTTCGTACATCGTTCACAAGGTTGCAACCTTGTAGACCATCAATCAAACAGTTTCGTGAGATAGTTGATATCGCCGCTAGCGATATGACCGTTCGCAAATGCCTTGAAAACGTCTCAAATTACGCAGCCAGATGCGTCTGAGAACGGGCTTCGCGCCAAAAGCCGTTAGCACGCCACCGAGGTACCACGGAAATCGAAGGTCTTCCGTCCAGACGATCTTGCAACCGTCCGGGCCCGTGGTCGCCAACTCGAACCGTCCGGTTCCGACGACGACACCGGTGTGTTGGACGCCGACGACGCGACCGTCGACCCATTCGACGACCCGCATCTTGTCGACAGTCTTCAGAGGGCCGACCTTCGTGAGGCAGTCGAAGGTGGTTCCGACACCCTGGTGCTGTTCGGTCGTGAACGTGATCGTCTCGGCATCGGCCATCCACTCGACGTGGGAGCCGAGATCGGAGAGATGCGTCCAGCAGTGCTCGATCGGAGCCGCGATCGCGACCTCGCCGCGAATGAACATCTAGGAAGCGGCGGCGGCGGAGTCGTTGGCGCGCAGCGCGCCGGCGGCGTCCTCGGGTGCAACCAGGTTGATCGGCACGCCGGTACCGAGCTCGAAGCCGGCACGGGTGGTCAGCTTCGGGATCAGATGCACGTGCCAGTGGAATCCACCCGACGCTCGATAGGGCGCGGCGTGGAAGACCACGTTGTACGCGACGGAGCCAACCGTCGCCTCGAGACGAATGAGCGCGTCACGAATGGCGCGACCCACAGCGGCGACGTCGGGTGGCCCCGCCCGGTGGATGTGGGCTTCGTGCGTCTTCGGGATGACGAGCATCTCGTAGGGCGTGCCGCTCCAGAACGGGCAGATCACGATGGTGCGCTCGTCTTCGAGCACGACGCGGTGCGTCACGTCCTGTTCGGCGTCGGCGACCGTGCAGAGCAAGCAGTTGCCCTCGAATCGCGCGAATCCGGCCTGTTCGTCGGCCACTTCGCGCGGGACGAAGGGCATGCCGAGCAGCTGCGCGTGCGGATGCTCGAGCGACGCCCCGGCCTCTCGGCCAGAGTTCACGATGACCTGGCTGTAGCGGAGGCCCGCGGTCGACGCGTGTTCGGCGACGCGGTCGCGAATGGCTGCCATGACGAGGCCGGCCTGTGCGTCGGACAGGGCGCTCCACGGCGCGCTGTGCTCGGGCGAGAGCACCAGCACCTCGTGGATGCCGCTCGCCGGTGCCTGCGTGAAGACCGGGCCGAGCGTGGTGACGGCCATCGGCTCGTCGCCCGAGAACGCCGGATACAGATTCGGGACCACCCGCACGAGCCATGAACCCGTCGGGCCGTAGGTCTCCAGCGCCGGCGGGACCGCTTCCTCGTTCCCCGGGCAGAAGGGGCAACGTGACGGGTCGGCCTGCACCTCGAGGACGGGGCGAGTGAATGCGTCGGGGCGCGCGGCACGTTCCGCGGCGATGACAACCCATCGACCGGTAAGAGGATCGAGCCGGAGTTGGCTCATGCGTGCGCGCCGTCAGACATGTCCGGTCGAACGTTACTGCTACGGCGCAGCGGTGTCGGACTTTCTGACCGCACCGGTAGCGTTGGGGTGTGGCCTCCACGAACCGTGTCCAGACCAAGCGCGATCGCGCCGTGCGCACCTACGTGCGTCGCGAGCTGCGCGCGGATTTCGAGACGGCCTCGCCCATTGCGCTCCACGAGGTCGGCAACGGCGGTGATCATCTGATCCAACCCACCCGACAGGACCTCTTGCGGTCGGCGAGCCCGTGGATGCGGGTCCGCACGCTGTGGGCGATGACCTGGGGGAGCTGGCCGCGATTCCTCAACCTCATCGAGCCCTCCTATCGGCCGGTGCACTACTTCAATGCAGGCGGCGTCTCGATTGGTGCCGCCGCGAAGGATCTCGTGCGCCTGGCGAGCTTCGGCGCGCATTGGTTGCGACTCCTCGGCCTCTACGGGGACGACTCGGTTGCCTTGCTCGGCGGTGCGGACAGCACGATCGAGCCCTGGGAACTCAGCGGCGGGACGCGTCGCGCCGGCATTCCGCTGGCCGTCGTCGAGCATCCGGCCGACGCCCACCAGCCCCGGTTCACGGTGATCGCCGGCCGGCCCGACGCGGTGCTCGAAGCCCTCCAGCACGGGACCTGGCCCGAACTGCGCCTCGCATTGGTGTTCGGTCGTGACGCCGACCGGGTGACGAGCCGCGTCGCCAAGCTCGACGCCGACACTCAGGTCGCCGTTCGCCGAGCCTGGGCGCCGCCGGGCACCCGATCCGTTTGGTGGGAGTGCGCCGGCGGACCGGACCAGGGTTGGCATACGACGCCCGAAGCCGAGCACGTCGAGATCGGGGACGACGACGAGGTGGTCTGGACCGGCGTCGGCTGGGCCGGCACCGTGTTCCTGCGGCTGCAGACCGGCGTGCGCGCCGGCGCGATCGACGCGAAGCGGTGCGGCGTGTGCGGCCATCACGGTCCGCGCGTGTTCCTGCTCGAGGGTGCACCGGCGTTGGCGCGGTTCCTGCGCGACGACCCGCGTGTGGCGGAATTCCGACTGACCGCCGCGGGCGCCGACGTGTTGCCCGTGCGTTCGGGCGCCAACGCGCGTCTCGTCAACGAGGCCCGTGCCGCGTTCCCGAACCTGGCGCTGACGATCAAGACCAAGCGCGGCTGGTTGCAGTGACCTATTTCGACCACGCCGCAACGTCGCCGATGCGGCCCGAGGCTGTCGCGGCGATGCTGCCGCATTTGGGCGATCAGTTCGGCAACCCGTCCGGCGCGCACGCCGTGGCGCGCGCCGCGCGGGCCGCGATCGAGGACGCACGCGACGCGATGGGCGCTGCGTTGGGCTGTGATCCGGGCGAGGTCGTGTTCACCGGTGGCGGTACCGAAGCCGACAACCTCGCCGTGTTCGGTGCACCGGCGGGTCGCCGGCTCTGCAGCGCGATCGAACACCACGCGGTTCTGCACGCGGTCGAACACCTCGGCGGTGAGACCTTTCTCGACCTCGACGACCTCGTTACAAAGTGGACCGACGACGTTTCGCTGGTGTCGCTGATGCTGGCGAACAACGAGACGGGTGTGGTGCAGCCCGTCGCCGAACTCGCGGCTGTGGTCGACGGGCGCGCGCTCGTCCACACCGATGCCGTCGCCGCTTTCAACTGGCTCGACGTCGCGTCGCTGGCGGTCGGCGCCGATCTGATCTCGGTCAGCGCGCACAAGTTCGGCGGCCCCAAGGGCGTGGGCGCGTTAGTTGTGCGCGGGTCGGCCAAGGTCAACGCGCAGCTGCTCGGCGGCGGTCAGGAACGGGAGCGCCGCTCGGGGACGCACAACGTCGCCGGCATCGTCGCGATGGCCGCGGCGGCAAGTGCGGCCGTTCGCGAGCGGGACGAAGTTGTGGCCCGGGTCGCCGCGTGGCGCGACGTGTTGGCGAACGCGTTGCTCGATATCGGAGGCGTCACGATCACGGCCCCTGACGCACCGCACACAGCCGGCACGCTGCACGTCCTCGTCGACGGGGTCGAGAGCGAGGCGCTCGTCATCGCCCTCGACGATCTCGGCGTCTGCGCTTCGGCTGGATCCGCGTGCGCCAGCGGAGCGCTCGAACCGAGCCACGTGCTGGCCGCGATGGGCGTCCACCGCGACGCGGCCAGGGGCGCGTTGCGACTGTCGATGGGCTGGTCCACGACCGCGAGCGACGTCGAGCGCGCGCTGGTCGCCGTACCCAAAGCGATCGAGACACTGCGGAGTCGGGCATGAAGGTGCTTGCTGCGATGTCGGGCGGCGTCGACAGTTCGGTGATGGCCGCCTTGCTGCTCGAGGCGGGCCACGACGTCGTCGGCGCCACGATGAAGTTGTGGGGTGGACCGTCCGATCAGGGGTGCTGCTCGGTTGCGGACGTCGACGACGCGCGGCGCGTCTGTCATCAACTCGGCATCGCGCATCACGTGTTCAACTTCAGCGAAGATTTCGACGCGCACGTCGTCGATCCGTACGTCGCGGCGCACCAGCACGGACAGACGCCCAATCCTTGCGTCGAGTGCAATCGGCACCTCAAGTTCGATCGTTTCCTGAAGCGGGCCGAACAGCTCGGGTTCGACGCGATCGCCACAGGGCATCACGCGCGCGTCGTCACGAATGGGTGCAACTACGAGCTGCAGCGCGGCGTCGACACCAGCAAGGACCAGTCCTACGTGTTGCACATGCTCGACCAGGCGGCGTTGTCGCGCACGCTGCTGCCGATCGGGCACATGACAAAGGAAGACGTACGGGCCAAGGCCGACGCGATGGGGCTGCGTACCGCGAGCAAGCCCGATAGCCAGGACACGTGCTTTCTTCCGCAGGACGGTGGGCGCACGACGTTTCTCGGTGACCGCATCCCGCTGCGTCCGGCGCGGGTCCTCGACACGAGCGGAGCGACGGTTGGCTCCGTCGACGCAATCGAACTGGTATCGGTCGGACAACGGCGGGGCCTCGGCGCCGTGTCGCCCGACGGGACGCCGCGCTACGCGCTCGCGGTCGACCCCGACGCCGGCACCGTCACGGTCGGTTCACTCGACGAGTTGATGGTCCGCGAGTTGGCCGTAGAAAAGATGACGTGGGTGCACGGCCCGGCTGCGTACAACGCACGGGTTTTCGTGCAGGCGAGCGCGCATGGCGCGAGCGACGCTGCGGTGTGGCGTGAAGGCGTCCTCGTGTGGGACGAACCGCACCGTCGTGTCGCGCCCGGTCAGTCGGTCGTGCTCTACGCCGGCGACGACAACTCGGTCCTGGGCGGAGGCATCGCGCAATGAGTGACGACGAGGAAGAGCCGAAGGTTCGTCAGCTGCCCCGTCGTGAAGCGCAGGCCAAGCAGGCAATTTTGGCGATCGGGCTGGTGTTCTTCCTGGGGATCGCAATCGGTTTCGTTCTCGCAAAGGCATTCTGATGAAGGTTGAAATCTGGTCCGACGTGATTTGCCCGTGGTGCTTCGTGGGCAAGCGCAACTTCGAGAAGGCGCTCGAGCTGTTCGAGCACTCGGAGGAGCTCGAGATCACCTGGCGTTCCTACGAGCTCGACCCGAACGCGCCCGCCGTGCGCGAGGGCACCTACAGCGAGCGCATCGCCCGCAAGTACGGCCTCGAGCCCGGTGCGGCGCGTGCCGCGATGGCCCGCATGGTCAACGCCGGCGTCGAGGCGGGCGTGCAGTTCAAGTTCGACACCATGCGTCCGGGCAACACCTTCGACGCCCACCGCTTGCTCCACTTCGCGAAGTCCCACGGCAAGCAGCACGAGCTCAAAGAGGCGCTGTTTCATGCGACGTTCGAGGACGCGCGGGCCGTCGGTACGAGCGAGGTGCTCGAAGAGATCGCGGTCTCGGTCGGCCTGGATCGTGACGAGGTGGGGGCCTTGCTGGCCGGTGACGAGTACGCGAACGAGGTTCGCTTCGACGAGCGCGTCGCGCAGAACATCGGCATCACCGGTGTGCCGTTCTTCCTCGTCGACGACGCCTACGGCATTCCCGGTGCGCAGGACCCGCAGGTCTACGTGAACATCCTCAATCGAGCCTGGGCCGAGACGCACCGCACGATCGAGATCGTCGCTCCCGACGGCGCCGTCTGCGACGACGACGTCTGCGAGATCTAACGCAGAGTCGTCAGCCGACGGGGACGTTGCGCGACTCGGCTTCGGCGAGGACGCGGCCCGGTCGAGTCGGGGTGAAGAGCATGCGGGCGGACGCACCCGAGAGCGCGTCCTTGCGGCCTGACGCGCGCACCATCGGGACCTTCTCGAGCAGCACGAGTTCGAGCGCGAGCCCGAGTGAGCCCATCGTCAGATCGAGCGAGTCGCTGGTGGCGGGCGCGGCGCGGAGCGTCTCGATCAACTCCCGCTGGAACAGGACCGGATCCGTCAGGCTCATAGGGTCGTGCAACACGACGCCGGCGGGAACGAACACAATCCACCGCCGGGTCAGACCGAACAGCGCCCGGCCGGCGAAATAGGCGAGTGCGCCGCCGACGACGAGCACGGCGACGCCAGTGACGGGCTCACCCGCGGCGATCAGCAGCACACCACCGACGGGGCCCGCAACGACGACGATGCCGGCCAGCCACATCGGGCCGAGCAGGAGCGCGCCTGGCACGCGCAACGGGAACCGGCGTTCGTTCGCGTAGGCCGGACCGTTCACGAACCACTCGGCGACTTCGGGTCTGGCGCTCGCCGCAGTCGCAAGAAGCGGGAACAGCAGGGCCACGACGGGTGCGCCGTAAGCGACCGCGATGAGCGTGACGACAACTGCGCCCGCGGCTCCGACGCGAACCGCCGCCAGGCTGGCCGGTGTGGGCAGCAGTGTCAGCACCGCCACGGCGGCCCAGATCGCCCACAACAAGATCGAGGCGGTCGTGCGCGGCGTCGATTCCCAGTCGTGCAGGCGGTCGGCGAGAGCGACGCCGGCGGACACCGGAAGCACCGCCCAAGCGGCGCGCAAGACCCACGGGGACGCCTTCTCGAACACGAGCGAAGCGTGTCACACCCTGCGCCTAAGTTGGCAGTCGTGGCCAAGCCCCCCGCCGACGCCGTCGAACGAGTCGACGAACTACGAGCCTTGATCGTCGCGGCGAACCAGGCGTACCACGAGCTCGACGCGCCCGAGATCCCCGACGCCGATTACGACCTCGCCAAGCGCGAACTCGAGGAGCTCGAGAAGAAGTATCCCGAGCTGAAAACCGAGGATTCGCCGACCGATGCCGTCGGCTTCGCACCTTCGTCGCTGTTCACGCCCGTCGTGCACAGCGTGCGGATGATGTCGCTCGACAACGCGATGAACCTCGAGGAACTCGAGGCGTGGGGCGCCCGTCTCGTCAAGAACATCAGCGAGTCGATCACGTTCGTGTGCGAGCCGAAGATGGACGGTCTCGCGATGTCGATCCGCTACGAGAACGGCGTGTACGTGCGAGCGGCCACGCGCGGCGACGGGCGCGTCGGTGAAGACGTCACGGCGAACGTCGCGACGATTCCGTCGGTGCCCAAGAAGCTGAAGGGCACTCCGCCGGCCGTGCTCGAAGTGCGCGGCGAAGTGTTCATGCCGGTCAGTTCGTTCACGGTGCTCAACGAGCAGCAGGAGGCCGCGGGGGCGACGAAGTTCGCCAACCCTCGCAATGCGGCGGCCGGTTCCTTGCGCCAGAAGGATCCGTCGGTCACGGCGAGCCGCAAGCTCGACTTCTTCTCGTACCAACTCGGAGAGATCGAGGGTGGCCCCGCGTTCAAGACGCACCAGGAGACGCTCTCGTACCTGCGTGACCTCGGTCTGCCCGTCAACGACATCATCACGGCCGTCGACTCGCTCGAGAAGGTGCACAACTACTGCGAAGCCCGACTCGAAGGCCGCCACGCCTTGCCGTACGAGATCGACGGTGTCGTGGTGAAAGTCGACGACCTCGCCCAACGCGACGAGCTCGGGTTCACGTCCAAGGCGCCGCGGTGGGCGATCGCGTTCAAGTTCCCGCCGGAGGAACGCACGACGTTGCTGCGCGACATTCACGTCTCGATCGGCCGCACGGGCCAAGCCACGCCGTTTGCGATCCTCGAGCCGGTCTTCGTCGGCGGCTCCACCGTTGGTCTGGCGACGTTGCACAACCAGGACCAGGTCGCGATCAAGGACGTCCGACCCGGCGACACGGTGATCGTGCGCAAGGCGGGCGACGTCATTCCTGAGGTCGTCGGTCCGGTTCTGTCGTTGCGCCCGAAGGGTCTGCCTGCGTGGGAGTTTCCGAAGGAGTGCACGACCTGTGGCCAGCCGCTGGTGCGCAAGGAGGGCGTCAGCGCGACGTTCTGTGTGAACCCCGCGTGCCCAGCCCAGCAGTGGGCGGGCATCTGCCACTTCGTTTCGCGGGGCGCGATGGACATCGAGGGTCTGGGCGAACGCACGGTGTCGTTGTTCCTGCAGGAAGGCCTGCTCGCCGACTCGGGTGACGTGTTCTTCCTCGACTACGACAAAGTCCGTCGGATCGAGGGCTTCGGCGACATCTCCGTCGAGAACCTGCGCAAGTCAGTCGACGAGGCCCGCAACCGGCCGCTCGCCAACCTGTTGTTCGGCCTCGGCATCAAGCACGTGGGCGGCGCGGTCGCCATCGCGCTGGCCAAGGGCCTCGGCCACATGGACGCGATCGCTGCCGCAACGGTCGACGAAATCGGGGCGCTCGACGGCATCGGCACGGTCATCGCGGAGAGCGTCGTCACGTGGTTCGCCGAGCCAACGAATCAGGCGTTGATCGAGAAGCTGCGCAAGGCGGGTGTGAACTTCCAGGGTCCCGAGGCACCCGACCTACCCCAGGTGCTCACCGGAATGTCGATTGTCGTGACGGGCACCCTCGAGAACTTCACCCGCGAACAGATCGAAGAGGCGATCGTGTCGCGCGGCGGCAAGTCGCCCGGCAGTGTGTCGAAGAAGACGACGGCCGTCGTGGTGGGCGAGGGTCCGGGGGCCTCGAAGTTCACCAAGGCGCAGGAGTTGGGCGTGCCGATTCTCGACGAAGCCGGCTTCGAGCACCTGCTCCACACCGGCGAACTGCCTTAGACCTCCTCGGCCACCGGAGCGGGTGACCGGGAACTCATCGTGGCGGCGGCGTCCTCGTCGCGGATGAGCAGGGCGGAGAGCGCGGCGAGGAACACGAACAGCGAGCCGACGAGGTACGCAGAGTGGAAGCCATGCAGGGCCCCACTGGGTGTGTGTGACGTCGTACGGCTGATCAGCACGGTGCCGAGGGTCGCCACGCCGAGCGCGGCGGCGACTTGCCGCTGCGTCGAATACAACGCCGACGCACGGCCTGTGTCGGCGGGCGTGATGTTGGCGTAGGTCGAGGCCTGCAGCGGGACGAACGAGAACGACGCGCACAGGCCGCGGCAGAACATGATCAGACGGATCGTCCAGAGGCTGGTGTGCAGATCGACCAGCGCGAGTTGGAACGTCACGATCGACATCCCGATCATCCCGCAGAAGATCAAACGACGCGGCCCCACCCGGTGGTACAGCCGGCCGACGACCTGGCTCGAAACGATTACGCCGATCGCTTGCGGGAAGGTGGTGAGGCCCGACTCCAGCGGGGTGAGGCCCCGCAGTTCCTGGAGGAACAGCGGCATCAGGAAGATGACGCCGACGAAGCTGGCGTACGTCAACGTCAGCACGAGGTTGGCGTTGCGGAACATGCGTTCTCGGTAGAGCCGCAGGGCCAGCATCGGTTCGGGCAGGTGGGTCTCGACGTAACCGAGCAGCGCGAGCGCTGCGAGGCCCGCAGCGCCGGTTCCCAGGACCTGGGGTGAGCGCCAGCCGACTTCGGGCCCGCGGCTGAGCGCGAACAACAACAACGCCAACCCGGCGCCGGACAGAACGAAGCCGCGTCGGTCGAATCGGCCCGCCGTGCCTTCGCGTTCTTCTCGCAGGTAAAGGAACCCGATCGTGAAGGCGACGATGCCGACGGGAAGGTTGACGTAGAAGATCCACCGCCACGACACGTCCGTGACGAGCCAGCCGCCGAGGACGGGACCGAGCGCAGGCGCAACGACGGTCGGTACCAACAAGACGGTCGACGCCTTCGCCCGCTCGATCGGTGGGAAGGCGCGGAACAACATCGCCGTGCCGACGGGCACGAGCATGCCGCCGCCGACGCCCTGCAGGACGCGAAAGCCGACGAGCTCACCGAGTGAGTTCGCTTGACCACACAACGCGGACGCGCCCGTGAACATGAACAACGCGAACAGAAAGACGCGTCGAGTGCCGAAGCGATCGCCGAACCAGCCCGAGGCGGGAATCCACAGAGCGAGCGACAGGAGGTAGCCGAGGACGATCCACTCGATCGACGCCGTGTTGGCGTGGAACTCTCGACCCAGGTCGGGCAGGGCCACGTTCACGATGGTCGTGTCGAGGATGTCGATGAACATCCCGCACACGAAGATCGCGGCGACGATCCACTTGTAATCGACGAGTTCCGTGGTCCGCCGAGCGCGGGCGGTCGTCGCCGTCATCGACCTAGTGGACCTGCCAGCACCAGGAGTAGTTCTGGCTGCTCGCCTCGCGGGTGGAGGTGGCAGGCCAGTACACGACCGTGGCGCATCGCTTGCCGGGCGTCAGCTCGCCCGTCTCCGTGCCGGGTCCGGGGGTGAAGGCGACGGTGTCGAGGCCCTCGCTGTGGTCGAGCTGATCCTCGGGAATCTCCTTGCCGTCGACCACGAGAATGCCGGTGAAGTTCGGAGCGAGCTTCGCGAAGATCAGCGACTGGCGCAGTGCGGTGCCGCCCGGATCAGGCTTGACGGTCTCCACGCGCTGGTCGCGCTGGGTGACGTCCTGCGGATCGGGGTCGGCGAACGACGTGAAGCCGACGTACAACATCGCGAACGCGGCGGCCAGAAGGACTGACACGCCGACTCGGTAGGGGGTGATGAACTTCTTCATCGGGATTTCCACTCTACGGGCGGAAACGCCGAAGTCGCGCGTCCGAGCAGCACCATGACCGCGAGCGACATCACGCCGAAGCCGACGCGGAGATATCCGGACAGCGGCAGGTCGAGCACCGCCGCGAAACCGGCGAGCTCGTACGCCCATACGAGGAAGTAGGCGGCGACGCTGCGTCGTAGCGCCAACAGAGCAATCGGCAGCTTGGCCAGGAGGAACAGCGGGCGCAGGGGAGCGCCGCCGAGTGCGCCCCGGTCGATGAGGACCGCCTCCTGACACACCAGTTCGATGAGGGCGACGGTGACCGCCCACCGGAGTGCTTTTTCGCCCATGACACGAGTCTTGTTGGTGAGGGGAATACCCTCGTGTCATGGCCGGTGGACGACTTGCCGACCAAGTCGGCCGCGTCTTAGGAGGGCGCTACCGCCTCGTTGCCCCAATCGGCACCGGGGGGTCCGCGCACGTCTATGTGGCGGACGACACGACGCTGCGCCGCCGCGTGGCGGTCAAGGTGCTCCAGCCGGCCCTGGCGCTCGACCAGGCGTTCCTCAAGCGGTTCCGGGCCGAGGCTCAGGCCGCCGCCGCGCTGAACCATCCCAACGTGATGCGGGTCTTCGACTGGGGCGAGGACGACGAGGGTCCGTTCCTCGTCATGGAGTTCCTCGGTGGCGGCAGCCTTCGCGACATGCTCGATTCCGGTCGACGGCTCTCGGTTGCTCAGACCGTGTTGGTCGGCCTCGAGGCGGCGCGGGCGCTCGATTACGCGCACCGGCGTGGTCTGGTGCATCGCGACATCAAGCCGGCGAACATCTGCTTCGACGAAGAGGGCCGCGCCGTGGTGGCTGACTTCGGCCTCGCGCGTGCGCTCGCCGAGGCGGCCTGGACCGAGCCCGATGGCGTGCTGCTCGGCACGGCCCGGTACGCCGCGCCCGAAGCGGCCCAGGGCAAGCCCGTCGACGGCAAGGCCGACGTCTACGCGTTGGCGCTGGTCCTGCTCGAAGCGGTGACCGGCGAAGCTCCGCCGGTGTCGGACACCACCGTCTCGACGCTGATGGCGCGCGCCAATCAGCCGATCATCGCCCCGTTCGGCCTCGGGCCGTTGGCCCCGATCATCGACGCGGCCGGCGTCGTCGACCCGGTCGATCGTCCCGATGCGGCAGCCGTCGCCGTGATGCTCGACGGCGCAGCGCGCCAACTCGACGCGCCGGCTCCGCTTCCGATCGCTCCGGTGCTGAACCTCGACGCGCGGACGCCGTCGGCCCAGGAACACACCGAGCTCGGCATTACCGCGGCGGTTCCGGTCAGTGGCGGCGCGGCGACCGCCCCGGTGGCGATGGAGGTCGTCGGGCGGAAGAGTTCGAAGCGCATTCGCTACGCCGTCGGCGCGCTGGTCCTGGTGGCCGCGCTCGTGGCCGGCGCCTTGTTCGTGCCGACGCTGCTCAAGCCGTCGCACATCGTGCCCAAGCTGATCGGCTTCCGCCTCGACGAGGCGCAGGCGAAGGTGCGACCACTCCACTTCACCTTGTCGACGAGCCAGGCCTACGACGACAAGATCCCCCAGGGGGATATCAAGAGTCAGAGCGTCGATCAGGGATCGAAGCTGCGGGAGGACTCCACGATCCGCGTGGTGATCTCGAAAGGCCCGCCGCCGGTGAAGATTCCCGACGTCAAGAACAAGCCCCTCCAGGACGCGATCGACGCGCTCGAGGCGGCGGGCTTCACCGTCGACGAGGACTACCACCCGCAGTACAACGAGGAAGTCACGAAGGGAATCGTTGTTGCGGTGAGTCCAGACGCAGCGACGGCGCCGAAGGGTTCGGTCATCAGTCTCACGATCTCGAACGGGCCGCCGCCGCGCACGATCTCGGACTGGACGAACAAACCTTTCAACGATGCGAAGGCAGGCATCGAGAAGGCCGGCCTCGTCGTGAAGCGGGTCGACGGGTATTCCGACACGATCGCAGTGGGCAACGTGATCAGCACGAACCCGGGTGCGGGCAAGACTGCGGAGAAGGGCTCGACCGTCGTCGTCACCGTCGCCGTCGGCCCCGCCACGGTCACCGTGCCGCAGATCTACGGCAAGACCGTCGCCCAGGCCCAGTCGATGCTCGAGGCCGCGGGGTTGAAAGTCGGCGCCGTGTTCGGCCCGCAGGGCAAGAACCGCACGGTGTTCTTCAGCAACCCGCAGCAAAACGCGCGCGTCGCCCGAGCGTCGAGCGTCAACCTCTACACCCAGTAAGTAGGGTGGCTCCCTCTTCGTTCTGACTTGGGAGGCTTCACATGGGCGCACTTGACGGGCGCGTTGCAATCATCACCGGCGCAGGCAACGGCATTGGCCGTGAGCACGCGCTGCTGTTCGCCAGCGAGGGCGCCAAGGTCGTCGTGAACGACCTCGGCGGTGCGATGGATGGGTCGGGCGACGATCGCGGCGTTGCGCAGAAGGTCGCCGACGAGATCAAGGACATGGGCGGCGAAGCCGTCGCGAACGCCGACAACATCGCGGACTGGGAAGGCGGCCAGCGCCTCATCAACACTGCCATCGAGGCGTTCGGCGACCTGCACGTCCTCGTCAACAACGCCGGCATCCTTCGCGACCGCGTCCTCGTGAACATGACCGAGGAAGAGTGGGACAGCGTCATCCACGTCCACCTCAAGGGCCACTTCGTACCGACTCGCTGGGCGGCCACGTATTGGCGCGAACAGACCAAGGCGGGCAAGACGGTCAACGCCTCGATCATCAACACGTCCTCGACGTCGGGCCTGCTCGGCAACCCGGGCCAAACCAACTACGGCGCCGCGAAAGCCGGCATTGCGTCGTTCTCGAACATCATCGCCCAGGAGCTCGCCCGCTACGGCGTGCGCTCCAACGCCATCGCGCCGGCCGCCCGTACCCGTCTCACGGAGGCGACTCCTGGCCTCGGCGACATGGTCAAGGCGCCCGAAGATGCGGCCAAGTTCGACATGTGGGACCCGGCGAACATCAGCCCGCTCGTGGCGTACCTCGCCACCGCAGACTGTCCGCTCACCGGCAAGGTGTTCTTCGTGCAGGGCTCGAAGGTCACGCACATGACGGGCTGGTCGATGGCTGAGTCATTTGACGCAAATGACCGTTGGACGGTCGAGGGCCTGGCGCAGGAACTCAAGTCGCTCGCATAACCGACACTTTTTTCGAAAAAAGTTGGAGAAGCCGCGCGAGAAATCGCGCGGCTTCTTCGTTGGACTTCTCGACAGGGCCCGAGAGGGTGACGAGTCGAGAAAGTGTTCCCCAGCCACTTTCGGTGCCGTCACCCTCTCGGGCTCTGTCGCGTCCGTCGGAATGTGGTCCGCTCGCAGGTGTTGGGTAGGTTCGCATGGTGACGATGACGAGGGCGGAGCGACTCCAAGCGAACCCTCGCTACCGGTGGCTCGTGCTGTGGACGGTCATGGGCGGTCTTTTCTCCGTCAACGTGACCTTCACGATCCTCGCTGTCGCGCTGCCCGACATCGCGCACGACTTCCACACGACCCGCAACACGATGACGTGGGTAATTACCGGCCCGATGCTCGCCTTCGGCGTCGCGGCGCCGACGCTCGGCAAGGCAGCGGACCAGTACGGCGCCAAACGCGTGTACCAACTCGGGTTGCTGCTGTCGCTGACGGCGGCGGTGATGTCGTCACTCGCATGGGGTGCGATCCCGTTGATTGTCATTCGCACCATCGGCTCGCTCGAGGGCGCGGCGACGGGCGCGGCGTCAATGGCGATGGTGATGCGTACCTTCGACCGCGAGGACCGCGTGAAAGCCATGGGCTGGTGGTCGCTGGTCGGCGCCGGAGGACCTGTGATCGGGGTGGTCCTCGGTGGGTTCCTGCTCGACTCGGTCGGCTGGCGCTGGATCTATGCCGCGCAGGCGCCGCTGATCCTGATTGCTTTCGTCGTCGGCTCGATCGTGTTGCCCCAGACGGAAAAGTTGCCGCCGCAGAAGTTCGACATCGCCGGCGCGATCACCCTCTCGCTCGGTGTCACGGCGTTGCTGTTCGCCATCAACCGCGGCCCGGAGATGGGCTGGGGACACCCCGTCGTGATCGCTTCGTTCGTCCTGTGCCCGGTCCTGCTGTACTGGTTCGTGGCCGTCGAACGGCGCACGTCGACGCCGCTGATCTCGCTCGACTATCTGAAGAAGCCTTCGTTCGCGTTGCCCGTATCGGCGAGCGCGCTCGCCAACGCGGCGTACATGGGTGGCTTCATCGTCACGCCGTCGCTGTTGCAGACCGTGTACCACTACAACGACAAGAAGATCGGCCTACTCGTCATCGCTCGGCCGTTGACGTTCTCCTTGCTGTCGCCGGTGTCGGGCTACCTGGCCGTGAAGATTGGGCAGCGCACATCGGCCGTCGCGGGCACGTGTTTCGTCGTGGTGTCGATGCTGGTGTTCGCGTCGTTGCGGCCGACCGCGCCCGACCTGATGATCATCCTGGCGCTGTCGTTGTCCGGCGTCGGCTTGGGCATCTCGCAGCCGTCGATCTCGGCCGGCGTTGCGAACGCCGTCGATGACGCGGACCTCGGCGTCGCCTCGGCTGCGCAACAGCTCACTCAAAACGTCGGCGTGGTCAGCGGCATCCAGATCATGACGTCGGTGCAGACATCGCTCGCGCACGGCGCCACCGGCGCCGCTGCGCTGAGCAGTTTCCGGGCCGCGTATTTCGTCGGCGGTGCGATCTGTGCGGCCGGCGTGTTCCTGGCGACGGGCGTCAAGAACGAACACCGAAAACCCGAACCCCACCCCGAATTCAACGAAAGCTTCTGAGCCGACCTGGTCCTGCCTGCGCACGTGTGGAAAAGAACGTCGCACCGCGACGACCGCTTTCGCACGAACACAGAACGCGAAAAGGCCCGGACCCTTTCGGGCCCGGGCCTTTTCGAAGAACTGCGGACTACTCGGTGATTTCCGCGATCTTCGCTGCCATCTCCTGGGCGACGGGGTCGGGCGCGGCGTTGCCCATCGCCATCATCTTGGTCATGTCGCCGGCGACCTTGATCTTGCCGGACATGAAGGCCTGCATACCGGCCTGCGGATTGCCCTCGACGAAGATCGCCTTGGCGGTGGCCCAGTCGAGGGTGACGGTGACGTCGGGATTCTCGAGGTGACCGGTGTCCATCTCCATCTCGCCGGAGCTGGTGTCCATGTGGGTCTCGAGGGTGCCTTCGCCGAAGGGGACGTCGGTGATGATCTGGTTCATCTTGACGACGTGCGCCGACGGGGCGCCCTTGCCCTTGTACTCCTCGCGAATGGCGCGAGCGGCGTCCATCCATTCATCCGACAGGAACGGGTACTTAGCCAACGTTGGCTCCTTATTGGGGGGACAGTGCAGCCGCAACCTAGTCCTCGGTAGCTACCTTCTGTCTTCGTGGCGCATGTGACGGGCGAAGAGGGTCGCGACTACCACGTCGATCCGAAGTACCTGCGGCTGCTGTTGGCGTTGCTGATTTCGGCCGCGTTTTTCGAGGGGTACGACTCGTCGATCCTTTCGCTGCTGTTGCCGAACATTCAAGCGACCTTCCGCGTGAGCGAAGCGGTGCTCGGCGTCACTCGCATCCCGATCGAACTGGGCCTGTTCGTTGCGTTCTTCGTGACCCGGTTGTCCGACCGACTTGGCCGCCGGCCGCTGCTGTTGTGGTCGGTCGTCGGCTACACCGCGTTCACGGCGCTGACCGCGTTTTCGTGGGACATCTGGTCCTTCGCGTTCTTCCAGTTCGGCTCGCGAGTCTTCCTCGGCGCCGAATACGCGGTAGGCGTCACGATGATCGTCGAGGAGTTTCCCGCCGGTCGACGAGGGCGTGCGCTCGGCACGCTGCTGACCTTCAGCGCGCTGGGCACGATCATCGTCGGGCTGCTGCTCGGCCTCGGCCTGCAGGACACCGGGCTCGGGTGGCGGTCGTTCTATCTCGTGGGGCTCGTGCCGCTCCTGCTCCTGATTCCCTACCGCCGTCGACTGCGTGAGACGCAGCGGTTCCTGGAGTTGAAGGCGGCGCGGGAAGCGGGCAAGGACGTCGAGCAGGAGGCGCCGTTCCTCGAGCCGTGGAAGCCGAAGTACCGCCGCAACCTCGTGCTCGTCGGACTCGTGCACATGATGCGATCGATTCCGGTGTTCGGGTCGACTGCGTGGTGGGCGTACTTCGCCGAACGTGAACGCGGGTTCACGTCGACGGAGGTGTCGATCTACATCACGTTCGCGTACGGCCTCGGCTGCGCGGGCTACTACGTGTGCGGCCGGATGATGGAGCGCTTCGGTCGCCGACCGACGGCGATCGTGTATTTCCTCGGCGGCATCGTGTTCTCGCTCGCGTTGTTCCAGACGACGGACAAGACGCTGTCGTTCTTCGCGCTCGGTCTCGCCGTGTTCTTCGGGCTCGGCATGGGCCCCGTGATGTCGAGCTTTGCCACCGAGCTCTTCCCGACCGAGATCCGCGGCCAAGCCGCTGCGTGGATCAGAAACTGGTTCGAGATCGCGGGCTACGTGTTCGGTCCCGCGCTCGTCGGCATTCTCGGCGACCACGCGACAGGCGCCATCGGCAACATCGGCGACACCGTCACGTTTTTGATGATCCTGCAGATCCCCGCCGCGTTCCTGGTGTGGCGGTACATGCCTGAGACCAAGGGGATGGAGCTCGAAGAGGTGGCCGCGCTGAGTCCGGCCGAGGTGATCGCGCCGTGACCAATCGTAAGTTCGCACAGGGGCTCGTGTGCTGTGTCGCGCTGATCGTCGCGATGTTCGGCGTGTTGTGGTTGTTGAACCGCGGGCACAGCCGGCCCGAGGGCGTCGCCGAGAACTGGTTGACCGCGATCGGTGACACGACCCGCAAGGGCGTCGAAGCGGACGCAACCAAGCGGGCGGACAAGGTCGGCGCGCCGGAGTTGGCGATCCACGTGTTGTGGGGCCACCCGGAACAGATCAAGCGCAAAGCCGGCTTCGAGGACATCGAGGTCGGTAAGGCCAAGCGTTCCGATGACGGGCAGGAGGCCGAGGTCGCGTTCCGGGTGCACGCGCGCCGTCCGGGGGACAAGACCAAGGAAGTCCTCGGCGTCATCAAGCTGGAGCGGCAGGACGACGCCTGGCACATCACCGATCTGCGACAGGGCGACCCGGTGAAGGCCGGCGTGCCGTCCCTGCCGTCCGACGGGGGACCACCGCCGTCGTCGGCTCCCTTCACGCTCTGGCTGGGCGCGCTCGCGGGCGCAGCGGTCATCGGTGTCGTGACGAGCGCGCTCGTCCGTCGAGCGGCGTAAGTTCGAGGGGCCATGCCTGCTGCGAATCGTGCCGAGCGGATCGAATTCCGGGAGCGGAACCCGAAGTGGAAGTCTCCGCCGCTCTATATCGACATGTCGATCTGCATCAACTGCGACGCGTGCCTACGGCACTGCCCGCCGCAATTCGGGGCGATCTTCAACCACGGCATCGACGTCGTCATCATCCCTGAGCTGTGCTCGGGCTGTGACAAGTGCCTCGATCCGTGCCCGGTGAACTGCATCCACCCCGCCGAGAACTGGACACCGGCTCCCGAGGACTGGTGGGAAGAACCCACCGAGCGGGACCACTACCGCCGCTAAACCCGCACCGTTTGGCGCCGCCAAAGGCACCGGTTCGACCCCGCGACAGCGAAAAACGATCACTTTCGTGGCGCGAAACCTCGCTGTCCTACGATTGGGGGCCCTATGCCTGAGCGATTGACCCGCGACGAGGTGGCCCACGTGGCCCACCTCGCCCGTCTCGAAGTAACCGAGGCCGAGCTCGACGTGTTCACCGAGCAGCTCGCCGACATTCTCGAGCACGCCAATGAAGTCGAGGCGCTCGACGTCTCCGGCGTCGAGGCCATGGCGCACCCACTTGGGCTGACCAACGTGCTTCGGGACGACGTCGTCGTCCCGTCGCTCGATCGTGACGAAGTTCTCAGCCAGGCGCCCGCCGCCGAAGACGGCCGCTTCCGCGTGCCGCAGATTCTTGGAGAAGCGCCGTGACCGCGGTCGACATCGCCCGGGCTGTGCAGGCCGGCGAACGCAGCGCGGTTTCGGTCGTCGAGGAACACCTCGCCGCGATCGAGGCGCGTGAAGCCGAACTGCACGCCTGCAACCTCGTCATGCGCGACTCTGCGCTCGAGGAGGCCGCCGCCATCGATGCGCGGATCGCCGCGGGCGAGAACGTCGGTCCGCTCGCCGGCGTGCCCGTCGCCCTGAAGGACAACATGTGCACCCGCGGCGTCGCCACGACGTGCAGCTCGAAGATCCTCGAAGGCTGGCAGCCTCCCTATGACGCCGAGGCGGTCATCCGCTTGCGCGCCGCGGGGGCCATTCCGATCGCCAAGACAAACCTCGACGAATTCGCCATGGGCTCGTCGACGGAGAACAGCGCGTTTGGTCCGACCAAGAACCCGCACGACACCTCGAAGGTTCCGGGTGGTTCGAGTGGCGGGTCCGCGGTGGCGGTCGCCGCCGGCTTTGCTCCGATCTCGCTTGGTTCGGATACCGGTGGCTCGATTCGTCAGCCCGCCGCGCTCTGCGGCGTCGTCGGTCTCAAGCCGACGTACGGCGCGGTGTCTCGCTATGGCCTCATCGCCTTCGCATCGTCGCTCGACCAGATCGGTCCGTTCTCGGCCACGGTCGCCGACGCAGCGGCGACGCACAACGTGATCGCAGGTCACGACCCGAAGGACTCGACGTCCTGGCCCGAGGCGCTGCCCAAAATCGAGCGCGAACTGGAGGGCGATGTGTCCGGCATGCGCGTCGGCCTCATCACCGAGCTGATGGGTGAAGGCATCGACGACGACGTGAAGCGTCGGGTGAACGAGGCCGCGGAGACACTCAGCAAGGCCGGGGCCAAAGTCGAGGAAGTCTCGGTGCCCGCGTGCGTGTACGGGCTGAGCGCGTACTACCTCATCGCTCCGGCGGAGGCGTCGTCCAACCTCGCTCGGTACGACGGTGTTCGTTACGGAATGCGCGCGGACGCTGACAGCATCAACACGATGTACGCGGCGACGCGTGAGGCCGGTTTCGGTCCCGAGGTGAAGCGCCGCATCATGCTCGGCACCTACGCGCTCTCGGCCGGTTACTACGACGCTTATTACGGCAAGGCGCTGAAGGTGCGGTCGCTCATCGCACGAGACTTCGCGCGCGCCTACGAGAACTTCGACGTGCTGCTGTCGCCGACGGCGCCGACCACGGCGTTCGGCTTCGGCGCCAAGACGGACAACCCACTCGCGATGTACTTGTCCGACGTGTGCACCATCCCATCGAACCTCTGTGGCGACCCGGCGATCAGCGTGCCGTTCGGAACCGGCGACGACGGACTGCCGATCGGCGTGCAGGTGCTCGCTCCCGCGCTCGGAGAACCGGCGCTGTTCACGACTGCTGCGGCTCTGGAAGGGAAGGCCTCCTAATGGCAGACATTCCTGAAGGCTGGGAACTGGTCATCGGTCTCGAGGTCCACTGCGAGCTCAAAACGGCCACAAAGTTGTTCTGTGGTTGCCCCAACGTGTTCGGCGACGAGCCAAACACCAACGTGTGCCCGACCTGCCTCGGACTGCCCGGCTCGCTGCCGGTGCTGAACAAGAACGCCGTCGAGCTCGCGATGCGCATTGGCGCCGCGCTGAACTGCGAGATCACGCCGTCGACCTTCCACCGGAAGAACTACTTCTATCCGGACATGCCGAAGGACTATCAGGTGAGTCAGTACGACGAGCCGATCAACGTCAACGGCTATCTCGACCTGCCCGACGGCTTTCGGGTCGGGGTCACACGCGCCCACATCGAAGAGGACACCGGCAAGTCCACCCACGTCGGTGGAGACGGCCGTATCCACGGCGCCACGCACTCGCTCGTCGACTACAACCGCGCCGGCGTGCCGCTGCTCGAGATCGTGAGCGAGCCCGACATCCGCACCGTGGACCAGGCCCGGGCGTATGTGACCGAGCTGCGCGGCATCGTCGTTGCGACGGGAGCGTCGGACGGCCGCATGGAGGAAGGTTCGATGCGCGTCGACGCGAACGTGTCCGTGCGTCGCGGTCCGAACGAGCCGTTCGGCACGCGCTGTGAAATCAAGAACGTCAACTCGATTCGCAGCCTCGGTCGCGCCATCGAATACGAGGCTCGTCGTCAGATCGACGCAATCGAGGCGGGCGAGAAGATCATCCAGCAGACCCGGCACTGGAACGAGCAGGAGGGCCGCACGATCACCGGTCGTGTGAAGGAAGACGCGGACGACTACCGCTACTTCCTCGAGCCCGACCTCGTGCCGCTCTCGCCCAGCGACGAGTGGATTTCGAGCGTCCGATCGAACCTCGCCGTGCTGCCGGCGCAGCGTCGCTCGATCGTCGCCGAGGCCACCGGGACCGAGGCATCGTCGACCCCCGTCGGCACCGTCGTCGACCTCGACCTCGACGAACTCGTGGTGAACGCGATCAAGGCGGGTGCGGACCCGCGCATCACGCTGAACCGCGTCACCAACGAGATCGCGGGCAACGCCGAGGCCGGGCGTGCGCTCGACGTCGCCGCGTTCACCAAGCTCATCGGCATGGAGGCGGGCGGCGCGCTCACTGCGACCCAGTCCAAGACCGTGCTCGGCGTGATGCTCGAGAGCGGCGGTGATCCCGAGAAGATCGCGGCCGACCACGGCTTCGAAGCGATGGACACGAGCGCGCTGGATTCCGTCGTCGACGACATCATCGCCAACAGCCCCAACGAGTGGCAGCGCTACCTCGATGGCGACCAGAAGGTCACCGGCTTCTTCGTCGGTCAGGTCATGAAGGCGACGGGCGGCAAGGCCGACGGCAAGGCCGTCACCGCTGCGCTCGTGGCGCGCGCCAAGGGCTAGCCATCTCTCAGCCGCACATTCGCTACATCCTCGGGCTGAATCGGTCCGGGTCGACGATCTACGAACGCTTCATCGGGGGTGCCGATGGTGTGTTCGCCGCGGGCGAAGTCCACAACCTGTTCCTGCCGCCGTTCTTCCATCGAGACTGCGCCTGCGGCGAACTCCTGCCGGATTGCCCGGTCTGGTCGCAGATCCTGCTGCGGCTCGAGAAGGAAGCGGGCATGTCGGTCGAGGAGTACGTCGGTCGCGTGTCGGCCTTGCATGCGCGCGCAGGTCGCACGCGGCACATTCCGGCGATCCGGCGGGGGAGTCGGCAGGGCAAAGAGCTCGCCGCGTTGATCGGTCACCTCTACGCGGCGATTGCCGGGGCGACGGGGGCGTCGGTCGTCATCGACAGTTCGAAGGGGCCCGCCGGCATCGCCCTGCTGCGGTACATGCCCTTCGAGTACGACGTGCTGCACGTGCACCGCGACCCGATCGCAACGATCCAGTCGAACGCAGTCTGGGCCGGGCCCGGGTTGCCGCCGCGCATCAGCGGGCTGCGTCTCGTCGCCACCACGTTCACGATCTCGGTCGTCATGCGCCGGCTCCGTCGTCACGGCTCGCTCACGCAGGTGCCGCTCGAAGACTTCCTCGTCGAGCATCGCGGTGAGCCGCTGCCCGAATCGCATCAGTGCGAGGGCAATCCGTCACGCTTCGGCGAGGGACGCCTGTCGCCCTCGATCGCCGAAGGCCGCGGCCGCCCTCGGTTGCGCATGCGCCTGCAGGCCCGCGCCATCGAACGCCTCCGCGCGTTCGGCAGCTAGCGCCTTCTCGACTTTTTACGTGTTCGTTACCCCCGGGGGTAACAAACACGTCAAAAGTCAGGACTTCTGTGACGCCAGGGCGACGAAGTCGTCGATGCGGGCACGGACGACATCGAGCGAAGCGGTCCAGAAGGCTTCGTCGGTGACGTCGATGTCGAAGCGTGCCGCCAGGGCCGCTGCGCTGCCGAGACCGGTGGCCGACAACAGGTCGTCGTAGCCGGCGCGGAACTTCTCGGGATCGACCTTGTACTGCGCGTAGAGGCCGATACCGAACAGCAGGCCGAACGTGTAGGGCCAGTTGTAGAACGCGGTCGAGTAGTAGTGAGGCTTCGCCGCCCACATGTAGGGGTGGTCGACGGAGAGCGCCTCGCCGTACGTCTGGGCCTGGGCGTCGGCCATGAGGTCGCAGAGTTCGGCGACGGACAGCGAACGCTCGATGCGCCGTTCGGACATCGCCTTCTCGAACAGGAACCGGCTGTGGATGTCGACGACGACTTGGCAGCTGCCCTGGAGGTCGACCTCGAGGATGTTGAGGCGGGCCGCGTCGTCGGCGGTCGACAGGCCGTGTTCGACCATGACGGTTTCGCAGAAGATGCTCGCCGTCTCCGCCAGTGCCATCGGGGTCTGGCGCTGGTACGGCGTGCGCTCGGCGAGTTGGGTGTTGTGATAGGCGTGACCGAGCTCGTGGGCGAGTGTCTGCACGCTGTCGAAGCTGCCGTCGAAGTTCAAGAGCACGAGGCTGCGGTTCCCGTCGACGCTCATGCAGAACGCGCCGCCGCGCTTGCCTTCGCGAATCTCCGCGTCGATCCACTTCTCGTCGAGGGCGCGACGGGCCAAGCCGGCGAGTTGATCGGAATAACCGCCGAACGCGGACGTGACGGATTCCGTTGCGCCGTCCCAGTCGATGGAGGCATCCGCGCCGGTGGCGACGGGCGCGAAGAGGTCGTAGAAGGCGAGTTGGTCACCGATGCCCAGCCGCTGCGCCTTGGCCTTCATGTAGCGACGGAAGTCCGGGAACGACGCCACGACGGCGCGCTGCATCGCGTCGAGGGTTTCGGCTTCGACGTTGTTGTATGCCAGCGCCGGCTCGAGGGCGCTCGCGTAGCCACGGCGGGCGTTGAGCGTCGCCGCCTCGCCCTTGATCGAATTCAGCGCGGCTGCGATCGGCACCGACCACGTCTCCCAGCCCGCGAGTTCGGCCTCGAAGGCGTTCTTACGCGTCGTCCGATCGGCGTCTTTCGCCAATGCGCGAGCGTGCGTGATCGGCAGCTCCTTGACGCCGATGCCGGGCAGGTCGACGGGAACGGTGATGCGAGCACTGATGTCGTTGTACAACCGCGCCCATGCCGAGGCGCCCGTCAGCGTCATGTCGCTCGCCAGCGCTTCCTCCGTCTCCGACATCTGGTGGGCCGCGCGAAAGGCGGCGCGCTCCAGCGGAAAGGCGTGATCCGCAGCGATTGTGGATGCGTCGACGAGTTGAGCGGTGTCGAAGCGGGCGACGTACGCGTCGAGGCGCGTCCGCAGCTTGCCAAGGCGCGCCGTGTCCTTCTCGAGGCCTGACTGCTCAGCCTGCGCAGCATCATCACGCGCGTCGGTCGTGACGAAAGACGAGATGTACGCGTTCACGCGCCGCAGTTCGTTGAGGATGTCGTTGGTGTTGGTGAGCGCTTCCTCGAACGCGGTCACCGTGGTGTCGTTCACGTCGAGCGCATCCCCGCCGCGCACGTTGTGCTCGTCGTACAGCGCTTCGAGGCGAGCGACACCGGCGCCGTACGCCTCACGCGCCGCCGCGTACTCGCGGGAGTCCAGGCTCGGGTAGAGATCGGATAAATCCCAGTGGGGCAGGGCCGTCATGAGCGCACAATACGGGCGTGATCGATGAGGTTGCCGCGGATGTCGCGCGTGAATGGAACCTGACCCTCGGCGAGAAGATGACCGGCGGCACCGTCGCGCACGTTTTCGAAGCCCTCGACGGTGACGGGCGCGCGTGTGTCCTCAAAGTGCTCCCCGAACTCGGTGAGGCCGACGGCGACTACGCAGCAGAGCGTGACTTGCTCGTTGCTGCGAAGGGCGGAGCGTACGTGGAGATCCTGCGTCACGATGACGAGCGACAAGCGATGCTGCTCGAACGCCTTGGGCCGAAGATGGCCGACGACGGTCGATCGTGCGACGAGTGGATCGACGACTTGTGCGACCTACTGGTCGAAGCCTGGCAAGTCGACGTGGCGCCCACGTCGTCAATGTGGACTGCGGCGTCCAAGTGCGAGTGGTTCGTCGACTTCCTCGACCGCAAGTGGCGCGAATACGACGAGCCGTGCCCTCGCTCGGTCATCGACGAAGCACTCATCTTCGTCGAACGACGAGGTGCTGCGTTCGACCCGTCGACGTCGATCGTCGTGCACGGCGACGCACACGCGTGGAACGCGCTCCAGGCGACAGGCGGCGGTTACCGCTTCATCGATCCCGACCCGTTCTTCGCCGAGCCTGCCGCAGATACGGCGGTGCCGATGCGCGAGTGGAGCGGCGAGCTGCTGCGGGGTGGCGATCCGCGGCGCGCGACGATCGCACGCTGCACGCGAGTTGCGGCCAAGACGGGCTGCGATCCGCAGGACGTATGGGAGTGGGGCTACATCGAACGCGTGAGTACCGCGCTGGTCGGTTTGTCCGTGCCGCACAAGGTCGGTCCCATGGCGGACTGGTTCGTCGTGTCCGAGGCTTGCCTCGGTGTCACCTTTTAGGTGAGGTGACTGCGGAGCTTTCTAAGCGCGCTCACTTCCATCTCGCGCAACTCGTTCCGGCGGATGTGCATCTCCGTTTCGAGGTCGAGCAAACGATGCGGACTCCTACCGTCGAGGCCGAAGCGCTTGACGATCACCTCCCGTTCCATGTCCGTCAGGTCGTCGAACAGGTGCCGGTCGGTTTGTAGTGCGAGCAGGTCCTCGTCGATCGTGGCCCCAACGTCGAGAACATCTCGCGGTGGCTCTTCGAAGCTCCACGCAAAGCTCATATGTCCGGTGTACGCCGCGATCGGCGAAGTTCAAGTCTTGACTTTCAGCGGGCGCCGCGTACGAGGCGCCCGGGCAGTGCGTCGGTGAGTTCGTCGTTCGCGATCGTTTGCACGCCGCTCACAAAAGTTGCCACGTACCCCTCGGCGCGTTGAATCAAGCGACCAGCGCCGCCGGGCAGATCGTGCACCTGTTCCGGCCGACGTAAACGCACGCGGGCGTGATCGATCACGTTGATGTCGGCTTTCTTGCCGACGGCGATGACGCCGCGATCCGTCAGTCCGTAGAGCTGCGCTGGGTCGCCGGTCAGTCGGCGAATTGCGTGCTCGATGGACAGCTGCTCGCCGCGGGTGCGATCGCGTGTCCAGTGGCTCAGCATGTAGGTGGTCATCGACGCGTCGCACACGAGGCTGACGTGAGCGCCGCCGTCGCCGAGGCCCTGCACAGTCGACGGATCGTGCATCAATGCATGCAGACCGTCGTAGGAACCGCCGCCGAAGTTGAGCAACGGCCACAGGAGGAACTCGCGGCCGTCGTCCTGCAGCATGACGTCGTAGGCGACCTCCCACGGGTCGCGTCCCTCGCGCTCGGCGATGGCGCGAATGCTGTGTTCGGGGCGCGGTTCATAATCGAGATCGTCGCCGAGGGGGAAGAGGTTGCCCATGGCCCGGCGACCGATCTGGTCCATCAGAAACGGTCCCGTGTAGTCCGGAGTGTCGCCGAGGATCCGCGCCTTCACCTCCGGGTCGCGCATTCTCTGGACGCGTTCGGCCAAGGGCAGATGAGCGATCTCTCGGTAGCCGGCGCGGTATTGGAACGGGTTGAGCTTGGACTGATGGCCCATCAGCACGCCAAAGCACCGGTTGCCTACCTGCGGACGAAGCTGGGCGCCCCGTGCGTTGGCCTTGCGAACTGCGTCGAACCACGGTCGCCAATGGTCGACTTCGGGTCGTTCCATGACGAGGAACGTGATCGGTCGCGTCGTGGCTTCACCGCGTCGCAACAGCCAGTCGAGTTCGGCGTCCATGGCGTCGGCCGCATCGCCGGTGATCTCACCGCCCACGCCGGCCGGCACGACCTGGAACACACCGGCGCCGACGTCGTCCATTGTCGTGAGGAGCGCGGTGAGCTCGTCTTCGGCGGCGAACGTGCCTGGCACCGTCTGTCCGTGCGCGTCGCGATGACCGACGGTGCGGCCCGACGAGAAGCCGAGCGCGCCCGCTTCGAGCCCGTCTCGTAGCAGGGCCGCCATGGCGGCGACGTCGCCGTCCGTCGCGTCATCGCGGGCGCGATCACCCATCACATACGAGCGCAGCGCAGCATGCGGCACGTGCGTGCCGATGTCGATGAGGCGCGGCATCGCGTCGAGTACGTCGAGGTATTCGCCGAAGCTCTCCCAACCCCACGTGATCCCGTCGGACAAGGCAGTCCCGGGGATGTCCTCGACACCCTCCATCAGGTCGATGAGCTCCTGGTGCCGCTCGGGTCGGACGGGCGCGAAGCCCACACCGCAGTTGCCGAGGATCGCGGTGGTGACGCCGTGCCAGCAGGATGGCGTGAGGTGTCGGTCCCACGTGGCTTGTCCGTCGAAGTGCGTGTGGATGTCGACGAAGCCGGGCGTGACGAGCAGGCCGGTCGCATCGAGTTCACGGTGCGCGTCGCCGACGACACCGATCGCAGTGATACGGCCGTCGTCGATCGCGAGGTCGCCGACGAACGCCGGCGCGCCCGTCCCGTCGACGATCGTTCCGTTTCGAATCACGAGGTCGTGCACGGGCGACATGGTTGCGCACATACGCTCGCAGGACACGAAGTGAGGAGTCTGGGATGAAGCACCGCACTATTGGTCGAACCGGCATTCATGTGTCGCCGTACTGCCTCGGGGCGATGATGTTCGGAGCGTGGGGCAACCCCGACCACGACGAGTCGATCCGGATCATCCATCACGCGCTCGACAGCGGGATCAACTTCATCGATACCGCCGACGTGTATTCAGCCGGCGAATCCGAGGAGATCGTCGGAAAGGCCCTCAAAGGTCGGCGCGACGAAGTGGTGCTGGCCACGAAGTTCTTCATGCCCATGGGCAAGGACCCGAACATGAGCGGTGGCTCGCGCCGTTGGATCATGAAGGAGGTCGAGAACAGTCTGCGGCGTCTGCAGACGGACTACATCGACCTGTACCAAATCCATCGACCGGTGCCGGGCACCGACATCGACGAAACGCTCGGCGCGTTGAGTGACCTCATCCACCAAGGCAAGGTGCGCATCATCGGTTCGTCGACGTTCCCGGCCGAGGAGATCGTCGAAGCGCAGTGGACCGCGGAGCGACGCAACCGTGAACGCTTCACGTGTGAACAGCCGCCGTATTCGTTGTTCGCCCGCGGCATCGAGACCAGCGTGTTGCCGACGTGTGACAAGTACGGCATGGGCGTGATCCCTTGGAGTCCGCTCGCGGGTGGGTGGTTGTCGGGGAAGTTTCGCAAGGGTGACACCACCGCCGAGTCGCATCGTGCGCAGCGCGTGCCGGGCCGTTACGACCTGAGCCTGCCGGAGAACCAGCGCAAGCTCGACCTCGTCGAGGAGCTCATCAAGGTGGCAGACGACGCTGGGATCTCGTTGACCCATCTCGCGATGGCGTTTGTCGTTGCCCATCCTGCGGTGAGCGCGGCGATCATCGGTCCTCGCACGATGGAGCAGCTGACCGGCCTGCTCGAGGGTGCGTCAGTCGAACTCGGCGATGACGTGATGGATCGACTCGACGAGATCGTGCCGCCGGGAACGACGGTCAATGCGGCGGACGCCGGTTGGACGCCGCCGTCGATTGCGAACGCGTTCCACCGCCGTAGGGCGGTCGGCCGCCGATCAGCGGGCTGAACAAGGACTTTGTGACTAGTCCGGTCACCCGTCGCGAAATGGTGCGGCGGGAGCATGCGCTCGACCCGAGGTGAAGTCGATCAAAAGGACATCAACTCCGCCTCGTAAAGGGAGAGCCCCGCATGCTCGAACTGCAGCGTTCTACGGCCCGCCGAATGATCGGTCGCCACGTACAAGTTGCGTGTGTTGACGGTCGCGTGGTCGACGGTCATCTCGATTGGTGCAGCGACTCCGAAGTCGCCGTCGCCACCGGTGTCCGCCGCGATGTGATCGCCCTCTCGCAGGTCGTCGGCATGGTGCGCCGCACCGGCTGAGCCCTCTCAAGGTCTCGTCGGTTTTCCCCCTGACCGACGATGGCATTACCGGAAACGGACGGGTCCACAACGACGTGGAGTCGTCCGTTTTTCGCGTTCAGGCGACCTCGGTCGTCTTGAGCCAGCGACCTGTCAGCACGATGGCCACGGCGGCAACGAGTAGCGGGACGACGAACGACGCAACGAGGCTGGCGCCGTGCTTCGGGCCTTTGAGATCGGCGATGTGATCGAGCAGGGATGTGGAGTACACGCCGACCGACAACTTCGCCGCGACGCCCACGGTACGGGCAAGGAACTCTTCCCAAATCAGGATGTACGCAAGGCCCCACACGAGCGCGCGGCGCACCTTGAAGCCGAGCGCCAGGAACACGCCGGCGTAGCCGACCGTGGCCACCGCGGTTGCGGCGGCCGTCGCCGCGACTGCCGTGGCGTTGCCCGAGCCGAGGGCGGCGGCGAGCGTCATCGGCACGACGACGATCGGAACCGCGGTGCCGATCGTTGCCAGGGCGGCGCCGAGGGAGATCTGCCAGCGCGGCACCGGACGCAGCCAGAGGTAGACGAGCGTGCGGTCGTCCACCAGGTCGCCCAGCGCGGCCGAGGCGAGGACGAGCGCGACGACCGGAGCGAACACGTGGATGCCGTACTGGTCGGCGATGACCTTGAGCGTGTCCTTGAACTGCAACGAACCGCTCGAAGCCGAGACGGCGAACCCGAGCAGCAGCGCAAGTCCGCCCATGCCGAGGAGGAACGCGAGTCGACCCTTGGTGAGTTGCGTCCGTCCGATGAGCTTGGCGACGCGGGCGATCACGACGCGCCCACCAGGTAACGGAAAACGCTTTCGAGATCGTCGTCGAGCGGCACGACTTCGAGCAGCCGTGCGCTCGTCTTCTTGGCGACTGCGGCGACCGACGTGCGGAACGCTCCGACGTCGTTCGTGTCGACGACGATGCTGCTGGCCGAGATCGTCACACCCACGACGCCCGCGTCCTTCATCAGTCCGGCGGCGAGTTCGCGGGGCTTGTTGGTGACGACGCGCAACTTGTGCGGACGATCGTCGATCAACTCGCGGATTTCATGGAAGTCACCCGTCGCCAGCAAGCGTCCCTTGCCCATCACGAGCACGCGTGAACCGAGCCGTTCGACTTCGTCGAGCACGTGGCTCGACACGATCACGGTGTGGCCCGACTCGCCGAGACGGGTGAACAGGTCGATCATCTTGCGGCGCTGGCGCGGGTCGAGGCCTTCCAGGGGTTCGTCGAGCACGACGATCTGCGGCTCGTGCACCAAAGCGGCTGCGACTTTGACGCGTTGGCGCATGCCCTTCGAATACGTCTTGACGGGTCGCGGGTCATCGGGATCGAGCTCGACAAGGCCGAGCGCGCGGCGCGCGGCACTCGGTGAGTTCTGCACCTTCGACAACTCGGCGCTCATCTCCACGAACTCGAAACCGGAGAGCACCTCGGGCACGACTTCTTGCTGCGGCACGAGGCCGAGGTGCCGGAAGACTTCGACCGGCCCGCGCGGGTCTTCGCCCAGAAGACGGATCGTTCCGCGTGAGGGCGACGCGAGACCGCACAGCATGCGCATGACCGTCGACTTCCCGGCGCCGTTCGGTCCGAGCAGCGCGGTCACGCCCGGTTCGATGGTGAACGTGACGTCACTGACCGCGACGACCCCACCGAAGAATTTCGAGACGCCTTGGAACTCGACGACGGGCGTCACCGTGTCACCCGCAATCGCGTGTAGCGGTACCAGGCGATGGCGAGCCCCAACACCGTCCAGAACGCAGTGCCGACGATGAGCGCGGCGAGTGGGATCTCGTATCCGTTCTCGATCACCGGTTGGTTGAAGATCGCCACGACGAACTGAAACGCGGCGCTGCTCGCGCCGAACGCTCGTAGCCACATCGGCGCTTTCAGTGCCTCTACCGCGATCGCGATGATGATTTGTACGCCTTGCGCGAAGAAGAAGATCCCGGCGGACGCAAACGCTTTGCGGTCGGTGAAGCTGCTGATGCCGATCGACACGCCGGTGAAGTACGCGCCGAGGACCACGCCCGCGAGCACGATCCGGCCGAGCGTCAGCACGAAGTCTCCGAAGCCGTCGGGACCCGCGTTCTGCGCGGACAGGCCGATCAGGTAGACCAGCGCCGGGCCCATCGTCACGAGCAGGAGTGCCGAGAACACGGCCATCGCTTTGGCGGCGACGTAGCGCGTACGCGTGAGAGGCGTGGCCAGATAGAGACTGAGAATCCCGCTGCGTCGGTCCGGACACAGCGCTTCCGGCGCAACGAAGAGAACGAACAACCCGATGGCCGCGGTGATGAAGCCGTAGGTGAACGCGTAGCCCGGCAATACCGTGTCACGCAGACGGTCGTCGGGGATCAGCGCGATGACGCCGACGAACACGATGTTCGGCACGTACGCAATGAGCACGCACAGGATCGGGAGCAGCTTCCAGCGCGCCGGTCGGCCAAATCCGAGGATGCGGCGCAGCGTGTGCTTCCAGATGGCGAACGTCGCGTGGCTTTCGCCGAGGCGCGCTCCTTCGTAGCGGCGGTAGCCGCTGTCGATGATCTGGGCGTCGCTCACCGGGCGTTGACTCCTTCGCCGGCCGCGAAAAAGACGTCCTCGAGAGTTTCCCGTCGGCGTTGCATGCTGCGCAGCGAGACGTCGGCCGCAGCCAGGATGTCGCGCAGTCGGTCGTAGGCGGTGTCGGTCTTGATCGTCACGAGCAGCCGGCCGTTCCCCGAGTCCTCGAACGGGATGCGAGCGGTCTTCAACGCAGCGTTCACTTTCTTGCTTGCCGCGCTGAGAACGACGAGCACCTGCGTCGGACCTTCGCCCGTCTGCAGTTCGTCGACGGTGCCCGCCGCAACCGTGCGACCGTGGTCGAGGATGACCACCGCGTCGGCAACCCGCTCGACCTCCTCGAGCAGGTGCGAGCTGAGCAGCACGTGGATCCCGAGGTCGTCCGCGACCCGTCGGATGAGGCGCAGCATTTCTTCGCGCTGCATCGGGTCGAGGCCGTTGGTCGGTTCGTCGAGCAGGACGAGGGTGGGATCGGCGGCGATCGCTTGGGCCAACTTCACGCGCTGGCGTTGACCCGTCGACATCGTGCCGACCGGTCGCAGGCGTTCTTCGCCGAGGCCGAGTTCGAACAGCACGTCGCTGGCGCGTCCCGCAGCCTCGCGGCGGGGGAGCCCGCGCATCTCGGCGAGGTGAGCGACGATCTCGTAGGCGGCGACGTCGGCCGGAAGCGAATCGTGCTCGGGCGCGTACCCCACGAGCGAGCGGACTTCGGCGCCCTGTTCGGCGGGGTTGCGGCCGAGGACTGTCAGCGTGCCTTCGTCGGGCGCATGCATACCGAGCAGCAAGCCGAGCGTCGTGGTCTTGCCCGATCCGTTGGCCCCGAGGAGTCCCGTGATGCCTGCACCGACGCGGAACGACGCGTTGTCGAGTGCGAGGGTCGAGCCCCACGACTTGCGCAGTCCGCTGGCGACGACGACGTCGGCCCCGTCCATCGGCTGCAAAGTAATGCGCGCTCGCGTGGGAAAGTGATCGCATGACGGACGAGTTCGTGTCTGACAATCCGGGGCGTGACGCGCAACGCGTCGGGACGGCCAAGTTTCTCGGCCAGGAGCCCGAGAAGATCTACGACCCGGTATGGGCGGCGTTGGGCACCTTGGGCGACAGCCAGTGTTACCTGGGTGTGCGCGAAAAGGTGCAGGCCGTGTTCGAGGCGATGTCGGAGCGCATCGCTTCCGACGACCTGGCGGTACGGCTGATCGCGCCGGGCTTCACGATGGGCGTGTCGGACGGCCAGCTCAACGGCACGGAACGCATGCGGTACTCGCTGATGGGCCGCGAGCTCGTCAACGACCTGACCGACATGCACTTGCGCGCCAACGACGTGTCGGGCTTCATCGGCGTGGTCGCGTGCGACAAGCCGCCGGTTGGAACCGTTGCCGCATTGCTCGAGCACAACGCGCCGTCCGTCATCCTCAGCGATGGCTCGGTGCACCCCGGCAAGGACCCGGCGACGGGCGACGCGCTCGACATCATTTCCGGCTTTCAGGTCGCCGGGGACGACGACGACGAACTGCGCACACGTGTCGCGATGAACGCGTGCCCGGGGCAGGGCAGCTGCGCCGGCATGTTCACGTACAACACGATGCAGACCTTCATCGGCATGATCGGTCTCGAGCCGCTGCACATGATCTCGCCGGCGTCGGACGACCCGCGTCGCGTGAAGCAGTTCCCGGCCGAACTCGTCGAGTGCCTCGTGGCGATGGCGGCCAAGGGCGTGCGGCCCCGCGACATCGTGACGCCGGCTTCGCTACGCAACGCGGTGACCGTCGTGATGTCGATGGGTGGCTCGACCAACGTCGCGCTGCATGCGGTGGAGATCGCGCGGGCCGCCGACATCGACTTCTGGAGCGACGTGATGTCCCAGGCCGAGTTCAACGACTTGTCGCACCGACTGCCGGTGCTGGTGAACATGCGCCCGTTCGGTCTGTTCTCGATGGTCGACCTCGACGGTGTGGGCGGCGTGCCCGTCGTCGTGCGCGAACTGCTCGAGGGTGGCTGGCTCGACGGCACCACGATGACCTGCACCGGCGAGACCCTCGCCGAGCAGATCGCCCGTCTGGATCCGCCGGCGCCGGACGGCAACGTCGTGCTCCCGCTGTCGAAGCCGTTCAAGCCGACGGGTGGTCTGCGGTTTCTCAGCGGCAACATCGCGCCCGACGGGGGCGCGATCCTCAAGGTCGCAGGCGTCGAGACAGGCATCGTCGACGGTCGCTTCGTCGGCCGGGCGCGCGTCTTCGAACGTGAGGCCGGTCTGATCGCGGCGCTGGCCGAGGATCCCGACTCGTTCCAGGACCTCGACATGGTCGTCATCCGGTACGAGGGGCCACGCGGCGCGCCGGGCATGCCCGAGATGCTCGACCCGACGTCGCGCATCACGACGCTGTGCCGGCAGAAGAACATCACGATCGCGTTGATGACCGACGCCCGCTTCAGTGGTGGCTCCGTCGGCCTCGTCATCGGCCACGTCGGTCCCGAGGCTTACCTTGGCGGTCCGATCGCGTTGATCGAGGACGGCGATGAGATCGTCGTCGACCTCAACACCGACTCGCTCGACTGCACGCAGTTGGCGGACCCGGCCACGCTGGCCGCACGCACCGAGGCATGGCGTGCGGCTGTCGCCGCCAACGGCGGCGAGCATCCGAACGCCGTGCCGGTCACCACCCGCGTCCTCCGGCGCATGCGAGCGACGGCTTCGCCGGCGCTCGAAGGCGGCGGCATGCACTGACCCGTCAGGTTCTTGTCGGGGTTGGCTCGCCA
>JBEHXL010000006.1:0-179519 GCA_048498715.1 Actinomycetota bacterium | reverse complement strand
CCCTCCTCCCCCCCCCCCCCCCCCCCCCCCCCCCCCCCCCCCCCCCCCCCCCCCCCCCCCCCCCTCGACCGTCTAGGACCCGAACTTGGTTTCGGCGTCCGCGGCGGAAATGCCAAGGGATTTTGCAATGGCGTCCCACGAGACGCCATCGAGATGCAACCGACGTGCGAGCTCCGTCTGCTGCTCAAGGTTCCGAGTCGCGACCGACGCAAGGCCGAAGAGCGCGCCCAACCTTTCGTCCGTCGACTGCGTGTGATCAGGCAACGAAGCCAACGGCTCTGCGTTGCTCGCTCCGACGATCTCGTAAGAGAGCTGGACACAATCGCTGCAGATGTACGCGCCGTCGCGACCGGCAATAAGGGTGCTCGTGTCAGCGGCGCTTGTTCCGCAGAATGAGCACACGGCAGCATTGTTTGAGTTGGACATGGGTTCCTCCGACATTCGTTCTGTGACGTGACGGAGGGCGGACGAGTACGACTCTCCTGTTTCGGCTGCTCGCTCCCGAACAAGCCGCTTCAGCTTCTTTCGTTTCGTCATCCGACCTCCGGGTATCCCGACTTCTGCCCCTACCGGCGCGTCGGGCCACCCTGACCGGACAATGACCCGAGGACACGAATCCCCTTCTGCCGCTTGACTGGCTCGGGTAGGCGAACCAGAACGACGACGGCGCGGACCAGCGCCACCCGGGAGTCTGGTGGTGCCATGCCAGCCGGTCAAGTCCTGGAGCAGGACACCTGGCGAACAGCGGTTCTCGGCGATGGCAGGATCACCGCCGTGTCCGAATTGGAATTAGGCGAGTCGACGTACGTGTCGCGTTTTGGGAACGTCCGCGGTATGGACCTCGACGAGGAGGCGCTATCAACGTTGTTGCGGCGCGCACGTCCGCATCCGCTCGCCGCCGCGATCCCATCCACGCTGCGCCCGTGGCTGCTTCCCGCGAGCTGGGATCAAGCGCGTCTCTGGTCCGTCGCCAGACCGCCCACCACGAGTCGAGTCACAGATCTGCGGTGGCACTACGAGCTGCCGTGGTGGCGTGGTAACGACAACAGGTGGTTCAGCGTCTCGCCACGCGATTATCTGGAGAACCCAGCCGAATTTCCGGAGCACGAATCTCGGATCTCGAGCAGCGATCTTGCATTTCCGCTCCATGGCGTTCGGCGCCGAGGCCGGATCCAGCTTCTCGATGGCATCCACCGGCTTGTACGCGCCGACGGTTTAGGCCGACTGAACGTCGACGTAATCCTTCTTAGTCTGGAAGACATCGCCGGGATCATCAACGTCAGCTGACCTCCTTTCGTCTCTCGTGTGCTCCGATGAACGAGAGACAGCATCCGACCGAACGAGTAGTGGCCAGGCCCGATTCGGCCTGGCCACTACCGAGAGGTTGATACCGCTTAGGAGATCAACAGCTCTTGAAACTCGACAGCCCATCCGGTGACGTCATCGGGTAGGGCCCGACTGAGTATCCGGGGTTAAGGCACGTTGACCCGCGTACGTAGTTGTAGTCCATGTACGAACGGACCTTCAGCGTGCTGAAGACGTTGGTGTAGTTCCGCACCTTGTCGTTCATCACGTAGTTGGTGTTGCCGTTGTAATAGTCGTTGTTGTAGTGGTCGTCTCTATAGGCCGAACCGAGTTCGTAGGATTCATCGCCGACGTTTCCTCGCCAGTTGCACATCTCACCTCGGTCACCGCACCACGCTCGCTGCCAGTCACCTTGATCGGCGCGAGCTGGTAACGCCGTCAGCGATAAGAGGGAGGCGCACACGATCAGCGCGGCGACGCGCATGCGGCGCGTCATCGTGCGGCCGCCGAGGTGACAGCCGGCAGCGCGGCAATGCGGGCCGCCAGCCGGGTGAGGGATGCGACCGACTTCACCTGTCCGTCGGGGGCGTAGTAGCCGACCCAGAGACCAACTCCTCCAGGCGAGCGGTAGTAAATCGAGGTGAGATCAGCATCGCGTGCGCCGACCCATGCGGATCCATGGGACACGGCTGTCCGGGTCAGGTTGTGAAGCTCGGACACGTTGAAGGTTTGGTAGACGGTGACCACGAAGCCCTTGCCGTTTGGGCGTCTCGCGTCGAAGTCGAGATAGTTCGCCTTGATGTCAGCAACCCGCGTGACGGTCTGGATGGGATGCCCAAGCAGCGGAGACATCGCCGCCGCCGTCGGCGATCCCGCGGCGCTCGTTGTCGTGCCACCGCCGGACCGCTGATCCGATTCAGGCTGACCGGACTTGTTCGGTGCCGAGCCTGTGTAGGTGGTCGTGGTTGTTGGGCTGAAGAGAAGCCCGTTCGCCCGACCGGTTCCAAGGAAGCCGACGCCTGTCGCCGCAACGACAGCGATGCCTGCACCAATCTTGAGTCGTTTAGTTCGCCCCATATGCCCCAGTCTTTCTCTGATCGAATTACATGACGATCGGCATGGTACGAATCGGTCCGCTGAGGAAACAGGGGTCGTTTGCGCCTTTACGTTGAACGCCGCCCCGGCGTGCAAAGCGTGATCGATCAATCGGACAGCTCGCCTCGCAATCGAAGCTGGAGACAGCTCAGGCCGCAGCGCAATTGTGCGCAGACCTACCCTGCAACGCGTTGAGGCGATCGGTGTCCAACCGCGAGGACGCGCAGTTGGGCATAGGTTCGCCGGCGGAGTCGGACGCGTCAGTTGATGGTGACCGAGCCTCGCCCGGTGCTAATTGTCAGCGTGCGAAGGCTGTTGTCGTCCAGACGGACCGTCACAAACCAGGGTCGGTTTCCACGACCAGACTCTTTAGCGCCTTCGATGACGGCGGTTCTCAATGGGGCAGTGAGCGCTCCACCTTCGTTCGCCCAACGCAAGAGGGCGTCCTGCACCCAGTCAGGTAAGCCGTCCCACACGGGTGGCTTGTCTACGAGTTCGGTGACAGCAGCTTGCTCCCCAGTCACTTTGCCATCGGTCTTCTTCTTTGCTTCGTCCTTGGTGGTCTCCGCGACCGAGGTCAGTTCGATGTCTCCGGCCTTGACCGAGTTGAAGCGCACACCGAGAACTCCAACCAACGCCAGGACTCCCGCGATCAATGCCAATGCGATGACAAGCTTGTCGTTCGCCGCGTCAGTGACGATTGAGCACGGTGTTATTGACGAAGGTACGCATTTGTCAGAGGGCGAGACGGCCCGCAGGGGTTGCGGGTGACCGTAGGCCCAAACGCTCGCGAGGCCAGCCGCCGCTGCGAGTACTAACGCGAGACCGCGCTCTCTCGCCGTCAACAGCTTGCTCTTCGGGTCCGACGCTGGAGAGGCGGTTGGCGTCTGAGGTTGAGTCACGTTTCTCTCCCGTCACGACAATGTGCCTTCATCTTTCGTATGCGCTCGCCTCTCGTCAATGGCGGTCAAAACTGCGCGGAAGCTGCGCGTCCAACTTCGCCACATGGGCGCCCCCGAACTCGCGTCGGTAGGGTCCGCGTCCGTGACGTCTCGCCTGACAGCGATGACATGGCCTTCGTTGTGACGTTGACACGGGCCGCGGAACGATGATGTCAACGCAACGCGCTCCAGTTGACAGCGACTTCGCCACGCGTTGGACCGTCACTGAACCACACGTTCGTGCTGTGTTGCGGCGAAAGGGCTGCGGAACAGACGACCAGGACGACATCCTGCAGTTGACTGCGATGCGCGCGTGGATGCATTCCAAGGATGAGGCCATGACCACGCAGCACTTCACCGCATGGGCGTGTGTCGTTGCAGGAAACGCGTGGGTGGACCTGCTCCGCCGGAGCCGCCGCGACGTGGTTGTTGACGTCGTACCTGACAGGGCGGCACGAGAAGCTACCGACGAACTCGCGCTGGCGTTGCTGACGTTCGATCGTCTGAACGTCGCGATCGTGGAGTTGCCTGACGCGCAGCGGTGCGCGTTATTGCAGCACCGAGCGACGTGGGATGGCGATCGGCGCGGCTCAACCCGCGACGCTGTGGCGCGTCACCGCGCCCGTGCCCGGCTTCGAACCGTGTGGGAGGCAATCGCATGACGGACGAAGACGAAGAAGGTTCCAGCGGGCGGCCGCCCTCGACGGACGAAACCGGAGCAGTAGACGACGCGTCGACGGAGCGGCGGCGGCATCGACTCGCCGCGTTGGTTGAGCGCACCATGACTGATTACCGGCCTGTGCGTGTCCGGTTTGGGCGGCGTCGGCGCGACCCAACGTCTTGATGGAGCAGACCTACGCAGACGTTCTGCGCGACCACGTCCGGCACCAACTCGATGTCGCGTTGGAGTTAAGCAACCAGCTTCAACAGCGGTCCCAAAACATCGCGGCGTCAACAACGCTGCTTCTCACAGTCATTGGGCTTGCAGCGACGACTAATTCGCACATCGTTGATCGGATCGTCGAGGCGAAGCTCACTGATCTTGCACTCGGCTCGGTGTTCTCAGCCGCCCTTGCTGTCTTGCTTGGCCTTGTTGCGTCGTTCCCGGGACGAGTGCCGTTCGGTGACCTGTCGCTAGTCACTACGGCTCTTGAATCCGGCGACGCGGCCGAGCCGCTGTCGCTGCTTTCCGTGTCAGAACGATCGGTGATCGATCGCCGCTGTGGCGACATTGAGGTGGGGCTGCTGAAAGCTGTCATCGACCGCAATCGTTGGCGCGGCCGATTTGTTACAGCTGCGTTGATGCTGTCGGCCGCATCCATCCTGTTCGCGGCGCAGGTCTTGGCCGACTTGGCGTCCTAGCCGCGAGCGGCAAGAGCTCGTTTCCAGTTCGTCGCTCGCACGATTGGCTCCTCGTCAGGGCGGCGCGTTGTGTTTCGATACCGGCCACTGTCGTAGGTGGTTTTCACAGGCGTGATGTGCCAGCGTCCCGCGCCGAACGCGCCTTTGACCCTGATTGCTCCGGGCAGGTGGACGAGGGTGGCATTCGTGGCCATCAGATCGATGTCGGTCGCGTCGAGCACGACTGTGCCGAGCACGCATGGAAGGTCCTGCTGGCGCACTGACCGGCGGATCACTTCGACGACCCACACGAACTTGGGGAGGTTGGCTAGCGCTGTTTGGTTCACCGCGACTGTGTCTGGGCAGCAGTGCTCAAACGATGCCTTGAAGTGCTGCGACGGCAACAGGTAGCTCCGCAGGGACAAGTCCCCGGGAGCTTGCGTTGCGATCTCGTGCTCGAGTGCTTGGAGTTCAGAGAGGACTGCTGCGGCTTCGGTGGCTGACGCGTGAACCTCGAGCTGGCTGGCGTTTTGGTTCGCAAGGGCCGACACGCATGCGCGAAGCGCTCCTGCAAATACCGTGGCGCCTAGGTCTTCGACTTCGGTCGGCGATACCCAGATTTCGGGCGGTAGCGGTATCAGCACGTGGGCGTCGCTTGCGGCGGCGAGCCCAGCGACAATGTCGTCGACTGGCACAACTTCATACGGTCCTGCGCCATCGTCCGTGACGAGAAAGGCGACGACATCGGTGTCGGACGAGCCCGCGAACGATTCGGGGTGTTCGATGTCCTCTCGTCGCAAGTAGCCGACGATCACACGGGCATGGAAGTTCTCGAGGACGATTGCGGGGAACCCGGAGTTGAGGAACTGGCAGATTGTCGCGGTGACTGATTCGCTCATCCAAAACTCTTCGACGGTGGCAATGAGGTCGTCCAGCTCAAAGAGTTGTCGTCGGAGCCTCGCGAGTTCGGCTGGTGTGGCGACGCCGTCGGCTTCAGCTTCCGAGAGTTCTTCCTCCAGGTCGCGGAGGCGCTGGTCGGCTGTGAGGACTCTCGTCTCAAATGTCCCGTCGTCAGCCGCGACGGCGTCGCTGAGCCGGGTCGATAGATCCCAGATCGCTTGGCGGTCGTACCACTGAGCGGCGCGCCCGTTCTTGTCGAGATCGTGAACGTTGATGGTGACGACGGGGAGCCCGAACCGTTCCAGGACGGTCGCCACTTGCGGCGCGGTCAGGCCGAGCGACGGAAACGAACGGACCATGTCGCCGGCTTCCGCCGCTGCTAGGTGGAAGTTCGCGGTGGCGCGCCGGCTAACGAGACCCCGCAGGACAGCCGCGTAGTGAACAGCCCACGCTGCTACATGGGCACATGTGAACACGTTCCGGTCCTGCTGCATAAACGGTACGCCCCGCACTTCAAGAGGCGCGCCGAAGACGCTGATTGGTTCTGAAACGGTCGTGCGGACACGACGGTTGATGTCGACACCGACTCGTACGCCGTCGATCGAAGCTGGCACCGGCAGGATTGATCTGCCGATTGGGCCATGGCGCTCGCCGGACAGCACCATGTAGCCGACAGCCTCACTCCCGCGAATCAGGGTGAGGACGTCGTCAACGCTGGGTTCGACCGAGAGTTCGGGATGTTCGTCGCGTCTGCGAATGAACACGACGCGGTCCGTGGTCGGCATCCGAGTCTGGTGCTTGAACCCGATCGTGATCGCGGCGTTGGATCGTGCGTCGAGATCGAAGTAGTCGTACTCGACGATCGCGTGTGTCGCCCGGGAACAAGTCGACACACAGCGACTTGTGATCTCGGAATCGAATTGTTGGGTGGCGACCGTCTGCGCGTCGCTTGCCAAGAGGGCCGGAAGATCCGATGCGGGGTTGTCGCAGAGCTCAATCACTCGGCCGACCGGCGCCCCACCGGAACTGACATACCGCACGTGTCTACACACGGCGGAAGGATTTAGCGCGTCAGGGAGCGCTATGAAGCACGGCGATGCTTGGACGCCCGGCGTGCTGTTTGGTTGGCGCCGCGGCGAACGAGCGACCGGGTGTACAGGATCTGCTTCCGCCGTTTCAGCGCGTTGAAGTAGCGCATCGCCTCGTCGTGCCCGATGACTTCTTCGAGAGTGCCAACGCCTACTGGTGCCACGTCCGTCCCATCTTCTTCATGCCCCGCCGTCTCTGCTTCCGGTGCCAACGTGTCGGCGTAGCGCGGCTCGTCAGCAGGTGGAAGCCGAGTCATGCTTCTTCCTCCATCGGTAGCGAACGCGATACCCATACCCGATGCAACTTGATTTCGTAGTTGCAATACGCATGGAGAGCGCGATTGCTTACATAGAAATCGTCGGAAATTATGTTGTTCAACGTAGGTTGAAGCGTACCTCGCGCGTCGGAATCAGCCTGGTTGGCACGCTCAGCGTTGCCGTCCGCCGCGTCGGTTGAGGGCAGCGGCGAGCCGAAGCCACGATTTTGCACGTCGATCTGCTTCGTCGGCTACCTCATAACAACGACCGAGAGGCACCCCATCGACTAGGTGATCCCAGTCGGAGTCGACGATCGCCAAGGAGGAGAACCACTCGGAAAACTCGGCCCTCTCGTCGGTTGCGAATGCGGCGTCGGGCGCCCACTGCTCGGGAACCGGCGGAGTGGCGCTGGGTGGCTGCAAACGTGGCGGCAGCGGGTCTAGGCCGTCAGCCAACCGGCCGCGTACGGCGAGCACGGTTGTCGGAGAGCAACCGATCTCGGCGGCGATGTCGCGCACCGATCTCGTTGGATCCGCACGAACTGCGTCGGCGATTCGGAGTCGTTGCGCGGCCGGGTCGAGCGGCCGTGATCGACCGTCCCGCCCAAGTCGTCCGTCCAACTGATCGTCGTGCGCAATTGAACGACGCAACCCGGCGATCGTGGTTGCGCTCAGACCGCATGCCTCTGCGAGCCGCCGATTCGACCAGTCCGTTGTTTGACTGATGAGGCGGTGCGCCGCGGCGAGCCGTTCGCGTGAGCTCAACGGTCGACCGTGGGACACGTTGCTGCTGACGGCGAGCAGGAACGCTTCATCCGGGGTGCCGTGGAACAGCCGCGCCGGAATATGGCGTCGTCCCAGTCGTGTCGCGGCAGCTGAGCGGTGCGCACCGTCGATGACCTCGAGTGTGTCGGCCATGACCAGGATCGGAGGTAGCCCGTCGAACACCTCCATCAACGTCGCGACGTGATCGGTGTCTATGCGGTTGATTCGGGGAGACAATCCGAACGACAGGCGCGCGACCTCGACCTGAACGACCGGCTCATTAGCCGGGTCGAGCGGTGTCAACGAGTCAGGGAGTGCAGATGCGTACGTAGGGCTTGTCGAGGATGATCGGAACCTGCGCGTACACGCACGTCGCTTGGGCAGGTCGCGCGCCTACGATGAACGCCGGCGCGACGAGTGTTACAAGCAGGGCGCTTCGCACGATCGCGCGGTGGGGCGATGTTTGTTTCTTTGCGGGACGAGAACTCCGAGTCATACCGAAGTTCCCGAACGGGGCAGCCGATTCTTCGGGCCCGCGAGGAAATTTCTTCGGTTTGGTTGGAGGTGTCGCGCCGCGTGTACGCAAGCCTCAGAAGGAGGGGCGTCCCACACGAGACCGCGGAAGACATCGTCCAGGACGTCGCGCTGCGGCTATTGGACAAGAACATCGAGTTCGTCAACGGGCCCGACCTCGCCCGATTTGCACACCGAGTTGCGCACGACTTGTCGATCGACGTCCGCCGTCGCGCAAACAGACGCCAGACCACGCCGAGTGCTGAGGTCGATCGCGACTGCGCTGACGACGCCGAAGCCGTCGTCGAGTCACTCACCGCACGCCGCGCGTGGACTTTGTTGCCCCGTGTTGATCAGGTAGCGCTTCTGGCGGCCGACGAACGGCCGGCGTCGTCAGTTGAATATGGGCGTCGTTTCCGGGCCCGTGCGCGCCTTGCTGGGATCCTTGCCTCGCTAGAGGGTTGGCTCGTGTGGCTCCTTCGAAAGGTGCGTCGACCGGCGCCCCGGCTCGCTCTTGCCAGCGTCACCGTTGCGGCGCTGTGGATCGTGCTGGAGTGCGCCACTCCGCCTGCTGCTCCCGACCGCTCTCACACGGGTGACACCTCAGCTGGCGGAGCGGAACATGCGCCGTACGACCGGGCGGTGTTTACTCAGCCGAACGCTTCGACATTGGCTCCCGCGACCGGGGTTGCTGCACAGCCGGTGTATCGCGAGCGAGTCTCTCTGCCCGCGCGTCGGGTCGTCATCGGGCCGGGCGATGAAGGCGTCTTCAACGGCGGCACCGCACCCACAACGCACGACGACGCGGTTGTTTGCGTCGGCGGTTTTCGGTACGTCCCGGACCTTTGCCTCGGCAAGGCGATGTCACCCCTCAAACTCTGACCTGAACGCGCCGGCCGTCAGCAAGATCTGCCGCAAGATGAGCCAACATCTCGAAGTCTCCGATCGGACGACTGGCAACACGCGATCCTTCGCGGCGACATCGTCTTCCGGGACCTCGTGCTGAACAGCGGCGGGCTAGTTATCGCGAACCTCGATGCACGGACCTTGACGTATGAGGGTCCAACGCCCGCCTAGCGAACAGTGAGTCGCGTCCACTCAACCTTCGCTTGACAAAACGAGGGCGCCACATAGCTTTGGGGTAGCGAGCTGGGTCGCTATGGAAATCTGGGGGTCGATGAAGTTGAAGCGTTACCTGCGTCATTTTGTTGCGGCGACTGCTCTTGCGGCCGCGGTTTTGGTTGGTCCGATGGCGATGCACGCCTCAGCGGCCGCGATCTGCACACATCTCGGCACCCTGTCGAACGGTCAGCAGTCATACGGCTGCTATGACGAAGATACGGGTGACATCTTCCTGCTCAACCTTGGCTAGCGACAACGAGCGCTTCGGCGTGCACGAGTACTTGGAGTTCTCCACGACCGCGTCGGGGGTCATTGCCAGCCTGCCGTTCTCGTCATTCACCGCCGAGGGCGAATCCGAGCAGGACGCCAAAGTCCGGTTTAGCGTTGGTTACTTGGAACACCTTCGCGAACATCAGGACGAACGCGACAGGGCATTCGAGTACATGCGGACCCACCTACCAAGGGGTAGCGCTGGCTAGCTCCCCAGATGAGCCAAAGTTCGGTGGCATGGACGGGGCACCGGAGGTGCAGGGCGTAATCACGATTACGTTCGCTGGGCCTTCGAGACGGGCGAGTGTGTCACTGGACCTTGATGCCTCGTTTGCCGCGGCTGAGGCGATGCGACTCGCCATCGAGGCACTTGAGCTTTTACGGACGGCCCCGCCGTTCAACGACGCGTAAAACAGCTTTACGACCCGCACGGCGACAAGAGCCGGTACGCGATGGTCATCACGAGTCGAGACGAACTCGTGACCTCTACGACCAGGTCTGAGGACCTATGCGACACGTCTTGAACCACTCGTGCCGCGTACCCAGATCCCGGTGCGGGTCTAACTGGTGGGTCGCATATTCCAGCGCGCCTTACGCAGAACGCTGCACGTCCTCGCCGCGCTCGCTGCCACGTTCCTCGGTGCGATCGGGCTGCTCGGATTCACGGCATGGCCGGCACTCGCCGCGACAACCACCACGACAACGCCGACAACCTCCAACACCACCACGACGACGATCGTTGCCACCGCGCCGACCGTCATCAACAACATCGAGTCGGCCAGCGCGCCGTGGACGTCAGCCTGGCTGCCAGTGCTCTTTACCGGATCGGTGTCAGTGGGCATCGCCACCAAGGTCGCCTCGTACTCGAACCGAAAGGCTGAACGGCGCTGGTCCGCCGATACCACCAGCCGTAAGCGAATCGCGACATCGACTGGGTCCGCGACGCGACCGTGCGCTGAATTGAGGCAGCCCAAGCGTGGCGCGAGGCGCTCGACCACGCTGCTGATGTGACGGCCGAGGCCGTCCAACGAGCCAACGCCAATGCGCTCCGCGCCGATGAGCTCGAGCTTCAGATCGGCGACCTCGTCGTCCGCAGCAACGCCGCGGCCGAGGCAAAACAGCAACGCATCGACACTCACGGTTCAAACCTGCAATCACTTCACATCGCCGATCAAGAAGCCCGAAACGCCGTCACGCAATTGCGTGACACGATCGCCGACTGCCCAAAACGAATCAGCGCTTTGCTCCGCCACCGTGGAGTCCACGGTCAAAGACGCGACATGCCGCGCCGAAAACGACTGGGACCTAGCACGGACGCTGTGCGACATGTTGGCTCCTGACCTTCACTCGGCAATGAAGCCTCTCCAGACGAGCTTGCGTAACTACAACGACGCCCTCCTCGTTCCTCGCGATAACGCGTTCGCAGCTACAGAACAGGTCGAAATCGCGTTTCGTACGTTCCCGACCGAAGCCCGCGAAGTCGTAGATCTCCTCCGTGAGAACCCACCAGCCGCGAGCTGACCAAGCCGCATTCGGCCGCGGCGCGGTGCGACACGGCATGGTCACACCCATGAAGGCCAACAAGACCGGTGGCGGACCGGGCACGAACCAGTACGCGGTCAAAGGAAAGTCGCGAGTGGCTCCGCCCTCGGCGGCCGTCGCGCCGCAGGTGACTGAGCGACTCCGGGCCCACGCGGACGCGATGGCGGGGCACCGCCCGCCGGTGTCCGCGTCGGTGGACGACGCGATCCGCCTCGCCGCGCATGGCGATGACGACGCGCTCAACGCCGCGTTCAATCCGAGCAACGGGCCACGCGCCTATCCGCACTGGGTCGCGCATGACATCCACGGGCCACTGAACGACGACTCTCGCCCCTCCGTCGCCGTACGTGCCGCGGCTGACCGGGTCGCCGCTGGGCACGCCGTGCGGATCGTGGTCTCGAACGAAGACGACGGGTCGTACTACATGCCGTTCGACACCGACGCCGAAGGAGCCCTCTTCGTCGTGCCGAACCCCCAGGGGAATCACGACCCGTGCAACCGCTGCGGTGCCGACGCGCGAGGCAATGGCCGCACCCTCGACGACTGCAACCTGTGCCGAACCGACATTCAGGGTCCCGACGAGAAGGATCTCGATCCCGAAGACGAGGACGACCTCAACACGGTCGAACTAGCAGCGGCTCGCCGCGCGATCAGCGACGACCTCCAAGCCCGCGCCTGAGCGGCCGGTAACCGCTACTTCGTCTTCCGGCCGACGCGACCCGGCCACAAATCGACCTCGAGCCCGGTCTCGAGGCGGGCGATGGTGATGAGGTCGGGCCAGGCGCGTCCTTGCAAGATGTTGTCGACGGTGTTGTGGTCGACACCGGTGCGCGCCTGAACCTCACGAAGCGAGAGCCCAGCCACGGCGGCGGCGAGTCGGGCGGCGAGCGCCTGGCCAACCTCGGTCGCCGGCTCGCCATCAAGTTGGGCGTGGGGCCATTCGCCTGACACGACATGAGCGCGCGGTATCGGTCGTCGCGGCCGAGGCATCAGCGCGCCCCTCCGCCGACAAGGTCAGTCGGCTGGCGCTGAGGCGCGGGGCGGCGACTCCGGGCCGGTTGCGAGCACACACGCAATGTTGATAGATATAAACAGTCCATAAATATGGACACCGGATCTTGGACGATCGGACAGCCGAACTGGTGGATACCGGTTCGGTGAACACGAACGGCCGAGGCCCGCATTGGCGAACCAAGGAGACACCGAACATGCACACCCCTGACTTCCACGCGGTCTTGCGTCGCGGGGATGGACCAATCCCTGACGAGGTGCTTGTCCACGCACGTCGGCTTCTCAACGGAGCCGTCCGTGGTGACCTCGAGCTCCAATACGAGACGCGCACCGTGCGGCTGACCGACATCGACGGCGACTTGGCCCTGCGGATTCTGAAAGCCGCGAGCGACTACGACCCCGACGATCCGACCTCGCGCCGCTGGGCAGAGGATTGCGATCCCCGCTCCGCGGACGCCTTTTGCGGCTGGGTTCAGTTCAGCCCGGAGCGGCTGGTTGGGTCGCGCTGGTTGCCTGCACATTTTGTGCCCGGTGAGGCGGACGAGAGGCGTCTCGTGTACGCGGCGTACCGCCTCGTCAGGGACGACCTGGATGTCGCCGTCGCCGAAACGTGGAGCAGCCGGGCGTGGTTTGACTACATCACAGTCCACCGCGATCTCTTCGGCGACGAGGCGACCGACACCAACATCGCGGCGGCTGGCGTATCGCTCGACGGCGACTCTGACGTGTCGTGTCACGAGTCTGACCATGCCGACAACGCAACCGATGACGAGACCGAGGCTGGCGAGGAGACCGCGGGCGGCGACGAAGGCCCGGAGGTGACCGAGTGATTACCGATGGGCTGCCGCGGTTGTCGCCGCTCAACGGGCATCGCGTGCTGCCGTCCAGCGACAAGGTCGCTCTTGTTGTGACCGAGCGGTCCGTGTGGGTGATCACGGCCTGCGCTTACTTGCGGGTGCGGCGTGGCGAGTTCGGGGCACGACTCGCGGATGAGACCCTGTCGTTGTGGGGCCGCCTTGACGACGACGTCTGGCACTGCCACCGCGCCGCGTACTGGCGCCAACGGTCTTACGGGTTCATCATCAACCTTCGCCCCGTCGCTGGCCCGCCCGACGGCTACGGCATCACCACCGGTGTTGTCGAGGCGTCCGTGGCCCTTGACCGAGCCGACCTCTTCACCGACACCGGCGTCCAACGCGCCATGGCGGGCTGAGCGATGGCCGCACGCGTTCCTGGCATGGCCGACCCCCACGACGAACCGCACCACGTCGTCACCGCGTGGCCGATCGGCGAGAACCTCGCGGTCGCGTTCGAGCGATCCGAGTCGGGCCGGCACGCCCGCCTCGTGCTGGTCGAAGGGGAGGGGGGTTGCAGCGAGGAGTTGAGCTGCCTCGTCGACAACGACCCAATCGCCGACGGCTGGGGCTTCGAAGGCGAAGAAGCTGCGTGGGTTGCCGCCCACGTCGGTTGGCATCTCGCGACCGGAACCCCACCGGCGTGTGGCGGAAACGCACCGGGCTGCCCATGCGACTGACCCGCCGGGCGCGCGTGCGATCACCGGTGAACCGTTCGCACCACGAACTCGTACTCGTCGAAGCCTGAATACTCCAGATCGAGAACGCGCAGCGTCATGCCGTGTTCGTCGTCGCACGCGATGACCGGCGCATTCACCGAGTTCGCCAGGCCGCTCCGCAGCACGCGTGCGTTCCAACTCTCATCAAGGAACAGGTGCAGCCGTGCGGTGCGGCTGTTCACGTACCCGGACGCCGGCTGGTTGGCGTGTCCCGGTTCCGGATCGGCCGTGATGACGATGCGAGGCACCCACGGGAGCTGGCCTCCGATCAGCGTGCTGATGGTGCGGTCGAAGTAATCCCTCGCCGCGCTCCAGGTCTCGGCGGTCGCCGCGTTCGCGGGCCACTTCTTCACGATCTTGGTTTCGAGGCCCGTGAGCGTGATCGGCTGCGAGAAAGCATGTGACAACTCGATCGGTGGATGCGGGTTGCCGTACGCGTCGATGTCGTTCTCGCCGAGCCGAGCTAACAGCGAAGCGATGTCTTCGAACTTCATCACCTTGGTGCCCGACAACACGGCGCGTAGCCGGTCCGACTTGACCCCACGATTACGGCAGAACTCCTCGATCGAGGCGGAGCCCGCAGAAGTCGCGGCCACGTCACGCAGCGCACGCGCTACGTGGTTCTGGAGCTGTGCGCCGGCACAGGCCGATTGCGTGCCGCCTTCGGGGATGTGCCAAGCGACGTTCGAGCGGTGGCCAAACAATGGCGTGTCGCCGTTCTCATCGGGCGCGAGGTAGTCCTTCGGGAGCGGTCGACTTCCGGGCACAACCCGAAACTACTTGTCAAGCCACTGGCTTGACAGACCAACACCACCCCCTTTTATCGGTCGGGTGTTGCGCTACCGCCACATCTGTTGCGCTACCGCAACACGCGATTCGCGGAGCCCCCCAAAAGCCAAAAACGTGCTGCTTACTGGGCTGCATGTTCACCGCAACCACCAAAAACACCGCCGCCCACGACGCGTCGGATCACCGTCCCTACTGGGCCCGCCCGGAAAGCACCGACCGTCGCATGCAGGACTACGTCCCCAACCCGAAACTCGTCCCCACTGTCGAGTGGACGGCCATCGCGCCGGCGGTCCTCGCCGTCGTCGAACTCACCGCCCCCTCCTCCGGACTCGACGCAAAAGGGCTCCTCGGACCACTCGCCCAGTTCTTCGCATGGCGCGTCCGCATCGGCGACACCGTCGACGAACTCCCCGAATCGCTGACCGAACCCAACATCGCCCGCTTCGTCCGCGAAGTCATGGACAAGAACCTTCGCCCCGGCACCAAAGGCAACTACCGGTCATGGCTCCGCCGCTGCGCCGAAGCCGTGAACCCGACAGGCCAGAAGTTCCGCCCCACCGGCCTGCACGGCTCCGACTCACTCGGCCCGTATTCCAAGACCGAACTCAACAACTGGATCCACTGGGCCAACGGCCTCGCCACGCCCCGCGGCCGCGACCTCGCATCAACGCTCATCGCGTGCGGCTGCGGCGCCGGCCTGGAAGCCAACGACCTCCGGGTTCTGCGCGGCACCGACGTCGAGGTACGCCCGACGGGTCTCGTCATCGTCCACGTCAAGCAGGCACGCCGCCCGCGCTCGATCCCAGTCACGAGTCGCTGGTCCGAAGCCGTCGCCGACGCCGCCGGACGCGCACACGACGACTACCTCTTCATGCCCGGCCGCACCCCGGCCAACCGCAACGTCGTCACCAACGCCCTCGCCCGCCAGCCCCGCCTGCGCGGCGAGGTTCTCTCGGCGAGCCGTCTCCGCACCACCTGGATCGTCGGCCACCTCAACGCCGGCGTTTCGCTGCGCTCCCTCCTCGACGCCGCCGGCCTCACCTCCACCGCCGCGCTCGACCGCTACCTGCCATTCGTCACCACAGACGCAGCCACCACCGAGCGCGAGCTGAGCCGCTAATGCCACGCCACCCCGCCACCAACGCTCCGATCGTCGACGACACGCCGGAGATCCCGGTCTTCCCCGCCGCACGCGACTCCGTCGCCATCGAGGACAGCCTCGTGCGCCGCGCCCACACGCTCATCACCTTCGACGGCTACGCCGACACCGTCGACAGCTGGTGCCGCGAAGGACTCAAGCCCGGCGGCGCCACCGCCCGCGTCTCAACGACCGCTGTCCTCGTCGGCACCCTCGTCTGCGCCTACGTCCACAAGACCACGGTCAACACGCGGATCGCCGACGTCCTGTTCCGCGAGATCAGCGACGACATGCGCGCCCTCATCGGCGTCACAACCCTCGACCACCACAGCAACTCCGACGCCGCGACCTACGTCGCCACCAACCGCGCCCTCAACCGCGTCTTCGACGCAACCGACTCATCGGTCCTCGTACGCAACTACCGCCTCAAGAAAGAAGAACACCCCGTGATCCCTCATCGCCGCACCCTCACCGACACCCAGATCCTCCAGATCACGACCCGCCGCAACTGGGTCGCCAACCAGCTGCTCGGCAACACCTTCCGGATGCTGCCCCGCAAAATCCGGCGCAGCTACAAGGGCTCGCTCGCCGTCGACGGCACCCTCATCGAGCAGTACACCGAACGCGACACCAACGACTACTGGTCCGCCGATCCCGAATGCGCCCGCTACGTCCGCACCAGCCAGACAACCGGCGAAATCCGCAAGTTCGGATTCGGCATGGAAGCAACCCTGGCGATCATGACCGACGACAGCGCCTGCGAACGCACCGCGTTCCCCAAACTCGTCCTCGGCATGATCCTCGACAAGCCCGGCGCCCGCGTCGGCGAAAACGGCTACGCCGTCATCAAAGAAGCCGTCGACCGCACCGGCGTCCTGCACTACGTCGCCGGAGACCGCGCCTACACCAACGCCATCGCCACCAAGTTCCAGGACCCCGTCCGCGAACTCGGCGGCAAGCTCGTCCTCGACTACCGCAGCGACCAGCTCGGCGTCCAGGGCTCCGCGGCCGGCGCCAAGCTCATCGAAGGACAGCTCTACTGCCCCTCCATCCCGCAGGCACTCGTCGAAGCCACCATGAAATACCGCACGCACCGCATCACCTACCGGCAGTACCTCGAACTCCTTGCCGAACGCGCCAAGTACCTGTTCAAGAACAAAGCCGCCGGCCGCGTCGCGTGTCCCTCGACAGGTCCCAGCCCCACCGCCAGCTGCTCGGTCCGCGACAAGTTCGATCGCGAGCGCAACAAGAAGCCCGTCCAGGTCTCGCCCAACGTCGACGAACGCCGCGTCCCGATCAAGCTCCTCAAGGTCGTCGCCGAGAACCCGCCAACCTGCTGCGCACAACAGACCTTCACCGTCCCCGGCAACGAAGCCCTCGGCAAGTTCTCCCAGGAACTCCAGTACGGCACCGAACAGTGGCACGCCCAGTACTCGATGATGCGCAACACCAACGAAGGCTTCAACGGATCCGCCAAAGAGCAGGGACTCGGCGACGCCAAACTTCGCCGCAACCGCGGACTCGCAGCGCAGACCCTGCTGTGCGCGCTCCTGCTCGCAGCGGTCAACGTTCGTCGCATCAAGAACTTCATCGACGAGGCAACCACCGACGCCGACGGGATCGACCGCGTCGCCAAGGAACCAATCCGCGACCGCAACCGTCGCAACACCGACGAATCGGATGACACCGAAGTCGATACCGACTGGGACGACGACGACGAAGCGCCGCCGCCCGTCGACTAACTAAAACCGAACCGACGAACCTGAAGCCGCCCGATGAATTCGGGCGGCTTCAACGCGTCCAGGTCCAAGTTCGACACCGACGACCGTCGGCCAACCGACCGGACATCACGATCAATCCGCGATGACGCGCTCGACCGGAATGAATTCGCTGCTCAAGAGGCGAAAAGCCCGATCACTGCAATCGAAAACGTCGATCACTGCAACCGGGCCTTGGTGGGCGAGGCGGGACTTGAACCCGCACATCCTTACGGACACAGGAACCTGAATCCTGCGCGTCTGCCAATTCCGCCACTCGCCCGAGTGGAGCGCTCAGGGTAGCGGGCCTCGTACGTCTCCCGCTAACGCATGGATGATCCCGCCTAGAAGAAGGTTCTCGAATCAGCGGTCGGTGAGTTGTCGCTCGCCGGCCGCTGTTTCGCGTCCGGGGCGCAACGGACGTGGCAGCGCCACGCGGCCCAGGCGGCCGAGGGCTTCACCACCGGTACCGGCGGCGGGCAGTTGCCGCTTGCGTGCGATGCGCCGCGCGACGAGAACGATGCCACGATGCCGACACCATCGAGGACGATCGGCTGGCGTACGCCATTGAGTGACTGCTCTTGATGCAGATGGCTGCCGTCGGCCCGACCCGTGCGGCCGACGCGGCCGATGAGGGTGTCCGGAACCACCACTTGGCCGGTGGTGACGAGCACGGCGGAGAGATGCGCGTAAAGCGACTTCCACCCGTTGCCGTGGTCGATCGTGACCATGTTGCCGTAGCCGCTGTCGGCGTCGACCGTCGCGATGCCGGCGCCACCGGCGAGCACGGGCTGGCCGAAGTCGGCCTCACCCCCGCCCGGCAGGTTCCAGTCGATGGCGAAGCGTGGGTGCCCGGCGTAGGTCCGGGAGAACCACACCTGACCACAGGCGAAGGGAGCGTTGATTGCGGGCCGCGCGACGTCAGCGGAAGCTGCGGGCGTGTGCGTGATCGCAATCCCAGCTACCAAACCGACCGCCGTGAAGGCGCGCGCCAAGACAGACGTCTTCTTGGGCATGCCCAAAAGCTTGGTCGGTCAGCGCGCGAAAAAAGAAATCAGACGCCGACGGGCCGGTCGCCTTCGAGCGCAACACGCAACATGTTGCGTCGAGATGTACCGAAATCACGCAGCGCGTAGTGCATGGTGCAGCGGTTGTCCCAGAACGCGAGATCGCCGGTCTGCCACTTCCAACGGACCATCGCGTCGGGGCGGGTGGCGACGTCGTAGACGACATTCAGAATGGCGTCGGACTCGGCCCTGCGCATCCCGTCGATCTTGATCGTGAACAACGGGTTCACGAAGACGGAGCGCTTGCCGGTTTCGGGATGCACACGGATGACGGGGTGTTGCATGGGCGGTGCCGCGGCATTCGCCATCGCCGCCTCGCCGCCGGTTTTGTCGCGTGACGCGAAGAACCCGTTCGCCTTGTCCGACGAGTGCGTCGCGGTGAGGCCTTCCAGGAACGTGCGCAGCGTGGGCGAGAGCGCGTCGTACGCGGAGCACATGTCGACCCACACCGTGTCGCCGCCGACGTCCGGGATCGTCTCGCCGTGCAGCAGCGCGCCGAGCGGCGGGCGCTCCTGGTAGGTGAGGTCGCTGTGCCACACGTCGGCGCGGGCGCCTTCCTCGGAGTCGAGCGCCAGCACTTCCGGATGACCTTCGACTGCGGGCTCGACGGGGTGCGCGGGGGTCGGTTCACCGAAGCGCGTCGCGACCTTCGTCATCTCCGCCGCGTCGAGTGACTGACCCCGAAAGAACAACACCTTGTGTTCGAGCAGCGCGGCGCGAATCGACGCAACGGTTGCGTCGTCGATGCCCGGTTCGAGCATGACGCCACTGACAACAGCGCCGAGGACGGGAGTGAGCGGTGCTACCTCGATGGACACACCGCGAGGCTACCGATCTGTCGGTCGCATGTAGTCGGTGACGGCCGAGCTGATCACCCACGCACCGAGTAGGGCAGCAATGCCGAGCGCGAGCAGCAGCGGCAGCCAGTACCACGCATCGTCGTGGCTGTCGTGCACGGCTGACGCGAGCACGGCCTCGTCGGTCGGCGACGCATCGGTGATCTTGAACACGCTCGCCGCGAAACCCTTCGGTCCGCCGTAGGTGGCCATGCCCACGTACAACTCGTTGTCGTCGTCCTGGCCGAAGGACAACACGAAGTAGTTGAAGCCCGGGCCTTTGTCCTTGTCGCCCGGGATCTGGACCTGCATCTCGCGGATCTTCCAGTTGTCGCCCGCGGCAGTGGCCTGGAAGATCTCGCCGTCAGGTTGGAGCCGGTTACGGGAGTAGTCGCCGAACACGTACTGGCCTTGCAGCGCCGGGATCTTCTTGCCGCGGTACACGTAGCCGCCGATTACGACGGAGCCGACGATCTCGGTGTGGTTGTACTCGAGGACCGGGTCGACGAGCGTCGTGCCGTTCACACCGGTGTCGGGACACGACGCCGGCGGGTTCGACGGGCTGTTCTTATCGAAGCAGTGCCGCGCTTCTTTGATGTTCCAGCCGTAGTTGCCCCCGTTGACGACCTTGTCGATCTCTTCGAATCGGTCCTGGCCGGCGTCGCTCGCGTAGAGCGCGTGGTCGCCCTCGGCGTCGAAACTGATGTGGTACGGGTTGCGGAAACCGTTGGCGTAGATCTCGGGCTGCGCGCCGTTGGCGCCGTCGGCGTAAGGGTTGTCCTTCGGGATCGCGTACGCCTTGCCGGCCGAAGTGTGGTCCACATCGATGCGCATGACCTTGCCGAGGATGTTGGTGAGGTCCTGCCCGTTGCCCTGCGGTTGCGTGTGGCCGAGGCCGACGTCGTTCGCGTTACCGCCGTCGCCGAGAGGCATGTAGAGGTAGCCATCGGGACCAAACGCGATGTGGCCCGAGTTGTGGTTCGCGTACGGATGGTCGATCGTCATCAGGATCTTTTCCGACGCCGGGTCGGCCACGTTCGGGTTGTCCTTCGAGACCGTGAACTGCGACAGGTGGATCGTGTTGTTCCATCCGGCCGGGCCCGTCGGGCTGAGCGGCGCGTTGTACCAAACGAAGAAGCGACCGTTGTCCTCGTAGTCAGGGTGGAAGGCCAGCCCGAGCAGGCCGCGCTCGTCATAGTCCGGCGTCGGCGTGACGAGCTCGTTGGAGATGTCGAGGAAGGGCGTCTTCAGCTTCTTGCCGTTCTTGTCGACGATGTAGATCTTGCCGATCTGGTCGACGATGAAGACGCGGTGGGATCCGTCGCCCGCGCCGGTGATGAACACCGGGGCGACGAAGTCCTTGGCGAAGGTCGTGAGGTGCACGTTGAAGCCCTTCGGCGCCCGCGTCGACCGTGTGCTCGTGGACAGGGGCGTATTGGGGTCGACGCCGATGGCGAACTTGCCGTTCATGAACGGGTGGATGTCGCACTGGAAGTAGTACGCCCCGGCCGGGATCGTCGGCACGTTGTAGGTCATCGTGCTGGCCTTGGCCACATACGCGCCTTGGAAGAGCGCGTTGCCGCCCTTCTTGTCGTAGATGGACAGGTTGTGCGCGAACGGGTCCTGGTTGTTGAAGGTGATCGTGAACGGACCGACGGGCGCCGCGTAACACGGGTGGTCGAACTGGTTCGCGGCGGTGACGATGTTGACCGTCGTAGCCGGGGCCGTGCAGCTCGTCGCGCCCTGCGCATCGAGCGGCATCGTCGTCGTTCTCTCCGGCGGGGAGGTGGCCGGCGTCACCGGTTCATTGCCGGCCTTGACCGGTCCGGACTCAGCCGGGTTGCCGGTGGGGGTCGTCGTAGTGGTCTGGGCGTACGCGGGCGTGGCAAGCAACAGCACCGCGCCGACCACGAGGCAAAGTCGTCGCATCCACTCTCGGCCCTACCCATGTAACGACAAGGCAAACTTGTCCGCGTGACCTCGGTAGCGACTGATGCCGTCGTCGAGCGGATCCAACTCGACGAAACATCGTGGGTCGATGTCGCGCGCAACTGGTTGACCGACGCCGACGAGTTGTACGAAGCGCTGCTGCACAACGTCGCCTGGCAGGAATCGAAGGTGTACCGCTACGAAAAATTCGTCGACGAACGCCGCCTCGGCTCGGGTTGGTCACGGGGTCGGCCGCTGCCGCACCCGTCGCTCGCCGAGATCCACAAGACGCTGCAGCGCAACTACAACGCGCAGTTTCCCGGGTTCGGGATGATCCAGTACCGCAACGCGGGGGACGGACAGGGCTTCCACCGCGACACCGACATGCGCTGGCTCGACGACACGGTCATCGCCATCCTCACGCTGGGCGCGCAGCGGCCCTGGTTGCTACGACCCAAGGCGGCACGCAACTCCCTGGTCGCCATGGACGGCAACAAAGGCGCCACCCACGACCTCGCCCCGGGCAACGGCGATCTGATCGTGATGGGCGGGGCCTGCCAGGCCAACTGGGAACACTCGGTGCCGTACCTGAACAAGCTCGGCGTCGGTATCCGCATCTCGCTGCAATGGCGCTACGCCCGCAAGGTCGGCAAGCCCTTCATGGGCCCTGGCTGGAACGCCCCTGTCACCTATTCGAGCAACTCCTACAAGGGCTGAACCGCCCGCGGCCGGGTACCGCACACCCCGTGACTAGCCTCTTTGCCACTCATGGGACTGCAACAAGTTGAGCGTCGCCTGGAGCGACTCGTCGAAGGCGTGTTCTCCAAGGCCTTTCGTGGCGGGCTGCAGCCGGTCGAGTTGGCGCGTCGGTTGACGCGCGAGGTCGACGCGCACCGCACGGTGTCGGCGCGCGGCACCGTTGCGCCCAACCACGCCACCATCACGTTGAGCGAGATCGACGCGCAACGCTTCGAATCATTCGCCGACGCGCTCGTGCGGGAACTCGAAGAGGCGATGCGCGAACACGCCCGCGACCGCACGTACCGCTTCATCGGTCCGGTGAAGGTCGAGCTGTTCCAGGACCCGGACTTTCACAAGAGCGAGTTCACGATGGACGTCGAAGTGCGGCAGGGCCCGGGTGGCATGCCCGCGGCCTCGCTGCTGCTGGCCGACGGATCGCGCATCAGCGTGGGCGAAGACCCGATCCTCATCGGCCGCGCCCCGGAGTGCGATGTCGAACTTGCGGATTCCACGGTGAGCCGTCGTCACGCCGAGATCGTGCGTGACGGCGACGCCTGGTTCATCCGCGACCTCGGCTCCTCCAACGGCACCAAGATCAACGGCCAGGGCGTGACGGATCAGATGCTGCGTGACGGCGACGAACTGCGTCTCGGCGCGGTCCACTTCAAGTTCGAGACGTCGTAGTGCCCGACAGCCTGCTCACCGTCCTGCGCCTGCTGTTGCTCAGCTTGATCTGGCTGTTCTTCGTGCGGGTCCTGTTCCTGCTCGCCGCCCGGCCGCGGCCGGTGGCGGCCGCTGCGGTCGCCACGTCGTCGACGCCCGCCGCGGCGTCGCCCGCCAGCAAGGTGTCCACGTCCGGCAAGGCCAGCCTGCGCGTCGTGAGCGGCGGCGAGCACGCCGGCAAGGAATTCTCGGTGGGCAACGAGGCGACGATCGGTCGTGGTCAGGGTTGCCAGGTGCAGCTCGCCGATTCGATGGTCAGCCAACTGCACGCCCGTCTGTTCCGCGACAACAAGGGCCTCAACATCGAGGACCTCGGCTCCACCAACGGCACCTATCTCAACGGCCGCAAAGTCGGCGGCCCTGCTCGTCTAAAGAAAGGCGATCGCGTGCGCGTCGGACCCGTCGAACTCGAGGTTCTGTCATGACGGCCGTACGCACGGGGGCGGTCACTGATGTCGGTCGCGTGCGGACCAACAACGAAGACCAGATGCTCGTCACCGAGTCGCTGTTCGCGGTGGCCGACGGTATGGGCGGTCACGCCGCGGGTGAGGTGGCGAGCCTCGTCGCCGTCGAGACGCTGAAGGAAGAGTTCGAGAAGAACCCGACGGCCAACGGCCTGGTCGAGGCGACGCGGGCCGCGAACACACGAGTGATCACGAAGGCCAACGAGGACGCGGAGACGCGAGGCATGGGCACGACCGTTTGCGCGGCGGCCCTGGTTCCGAACGAGTCGGGCGACGGCGACGCGCTCGTCATCGTCAACGTCGGCGACTCGCGCGCCTACTTGCTGCGCGACGGCGAGCTGAGCCAGATCACCGAGGACCATTCGGTGGCCGACGAGCTGCAGCGCGCCGGCCAGCTCACCGAAGAACAGGCCGCCACCGATCGCCGCCGCCACGTGCTCACTCGCGTGCTCGGTATGGACAACACCGTCACGCCGGATCGGTTCGATCTCGACCCGTTCCGCGGCGACCGCGTGCTGTTGGCCAGCGACGGCCTCACCAACGAAGTGCCGGACGCAGAAATCGCGTCGATCATGCGTCGCATCGAGGATCCGGGCGAAGCCGCCCGCGAGCTCGTGCGCGTTGCGAAGAACAACGGTGGCGCCGACAACATCACGGTCGTGATCGTCGACGTCATCAACGACGACGACAAGGCGCAGTCCGCCGCACTGACCAACGAGCCGCCGCGGCCGCGCGGCCTCATCACGTCGAAAGAGCGCGACGACCGTCTGCGCGAACTACAGGGCGACTACCGCCCCTCCACCGTCGGTGGACCCGCCACGTTCGAAGCGCCCGAGCGCAAAGGCCGGAAGCTACGGGTGACGTTGTTCGGTCTGCTCGTGCTGGTGATCATCGGCGCGGCCGGCGGGTCCTATCTGTACTTCCGTCCCTGGATTGTCGGCTCGGAGGACGGACGGGTCTCGTTGATCCGCGCCGGTCGCGGTCCGATCAAGTCCGAGATCATCGCCAAGTCGGAGAAGAAGGTCGACGACCTGCGTCCCGAGGACCAAAGGCGGGTACGTGAGCGTCATGCGTACAGCACCGAGGACAAGGCACGGTCGGTGATCCGAGGAATGAGCACGACCAGTTCGACCTCGTCGACCACGTCGACGACGCTGTCACTCCAAGGTGGTCAGGGGCAGACCACAACCACCACCACGAAACCGTGACCGCCCCGGCGGTCAGCAGGGCCGGAACCGGGTTCAGCCTTCTCGTCGTTGCCGCCGTCATCGTCGGTTCGGCGTACGCGCTCGCCGGGCTCGGCGAAACGGCGAGTTTGCCCATCGACATCTTTCCGTTCCTGCTCGCGTTCTTCGTCCTGATGGCGCTCGCCTACACGGCGATGCGCTCGTTCGCGCCGAACGCCGAACCAACGCTCGTGCCGATCGTCGCACTGCTCAACGGACTCGGTTACGTCGTCATCGCGCGCCTGAACCGCGACCTCGCCGCGAACCAGGCCACGTGGACGGCGGTCGGTGTCGTCGCGTTCGCAGCGACGCTGTTCTTCGTGCGAAGGGCGGCGGACCTCGAGCGCTACCGGTACCTGCTCGCGCTCGGTGGCATCGGCTTGTTGCTCGCGCCGCTGATGCCCGTCATCGGCACGACGAAGAACGGCGCCCGTCTGTGGCTGCAGCTGGGCCCGTTCAGTTTCCAACCGGGAGAGCTCGCCAAGATCGCGCTCGCCGTGTTCTTCGCGAGTTACCTCGTCGAGCGGCGTGAACTCCTCGCGCCGGGCGGTCTGCCCGGCGAAGCGCTCGCCGCGCGGGCCCGCGCCATCGGCCCGTTGGTCGGCATGTGGGGCCTGTCGATTGTCGTGATGATCGCCGAGAAGGACCTCGGCTCCTCGACGCTGTTCTTCGCCGTGTTCGTCACGATGCTCTGGGTCGCCGCCGGTGGCTACCAGTGGCCGCTCGTCGGTCTCGGCATGTTCGCCGCTGGGTCACTCTTCGCGTACCAATCCTTCGCCCACGTCCAGGAGCGTGTGCACATCTGGATCAACCCGTGGTCGAAGGCCTCGAGCGACGGGTTCCAGTTGGTGCAGGCGGCGTTCGCGTTCGCGGCGGGCGGTGTCGTGGGGACGGGCTTGGCGCGCGGCGCACCCCAGAAGATCCCGGCGGTGGCGACCGACCTCATCTTTGCCGCCATCGGTGAAGAGCTCGGCCTCGTCGGTGCGGCGGCGGTCATCGCCGCGTTCGCCCTCATCGTGGTGATCGGTCTGCGCATCGCGCAGCGCGCCGAGCGGCCGTTCGAACAACTGCTCGCCGTGGGTCTCACGGTCATCGTCGGGGTGCAGACGTGCTTGATCATCGGCGGCGTCACGCGGCTGCTGCCGCTGACCGGTATCACGCTGCCGTTTGTCAGCTACGGCGGTTCGTCGATCATCGCCAACTGGATTCTCGTGGCGTTGTTGTTGCGCATCAGCTCGGGTGACCGCCTCAAGTGATCGAACGCATCCGCCGTCTCGGCGTCATTCTCGGCGTGATGTTCTGCCTGCTGTTGGCGGCGCTCACGAAGCTGCAGGTCGTCGACGCCGAGAAGCTGCAGAACAACTCGAACAACACCCGCGGCCTAACCGAGGCATTCAGCGCCGAGCGCGGCATCATCCAGACCGCCGACGGCACCGTGCTCGCCCGCTCCGTCGACGTGGACGACGAGTTCAAGCGTCAGCGCGAGTATCCCGAGGGCGCGCTGTTCGCGCCGATTACCGGCTACCTCTCCTTCACCTACGGAGCGGACGGCGCCGAGCGTGCGTTCAACAAGGACCTCGTCGGCGGCACGGTGGGCGCCGGCGACAAGAGCCTGCGCAACCTGTTCGATCCCGGACAGAAAACCGCCGACGTCACCCTCACGATCAACGCCCAACTGCAGCGCGTCGCCAATGACGCGCTCACCGGCCGTCGCGGCTCGGTGATTGCGCTTGATCCCACGAGTGGCGCGATCCTCGCGATGGTCAGCTACCCGAGCTACGACCCGACACCGCTCGCCGCGCACAACCAGGAGCAGGTGCGCACCGCCTGGGACCAGTTGCAGAAAGCGCCAAACAAGCCGCTGTTGCCGCGTCCCTATCGCGAGTCCTTCCCGCCGGGGTCGACCTTCAAGGTGGTCACGTCGGCGGCCGCCTTTGATCACGCTCCCGAGCTGACGACGAAGGAGTACCCGCGGCTCGAGTCGCTCCCGTTGCCCCGCAGTGGTGGTCGCTCGCTGCGGAACTTCGGCGGCGAACGCTGCGGCGGCACGATCACCGATCTCCTGCGGATCAGCTGCAATACGGGTTACGCGCAGATGGGCATGGACCTCGGCGGCGCCAACATGTCGGCCGAGGCCGACGCCTTCGGCTTCGGTAATCGTCCGCCGCTCGATCTTCCCGCGGCGGCCATCAGCCACTTCCCCGATGCCGATTCGTTCAACCGCAACGAGCCTGGGTTGGCGTTCTCGGCCATCGGTCAGCAGAACGTGTCCGCGACACCGCTGCAGATGGCGCTCGTCGCTTCGGCCATCGCCAACAACGGCGTCATCATGAAGCCGCACGTGCTGCAACGTGTGACCGACGAGAAGGGACGTGTCGTGCGCGAGCCCAAGCCCGAAGAGTGGCGCCGCGCCACGTCGGGCGAGACCGCCAATGCCGTCAAGCAGTTGATGATCGGCGTCGCGACCTCCGGCACCGCGACGCGGGCCCGGATCGCCGGTGTGACTGTCGCCGCCAAGACCGGCACGGCGCAGACCGGTCGCGACACCTCGCACGCCTGGCTGATCGCCTTCGCGCCGGCCGAAGCACCGAAGGTCGCCATCGCCGTGATCGTCGAGGACCAGGAAGGCCTCGGCGAAAACGCGACCGGCGGTCGCGTCGCCGCTCCGATCGCGCAGCGTGTGATGGCCGCCGCTCTCGGCAAGTAGGTCTACCCCAGGTGCGCACCGTGGGGTTGCGGCGATTGCTGCTCGTGGTGTGCGCGTTGCTGCTCGTCGCCGACGCCGTCGTCGCCCAGCACATCTCGAGCGACGTGGTGCGAGGCCTGCCGCCGTCGCTGCTGCCCCTCGTACGCTTCGCGCAGGATCACCGGCACCTGACGCTGCAGAAGCACCTGAAGGCCTCGTTCGAGGACGGGCCGGCGTTCAACGCGCACTTCGCGCGGGGCTCGTCGGACCGGACCGACTCGAGCGGGTTCGCCGCCCACTTCGGCGCCGACCCGCGCGTATTGGTGAGCCTCGGTCTGCAAACCGCCGATGCGAAAGACACCGCACAAACGCAAGTCGCGCGCGTATTCGGATTCTTCGATCCCGCGACGCATCGGGTTGTCGTGCGCGGCAATCCGGGCGAGCGCTTGCGCCCCGAACAGCGCGCCGCCCTCGTCCACGAGATCACCCATGCCCTGCAGTTCGACAATCTCGCGTTGTTGCGCAACGGGCTGTTCGCGTCGCCGGTCACCCCGACGATGCTCGAGGGTGACGCCAACCGCGTTCTCGACGAGTACGTCGCCGCGATGAACCCGCAGGATCGGGAAGCCTTCATGAACTTCGTCAAGACGGCGCCTGACCCTCCGCTCACGCCCATTCGTCGCGCCTTGAGCAGCTCGCCGTACCTGGTCGGTCCGGCCTTCGCCCGCTTCGTCGTTGCGTATCTGGGGGAGCCGACGCTGAATCGATTGATTGCGAACCCGCCGCCGATGGACGTCGTCGTCTGGCCGCTGGCCATCCGTGACCGGGCGACGCAGCCCACGCCAACTCCCGATGTTCCGGGCGGTGTACGCACCCTCGGCTCGCCCGGCTCCATCGGTCGCCTCGGCTGGTATCTCACGCTGAGCGCGTTCGTCGATCCCGTTGCTGCGCTGAAGGCCGCGGACGAGATCGTTGCGGACACCGGCCAGCTCTACGCGGAGCCGCAAGGGCTGTGCAGCACGAGCAGCATTCGGGTGAACCCGGTCGGCAAGGACGCGGTTCGCGTCGCGCTGCGTCGATGGGTCGCCGTTCGTAGGTCGGCCTCGGTGCGCGAGCAGCCCGATGGCTTCGAACTCACGTCATGCGAGTCCGCATCCGTTCTGCCCGAAGCCACACGACTACCGGTGTCGTTCCTGGCGTACCGCACTGACGCGCTCGCGGTCGTGGCCCGAGATCACTTACTGCCTGCTTCTAGCTTCGCCTGTTTCCTCCACACCTTCGTGGGAGCATTCGACCTGGAGAAGCTCAAGCCCGGAGCCGGCGGTCATGACGCGGCGGTGCAGCTCGCGCCCTCAGTCGCGGCGTCGTGTAAGGCCTAGGTGGTGGCGACGGTGATCGTCACCGTCGAACCCTTGTTGGCCATGGCGCCACCCTTGGGGTTCTGGTTGATGACAGTGCCGTCGTCGGAGAGCTGCACCGTGGACTGCTCCACGACGTTCACCTTGAAGCCGGCGCTCGTGAGCTCGGCCTTCGCCGCGGACTCCGTCATGCCTTCGACGTCGGGTACCTCGACCTGTTCGACGCCGTCGGAGATGACGATCGTGACGGTGTCGCCCTTCGCCGCGGTGGAGCCCGAGCTCGGGTCCTGACTGATCACGTCGCCCTTGTCGACGGTCGCGCTGCTCGCGTGCGAGCGCTTCACCTTGAAGCCCGCGTTGTTGAGCGCGTCAGCTGCGGCGTCCTCGGCCATGCCGACCACGTTCGGCACCTTGACGCCTTCATCACCCGACGACACGGTGATCGTGACGGTCGAGCCCGAGTCGAGCTCGCTGCCGGGCGCCGGTGACTGTTTCGAAACCTGGCCCTCGGCGGTGTTGTCGTCGGGTTGGTGGTCCACGACCACGTCGAAACCGGCGTCTTCGAGCAGGGAGCGGGCCGTGTCCTCGGACTTCCCGACGACGTTCGGTACCTTCACCTTCTCGAGGCCCTTGGATACGCGGATCGTCACCTCGGCGCCCTTGTCGACGGGCGCTTTCGGCTCCGGGTCCTGCGCGAACACGACGTCGGGGTCAGCCGAGTTGTTCTCCTCGACCTTGTTGACCTTGAGACCGATCGCTTCGATCTGATCGGTCGCCGTCGTGACGTCCAGGCCGACGACGTTGATCATGGCGACTTTCTGCGTCGAGCCCTCGCCGATGATCCCGACTTCCTTGGCCAGCAGGTAGAGCAAACCGGCGAGGATCGCGAGCAACGAGAACAGCAACACCACATACACGCCGGTGCGGCGCCGCACCTCGGGTGGCACACCCGCGGGTACCGCGCGTTGCACCGTGGTCGCGTCCTGCGTCGAGCGGTAGGCGCGGGTGGCCTGGGTCGTGCGCGGCACGGCCATCGTGGCGTTGCCGTCGTCCGCGTACATCGCGTCGAACGGCTGGGCGGCAATGGCGCGACCCTGGCGGAACCGCATCAGATCGGCGCGCAGGTCGTCGGCCGACGCGTAGCGATCGTCGGCCTCCTTCGCGAGGCACGTGAGGATGATCGACTCGAACGCGGGCGACAGGTTCGGGTTGATCGAGGTCGGCCGCGGTGGCATGTCGCGGACGTGCTTGGTGGCGACGGCGACGGGATTGGACCCGGAGAACGGCACTTTGCCGCACACCATCTCGTAGAGCACGACGCCGAGGCTGTAGATGTCGCTGCGGGCGTCGACGCCCCACCCCTGCGCTTGCTCGGGCGAGAAGTAGGTCGCCGTGCCCATGACCGCACCGGTCTGGGTGAGGTTGTCCTCGGCGCCTTCGGTCGCTCGGGCGATGCCGAAGTCGGTGACCTTTACGTTGCCGGCGCTGTCGATCAGCACATTGCCCGGCTTCACGTCGCGGTGTACGACGCCGTGCTTGTGCGCGAACTCCAGCGCGCTCGCGACGGCGGCACCGATGTCGGCGGCGCGGTCGGCGAGCAGCGGACCTTCGTTCTTGAGCAGGGTGGAGAGCGGTCGCCCGTCGACCAACTCCATCACGATGTAATAGGTGCCCTGCTCCTCGCCCCAGTCGTAGATCGAGACGATGTTGGGATGGCTGAGGTTCGCGGCGGCCTGTGCTTCGCGGCGGAACCGCTCGACGAAGTTCGGATCCGTGGACAGCTCGGGGAACAGCACCTTGAGCGCCACCGGACGATCGAGCATGCGATCGTGCGCGAGGAACACTTCGGCCATGCCGCCGCGAGCAATGCGGCGACGGAGTTGGTAGCGGCCTCCGTAGATGGGGGCGGGACGATCAGCCATGTCGGCCGAAAGGGTAGTTAAGAGGCGACCGAAACGAGATTCGCGAGCCACGTACGCAACAGGTCGTGGCCCACGGTCGTCAGGATCGACTCGGGGTGGAACTGCACGCCTTCGATGGGATGCTCGCGATGGCGCACGCCCATGATCACGCCGTCCGCGGTCTGCGCCGTGACCTCGAGCACCTCGGGCACCGACGCCGGGTCGATCACCAGCGAGTGGTAGCGGGTGGCCTCGAACGGGTTGCTGAGGCCGGCGAATACGCCTGCGCCTTCGTGCTCCACCCAACTCGTCTTGCCGTGCATGATCGTCGGCGCCCGCACGATGCGTCCGCCGTAGACCTGCCCGATGCACTGATGACCAAGGCACACGCCGAGCAGCGGGATCGTCGGGCCGAGCTGCTCGATGACGGCCATCGAGATGCCAGCCTCGTCAGGGTTGCCCGGCCCGGGCGAGATCAGGATGCCGTCGGGCTTGCGGGCGGCGAGCTCGTCGACGGTGACCTCGTCGTGACGGAACACGATCGGGTTCGCGCCGAGCTCACCCAGGTACTGGACGAGGTTGTAGACGAAGCTGTCGTAGTTGTCGATGACGACGACGTCGGGCACGTCGTCAGATTACGAGGGCCGGGCGTACTTCGGCGCAGCCGATCCGTCGTACGCGGGAATGTTCACGCTGCCGACGCTGCGGATCGACAGCTTGAGCCCGAAGTCCTCGGCGTCGCGGCGCAGCCGGATGATCAGCGCGTCTTCGTTGAACTTGTTGCGGTCGGCGCCGAGCGCGCTCATGACATAGGGCGGCGAATGGACGGTGCCGTTGAGCAGCAGCGTGTTGCCGACGCACAGCACCGCGCTCGTGCTGACGAGGCGCTGGCCGTTGATCGCCATCGCTTCGGCCCCCGCCCGCCAGAGCGCGTTGACGACGGCCTGCACGTCGGACGAGTGAATGACGAGGTCGTTCACGTCGCCGCTCGGGGAGTCCTTGAGCGATGAGTCGGCCAGTTCGACCCGCATGCCGGGTCCCTTGACCGCAATGAGTCCGGCGGCGAGTCGGCTGGCGCGCATCGCGCTGGCCCGGTTCCCGGCCTCACCCTTGTCCGGGCCGAGTGACGCCGTCGCGACGTCCTTGCGGAGGTGTTCGACTTGCCCCCGCAGCTCGGCGGCCGTCTTCTGCTGGCGTTCGATGAGCGCAGCCAGTCGATATTGACGGGGCAGGCGCGCCTCGGGGCTCGCCGGGTGCGAGCGGATCGCCGTCATGAAGAGGAAGCCGATGAGCGCGCAGGCGATCGCAACGATCGGGCGCACACGGTTTCGCATCGGTCGAACGGTATTCTGCCCCGATGGCTTCCGGAGACCGGCCCCGTACGACCGGGCGTGTAACGCCCAAGGGCAGCATTTCGGGGCGCACGACGCCCAAGGGAACGCAGCCGACCAGCATGCCGTCCTCAGGTCGTTACACGCCGCCGGTGCCCAAGGAATACAAGGTCAGCCCGATGTGGGTGCCGGTCCTGATGTTCACATTGTTGGGCTTAGGAATGCTGATGATTGTGACGAACTATTTGGGGGTACTGCCGGGTGGCGCGAAGAACGCGTACCTCTTGGTAGGGCTCGGACTGATCACGGGCGGTTTCATCACCGCCACTCGTTACCACTAGCCGAGCTCCCGCTGAACGCAGCGCGTCCGGGTACTTACACGCTTGTAGTTCTCCCCAATCTTTTCCCCTGCCTGGGGAAATGCCGCGATCAGTCCTCGAAGCCGGGGACGAACTCCATTTCCTCCATGCAGTGGCGCGGAGGTTCGGGGTCTTCGGTGAGAGCGCGGGTCATGCGGGCCTCGGCACCACAGATCGTGCAGCGGTAATTCACCTTGATGCGACGCATCTCGCCCGGGTCGGGCGGAGGCGGCGGCGCCTGGCCGAACATGCGCAGCATCCACATGCCGCCGCGGTAGATCACCACCATGATGAGGACGGCGATGACGAGCCGGAGGATCACGTCCTCAGGCTAGATGGCGTCAGTTCAGTGCGGCGCAGCGGGCGTAGGTCGTGATGGACCAGTCAAGCGTGGTGTTGCCCGGGAAGAAGGCCTCCCCGAACCAGCCGTCGTCGAGCGAGTCTGCGTCGCCGCTGTCGAATGGGAACGACGAATCCATATACGCCGCGCCGCCGGCGCCCAGGATTTTTACGCCGCCACCGAGCAGGATCGTGTCCGCCGGGCAGAACGCCGATTGAGCCAGCCCGCCGGCCGTGCCGTGGTTGGTGAGGCTGAACGTTGTCACCGTGCCGAACGACGTGCCGGTGGCGCCGGTGGCGCCGGTCGCACCCGTGTCACCGGTGGCACCCGTAGGTCCGGTCGGACCGTCTGCGCCTGTGGGGCCCGTCGGACCGATCTCACCTGGTGCACCTGGTGAACCGGTGGCGCCCGTCGGTCCCGTGGGGCCGTCGGGGCCGGTCGGTCCCGTGGGGCCGATGTCGCCGGTTGCTCCCGTCTCGCCAGTGGCGCCGGTCGCACCCGTCGCGCCGGTGGCTCCCGTGTCACCCGTGGGACCCGTCGGGCCGGTGGGGCCGGTGACGCCCGTTGCCCCAGTCACTCCGGTTGCCCCGGTCGATCCGATTGCGCCGGTGTCTCCTGTTGCCCCGGTGACGCCGGTTGCTCCGGTTGTGCCGGTTGCGCCAGTGTCTCCTGTTGCCCCGGTGACGCCGGTTGCTCCGGTTGTGCCGGTTGCGCCAGTGACTCCGGTTGCGCCAGTGACTCCGGTTGCGCCGGTCGATCCAGTTGCGCCGGTCGATCCAGTTGCGCCGGTGACTCCGGTCGGACCCGTTGCACCTGTGGGTCCGGTCGCACCCGTCGAGCCTGTGGTGCCCGTTGCCCCGGTCGAGCCGGTGGCACCCGTGTCTCCCGTTGCGCCAGTGGGTCCCGTCGCGCCCGTCGGTCCCGTGGGACCGGTCGCACCCGTCGGGCCGGTCGCACCCGTCGAACCGGTGGCGCCGGTCGCGCCCGTTGCGCCGGTGGGACCCGTCGGGCCCGCTGGGCCGGTGGGACCCGTTGGGCCGACAAAGGGCGCGGTGAGAATGCTCACGAGACGTTCAAGCGCGCCGCAGACGTTCTTGGTACCGATCGGCCGGACGACGCCGGTGACCTGGTTCTGGCACCCGAGGTTGGACGGCGTCGCCGCGTCAGCGGGAACGGACCAGAACGGGAGAACGAGTGCGGCCCCTGCGAGGGCGTACGAAACTCGACGACGCATAGCGCCGAAGAGTAGCTACGCCCGCAAGCGAGCGCGGCGTTCGTTACCTTTTATGGCCTTCGCGGTTGCCTTAACCGAGCGTTGCGCAGCGGGCGTATGCCGTGAGAGTCCAGGGGTCGGTGGGGAACGGGTTCGTGGCCTCGACTCGCCAGGTGAAGTCGCCGGTTTCGTCGCCGGCAGGCTCGTTTCTGTCGGGGGCGAATTGGTCGGACGACACCCGGTAGCCGCCGCCGAGCAGCACTGACCCCTCGGGGCAGTCGGCGGAGGCAAGCAGCCTGCCCGTTCCCGAAGTCGTCCATGTGTACGTGGCAACCGTGCCGAAGCTCGTGCCGGTGGCGCCCGTGGCACCGGTGGCGCCAGTGTCACCGGTCGGGCCGGTGGGGCCGACGTCGCCGGTCGGGCCAGTCGGGCCTATGTCACCCGGCGAACCGTTCTCACCGTTCATGCCCGGATCACCCGTTGCACCAGTAGCTCCGGTGTCACCCGTCGCGCCCGTGGGACCTGCGGGGCCGTCGGGTCCGGTGGGTCCGATCGGACCGATGTCGCCAGTTGCGCCGGTCTCACCGCTCGGACCGGTAGCTCCGGTCGCACCCGTGGCGCCGGTCGGACCCGTCGGGCCGGTCGGGCCCGTCGCTCCGACATCGCCGGTGGCACCGGTTGCGCCGGTCGCTCCGACATCGCCGGTCGCGCCGGTTGCACCGGCCGGACCGGTGTCGCCGGTTGCACCGGCCGGACCGGTGTCGCCGGTTGCGCCCGTGGCGCCTGTCGTGCCGGTGTCGCCCTTGTCACCAGTCGGACCGGTGGCGCCCGTCGCTCCCGCGGGGCCAGTTGGTCCCGTCGGGCCCGTGGCACCGGTCAGGCCGGCGTCGCCGGTCGCGCCCGTCGCTCCGGCAGGGCCGGTGTCGCCCGTCGCTCCGGTCACCCCGGTGGCACCCGTCGAGCCCGTTGCCCCGGTAGGACCGGTCGGACCAACCGGACCAGTCGCGCCGGTGGCACCGGTTGCACCTGTCGAACCGGTGGCGCCGGTCGCGCCCTTGAGGCCCGTGGCGCCGGTCGGACCGGTGGGCCCCATCGGTCCGGTCGGACCCTGGAGAGGCGACAGCAACAGGTAGATGAGCTGCTCGAGCTTTGAGCAGACCTGGCTGCCGGTCAGCACCTTCACCGTGCCCGTCTTCGTGTTGAGACACGCCTTCGTGCTCGGGTCGGCCGCATGCGCAGGCGTCGCCTGCGTGCTCACCAACAACACAACGCCAACAACACCGATGAGGATCCGCCGCATACCAAGCCCCTTAGACATTCGGGTACTGATCGGCACGGTACGGACGGAACTGAGCGGATGTGGCCAACGCACGATCAATTCCGAGCAGTCATGCAGACGCAATGCGGCCGAAACACGGCCGGAGCATCGTGTGCGCGTGCAAGTTGAGGAGTTGTCCTTTGCTGGCTCGCGGCTGGGCGCCGCCGTGCGCATGGCCATTGGCGATGCCGCGCTTCAGGAGCGCATCGCAACCGCTTCGCCGATCTACGCGCTCCAGAATTCCGTCCCCGACATCGTCGTCCATGCGCAACTCGTCGAACCGGTCTGTGAGCCCAACGAGGTGCGCGTGCGGGTGTTCGAGGGGCGGACTTCTGACACCTGGAGCCTGATCGTCTCGGCGCAGGACCGTCCGGGCCTGCTGGCGAGGTTCACCGGCGTGCTGCTCGACGCGACGATCGACGTGGAGCGCGCCGTGGTCGCGTCATGGGACGACGGTGCGGCCTTGCAGGCGCTCGACGTGCGCTGCGTCCGTCCGCCCGATGTCCGACGACTGACAGCGGCGTTCGCCGAGTCGCTCACGCGAGGGGTCACGGCGCGACCCGTCGAAGGAGCGCAGGTCCGCTTCGACCATTCGGATGACACCGTGTACACGTCGTGCGAGATAACGGCGCCGGATCAGCCCGGTCTGTTGCATTCGATTGCCGTCGCGATCACCAATGCCGGTGCGAACATCCACACGGCATCGGTGCGCACCTTCGACGGCGTAGCTACGGATCTGTTCGATCTTTCGGATGCGAGCAACCAGAAGCTCGCACCGGCCGTCAGCGAAGCGATCGAAGCGAACCTGCGTCGAGGAACCTGAGCCCAGACGCGAAGAAGGCGGGCCCGTAGGCCCGCCTTCTCCGAACTGCTTGGTGAACTAGATGCGCTCGATGATGGTGGCGTTGGCCAGGCCGCCGCCTTCGCACATCGTGAGCAGGCCGTAGCGGCCGTCGGTGCGCTCGAGCTCGTTGAGCAGCGTGGCGAGCAGCTTCGTGCCCGAGCCGCCGAGCGGGTGGCCGAGGGCGATGGCGCCACCGTTGGGGTTGATCTTCGCCGGATCGACCGACGGGAACTCCTTCATCCACGCGAGCGGCACCGAAGCGAAGGCTTCGTTGATCTCGAACAGGTCGATGTCGTCGATCGACAGACCCGAACGCTCGATGGCCTTGGCGGTCGCGGGGATCGGGCCCGTCAGCATGGTGATCGGGTCGACGCCGGCGAGGGCGAAGGTGTGGAAGCGGGCGCGGGCCTTGAGGCCGAGGGCCGCCGCCTTCTCTTCGCTCATGATCAGCGCGGCCGAAGCGCCGTCGGCGATCTGCGACGAGTTACCAGCGGTGATCTTGCCGTCGGGCTTGAACGCGGGCTTGAGGCCGGCGAGCGACTCGGCGGTCGTGCCGGGGCGGATGCCCTCGTCACGCGTGTGGGCTTCGCCGAGCTCGTTGATCTTGCCCGACTCGCGATCGAGGACCTTGGCCTGGACCGAGACGATCTCGTTGTCGAAGCGACCTTCGTTGGCGGCGCGCTCGGCACGGATCTGCGACTCGGCGCCGAAGGCGTCGAGCTCTTCGCGGGTGATGCCCCACTTGTCAGCGATCATGTCGGCGCCGATGCCCTGGGGCACGAGGCCACCGGCGGGCGCGTAGCGGGCCATGACGGTCGGGCCGAAGGGGACCGAGCCGGGGGTGATGGAAGCGCCCATCGGGGTGGTCGACATGACCTCGACGCCCGCGGCGACGGCGATGTCGTACGCGCCGGCGATGACGCCCTGCGCGGCGAAGTGCGCGGCCTGCTGCGACGAACCGCACTGACGGTCGACGGAGGTGGCGGGCACCGACTCGGGCCAACCGGCGCCGAGCACGGCGTTGCGGCCGATGTTGAGGCCCTGGGAGCCGACCTGCATGACGCAACCCATGATCACGTCGTCGACGAGCGCGGGATCGAGGTTGTTGCGCTCGGCGAGGGCCTTGAGCACTTCAGCGGCGAGGTCGGTGGGGTGCCAACCGGACAGACGTCCATTTCGCTTGCCGCCCGCGGTGCGGACGGCGTCGACGATAACGGCGTTGGGCATAACTGCCTCCTGGGAGAGCTTTGAATCCAGAACTTGACTGGGCGGTCAAGTCTTGTCGGTTGGCGTTTCGATAGCAACCCAGCCGGTATCGAAGAACTTCGATAAAAGTATTGAAACGCGGCGACGCGATCGTTACCTTGCGCCTTGATGACGTATCGGGGGGTCCGAGCGGCCTGGTTTCTCACGCTCTCGTTGTTGCTGGCCTCTTGCGGCACGACGCTGCACCGCGATGCGCAGGGCCGCGTCCAGACCTCCACGGATGCCGCGGTCGGGTCGTCGGACACGACGCTGGTCGACGGCGGCGGCGTGTCGGGCGGCGATGCTGCCGCCGGAGGAGACGCGGCAGCGGGTGGCGTCGGCGGCCCCGGAACGAAGTCCGGGGCGACGGGCGGCGGCGGTGCTGCGGGCGCCGCGGACGCGAGCCCGATCAGCCTCGGCTTCCTGACGACCGAAACGGGCAACGCGGCGGCGCTCGGGGTCAACACCGGTTCGTCGATTTCGGGCCGAGCGATGACCGAGGCGTTGGTGCGAGCCATCAACGCCAAGGGCGGACTGGCCGGCCGCAAGATCAATCCGGTCATCGCCGGGACCGACACGGCGAGCGTCAACTGGGAGACGGATTTCGCAGCGGCGTGTGCGTCGTTCACGCAGGACAACAAGGTCAGCGCCGTGCTCGGCTACGCGTTTGCGTTCTTCGATTCGTTCGAGTCGTGCCTCTCGAAGGCGAAGGTCGTGCACCTGTCCGCGGGCTACAACACAAGCGACGTCGTGGGTCTGCGTCAGTACCCGTATTACATCGCCAGCGCGAGTCTGAACTTCGACCGCTACTACGAAGTGACGTTTGACGCGGCGGTGACCAGCAAGTTCATGACGCCGGCCAACACGCTCGGGGTACTACGCGGCGGTTGCCCGGCCGACAAGCGGTCGTGGGATCACAGCGGCGCGCCGACCGCCGAGCGGCTTGGCATCAAGGTCGCGATCGTCGAGGAGATGAGCTGCATCACCGGTGCCAGCGGCACCGGATCGGTCATCTCGCAGATCCAGAGCGCGGTGTTGCGGTTCCGTTCGCGCGGCGTCGACACCGTGATGGTCGAAGGCCCGCCGATCATCATCTTCTCGTCGGCGGCGGAGTCACAGGGCTGGCGTCCGCGCTATCTCGTGTCGAGCTTCAGCGGCGGTGCTGCCTTGACGGGGAACGTGACGCCCGAGCAGATCGTCAACATCCACGGCTTCGGTTGGCTCCCGTCGCTCGACGTGTTGCCGCCGAACCAACCCCCGCGTCGTCCGGCACAGACGCGCTGCATGGACCTGCTGCGTTCGCAAGGCATCACGCCGACGGCGCACGGCGACATCACCGCTGCGTATCTCTTGTGCGACTCGGTGTTCATGTACGAGGCCGCGCTCAAGGCGACCAACGGCAACAGCACGGCGCCCAACGTGATCGCCGCTATCAACCGACTCGGCACGTCATATCCGAGCGCCGTCACCCACGGCGGGCTGACCAAGTTCGGCACGCGGCAGGATCCCGCCGCGGAAGCGCAGGCGTGGGCGTGGGAGACGGACTGTGGCTGTTTCCGCTATCAGGGTCAGCCCTACGGCATCTGATGCGCACGGCCCCCGCCACGATCTACGACGTCGCCGAACGCGCCGGCGTGAGCATCTCGACCGTCTCCCTGGCCTTGAATCAGCCGAGTCGTGTCGCCGCCACGACGCGTCAGCGGGTGCTCACTGCGATCGACGAGTTGGGCTTCACACCCAAGGCAACGGCGGTCCAGCGGGCGCGCACGGCAGTGCGTCGAATCGGTGTCATCGCGCCGTTCAGTTCCTACAGCTCGTTCGGTGAGCGCTTGAGCGGCGTGCTCGAAGTGGCGCGTGAGCAGGACCTCGAGGTCGTCCTGTTCGATGCCGAGTCTGCTGCTGCGAGTACCCACCCGCTCATCACCACGCTGCCGATCACGCAAAGCCTCGACGCGCTGATCGTGATGAGTCTGCGACTCGATGACGAAGCCGCCGATCGCCTCATTCGCATGGGCCTTACGACGGTCGTGCTTGACATCGCACAACCGGGCTTCACCTCGATCGTCACCAACGACGAAGCGGGCGGCTATCTCGCCGGCCGGCGACTCATCGAGAGCGGCAAGACACGCCTCGCGCACATCACCGAAGAGCGACTCGTCGAAGAAGAGGATTACCAGTACCAGGGTGACTTGCGTCTCGCCGGGTTTCGACGGGCCGCGTCCGAAGCGGGACTCGATCCCGACGCCATCGAGGTGTGCCACACGACGAGTGACATCGAGGGCGGGGCGCGCGCCGCAGCCGAACTTTTCGACGGGAGCGAAGAATCGATCGGCGTGTTCGGTCACCACGACCTGCTGGCGATCGGCGCGCTCCAAGAGGCGCGTCGCCGGGGTCTCGCGGTTCCGGAACAGGTTGCCGTCGTCGGTTTCGACGATGGGGACGTCGCGAAGGTTGCGGACCTCACGACGATCCGTCAGCCGTTGCGGTACTCGGGCGCGACCGCCGCACGCTGCGTGTTGGACGCGCTCGCGCAGCCGTCGGCGCCGAAGCAACAGATCACGCTGGACGTCGAACTGATTGCGCGAGGTTCGGCGTGAGCTCCGTGCGCGAGGCGTCGGTCGAGTTTCTGCGCGCAGGTCAGGAAGCAATGGCCGCGATGGCCGGGCGCGACCTGTCGGTCGCCGACATGCGCCGTCTGAGCGACGCGCTGACCGAGCCGGTGTGGCGCGCGCACAGCGAACCCGGCCCTGACGTCGACTCGGTATGGGACGTCGCGATTGCGGTGTGCGGTGCGCCCGACGTTCGCGCCCGTCTCTATCGACCGCCTGCCGTCGACGACGCCAAGCCGTCGATGCACCTTCACGTCCACGGTGGCGGTTGGTGGCAGGGCTCGATCGATCAGTGGATCGTCGACGTGCAGGCGCGTGAACGGGCCGTGCTCGGCAACGCGATCGTCGTTTCGGTCGACTACAGCAAAGCCCCCGAGGCGAAGTTCCCAGCTGGACTCGACGACGTGACCGCGGCGCTCGAGTGGAGCGCGGCAAACGCGGCCGGGCTCGGCGCGTCGGACCGCCTCACCGTGTCGGGCGTGTCGGCCGGAGCGAACCTGATTGCGGCGGCGATGCTGCGCAACCGGGATCGCCATGGACCCGTCGTCGATCACCAGATCCTGGAGGCGACGCCGGTCGACCTGCGCGTGACCGAGCCGACGGCATGGGTCGCATCCGAGGATGCAGGCGACGCAACCGAGTTCGCCGCGTTGGTCGACTACTACCTCGAGGATCCCACCGACGCTGCGAGTCCGCTGGTGTCGCCGCTGCTGGCCGACGACCTGTCGGGGCTACCCGCAACGACGCTGTTCATCGGGACCCGTGACCCGTTCCTCGACGGCGGTCGGGCGTTCGCCGATCGCCTCCGCGCAGCCGGCGTGAACGTGTCGCTGCGTGAGTTCGAGAACTTTCTGCATCACACACCGGCGTTGACGGCAGCCATTCCGGCGGCGCGCCAGTGGCGCGCCGCGGTTGCCGCGATCATCCGGGGTGAGGACGCGTGAGGTACGTGCGCGCGGCGACGCTCGCGCTCGCGTTTCTCACCGCGGCCTGCGGAAGCGAGGGGCTCTCCTTCAAGCTCGATCAGCGCGTCTCGTTGCGCACGCCCGCCAACCATGCCGACGTGACGTTGCCGGTGACGGTGTCGTGGACGATCGAAGACTTCGTGGTCGGTGCCGACGCCGGTTCGTTCGGCGTGTTGGTCGACCGCACGCCACCGCCGACGGGCAAGTCGCTCGACTGGTTGTTCCGCGACGACGACTCGTGCGTGGACGGCTGCAAAGACCCGGCCTATCGCGCGCTGCAGGGCGTCTACGAGACGACGCAGACCGGCATCGTCTTCAAAGAGATCCCCGTGCACCCTGATCGCGGCAATCCCAACCGACACCAGGTGACCATCGTCCTTCTCGATGCCAACGGCCGACGCGTCGGTGAAGGCGCATGGTCTCGCGAGTTCGACGTCATCACGAAAGCGGAACGATGAGCGACCGTCCCGCACCGCTGCGCAAGGCGATTCCCGATCTCGGCGCCGCTTGGTATCCGCTGGTCGCGCTGGGCCTGCTGAGCATCGTCGACACGTTCCACAGCTACGCGTTCAGCGTGCTGGCCCCCGACATCAGCAACACGCTGGGTCTCGACAAAGGCGCGTTCGCCGCGCTGCTCGCGCTCAAGACCGTTGCGGTCGCAGTGGCGCCGTTGCCGATGGCGGCGCTGGTGCAGCGCCGATCGCGGCGCGCGCTGTTGTGTGTGGCGACGGGCGTCGCGTGGAGTTGCTTCGGCATCGCGACGGGCTGGGTCACACTCGCCGTCGGTCTCGCGTTCGTGCTCGTGGCCGACGGGATGAGCACAGGCAGCGTCGCCGCGTTGCACCAGCCGCTGCTGCTCGACTCGTACCCGCGCGAACTACGAGTCCGGATTCTGTCGGCGTACCAAAACGTCAACTCGTTCGGAAACGTGTTGGCGCCACTGCTCGTTGCTGCGCTGTCGGCGTGGGCGTTGCTCGCGTGGCGCGGCGTGTTCGTCGTCCTTGGTGGCTTGTCTTTGCTCGCTGCGCTCGCGTGCTTCCGGTTACGTGACCCCGGCATCGGTTCGTCGGATGCGGTCGAGCTCGGGTTGTCCGAGGGCGTGTCGGACGAGACCACTGCGCTGGGCTTCTTCGAAGTCGTACGACGCGTGGCGCTCGTGCCGACGGTGCGCAAGCTCCTGGGCGGCTTCGCCGTGCTCGGCGTCATGCTCATCCCGTACCAGACCTTCCTCTTCTTCTTCCTCGCGGAACGGTGGGATTTCGACGCCGGTGCCCGCGGGCTCTTCTTCGCCTACTTGGGTGTCGTCTCGATCATTGGCGTGACGTGGTTCTCCCGACGGGGCGAGGCGAAGTTCCTGACCGACCCGGGCAGCCTCGTGCGCCTCGCTGGCGCAGTGCTGGCCGGCGCCGTGACGCTTGTTGCCGTCGGCGGCCTGTCGCCGTGGTTCTGGCCGATGATCCTTGCCTTCGGAGCGGGCGCTGCGCTTCTGGCAATTCTCACCCCGGCGCTCTACTCGGTGCTGCTCGCAGTCGTCCCGGCCGAAGCACGTCCCCACGTCGCGGCGCTCGCCGGCATCTTCCTCGGTGGCGTCGGTGGCCTTGTCGGTGCGCTGTTCCTGTCGGGCATCGACGACCGGTTCGGCATCACCGGTTCGATCGTCGCTCTGTTGGTCCCCGGGCTCGGCGGTGCTGCGCTCATCGCGTCGGCCCGCAATCTCGTGCGGCCCGACCTCGAGCGTCTTGCGCACCAGCTGGTCGAAAACGAGGAGCAGCGGGTTGCCGTCGCGAGCGGGGCAAAGGTGCCGTTGCTCGCCTGCCGCTCGATCGACTTCTCCTACGACGCGATCCAGGTGCTGTTCGACGTGGACCTCACCGTCGACGAAGGCGAGATGGTGGCGTTGCTCGGCGTCAACGGCGCCGGCAAGTCGACCCTGCTGCGCGTCATCTCCGGCATCGGGCTGCCGAGCGCCGGCAGCGTTCGCTTCCACGGCAAGGAGATCACGTACCTCGATCCTGAGCGTCGCGTCGGACTCGGCATCACGCAGATCCCGGGCGGTCGTGCCGTGTTCGGACCGATGACCGTCGTCGACAACTTGCGCGCCTACGGCTACCTGCTGGGCCGCGACACAGCTCGTCTCAACGCCGAGATCGACCGGTGCTTCGACGCGTTCCCACGCCTCGACGAGCGGCGGAACCAAGCGGCCGTGACGCTGTCGGGCGGCGAGCAGCAGATGCTGGCGCTGTCCAAGGCGCTCATCCTCAAACCGCAGCTGTTGCTGATCGACGAGCTGTCGCTCGGTCTGGCGCCGGTGATCGTCGGCCAGTTGCTCGACATGGTCCGCACCATCAACGCCGAAGGTACGGCCGTCGTGCTCGTCGAGCAGTCCGTCAACATCGCGCTCAATCTCGTCGACCACGCGTACTTCATGGAGAAGGGCGAGATGCGCTTCGACGGGCCGGCACGTGAGTTGTTGGATCGCGAAGACTTGTTGCGCGCCGTGTTTCTCCAGGGTGCCGAGGCCGCCCGATGATCGCGGTGCTCGGGTGGGACATCCCGCTGCCTGTCGTCGTCCTCGGCGCCACGATCGGTATGACCTACGGGCTGCTGTCGGTGGGCCTCGTGCTCGTCTATCGCAGCAACCGCATCATCAACTTTGCGCACGGTGAGATTGGCGCGTTCGGCGCCGCGATCCTGTCGCTGCTCGTCGTGCGCTGGGGCGTGCCGTACTACCTGGCGGTGCCCGTTGCGCTCGCCATCGCCGCCGGCGCGGGCGCAACTGCCGAGATCGCCGTGGTGCGCAGATTGCGCAAAGCGCCACCGATCATGAGTGTCGTCGCGACGCTGGGTGTCGGACAGTTCCTCTTGTTCTTCTCCGCGGCGATCAACCCGCAGGCGTTCACGGGCAAGTTGTTCCCAAGTCCGCCGGGACTCCCCGAATTCGGACTGGGCGCGCTGCGGGTCACGCAGGCGTACACCGGCATGCTGATCTTCGGTCCGCTTGTCGTCATCGCCTTGACGTGGTTCCTGCGCCGTGGTCGCACGGGTATCGGCATTCGCTCGTCGGCGGCCAACGCAGAGGCCGCCCGGCTCGCCGGCATCCCGGCGCCGCGCATGTCGTCGCTCACGTGGGCCATCGCCGGAGCGCTGTCGACGTTCACCGCGATGCTCGTCCTTCCGGCCGGCACGTTCACGGGTGGTGAATCGTTCGGGCCGAGCCTGTTGCTGCGCGCGCTCGCCTGCGCGGTCGTCGCGCGCATGTCGGTCCTGCCCGTCGCGCTCGCCGCCGGGGTCGGCCTCGGCGTGATGGAACAGGTGATCCTGTGGAACAAGCCGACGTCGGGCTTCGTCGACGTCGTGCTGCTCGCCGTGGTGACGATCGCGCTGTTGACCCAGCGCGAAATCGGCGGGCGGCTTGCGGAAAAGGGGAGCTGGGCCGCCGTACAAACGTGGCGCGCGCTGCCCAAGTCCGTCGCACGGCTGCCTGAGCTCCGGCGTTTGCCGTGGATCATGAGCGGCGTCGCGCTGCTCGCGGCGGCAGCGCTCGGCGCCGTCATCACCAACAGCTCGGCGGTGATCCTGTCGACGATCTTGTGCTTCGCCATGGTCGGTCTGTCGATCGGCATCGTGACGGGGCTGTCCGGCCAGCTGAGCCTCGGACAGTTCGCCGTGGCCGGCATCGGTGCCGCGGCGAGCTTCCACGTCTCGTCGCGCACGGGCAGCTTCCCGCTCGCGTTTCTCTACGCCGGCGCTGCGGGCGCACTCATTTCCCTGCTGCTCGGCATCCCCGCACTACGCGTGAAGGGGCTGCTCTTGACCGTCACGACGCTGGGCTTTGCCGTCGTCGCGTCGAGCTACTTGTTGCAGCAGTCGTGGCTGCTCGACGACGGGGTCGATCCCGGTCGTCCGATCGTGTTCGGTCTCGCGTTGGACACCGGTAGGTCGTACTACCTGTTTGTGGTCGCCATCTTCGCGGCGCTTGCGTTGTTCTGTTGGAACGTGCGGCGTGGCGAACTCGGACGGCTGCTCGTCGCCGTCCGCGACAACGAGGACAACGCGCGCGCGTTCACCGTGCGCGCTCGCCGCGTCAAGCTGATGGGCTTCATGCTCGGTGGATTCGTCGCCGGGATCGGTGGCGCGGTGTACGGACACCTGCTGCCCCAACTCGGCGCGTCGGCGTTCCTCACCCGCTTCAACGTCGACGTCGTGGCGATGGTTGTGGTCGGCGGCACGAGTCTCCTGATCGGTCCGCTGCTTGGCGCCGCGTACATCATCGGTGTGCCCGCCTTCTTACCTTTGGATTCAGCGGGACTCGCGGCGACACAGCTGGGCTGGCTCGTGTTGATTCTCTATCTGCCCGGTGGCATTGCGCAGGGCATCGAACCATTGCGGGAGCGCTTCGCGCGACGCGTCGCGGCGAAGCATGGTCTCGATCTCGACGAGGAACGCCGAGCTGCGCCCGGACGCGATGGTGACGGTCCGACTCTCGTCGAGGTGGTGGGTCGCGCGCCCGCGTTGCGGAAGCCGGGAGTCCCGATTCTCGAAGCGACCGGTCTCGCCAAGCACTTCGGCGGGGTCAATGCGGTGCAGGGTGTCGATCTCGAAGTGCGCAGCGGCGAGATCCTCGGTTTGATCGGTCCCAACGGCGCCGGGAAGACGACGACCTTCGAACTGCTGAGCGGATTCACCCGTCTCGATCAGGGCCGCGTCACGTTCGTCGGCGAAGACATCTCACTGCTCGAGCCCGAAGCGCGCGCCGAGCTCGGAATCGTCCGTTCCTTCCAGGACGCCGCGCTGTTCCCCACGCTGACCGTGCTCGAGTGCGCCACTCTCGCGTTCGAGCGCGTCGCGCCCACGAACGCCATCACGTCCGCTCTGGGACTCAGCGGTAAGAACCGGAGCAAAACAGCCACCGCTCGCGACTTGCTCGACGCGATGGGTCTGGGTGGCTACGCGAACCGTCAGGTGCGCGAACTGTCGACCGGCACGCGTCGTCTGGTCGAGATCGCATGTGTCCTCGCGGTGCGCCCCTCGATCCTGTTGCTCGACGAGCCGTCGTCGGGCATCGCGCAACGCGAGACCGAGGCGCTCGGTGGGCTGCTGCGCAGGTTGCGCGACGACCTCGGCCTGACGATGGTCATCATCGAACACGACATCCCTTTGATCATGGGGTTGTCGGATCGCATCGTCGCCATGGAAAGCGGTGCGGTGATCGCGGTCGGTCCGCCCGAGGAAGTCCGCAACGATCCGCGCGTCGTCGAGGCGTACCTCGGCGGAAGCATCACCGCAATCGAACGGTCGGATCAGCGATGAACGCGCGCTGGTTGAGTCCTTTGTCCTCTGGTCCGATCTGGTTCGCGCTCGGCGTGGTGACGGCCGGCTTCGCGTCGATCGTGCTCGGCTGGTCACTCGTCGCGGGCCAGGACGACACTGCGGCGCAGACCCTGCCGCTCGTCGTGTTTAGCGGCGGCGGTTTCCTGTTGGTCTGCGTCGGCGTCGTACTGCTGCTTCGTCTCGTGGCCCGACGTGACGCGGCGGCGCGTGAGCGGCACCTCGACCGATTGATGTCAGTCCTCGACGTCGAAGAGGGCGCGGCATGACTCGTCGACTCGATGTGTTCGCGGTACTGATCGTCGTGACCGGCGTGGTGGCGTTGATTGGGGGCTTGAACGGTGCGTTGCGCGAAAGCGACGCTGCGTTCGCGTTGCCCTTCGTCGCATCGGGCGTGATGGGTGGTCTCGCGCTGATCGTGTTCGGTCTCGGGTTACTGCGCCTGCAATCGACGCGACGCGCCGCGCTTGCGGCGCACCACGAACGCGTTGCGGATCTCACCGGTGAGGGCGTGTCGTGACGAACTGGCGACTGTGGGTCGCGTTGCTTGCGGTGATGCTCGGCTTCGCGCCGATCAACGGTGCATATCAGGCTGCGGAGGACCAACCGATCCCGCTCGAGCCGCTCACCCCGGTCCTCTATGTGATCGGTCCGGCCTCAGGCCCGGCGTGCGGCGGCATCGGATTGGTCGCGCTGCTGGCTCCGGCGGGGCTGGGCGACAACGCCTCGACCGTGTTGCGGCTCGCCAGCCCCGTCTTCACACTCTGCGGCGCCATCCCGCTGACGCCTGCTGAAGACAAGTACTCCTGCCCGCTCGACGCGCAGGCGCTCGAAGTGATCGGCGCTGTCACCGGGCTGGCCGGTGTCCCGCCGGCGGTGGACCTGCGTCCCATCGGCCAGCTGCTCGAAGAGTCGGCCGTCGTCGGATCGGTGGCGCTGACCAAGGCGCGCATGGACGCGTTGCTCAAGCAACCCAGCGTCGTGCTGCAGTGCACGAAGGGCACACCGAACGCACCGGAGCCGATAATTCCACCGGCGGTCGAAGACCCCGAACCCGCGGCGCCGAGCGACGATGTGCTTCCGCCGCTGGCTGCGTTCGGCAACGACGACGTGCTGCCGCTGCCGGCCGTCGACCGCATCACGCCGCCCGCGGCGACAGCGCCTCGACCCGCCGCCGTGACCACACCGTTCGGCCGCGTGCCGTTCTCGTATGCCGCAGTGTTCGTGCTGCCCTTCGTCTTGCTCGTACTCATGGGCGGCGTGGGCAGTTCGTTGCTCCGCCCCCTCGACCTCGATCCCAACTCCCGGAGGACTCCGTGACCGTCATTCCCGAACTCGAGCCGATGCTGCAGATGTCGCAGGCGATGCCGCCGCTGGATTTCGACAACATCCCCGAGATGCGCCGTCAGGGCAACGAGGTGCCCGACGGGTTGCTCGGGATTTACGTGCCCGAGACGGAGGGCGTCACCACGACGTCGATCCAGATTCCCGTCGACGGAGCCGAAATCGAGATGCGCATCAGCAGCCCCGACGGCGCGGCCACGGGTAGGCCGGTGCTCTTCTACATGCACGGCGGCGGATGGGTGCTCATGAGCGCACGCTCGAGCGATCGGTTTTGCCGACGCATGGCGTCGCTGACTGACTCCGTGGTCGCGTCGGTCGACTACCGCCTTGCGCCTGAGGTGAAGTTCCCTGTGCCGCTCGAGGATTGCTACACCGCGCTGCAGTGGGTGGTGGACCACGCCGACGAGCTCGGCGCCGACGCGTCGAACATCGTCGTCGCCGGGCAGTCCGCCGGTGGCAATCTCGCCGCCGCGCTCGCGCTGCTGTGCCGCGACCGTGGTGGCCCCGCGTTGCGCGGCCAGTTCCTCGAGGTGCCGGCGCTCGACCTCACTTTGCCCGACGACGATTCGCTGCTCGCCTACGGCGAAGGATTCGGCCTCAATCGCAGCGACATGGTCAAGACGGCGCGCTGCTACGTGAACGAAGAAGACGAGCGGAGCCCGTACTGCTCGCCGCTGCTGGCCGCAGACCTGAGCGGGTTGCCATCCGCAATCGTCACCACCGCCGACATGGACGGGCTGCGCGACCAAGGCAAGCGGTACGCGGACGCGCTTGCCGCAGCCGGCGTTCCGGTTCGCTACACGAACTGGGAAGGGCACCTGCACTCGACGATGTCGCTTGTGACGCTCGCCGAGTCGACGCAGGCGTACGAGAAGGAGATCATCGCGGCGCTCGAAGAGGTGCGCGCCCTCGGCGCCTAGATTCCTCCGCCGTGCGGGCTGGGGTGATCGTCGTCGTGGCGATGATGTTGTTCGGGTTCGCGCCGCCCGCCTTCGCGGCAACGGCCGACGTCACGCCTCCGGTCCCCACCGGTGCGTCGGTTCCTGACAACCACGTGCGCGTGCTGCTACCCGACGGCTACGACGAGAACCCGTGTCGCTCGTACCCGGTGTTGTTCCTGCTGCACGGTGTCGGTGACAAATGGACTGATTGGACGACACGTTCGGATGTCGTCGCGTTCGTGCGTTCGTTGCCCGTCATCGTCGTGATGCCGGACGGCGGTCATGGCGGTGAGGCCGGCTGGTATTCGGATTGGTCCGACGGATCACGCCAGTGGGAGCAGTTCCACCTGTCGCTGGTGTCGTGGGTCGACGCGCACTACCGAACCCTCGGCGACGGGCACCGCATGATCGCGGGGTTCTCGATGGGTGGCTTCGGGACGATGTCGTACGCGGCCCGTCATCCTGGACTGTTCAAGGTCGCGGCTGCCTTCAGCGGGATCCTCGACACGATGTACGCGTTCCCCGCGTCGGGCCCGGCGTTCGCTGCTCTGCACGACAAGTTCGGCACGCCCGACGCGCGGGTGTGGGGCGACCAGCTCGCGAACCAATCGGTGTGGCGGGCACACAACCCGACCGACCTCGCCGCGTCTCTTCGAGGAACCTCACTGTTTCTCTACACCGGCATCGGCGCACCGGCCGGCTCGGCCGGTGACGACCCGCAGCAGGCGCAGCAGTACGCCGTCGAGAACTTCATCTTCCAGACCAACGTGTCGTTCATGAACGCGTTGACGACGGCGGGCGTGCCGTTCGTGTCCGACGTACACCCCGGCTACCACGACTGGCCGTACTTCCAGGCGGGGCTGCACTGGGCGTTGCCCCAGATGCTGCCCTTGGTGACGACGCCTCAGTCGACGGCGGTGTGCCCCGCCGCAATGGAGACCGCACCGGTCGCAGTGGCGGAACAATTGCCGGCGACCGGTGCAGAGCCCAATCCGATCATCGGGCTGATCGGCCTCGTCGTTGCGTTCGGATGGTTACGGCGTCGCCGTGATGGCCGTGCAGTTCTGCGCGACGGAAATCGTGCTGCCTGACTGAGCGCCGAAGTCCATCAGACCGGTGCCGCCGCCTTGCCATTGCATGTGCCGGATGGTGACTGCGGCGCCGTTCTGCGCGAATGCGCCGAGCGTCGAGCCCATGTAGCTGTAGATGCCATTCGCGCCGGAGTCACATGCCCCTGTCGGGCTTTCGATGGCGAAGGCGAACGGAGGGTTGGCGCCGCCGCCGTCGAACACCACCTGGTTCTGTCCGTTGCTGTGGAACTTGTTCTGCGCGAAGCGTGACGTGGGGACCACGTTGCCCAACTCGTCGACTGGACTGCCGATGTTGGCGCGGCCGGCGAAGAGGCCAGACTTTCCGTTCTGGTAGACGTCGTTGTCGACCATGACGACGTCCGATGCTCCAGTACCGCCGTCGTCGCGGACGAAGACGCCGTGGCCTCCGTTATTGAACACGTCGAGATCACCGAGCAGGGTGGAAATGACGGGCGGTTCCCCGCTGTAAGCGACACCGAGGGACACGCCGTTGCCGCCGTTGTCGTGCACGAGTCCCGTCGATCGGAGCGTCGGCCGGTCAGCGATCGTTCGTAACGCACCGGTTGCCACTTGGATGCCGTCGCCCGAGTTGTGATCGATTTCGAACGCGCCTCGGAGCGTGACGTCTCCACTCGTTGCGAGGCCAACGGTTCCGTTGCGGAGGACGAGTCCCTGCAACGTCGTTTGGATGCCGACCGGAACGGTGAGCGTGGCGGCGAGACCGCCGCCGTCGATGACCGAGTTTGCGCCGGTGATCGTGACCGCTTTGTCCACGATCGGGTTGTCGACGAACGTGCCCGCAGCGACGCTGATCGAGTCACCCGGGTTTGCACAGCCGATGGCGCCTGAGATCGTCGAGACCGACGGGTGCGCGTCAGTGCGCGCCGGGCACACCTGCGCCACGTTCTCGGTGTGGCCCTTGCCCTTCGTGTTCTGGTGGCCGGCGTCGTGACCGACGCGCTGGCCCGGCTTCGTGGCGTTTGCCTCGACGAACCACGTGATCGGCGTATCCGCAGCCTTCGCAGCATCCGGCACGACGACGCCGAATCCGAACGCGCCAGCAGTCAGAACGCTCACCGTGCCAACGGCAACAGCGACGCGATGCTTCGCAGTCATTTCCCACCCCCGGGATATTTGGTTGTTTGCCAAACCGTACGACGCGGCCTCCCGTCGGCGATATGACAGGCGTCACTAGAGTCCGCGGCCATGGCTGAGGCGACTCCCGACGTATTGGCGCTGCACACTGCGGCGGATCCGAACAAGACCGCAGTGATCGACGGCGATCGCGTGATGAACCGACTGGAGTTCAACACGCTGGTCAACCGGTACGGCAACGTCATGCTCGACGCGAAGGTCGTCGCCGGCGAGAAGGTGCTGTGGGTCGGCATGAACTCGCTCGAGGTCGTCGCGATCAACCACGCGGCGCGCAAGGTCGGCGCGGTCTGCGTGCCAATGAACTACCGCCTCGCTCCGGACGAAGCTCAGTACGTCATCGACAACTGCGACGCGGTCGTGGTGCTGTTCGACATCGAACAGGCCGACCAGCTCGCGTCGATCGTCGATCAGTGCGACCGCGTGCGCGCGTGGCAGTGCTTCCGCTCCGACGGCGGTAAGCAGCCGGATTGGGCGCAGGACTTCGACGCGCTCGCAGCGGCCGCGTCGACGGACGAGCCGGTCCGTGTCGGTGAAGACGCCACGGCCGGTACGACGATGATCTACACCTCGGGCACCACCGGGAAGCCCAAGGGCACCGTGCGTCGTACCGAGCCGTCGAAGCATTCCGGCGACTTGTTCAGCCTCATCGGTTGGGGTCCCGACGACGTGTACCTGTCGACCGGTCCGCTGTATCACTCGGCTCCGCTCGGCTTCATGATGGTGGTGCAGCAACTCGGCGGTTCGGTCGTCGTGCAACGCCACTTCGATGCCGAGGAGTGGCTGCAGCTCGTCGAGAAGCACAAGGTCACCACGACGTTCTCGGCGCCGACACCCGTCCGTCGTGCCGTCGACCTGCCGCTGGAGACGATCAAGAAGTACGACTGCTCCTCGATGCGGGTGTTGCTCGCCAACGCGGCGCCGTGGGCGTTCGAGTTGAAGAAGAAGTACATCGAGCGCATCGACGACAACTCGCTGTTCGAGGTCTACGGCTCGACCGAGCTCGGCGTGAACACGATCCTGTTGCCGGAAGACCAGATGCGAAAGCCGGGTTCGTGCGGCCGGCCGGTGCCAGGTGTCGACATCAAGTTGTTCGACGACGACGGCAACGAGGTGACCGAGCCGATGGTGCCGGGTGAGTTGTTCGTGCTCTCCGACGCGACCTTCGCGACCTATTACAAAGACGCCGAGAAGTACGAGAAGGGCAAGCGGCCCGACGGCTACATGTCGGTCGGCGACATCGCGTACAAGGACGACGAAGGCTTCTTCTACATCTGCGATCGCAAGAACGACATGATCATCTCGGGTGGCGTGAACATCTACCCGGCCGAGATCGAAGCAGTGTTGATTGCGCACGACGAGATCGCGGACGCGGCGGTGTTCGGCATCCCGGACGACGAGTGGGGCGAAGCCGTGCACTGCGTCATCACGACGTACTCGGGCGACGACATCGACCAGGCCGCGCTCGAAGAGTTCTGCCGCGAGCACCTCGCGGGTTACAAGGTGCCGCGCTCGCACGTCGTGATGAAGGAGATCCCGCGGTCGGCTTCGGGCAAGATCCTCAAGCGCGAACTGCGGGAGCCGTATTGGGAAGGTCGCTCGTCGCGCGTCGGTTGATGACCCTGTGATCGAAGTTTTCGCCGACATCTGGTGCCCGTTCGCCTGGGTTGGACTCCAGATCGTTCGTGAGCGTCGTGATGAGCGCGCGCCTGGTACGCCGATCGTCGTGCGGGCGTGGCCGCTCGAACTGGTCAACCGCTCTCCGATGAACGTCGACAAGACGGTGCACCACGTGCACGATCTCCGCACGCAGCTGCACGTCGAGCTGTTCGAAGGCTTCGACCCGCAGCACTTCCCGACGACGACGCTGCCCGGTCTCGCGCTGGTGGCGGCCGCGACGCGCGAGGGGCGCAACGAGGCGGCATCGTTCCGCGTGCGCGAGGCGCTGTGGGAACAGGGTCGCGACATCGGCGACTCGGCGGTCGCTGCGTCACTGGCGACGGAACTGGGCGTCACCGTGACTGACACCGATCGGCAGACCGTTCTCGACGACTACGCCGAGGGCCAGCGGCGTGGGGTGAAGGGTTCGCCACATTTCTTCTGTGGCGGGCGCGACGAGTTCTGCCCGACGCTTTCGCTTTCACGCGACGACGAGGGCCAACTCCACGTCGAGCGCGATCCGGCGCGCCTCGAGGCGTTTCTCGAGAGCTGCTGGTCCTAGATTCAGCGCCATGGGTAAGGACATGGACCGGTGGTTGGGCGACGGCGGGATGCTCGTGATCGAGGCGATCGGGGGCAGCATCGACAGCTACGGCGAAGGGTGGTGTGAGGGCAAGTGGGTCCCCACCAAGATGGCGTGCAACCCGCACGACGGTGTGCAGGCCGGTGTCTACGCGGTGATGCTCGACGCTGCGATGAACTTTGCCATCAACGCGTCGCTTGACGGCAAGGACCGGACCAAGGCCACCCTCGAAATGAAGACCGATTGCATGAAGGGCGCCGTCCTCGGGGAGAACCTCACCGTTCACGGCAAGCTCGACCGCATGACGAAGGTGATCGCGTTCTCGTCCGCTGAGATCCGCAACGAGAAGGGCGAAACGATCTGCCGGTCGACCGGCACGTTCATGATCCATCGCGCGGACGCGTAGCGCCGTGCAGCCCTTCGAAGTCGCGATCAGTGACGCCGAGCTCGACGATCTGCAGCGGCGTTTGCGTGCTGCTCGGTTTCCGGAGAAGGAGACCGTCGACGACTGGGAGCAAGGCGTGCCGCTCGCGTACGTGCGCGAGCTCACCGACTACTGGGCGAACTCATACGACTGGCGAGCGCGCGAAGCGGGCCTGAACCGGTTCCCGCAGTTCACGACCACGCTCGACGGGCTCGACATCCATTTCATCCACGCGCGCTCGCAACACGAGAACGCGTTGCCGCTGCTGATGACGCACGGCTGGCCGGGCTCGGTCGTCGAGTTCATGAAAGTCATTGAACCGTTGATCAACCCGCCCGATCCGGCCGACGCGTTCCACGTCGTGTGCCCCTCACTGCCCGGATACGGGTGGTCGGGGAAGCCGGCGGTGACCGGGTGGAAGACGAAGAAGATCGCGAGCGAGTGGGCTCGTTTGATGGCGTCGCTGGGCTACGACCGCTACGTCGCCCAGGGCGGCGACTGGGGCTCGGCGGTCACGACGTCGATCGGTGCGCAGGATCCCGAGCACTGCGCCGCGATCCACCTCAACATGATCATCGCCCCGCCGTCGAAGGACATGTACGCGGACCTCACCGAGCGCGAGCAGAAGGCGCTGTCGGACTACAGCTACCACCAGCAGTGGGGCATGGGGTACTCCACGCAGCAGTCCACCCGTCCGCAGACGCTTGGCTATTCGCTCGTCGATTCACCCGTCGGCCAGATGGCGTGGATCATCGAGAAGTTCTGGCAGTGGGCCGACTGCGACGGGCATCCGGAGAACGTGTTGTCGCGCGACGAGATGCTCGACAACGTGATGCTGTATTGGCTGCCGGGTAACGGCGCGTCGTCGGGCCGTTTGTATTGGGAGAGTTTCAATAACCGCGAGTTCGAGAAGGTGCTCGTGCCGACGTGCGTGTCGATGTTCCCGAAGGAGATCTTCCGACCGTCGCGTCGCTTCGCCGAGCCGCACTACGACATCCACTATTGGAACGAGCTCGACAAGGGCGGCCACTTCGCTGCGTTCGAGCAGCCGGCATTGTTCGTGGACGAACTGCGCGCCGCTTTCAAGGAGTTTCGGTAAGCCGTAGGAGTTCGTCGACGACCTGGTCGACGGGTCGTGTTGCGTCGATAAGCGTCGCGCCGTGCGCCTCGGCCTGCTTCGGTACGACCGCGTTCCACTCGAGACACCACCGCAGTTCGAGGTCGTTCTTGCCGTAGTCGTTGTTCGTGCGGGTGAGCAGCCTGTGGCGCAGCGTGTCGTCGTCAACCGCGAGGCAGAACACGTAGTTTGCGAAGTTCCAGATCTCGTTCTCGTTCTCCGACGTGCCGAACAGGAACGCAGTTCTTCCCTCGGACTCGGCTCGTGCGCTAAGAGCAGCGACCTTCTCGACGCTGGTGATCCACATGTGGTTGTCGTTGAAGTCCTGACCTCGGTCTTCGGCAGTGAAATGCCGACCGACGGGGAGGCCTGTCGCTCGGTGGCGCCACTCGGAGAAGTTGTCGCCGTCGGTGTCGCGGGCGAGGTAGCCGCGGCGCTTCAATTCATCGCACACGGTGGACTTCCCGGTGCCGGGAACACCGATCACGAACACAAGTGCCACGGGCCCATGTTGTTACACCCCTTCTGTATGGTGCTCGGTAACGCACTTCCCCCTGCGTAGTTCGCCTCTGCCGGAGGCATGTTGTGCTCGATGTCCTCGAGAAAATGGCCGACGATCTCAACGCGGTCGTGCGCGGTTTGGTCGTCGAACAACTCAGCGGCGTAGACGCAACGGCGTTGCTGCGCGCGTCGGCGGCGGTGGAGCGACGGGCGGCGGTTCTCAAGACGTTGGTCGCGAAGCGCGCGGTGGATTCGAACACGTGGACGGCCGGCTACCGCTCCCCCGAGGACTGGCTCGGTGAACAGCTAGGAGCAGGTTTTGGTTCTGCGCGGGCGACCCTCGGGGCTTCGGAGAAGTTGGGTGAGTTGCCGGGCCTTGATGAAGCCGCGCGCAACGGCGAGCTCTCCTCGGAGCAGCTCAACGAGATCGCCGACGCGGCGACGCCGGAGAACGAGGAGTCGTTGCTGGGTGCGGCCCGCAACGGAAACACGAATGAATTGCGGAGGAAGTGTCGGCAGGAGAAGTCGAAGTCGCGTTCGAACGACGACGTTGCAGCGCGTGCGGCGCGGGCGCATCGAAATCGGTTTCTTCGTGAGTGGATCGACAACGAAGGCGCGTGGCGTTTCGAAGGCAAAGGGACGGCGGCGGACGGCGCACGTTTCCGTGCGGCGCTGGCCGGCGAGACCGAGCAGGTGTTCAAGGACGCGCGGAAGCTGGATCGGCGCGAGTCGAACAAGGCCTACCGGTTCGACGCGCTGATGCGCCTCGTCACTGGCTCTGCAACCAGCGCCGACAAGGGTGGGCGGGGTGAGGTGATCATCCGCGTCGACGCGACACGCCTCGCAGGTGGCGACGGGATGTGCGAGATGTCGGGCTACGAGGTGCCCGTCGATGACGTCATTGGCGCGATTCTCGCCGGCTACTTCATGAAGGCCGTGCTGACCGACGGTGTGGACATCACGAAGGTGTCGCACCTCGGGCGCCACATCCCTGCTGAGTTGAAAACGGCGATCAAAGAACGCGACTCGTACCGCTGCGTGCACTGCGGGTCGACGCATCGCCTCGAGACACACCATTACAAGATCGACGTGGCGAAACGCGGACCAACTGCGTACTGGAACCTGGGGACGCTGTGTAAGTACTGCCATCACTTGGTGACCGACTGCGGCTACGTCCTCGCGGGCGGACCCGGGCGATGGGAATGGATCGAGCCCGCAGAGCGAGGGCCCTAGAGATGCAAGTGTCTGGAGCGAAGTGACCGAACACGACCCGAAGATCTTGAGCCGCATACAAGCGCTGTTGGCCAAGGCTGAATCGACGCCGTACCCAGAAGAGGCCGACGCGTGTATCGCCAAAGCCCAAGAGTTGATGACCCGCTACTCGATCGACGAGGTGCTGGCGCGCACGCGTTCGTCGGCGGACAAGCCCGAGCTTCGACGCGTCCAAATGGAGGCGCCGTATGCGAGTGCCAAGTTCACGCTGATCAGTGGTGTCGGCCGAGCGAACGACGTGCAGGTGATTGGTGACGGCAACTACCTGGTGACGCTGATCGGGTATCGGTCCGATCTCGATGCGGTGGAGATGTTGTTCGCGTCGCTGGTCATTCAGGCCACGCGCGGCATGTTCGCGGCGGGTTACGCGCTTTCGGGCAACCGCGTGCGCGCGTTTCGGCATTCGTTCATCGTGGCGTTTGCCCATCACGTCGAAGAACGGCTGCGCGAGGCGCGGGCCCGAACCGAAGACGAGGTCGCGAGCGAGACCGGAATGGCGCTGGTCCCGTTGCTCGAGGCCAAACGCGACGCAGTCGCGAAGCTGGCGGAGGAGGAGTTTCCGAACGTACGGATGCGGCGAGCGTCGATGAGCCACGCCGGTGGCTACGTGGCCGGTCGAGCCGCAGCCGAGAACGCGGACATCGGGCAGAGAGGACGGGTGGGTGGTGGCACCGATCGAGCTCTCACGCGCTGATGCCAGGCGAATCACGCTGAACGCGCAGGGCTTTGCCGTGCCGCGACCGAAGAAGGTGGCGGCGAAGCATCTACTCGGCGTCGTTGATCGGCTGGGCGGGGTGCAAGTCGACGCCGTCAACGTGTTGGCGCGGGCGCACCTCTTCACGTTCTTCTCGCGGCTCGGGCCGTACGACGAGTCGTTGCTGCACAAGCTGTGGGAGCCGGGTGGCGGGCTCATCGAATACTGGATGCACGGCACGACGCTGATGCGATACGAGTCGTGGCCGAATTACGCGTGGCGGATGCGGCACCGGTCGCGGCGCCACGGGATGGACGCCGACGATCCCGACGTGAAGGCCGCGCTGGCGGTGTTGCAGCGCGAGGTGGATCTGCGGGGCGAGGTGAGCGCACAGGAACTCGAGGAGCGAACCAAGCCCAAGGAACCGTGGTGGGACTGGACCGGAACGAAGACTCGGCTCGAGTTGCTGGTGCGGCAAGGAACGATCACGACGGGTCGCAAACCAAACTTCGAACGCACGTACATGTCGCTGTTCGAAGCGTTGCCCGACGAGATCGTTGCCGCTCGCGACGCCATCGACTCGAAGGAGGCGTTGCGCAATTGCCTGCTGACGGCGGCGCAAGCGCTGGGTGTCGCGCGGCAGAAAGATCTGACGTTCTACATATGGATGCAAGCGCCGGCGGCACGGGCGATGTTGAAGGAGTTGGTCGCCGAGGGAACGCTGCTCGAGGCACACGTCGAGGGGTGGAAGGGCGTGTCCTACGTTCACCCGGACGCGTTGAAGACCAAACCCGTCAACGCGGCGACGTTGATCAACCCCTTCGACTCGATGATGTGGCGGCGCGACCGCATCGCCGATCTCTTCGGGTTCGACTACGTGCTCGAGATCTTCGTGCAGGAGCACAAGCGCATCTACGGCTACTACGTGCTGCCGTTCCTCCTCGGGGAACAGTTCGTGGCGCGTGTCGACCTCAAGGCCGACCGCAAGGCTGGCGCGTTGCTGGTGCAGGCGAGCTATGCGGAGTTCGGCGCCGACACTGACGAAGTGGCCGAGGCGTTGGCACACGAACTGCGCGAGGTCGCGCGCTGGCAGAAGCTCGATTCGATCATTGTGAAAAACAAAGGCGACTTCGCCCAGCAGTTGACCAAGGTGGTGGGGTGATCGATCCACGAGTGCGCGAGTTGTCTCGACGGGTGTGGCGGCGCGACCCGACGCGACTCAACTTCGAGACGTCACTCGGGATGCTGGCGTGGGTGAACGAGCCGGGCGACGTGTTCGAGCGCGACGGCGAGGTGGTGGGGTGGGCGCGGATGGATCCCGCGTACCCGCGCATCCGCTCCGCCGACGTGTGGGATGTGGCGCCGCCGATGCTCACCTGGCTTGCCGACGACGTGTCCGTGCTCGAAGAGATCCTCGATTCATATGACGGTGAGTTCGCGACGAAGCACGCAGCCGGCGATGTCGACGCCGCGGCGGTGCTCGCCCGCCGAGGGTTCACGCCGCAACCGGATGAGCCGTTCGGGCTCTACTTGGAGCGGCGGTTACTGGATTACGAGCCGGCTGTTTCGTTGGACGAGTATCAGTTCTTGCCCGCAGCGGATGTCTGGTGGAAACCGACACTCGAGTTACGCGCCGCGGCCCATCGAGCCGGGTGGCCGGACTCGACTCGAACGGCCGCCGACTGGGCCGAGATCATGGGCCGGCCCACATACAACGCAGAGTTCGATGTCGTGGCGCTCTTCGACGACGAGCCGGTTGGTGCTGCGCTCTTGTGGGTCGACGAGTTGTACTGCGAGTTCGAACCGGTCGGGGTGTCGGCCGAGCACCGTGGTCGCGGCGTGGCCGCCGCGCTGCTTCGCTACGCGATGTTGCTGGCGAGCAACGACTGCTTTACGCACGTGATCGTCGGCGCGCGGGGCGACGACGACTACCCCGGTCCGCGCGCGCTCTACGAGTCCGTCGGCTTCACGCCGGTCGCGCGCGAGGTGATCGTCAGTCGGGGTTCTCTCTGAGAGCGTCGCCCTTGAGTAAGTAATGCGCGCCGGGGCCTTGGGCGGCGGCCTCGTCGTTCGGGTTGAAGACCTCGCAGTCGTCGAGGCTCTGACAGCCGCAGCCGATGCAACCGGCGAGCCGGTCGCGGATGCCGATCAGCGTTGCGATCTGGTGATCGAGGCGCGGTCGCCAGAGTTCGGTGAAGGCTTCCCACTCAGCCTTTGTCGGTGCGCGCTCGGCCGGCAGGGTCTGCAGGCTCTCGTTGATCTCACGCAGATGCAGACCGACTTCCTGCGCGGCGCGGATGAACGACACGCGGCGCAAGACGTCGCGTGCGTAGCGGCGTTGATTGCCCATCGTGCGTTGCGACGTGATGAGGCCGACGTCCTCGTAGAAGCGGAGCGTGGTGGCGGCAACACCGGAGCGACGGGCCACTTCGCTGATGGTGAGGAGTTCTTCCACCTTGACTTCGAGATTACTTGAAGTTCTACCGTGCGGCCCATGCACATTGCCTTCGTCCAGTCCCTGTGGCATCGCGACATCGTCGACAACGCGCTCGTCGGCATGTTGGAGGTGGTCGATCGCGAGCAGGTCGAGACGTTCGAAGTGCCCGGCGCATTCGAGTTGCCACTGCACGCGCGCCTGCTCGCGGACACCGGGCGGTTCGATGCGATCGTGGCCGCCGGGTTCGTCGTCGACGGAGGCATCTATCGCCACGAGTTCGTGGCGGACGCGGTCATCAGCGGTCTGATGCGTGTGCAGCTCGACACCCTGGTGCCGGTGTTCTCGAGCGTCCTCACACCTCAGCAGTTCCACGAGCACGAAACGCACGTCGCGTTCTTCCGTCATCACATGATCGAGAAGGGCCGCGAAGTCGCCCGGGCGTGCGTGGCGACGCTCGACGCGCGTGCCCTTGTCACCGCGTAGGCCCCGCCACGCGAGATACTGCGCTACGGCAGGTACAACGCCGTATCGCCGAACTCGTGCCAGAGGTAGCCCTCGGCGAGTGACGCTTCATACGACCGCTCGAGCATCGAGCGATCGGCGATCGCCTCGAGCATCAGCAGATGTGATGCCTCCGGCTCGTGCCAACCGGTGATCAGACCGTCGACGAAGCGCACGCCGCGCTCCGGCGTGATGACAAGGTCGGTCCAACCGTCGTAACCCTCGATGTGGTCGAAGCTGTCTCCTGCGGACTCCAGCGCCCGGACGACCGTCGTGCCGACGGCGATCACGCGCCGACCCTCAGAACGAGTGAGGTTGACGAGCGCGGCCGTCGTTGCCGGGACCCGTGCGTATTCGGGGTACGGCGTCTCGTCAGCTTCGAGTGACGCAACCCCGGTGTGCAGCACGATGGGCGCAACGATGACTCCCTTGGCCACGAGCCGCGTGATCAGTTGCGGTGTGAAGGGCCGCCCCGCGCTCGGCATCTCGGCCGAGCCCGCGTCGGTGGCATAGACGTTCTGGTACATCGCGATCGGCCAGGGACGATCGACGTAGCGGTATCGAATCGGCCGCCCGTGCGCCTCTATCCACGCCGCAGCGCCGTTCGAACCGACGCTGGACGTGACAGTGGTGTCGTCCCGGAACGCACACACGAACAGACGGTCGCTGTCCTGAAACGGGCCGACGAGTCGGATCCAGACGCCTTCGCCGAGCGCGACGTGGGACGGCACATCACGTGATCCCCAGCGTTCGGTGGCGCTGCCGTCGATACGGCGGAACTCCACGACCCAGCGGTCGCCATCTGCGGAGTCGAGTTGGGTCGAGAAGTGCACGACGAGTCGTTGCCCATCAGGCGTCACGCCGTTGACCGCCGCCGCCATGACGCCCGAGGTGTTGATCACGACGAGATCGCCGGGGCGCAAGACGTCCGGCAGGTCGCGAAACCGGGCGTGCGTCAACGTTTCCGTCGACCGCGACGCCACCATCATGCGCACGCCGTCACGCGAGAGCCGTCGGGCCTCGGGCGGCTCGTGGGCTTCCAGGGCAGGCGGGAGATCAAACGTGAGACGGGCCATCACGCGACTCCTTCCAGCGAATGAGGCGGCGTGCCGAGCAACGCCATGAGCGCAGGCACCGCGACGTCCTCGGGTAGCGGGCGGTCGCTGATGTCCTCGCCCGGGAAGGCGTCCTGGTGCATCTGCGTGCGCATGTCGCCGGGGTCGAACGAGATCGCCCGCACGAGAGGCTCCTCGGCGTCGAACACGATGGTGAGTTGTTCGAGGGCGGCCTTGGACGCGCCGTACATGCCCCAGCCTTCGTAGGCGGCGTGCGCGGCGTCCGACGTGACGTTCACGATCGTGCCGCGCGACGCCCGTAGCAGCGGTGCCGCCTGTTGCATCAGGGCGAGGGGAGCGCCGGCGTTGGTCCGGAACACGTCGCCGATCGCGTCGACGGGGAAGTCGGCGAGGTGCGGCAACGGTGTGGGTCCGAGTGTGCTGGCGTTGTTGACGAGTAGGGCAAGATCGCCAGCAGCTTTCGCGGCGGCGATGAGCTCGTCGCGATGGGCGGCCTCCGTCACGTCGCCCGGCACGGCAATGGCACGAGCTCCGAGTTGATCGGCGGTGTGGTGGACAGCGTCGGCGTCGCGGCCATTGATGATGACGGTCCACCCGTCGGTGATGAGGTGCTGGGCGAGGGCCCGGCCGAAGCCACGGGAGCCCCCGGTGATGATTGCGGTTGCTGTCGATGTCGTCGTTGGTGTCACGGAGAGGACCGTACGACTTAAACTTCACTTCAAGTCAAGGAGTTGGGATGGATCTTTCGATTGGCGAGGTTGCGGGCCGCGCCGGTATCGCCACGAGCGCACTGCGGTTCTACGAGAAGGAAGGACTCATCCATTCCGAGCGCTCCTACGGCAATCAACGTCGTTACCACCGTGACGTGTTACGCCTCGTTGCGTTCATCCGCGCCGCGCAACGCGTCGGTCTCACGCTCGACGAGATACGCGCGGCCCTCGACACACTGCCGCACGGCAAGGTGCCGACCGCCAATGACTGGGCGCGGCTGTCGAAGAGTTGGCGACCGCTCCTCGACCGGCGCATCGAGGAGATGCAACGCCTGCGCGACCGCCTCGACAGTTGCATCGGGTGTGGGTGTCTTTCGTTGAAAACGTGCGCTTTGTCCAACCCGAACGACATCGCCGGGACCGACGGACCCGGCGCGCGCTGGCTCGTGGTGCCCGATTGAGACGGGGGAGCGCCTAGCCTTGGCTTTGATGTCAGATCTCGCGTCCCGCCTCGCGGGCCACGCCAGTGCGACCGCTCTCATCGAGGGTGACGCACATGTCAGCTACGCCGAACTCAGCGACCGCGTACTGCGCACGGCCGGCGCCCTGCAGGCGCAGGGACTCCGGAACGGCTCGCGGGTTGCGCTCCTGGCCGACCCCACGGTCGACGGCGTCGTGGCGTATCTCGGCGTGCAGGCTGCCGGCATGGTGCCCGTCATGCTCAGCGCCCGGTCACCGCGTGCCGAGCTCGAGCGTCGCTATACCGAGGTCGCCCCGAGCTTCACGCTGTACGCGGCCGCCATCGAATCTGCGCTCCCCGATGGCATCACGCCCGCGCGGCCCGTCGGTTCGGCGGCGAGTGACTACGCCCCGCTACAGGGCGATGCCATCGTGGCCCGGCCGGTCGGCGATGACGAAGCCGCCGTCGTGCTCTACACGAGCGGTGTCTCCGGCCTCCCGCGCCCGGTCGTGCTCACCTACGGAAATCTCGACGCGACGCGCAACGGCCTCGTGAACGCGCCCGGCTCCGGGTTGGACGCCAGCACGATCGCCTACGCCGGTCTGCCCATCTCGCATGTGTTCGGTTTGAACAGCGTCGTCGGCTCCGTGCTCAGCGTCGGTGGCAAGTGCGTGCTGCACACCAGGTTCGACCCGCATGAGGTGGCCGAGCTGATCGCGCGCCATCGGATCACCGCCATCAGCGTGGTGCCGTTGCTGTGGAAGGCGCTCGCCGCCGCTGGCGATCGTGAACTGTTTGCGACCGTCACGCGGGCCACGTACGCCGCGGCACCGATGCCGCCGACCGTCCTCGAAGCGGTGCGCGAGATGATCGGCGTCGAAGTCGCGGGTGGCTTCGGTCTCACGGAGACCGCCGGAACGATCTGCCACGACGACCCGACGGATCCGCATCCCGGCACCGTCGGCCTCGCACTCGGCGGCAACGAAATCCGTGTCGTGTCCGACGGTGAGGACGCTGTGCTCGGCGACACCGGCGAGGTGCTGGTGCGCGGCCCGTCCGTCGCGCGCAACTACCTCGACGGCACTCCGCTCGACACCGTCGACGGCGGATGGCTGCGGACGGGCGACATCGGGATGTTCGACGACGAAGGTCGCCTCGACATCGTCGATCGCAAAAAGGACATCATCAACATCAACGGCTTCAACGTGTCGCCGGTCGAGGTCGAAGTCGCCCTCGCCATGCATCCGGGCGTCAGCAGCTCCGTTGTCGTCGGTGACGTCGAGGGCGACCGCGAAGTCGTGGTGGCGCACGTCGTGCCGAGGCCCGGCGAAGCCGTGACCGAGACCGAGCTCGTGGAGCACTGCCGCAATCAGCTCTCGCGGTACAAGGTGCCGAAGCACGTGTTCCTGCACGCCGAACTTCCGATCACGGAGTCCGGAAAGAACGTGCGGCGCCTACTCGGCCGCGTCGTCTAGTTCCTTCGCGACCTGGTCGGGTCGCAGCATGTATTCATCCACGTAGGTCTGCCCCGACAGCTGCGCGATCTCGTACATGAGGTCATCGGTCATCTGCCGCGGGGCCACCGTCTGGTCCGGGCGCGAACGGTAGCGATCGACGGGGATCGGCTCACCGAAGCGCACGGTGACGTCCTTGCCCCATCGCATGACGAACTGCGAGTCGGTCGGCTTCTGCATCTCGTCGGTACCGATGAGGCCAACGGGAATGATCGGCGCGCCGGTCTGCAATGCGAGGCGGGCCACCCCGGTCTTGCCTTTGTGCAGTAGGCCGTCGCGGCTGCGGGTGCCTTCGGGGAAGATGCCGAATAGGTCGCCCTGTTCGAGGACGGCAGCCGCGGCGGCGAGCGCGTTGGCACCGGATTCGGAGTCGGCCCGATCGACGGGAATGTTGCCGAGCGCGAGGAACAAGAAGCGCGTGGTCCAGTCGTCGACGTACTCGGCTTTGCCGACGAAGCGCGTGAGGCGGGGCAGCACTCCGAGCAGCACCGTCGAGTCCTGCACGGAAAGGTGGTTGGGAGCGATGATCGCAGGCCCCGTCTCCGGAATGTTCTCGAGCCCCTCCACGGTCAGCTTCTGACCGAAGCGCAATACCGCGTTCATGGCGCTGCGCGCGGCTCCGTACAGGAACCGATTCGGCGCGGGCACGTTCGAGATGCTCGGCATCATTGCACTGCCGTCAGGCGAGTGAGGTGAGCGCATTCGCGGCGAGTTCGAGCAGGTCGGATTCGCCCTTCGATGCAACCCATTTCCGCAGCGCATACCGCAGTGCGGACATCGCCGCGCCGGCGATGACTTCGGGTCGGGGATCGTCGAGTGGCTCCACGCCCATGCGCTGGGCGACAGCCTCGGTCACGGCGCGCTCGAGGCCGCGCTGCACGACGGCGCGGCTGTACGCGGAGACTGACGGATACGTCGCGGCGAGCTGGCCCTGCAGCAGCGTGTGTTCGGGCTCGGCGGCGTAATGCTCGGTGATCGTGCGCAGCGCGGCGGCCACGGCCGTGATGGGCGACTCGCGCTTGGGACGCGCCAGGATCGCGTCGCGGAACGCGACCGCCAGCTCCTCGGACTCGCCGTAGAGCACGGCTTCCTTGGACGGAAAGTGGCGGAAGAACGTGCGCTGCGAGACGTCGGCTTCTTCGGCGATGTCGGCCGTGGTCGTCTCGTCGAAGCCACGCTCGCGGAACAGCCGAGCGGCCACCGCAATCAACTCGTCACGCGTGTGCTGCTTCTTGCGTTCCCGCCGCCCCGGTTCGTCTGTCATCGCGACTGCCACACCGTCACTATATGTCAGCGACAAACAAGTGTCAGTTACAATCTAATGTCAGCGGTTGACATCATTTCGACGGACCCCTACCGTGGTTGCTCGTGAGCACGCCCGCCGCCATCTTCGACCTCGATCGCACCGTCCTCAAGGGCTCCTCGGCCCCCGTGATCCAGCGCCACCTCAAGGAGGCCGGCCTCACGTCACGCGAGTTCCCCGCCGAGCGCCTCTTCCAGACCACCTACGAGTTGTTCGGCGAGTCTCGTCTCGTGATGCAGGCGGCCAAGACGCAGTCGGGCTGCAAGCCGGGCTGGGGCGTGGAGGAGATCGCCGTCGTCGCCGAGAAGATCGCCGACGAGCTGATGGACCAGGTGCAGAGCTTCGTCGCACCGCTCGTCGCGGACCACAAAGCCGCCGGTCGCCGCCTCGTCCTGGCGACGGGCTCGAACCTGGCGACGATCGAGGCGTTCGCCAAGCGCCTTGGGTTCGACGACGTCATCGCCACGAAGTGGGAGATCGAAAGCGGCGTCTACACCGGTCTGCTCGACGGTGAGCGTCTCCTCGGTGCCGGCAAGCTCACCGCCGTCAAAGCCTGGGTCGAGGCCAACGACATCGATCTCGCCGAGAGCTACATGTATTCCGACAGCCGGTACGACGCCGACCTGCTGTCGCTCGTCGGCCACCCCGTCGCCGTGAACCCCGATGCCGGCCTCGCCGTGCTTGCCCGTCTGCGCGGCTGGACGGTGCGTCACCTCGACAAGCCCCAGGGCGTCGCCAAGATCGCCGGTCGTGAGATGCAGGCCTGGCTGCGTCCTTTCAGCGCTCCGTCGCTCGACCCCCTCGCCACCATCGAGATCTCGGGCCTCGAGAACATTCCCAAGACGGGCGGCGTGATCCTCGTCTTCAATCACCGCAGCTACTACGACTCGACGGCGATGGCCTACGTGATCTCGAAGTCGGGCCGTGACGGTCGCTTTCTCGGCAAGAAGGAAGTCTTCGACGTGCCTGTGTTCGGTGCGCTTGCCAAGGCGATGGGTGGCATCCGCGTGGACCGCGGCACCGGGTCAGATGAGCCCCTCGAGAAGGCGATCGAAGCACTGCGCGGCGGCGACATGATCATGATGGCGCCGCAGGGCACGATCCCCCGCGGCCCCGAGTTCTTCAACCCTGAGCTGAAAGGTCGCTGGGGCGCCGCGAAGCTTGCGAAGGCGACGGGCGCGATGGTCGTCCCCGTTGGCCTGTGGGGCACCGAGAAGGTCTGGCCGCGGAGTTCGCAGATCCCGAAGATCACGCTGCCGGGCCAGACCAAGCCGGTCGTGACCGTCACCGTGGGTAAGCCCTTCAAGGTGACCTCTCCCGATCCCGACACGGGCACGAAGCAAATCATGAAGAAGATCACCGCGTTGCTGCCGCTTGCGGCGCGCAAGGCGTACACGCCGACCGAAGAAGAACTGCGGGCGACGTACCCGTCGAACTACAAGGGCGACCTGGCGACGAACGAGGCCGACCGTCGTCCGGGCACGGATTGATCGGAGACTCTGATGGCTGAGAAGACGCCCGAAAAGAAGATGGACCGCAATCGCGAGCTGAACTTCGACCGTCGCATGACGGATCAGGAAGCGCTCATGTGGAACATCGAGAAAGACCCGTGGATGAACCCCAACGGGTCCGCGCTGACGATCCTCGATCGCCCGGTCGACTTCGACCTCATGGTCAAGAAGATCCGCTACGGCCTCACGCGCATCCCGCGCTTGCGTGAGCGCCCGGTCCCCGGTCTCGGCCGTCTGTCGCCTCCAGTGTGGGCGACGGATCCCGACTTCGATCTCATGTACCACCTGCGCCACGTTTCGCTGCCCCAGCCGGGTACGCAGCGCCAGCTGCTCGACCTCGTCACCCGCCTGCACGAAGAGCCCTTCGACCGCACGCGACCGCTGTGGATGTTCTACGCCATCGAGGGTCTCGAAGGCGGCAAGGGCGCGTTGTTCACCAAGCAGCACCACTCCGTGGCGGACGGGGTCGGCGCACTGCGCATGGCCGAGGTGTACACCGACATCGAACGCGACGCTCCGCCCCCGCCCGAGGTGGATCTCGAAGCGATTTTCGCCGACGCGGTCGCGGCTGAGCAGGGCGACTTGCTCGAAGCGGGCGCCGACATGAGCGACTCGATTCTCGATACGGCGACGCGCACGCTGACGCACAACGTGCGCCGTCAGACCGGCATCGCCTCGCGGGCCGCCTCGACGGTGCTTGGCACCGTGACGAATCCGCAGCGCCTCGTGCAAGCTGTCGGCGGCGTCGTCGGTGAAGCGCGCTCCGCGCTCGACATGGCTGGTGGCGGCCGCACCAGCAATGCGTCGGCGCCGCTGTTCACGAATCGGTCGCGGCGTCGGCACCTCGAGGTGCTAAACGTCAATCTCGACGACGCCAAGGCCGCTGCGAAGGCACTGGGCGGATCGGTGAACGACTTCTTCGTTGCCGGCGCGGCGATGGGCGCGTTGGCGTACCACGCCGAGCGCAGCGTGAAGGTCGAAGCGATCAACATGACCTTCGTGGTCAGCACCCGCAGCGACAAGGGCATGGGCGGCAACTCGTTCACGCCCGTCCCGCTGCAGGTTCCCGGCGGCGAGGCGACGGTGTTCGAACGCTTCACGCAGTTGCGGGACCTGATGGCTGCCCGTCGCGACGGGGTCAGCGGACGCGGTGCGATGAGCGCGATCGCCGGTGTCGCCAACCTCTTGCCCACCTCGGTGACCACTCGCGTCGCGCGCGATCAAGCCGGCAAGATCGACATCGCGACGTCGAACCTGCGCGGCGCGCCGTTCCAGACCTACATGGCCGGGGCGAAGGTGCTCTCGCTCATCCCGCTCGGTCCCGTCGCCGGCACGGCAGCGAACATCACGACGATCTCGAACAACGGCTTCATGGACATCGGGGTGTTGATGGATCCGGCCGCTGTCGCTGATCCGGCCGATCTCGCCCGCAACATCGACGAGGCCTACACCGCGCTACTCGCCGCGGGCGGCGTCGTCCGCTAGCAGCGCTTCGCCTCGTGGCGAGAGGCGATAGCCGGGCGAGTAACTGATCGTCAGCCCAAGTGCCTTCAGCTTGGTGACGTTCGCCTTGAACGGCGCGCGCTCCATGTCGACCTGTGGCGCGAGCTCGGTGCTCACGACCTCCGGGTTGTCGCGGATCAGACGGAGAACGGGATACGCCCACTCGTAGCGCTCGAGCTTCTTGCGGACGGCGGCGAGGTCGTCGTCACCGGTCGACGCGCGCAACGTGTCGCGTGGGTCCTCACCGGCGAGGTGGAACCGGAAGCGGTACAGCGTGCCCTCGGGCTTGAGCGTCGCGATCACCTCGTCGCGGCTGGCGTGGCCTGCGGCGCGCGCGTCCCTGTTCGTGATCTTGTCCTCGGTGATCGCGTCGACGGCGTCGATCGCGAGATAGCCGCCGGGGGAGCGCAGGTTGCCGCCGGCCTTTACGGTGGGCCGCTTCTGGCGACGGAACGCGACGGTGATCGAGCCGTCAGCCAGGCCGGGCCAGTAGCGAGCGGGGAACAACATGGGCGAGTACCTCTATCACTTCAGCGAAGACCCGACCATCGAGGTCTTCGTTCCTCGCGATCGCTACGTGTGGGACGATGACGAGTGGCACCAGTTCCGGTACTGGTTTCCGCGCGAGTGCCCGCGCGCGACGTGGTGGCCGAAGGATCGCTCGACCTGTCCCACGGTGGCGATCCAGTGGGACTGGTGGAACCGGTTCGACGAGGTAACCCTCTACGCATACACCTTCGATGCGGCGCCCTTTCGTGAGAACCCCGACGGTGGCGGCTGGATCACGGAAGAGACGATGACGCCGCTGGACGTGTCGCCTGTCGGTGACCTGCTCACAAAACACAGAAAGGCCGGCAACGAATTTCGCATCGTCGCCGACCTCGCTGCGTTGTGGTCGGAGGTCATCACGCGTCCCGGCGTCGACTTCAGCGGGATCCGGTTGCGGAACCTTTAGCGCTGAATGACAGTCCGTTAGCGCCAAAAGCTCGCGCTTCACGCTGTCCGAGTTCGTCCGTATCTTGACGGCTCGTGACCGCCCAGCAACTGCTCTCGTTTGTCGTCGCCGCGGAACTGCTGCTGGTCATTCCCGGCCCGAGTGTGCTGTTCACCATCTCTCGCGGTGTCACGTACGGGCGGCGCGCCGCTGTCGCGAACGTGGCGGGCAACGCGACCGGCGCACTCGTTCAAGCGACAGTGGTTGCGGCCGGCCTCGGTGCCGTCGTCGCGACGTCCACGACGGTCTTCAGTGTCGTGAAGCTCGTCGGCGCCGCGTACGTCGCATACCTCGGCGTGCGCGCCTTCAAGGAACGCCGCTCGCTCGCCGACGATCTACACCGACACACACGGCCGAGGTCGCGCGCGACGAGGACGCTCGTGCGCGACGGATTTGTCGTCGGCATCACGAACGTGAAGACCGCGCTGTTCTACGTCGCGGTGCTTCCGCAATTCGTGCGCAGCGAGGGGGCGCGACCGGCTCTGCAGCTTCTCGTTCTCGGTGCCGTGTTCAGCGCGCTGAGCTTCGTGTCGGATTCCATGTACGGCCTCCTCGCGGGCTCGGTGCGTCACTGGCTGCAGGACAAGCCGCAGAGAATGGAAGCGGTCGGCGGCGCCGGCGGCGTGGCGCTGGTGGGCCTCGGCGTTCGCATCGCTTTTGGTGCTAAGTGATTTGACCTAATCGTCTCACCCCCACCCGTCGTACCATCGACGATGTGGCCGCCGACGCAGAACTCAACCTGAAGCAGGCGGCGGCTCGCCTGGGTGTGCACTACATGACGGCCTATCGGTACGTGCGTCAAGGCCGGCTGTCCGCCAGTCGCGTCGGCACCGAGTGGCGCGTGTCGCCCGAGGACATCGCAACCTTCCTGGAGGGTTCACCCGTCGAGATCGAAGCTCCGGCGGGCGTCGACTGGGCCGAGCGCCTCATCGAGCCGCTGCTGGCGGGTGACGAGCCCGCGGCGTGGGCGCTGATCGAGCGCGCGCTCGCGGCTAGCCGCGGAGCCGAGTTCTGCTACCTCGACATGATTGGGCCGCCGCGCGCGCAACGCGTCTCGTCGCCATCGGCATCAGCGTGACCGACCCGCGTCACCTCCACGCGGCGCGCGCCTCGATCGCTGCGATTCGCGACGTCGCCTGCACCACGCCGATCGTCGTCGGCGGTCAGGCCATAACGAACGACGCCGCAGCCCTCGAGCTCGGAGCCGACGCCTGGGCGTCGGACGGTCGAGAGGCTGCGGCGCTGATCGTCGCTATGGCGGGAGTTACTTCGAAGCGGGCTGCGGCACGATGCGCAGGTACGGCTTGACCGCGTTGAAGTCGCCGAAGAGCTCCTTGGCTTCGTCATCGGTGACGGCCGAGCCGATAACGACGTCCTGGCCCTGCTCCCAGTTCGCGGGCGTCGCGACCTTGTGCTTGGCGGTGAGCTGCAGGCTGTCGATGACGCGCAGCAGCTCGTTGAAGTTACGGCCGGTCGAAGCCGGATAGGTGAGGGTGAGCTTGATCTTCTTGTCCGGGCCGATCACGAACACCGAGCGCACCGTGAGGGTGTCGTTCGCGTTCGGGTGGATCATGTCGTAGAGGTCGGAAACCTTGCGGTCGGCGTCGGAGATGATCGGGAAGTTCGGACCGTGGCCCTGGGTCTCCTTGATGTCGGCGGCCCAACCCTCGTGGTTGTCGAGCGTGTCGACGGACAGGCCGATGACCTTCACGCCGCGCTTGTCGAACTCGGGCTTGATCGCTGCGACGTAGCCCAGCTCCGTGGTGCAGATCGGCGTGTAGTCCTTGGGATGGCTGAAGAGCACGCCCCAAGAGTCCCCGAGCCATTCGTGGAAGTTGATCGTGCCTTCCGTGGTCTCGGCGGTGAAGTCGGGGGCCTCGTCGCCCAGTCGTAGTGCCATAGCTTCTCTCCTGAAATATGGGGGTCCCAGACAATAACCGACCAAAAAGGTCAGGAATTCCCGCGTCTCAACTCGGGGTGGCAGCGGGAGCTGCGGCCGGACTTGGTTACGCATGGACGGTGATCTTCGGGTCGAAGCTGGCGCGCGCGCATCTCGACGTGACGACCGTTCTCAGCATCCGGTTCTTCGTGAGCGGCGCCATCCTCATCGCGTTGACGGCGGCGCGGGGCAAGTCGATCCGGCCGGTGAAGGGCGAGTGGCTCGGAATCTTTCTGCTCGGCGCGATCGGGTACATGACCGAGTCGTCGTTCTTCTTCGCCGGAATCTCGCGCGGCTCAGCCGCTGCGGTGACATTGCTCTTCTACATCTACCCGGCGATCGTGACCGTCATCGAGTCGGTGCGGGATCGGCGCAGACCGTCGCGACGGATCGTGGCCTGTCTCGCGTTGTCGATTGGCGGTTCAGCGCTGGTCGCGGGTGCCGCGGGCCACGTCAGCATTCAGAAGATGGGCATCGTCTTCGCGTTGCTCTCCGCGATGACGTTCTCGTTGTACGTGACGGTCGGAGCGCGGCTCAGTCAGAAGTCCGACGCCATGGTGACCGGCGCGTGGGTAGCTCTCGGCGCCAGCGCGTCGTTCACGGTGCGGGCGCTGGTCGGCGCGGGCTACGCGGCGACCGCCGGCCACTGGCCGGCGCTGCTCGGCAACGGCGCGGCGAACGCGTTGGCGTTCGGGATGATGTTCACGTGCCTCGGGCTCCTCGGCCCGGCGCGGGCGACGGTCGTCCTGACGACGGAGGCCGTCTTCACGGTGATCCTGAGCGTGGTGATCCTGCACGAGACGTTGGCACCGCTACAGCTGGTTGGCGCCGCGTTCGTACTGGCAGCCGCCGTGTCGGTCGCCGCGACAAAGCCGGACCGAGATGTCGTCGAGGCCGAAGCGGCGGTGCCCTAGCGCTCGAGGGTTGCGGCCGGCGCGAGGCAGGTGTGCCCGTCGGCGCAGTGCACGAATTCCGTGGCGGGCTTCTGATCCGGTGATGCGACGGCGACGCCGATCGCGCTGCACGCGGTGACGGCGAACGCTGCGACGAGACCCCACACCCAACGGCGAACCATGCCTGCAGTATTCGGCGCGCGGCCGTCGATTCCCCTCAAGCGCAACCCAACACGGACCCACATAGGCTTCGTCCATGCCTTACGTGCCATCGGATCGCGTGGTTCATGACGCCGACGCCCATGTGGTCGAAACGCCGGAATTTTTCCGGGAGTACGCCGACCCTGACATCCGTGATCGCATTCCGCCGCTTTACGTGTCGAGCACAGCGCCGGGCGAAGCCGATCTGATCGAGCACTTCCGCGGCCGTCACGCCGACCCGGAGTTCCGGGCCCGCGACGAGGAAGAGATCATGTTGCGCAAGAACTGGAAGGCGACGGGCAGCTTCATCGCCGAAGACCGCCCGCAGGCGCTCGATCTCATCGGTGTCGCGAGCCAACTCGTGTTCAACACGTTCGCCAACGGCGCGCTCGAGAAGGCCGAGCGTGAGCCCGATCTCGATTACGCGTACGGCCTCGCCCGCGCCCACAACCGCGCGCTCACGGACTTCTGCAGCGTCGACAAGCGACTCCTGCCTGTCTGTTACGTGCCGCTCGCGGACTTCGATCGCGCCAGCGCGATGGCGAGCGAGGCGATCGATCAGGGCGCCGCGGCGCTGATGATCGCGAGTTCGTGCCCGACGACGCACAGCCCGTCGCACATCGCGCTCGACCCGGTGTGGGCCACGGCGCAGGACGCCGGCGTGCCGATCGTGTTCCACGTCGGCGGCGGTGGTCGGTTGCTCGACCCGATGTACTTCGAGAACGGGTTGCCGCCGGTGAAGGACTTTCACGGTGGCGACGGGAACTTCCGCAGCGTCAGTTACATGGCGATCCAGTACCCCGTCATGCAGACGCTGGCGACGCTCGTCATCGACGGCATTTTCATGCGTTTCCCGAATCTGCAATGGGGCGCGATCGAGGTCGGAGCGTCGTGGCTTCCCGGGCTCATGCGCGCGCTCGACTCCAGCGCGACGGCGTTCATCAAGAACGAGGAACGGCTGCAGCAGATGGACCTCAAGCCCAGCGAATACTTGAAGCGCCAGTTGAAGGTCACGCCGTATCCCCACGAGGACGCGGGCTGGATCGCCGAGCAGTCCGACCCGGGCATGTGCATGTTCTCCAGTGACTATCCGCACGTCGAGGGTGGACGAAACCCGATCGGTCGTTTCGACAACTCGCTCGCCGATTGCAGCGACGAGATCAAGCAGCGCTTCTACTGCGACAACTTCGCGGAGATGATGGGAAGCACGCTCACCCGGGTTGCGTAACTACTTCTTCCTCGCCCATCAGGGCGGGTGGGACGAGTTCGGTCCCTACCTGGTCGCGGTCGGCATTTTCGTGTGGTGGCTACGCCGACGGAGCCGCTCGAAGGACTGAGCGGTTCAGGCGATGACGGCGCGCGGTGTCGAGCACCAGCGCCAGACCGAGAACGAGCAGCGCGCCGATCTCGACGGCGCGTGTCTGTGAGGCGCCGAGCGTCCATCCGCGCTCGCTCCAACCGAACACGCTCGACGTGCGGCTCACCAGCAGCGTGACCAGCGAGCCCGCTTGGAACGCGAACGCGCCGGCGATCACATACGGCGTCGCCTTGCTCCGTTTGATCAGTGTCGCAACGAGCGCGACCGAGGCAACGACGGACATCACGACGTTCACGATGAACCCCTCGCGCACGACGAATGACCCGGGAACGGCGCTCGGAATGTGCCGATACGCCTCGAGCCACTCGCGCAGGTGCACGTAACCCCCGGCGATCGTGAACATGGCGCCGGCCGCGATGAGCAGGGAAATGGCGCGTCGGTCATCCGGCCTCGGAAACGACTTCATGGAGGTGCTCCGGCACTCTGCCGAGCCTCGGATTGTCTTTTCGCAATGACCATCCCAAACGAGCGTCGCAACGTACGCGCCCGCACGAAAGGGCTCCGACCCACTAAACACTTTCCGGTGAAACGGATTGTCTTTGTGGGTGGGGCCGCTTTGCTGTTGGTAGCGATGGGGGCAGGGAGCGCGTCGGCCGACGCGAAGTTCGACAAGACGAGCGTGCCGTCCAACACCGACGTCAACCTCGTGTTGAACGCCTCGGTGCAGTCGCTCGTCGGTTACAACGAGAAGGTCGTCCTGACGATCCCGGACGGCTTCACGCCGCTGTCGTGCAGCGCACCGCAGGGCTTCAAGTGCTCGAAATCGACGGCGACGAACCCGACCCGGACGTTGATCACGTGGGAAAACACGTCACCGGTGCCCGCCGAGTTCGGCGTCACGCCGACGACGCAATTCCCGTTCAAGATGCACACGACCAGTACGTCGGGTCAGTACAAGTTCAACGTGGATCAGACGTACTCCGACGGTTCGTCCGACCACTGGACGGGTGCGGCCGGCACCACCAATCCCGCCCCGATCCTCAAGGTGGAGGGAATCGACGCATCACCGGCGACGACGGTTCCCACCGGCGGTACCGACGAAACGACGGTGACGACCGCACCGTCCTTCGACACGCCCTCCTATGACCCGAGCACGTATACGACTGTGCCGTTCACCGACGACACCACGGTCACGACCGTTGCCGGGAACGACACAACCGCGACGACCATCGACGAGACGACCGACACCACGCTCGGCAATGTCGCGATCTCGAGCAACGGCGATTCCGGCGGCCCGGGCATTCACGGCGCCGAGAAGATCGTCCTTCTCGGTCTCGTCGTGCTCGCCGTTGGCGCCGCGGCGTTCGGTTCCTGGCGCAACCGCAACGCCTAGGACGAGCCCTTACGACCCGATGATTTGGCGCGACTCCGGGCGATTTGTTCGGTGGCGGCGCCGAGGGCGAGCGTGAGCGCCGCAAGGTCGTCGACGAGCTGCTCGCGGCTCACCTCGATACGACCCTCGACCCAGTCGCGCAACACCTCACCGAGGCCGCCGACGAGCATCGCGGCGCCGACGCGTCCGACCCGCTCACCCTGGGGCCACGAGCCGGCGGCTTCGATGGCGCGGGCTTCGAGCGAGAGCACGACTTCCTGATCGAGCGCGACGCGGTGACGGGCGAGCGCAACGTTGCCCAGCGCCTCGACGTACAGGATGCGGGCCCGGCGACGGTCTTCGTCGACGAAGCTGACGAGTGCGTCCATGCCGACGCGTGCGGCCTTCACCGGATCGACGCCCTCGGGAAGCTGCACGTCGGCGAGGGCGGCGGCCATGTCGGCGCCGACCTTGTCGTAGACGGCGATCAGGAGAGCGTCGATGTCTTCGAAGGATTCGTAGAAATAACGGGCGTTGAGTTCGGCCGCGGCACAGACGGCGCGCACGGTGGTGCCCGACGTGCCCTCGGTTCCGAGCAGGTTGAAGCCGGCCTCCACGAGGAGGCTGCGACGCGCCTCACGCCGTTCGTCGGGCGAGAGACCGACCCAGCGAACGTCGCGGCGAACTGCAGAGGAACTACTTGGCAACGCCTGTTACCATAACGTAGATTTTGGAAACGGGCGTTACCAGGGTCGTTCTGGAGAGGCTGGTTGGGATGAGTGAGAAGCATGTCGTCATCGTGGGCGCAGGGATCGGCGGCCTGGGTGCTGCGCTTGCGCTGAACCGCGCCGGCCACAAGGTCACGCTGCTCGAGCGCGATCCGCTGCCGGCCACCGCGGACGCCGAGGAAGCCTTCAACGCGCCCCGGCGCGGCGCGCCCCAGGTCCACCAGACGCACGGCTTCCTCGCTCGCATCCTGGTGATCCTCCGGGACCGTTTCCCCGACGTTCTGGAGAAGCTGCACGAGGCCGGCGGGTTCGACATGCCGGGCGGTGGGAACTTCGGTGAGCCGCAGCCGGGTGACGAAGACCTGCGCGTGATGATCATCCGTCGCACCACCTTCGAGTGGGCGCTACGCGACGCCGTCGTGCACGAGCCGAACGTCACCGCGATCACCGATGCCGGCGTCGCTTCGCTCATCACCGGCGAGCCACTTGATGGCGTACCGGTCGTGACGGGCGTGCGGCTCGAGGACGGGCGTGAGTTCTTCGGCGACCTCGTGGTGCACGCCGGCGGACGACGGGCCGACATCCCGGCGCTCTTGCGGGGGATCGACGTCGAGGTCGACGAGAAGATCGTCGAGTCCGGGATCATGTACGTGTCGCGCTGGTACGACTGGCCGGGTGGGCTCGACCTCACCGAAGCGAAGCTCGGCGGTGACCTCGGCTTCGTGAAGTTCCTCGGCATCCCCGGCGACGCCGGGACGATGTCGGTCACGCTCGGCATCCGCAGCGACGATTCCGAACTGCGCCAAGCGCTGTCGAACGAAGACAACTTCGACAAGGCATGCTCGTTGCTGCCCGGCCCCGACCTGTTCTTCAAGGAGGGCACGCCGTCGCCGCGCACCGAGGTGAAGGTGATGGGCGGTCTACTCAATCGCCTGCGCGGGTTCGTGAACGCGGACGGCACGCCCAAGGTCATCGGCTTCTCGGCCGTCGGCGACGCGCATACCTGCACGAATCCGCTGTACGGCCGGGGCTGCTCGCTCGCCTTCGTCCAGGCGACGCTCTTGGCCGACACGCTGAACGACAACCTCGACGATCCCGCCGCGCGTGCGCTCGCTTTCGAAGCGGCGTCGAAGCGCGAGGTCGAGCCGTGGTTCGACATCTCCGTGATGATGGACAAGGCGGGTGCTGATCCGAAGGGATTCGCGCTCGCTGGAGGCCCGGCGGCGAGCAAGGACGAGGTCAACCCGATGCGAGCGCTGTTCATTGCTGCGCAGACCGACCCCGTCATCGGTCGCGCCTTTGCCCGATTCTTCAACCTGCTGGCGTTGCCGCAGGACTTCATGAGCGACCCGGTCGTCATGGCTCGCGTGGCCGACGTCATGGCGAATCCGGACAAGTACCCGGTGCCCGACGCGCCGGTAGGTCCGTCGCGGCGCGAACTACTTGCTGAATTGTCGAAAGAAGGGGAAGCCGTCAGTGCCTGACGTGCCTGTTACTGAACACATCATCGAGACCAACGGGGTCGAGTTGCGCGTGCTCGACGCCGGGAGTGGCCCCGCGGTCCTGCTGGCCCACGGCTTCCCGGAGCTCGCGTATTCGTGGCGGCATCAGATCCAGCCGCTCGCCGCGGCGGGCTACCGCGTGATCGTCCCCGACCAGCGCGGGTACGGCGGCTCGTCGATCCCGGACGAGATCACCGACTACGACATCACGCACCTCACCGATGACCTCGAGGGAATCCTGCTCGCGTTGGGCGAGGAGAACTGCGTGATCGTCGGTCACGACTGGGGTTCGTTCGTGGCGTCGCACTTCGCCATGCTCAAGCCCGAGCGCACCCGCGCGCTGGTGAACATGTCGGTGCCGCACATGGGCCGTGGCCCGATCTCGGTCGTCGCCGGTCTCAAGATGGCGATCCCCGAGGACCAGTTCTTCTACATCCTCTACTTCCAGGACGTCGGCCCGGCCGACGAAGAGTTGGCGCGCGATCCCCGTCGCACGATGACGCGTCTGCTGCTCGGTACGAAGATGAGCCCCGAGTCGCAGGGCGCGCTGCTCGACCCCGAGTTCAACAAGAAGGACGGGCGCGGCTTTGTCGACCGCATGCCGGAGCCGCCGGCCGAGCTGCCCGACTGGATCACGCAGGAAGAGATCGACGTGTACGTCGACACGTTCGCCAAGACCGGCTTCACCGGCGGCATCAACTGGTACCGCAACTTCCACCGCAACTGGGAGCAGACACCGCAGCTCGACGGCGTGAAGATCGAAGTGCCTTCGTATTTCATCGCCGGCGCGCAAGATCCCGTCATCGCCATGGGCGGCCCGGGTGTCGCGCACAGCTGGCTGACGGATCACCGCGGTGATCTTTTGATCGACGACGCCGGCCACTGGGTCCAGCAGGAGAAGCCTGCCGAGACCAACGCCGGTCTTCTTCAGTTCCTCAACGAAGTCCACGGAAAGTAGGAATCAATGCCTCAGGAATGGCCTCTCAACTTCGGTGCGTTCTTTGCGCCGTTCCACCCCGTCGGTCAGAGCCCGACGCTGGCCTTCGAGTACGACCTCGACCGCGCCGAGTGGCTCGACAAGTACGGCTACAACGAGGTCTGGTTCGGTGAGCACCACTCGGGCGGCTACGAGCTGATCGGCTCGCCCGAGATCTTCATCGCGGCGGCCGCGCAGCGCACCAAGAACATCAAGCTCGGCACCGGCGTGACCTCGCTGCCGTACCACCACCCGTGGCTCGTCGCCGACCGTTGGGTGCAGCTCGACCACATGACGCGCGGGCGCGTGATCTTCGGCACCGGCCCCGGCGCGCTGCCGACCGACGCCTACCAAATGGGCATCGATCCGGTGAACCAGCGCCGCATGATGGAAGAGTCGCTCGAGGCGATCTACGCGTTGTTCGCGTCGGAGGAACCGGTCTCGCGTGAGACCGACTGGTTCGTCATGAAGGACTGCCGTCTGCAGATGCGCCCGTACACGTGGCCGCATCCCGAGATCGCGGTCGCCGCGATGGTCACGCCGTCCGGGCCTGTCCTTGCGGGCAAGCACAACGCGTCGCTGCTGTCGCTGTCGATGCAGATGGCCGACGGCTTCGCGGCGATCGGTAACGCGTGGAACGTCGTGACCGAGGCCGCGGAGAAGGTCGGCAACACGCCGGACCGTCGCAACTGGCGCATCCTCGGTTCGATGCACATCGCCGAGACGCGCGAGCAGGCGATCGACGACTGCCTCTACGGCCTCAAGGAGTTCGCCGGTTACTTCGGCGGCGGCGCCGGCTTTGTGCCGCTCGCCGAGAAGGTCGACGGCAACACGCCGCCGCGCGAGTTCGTCGAGGCGTACGCGAATTCGCCCTCCGCGGTGATCGGCACGCCCGACGACGCGATCGAATACATCGAAGGCCTCATCGAGCAGTCGGGTGGCTTCGGTACGTTCCTCATGCTCGGCCACGACTGGGCGTCGCCGGAGCGCACGAAGAACTGCTACCGCCTCTTCGCCGAGAAGGTCATCCCGCACTTCCAGGGCCAGCTCAACGCGCCGACCACGTCGCACGACTGGGCCACCAAGAAGCGCGGCGAGCTGTTCGGCCGCGCTGGGCAGGCGATGATGAACGCCATCCAGTCCCACGTCCAGGAAAAGGACGACGAGAAGGCAGGTAAGTAGTGCGCGCAGCAGCTCTCAAAGACGGTTCGATTTACGTCAACGACAACGCGCCGGATCCGGTGCCGGGCACGGGCGACGTGCTCGTCGAGGTTTGCGCGTGCGGCATTTGCGGTTCGGACCTCCACTTCGCCAAGCACGGGGCCTCGATGATGGCGCTGGGCAAGGAGATGAAGGGCATGGGTCCGATGGCCGAACTCGGTTCGCCCACCGTCGACCTGTCGAAGGACGTGTGGATGGGCCACGAGTTCTCGGCTCGCGTGCTCGAGGCCGGTCCCGGCACCGAGACGTTCAAGCCCGACACGATCGTCACGTCGATCCCGATCCTCTTGGGCGGCCCGACGATGGTGCGCCCGATCGTGTACTCGAACGAAGTGATGGGCGGTTACGCCGAGCGCATGATCCTCTCCGCGCCGATGCTGATCGAGGTGCCGAATGGGCTCGATCCCAAGCTCGCCGCGCTCACCGAACCGATGGCCGTGGGCATGCACGGTGTGAACCGCTCCGGCATCAAGCCTGGTGAAGGCGCGCTCGTGCTCGGCTGTGGTCCCGTCGGCCTCGCAATCATCGCGGGACTCAAAGTCAAGGGCATCGAAACGATCATCGCGGCGGACTTCTCACCGAAGCGTCGGGAGATGGCGGTGACGATGGGCGCGACCGAAGCCGTCGACCCGAACGTCGAGACGTCGTGGGACGCATGGAATCGCGCCGGAGGCGGCAAGCAGCTCCATGTGTTCGAGGCGATCGGTGTGCCCGGCATCATCAACAACATCCTGCAGTGGGCACCTGCGCGCACGAAGGTGACCGTGGTCGGTGTGTGCATGGAGCCCGACACCGTCATGCCGTTCTTCGCGATCACCAAAGAGATCGACATGCAGTTCTGCCTCGGGTACGACCCGATGGAGTTCGCCGGCTCGCTGCGCTCGATCGCCGAGGGCGAGATCGACGTGAAGCCGATGATCACCAGCGAGGTCGGCCTCGACGGCGTCGCCGATGCGTTCGCCGCACTGGGCGACCCCGAGAAGGATTGCAAGATCCTCGTCGTCCCCAACGGCTAAGTCTTTGTCAATGCAGCCTGTGATTTCTGAGTGCGGTCTTTGCCCTCAAAAATCACAGGCTGCGTTTGTCAGCGGCCGAGGAGTGATTCTTTCCACGCCCGGAAGCGCGTGTGGTGCGAACCATCGGGACCGAGACCGTCGGCGGACCCGTCGGGGAACAGCCGCAAGGTGACGTGCTGGGCGAGGTTGGTCGCGAAGTAGCAAGCGTCGCCGCCGCTCGCGGGCCCGGCGCGCCACAGGTACCAGTCGCCGATCTTGCGCTTGTAGTCGGCGACCGGCTGGTCGGGCAGGTCGTCGCCGAGGTGCAGTAACTCGCCGGGTGCTTCGATCCACGCGGTTGCCTTGATGTTGCGGTCGCGGGTCGGCGTGGCCGGCAGGTCCTCGGTGTGGACGGGCGTGTCGTCGTCCGGCCGCTCGTCGTAACGCAGGTTCATATGAGCACCGCCGGGTTCATGATCCCGTGCGGATCGAAGGCGCCTTTGATGCCGCGACGCAAGGCTTGGTCTTGGGCGCCGTACGCGAGATCGAGATGAGCGCGCTTGGCGCGGCCGATCCCGTGTTCCGCGCTGATCGAGCCGCCGTGTTCGGCGACGAGTTTCAGCACCGCGTCATCGACCGCGTAGTCGTCGGGCGACGGACCGAGCACGTTCACGTGCAGCGCGGCTTCGCCGGCATGGCCGAACAGGATCGGCCGTGCTCCGGGCGAGGCCCCCTCGATCACGTTCGGCACGGTCGCGACAAACGCGGCCATGTCGCCGGCCGGCACGGCGATGTCCAGCTTGTGGGGCACGCCGGCCCGGGAGATCGCGTCCGTGTGCAGCTCGCGGTACTGCCACAGCCCGGCTCGTCGTGCCGAGTCGGTCGCAACCGCGACGTCGCTCACGCCCCGGAGCGCGCCGACCGCAATGCCGAGTTGCTCGGTCGGGTCGGTCACGTCGGCGGCTTCGACCAGCACGTAACCACCTTCGGTATCGGCGAACGGCGGCGGGAGGTCGAACGTGTCGCATACGAGGCGAAGCCCGTCGGCAAAGAACAGCTCGACGGACTCGGCGCTCGGCAACACGCGGCGCAGCATCTCGGCTGCGGTGCACGCGTCGGTGTCGCTGTCGAAGCGAATGAGCATGGTGGAACGTTCGGTGAGATGAGGAACCAGCCGCAACCGAACTCTCGTGATCACGCCGAGGGTGCCCTCGCTACCGGCCACAAGCGACGGAAGGTGATAGCCGGTGTTGTTCCGCAGCACGCCGGACAACTCGCTGATGACGGTACCGGTGCCCGTCACGATCTCGACGCCGATGAGTTGCCGGCGCGTGTCGCCGTAGCGCATCACGCGCAGTCCGCCGGCGTTGGTGGCGACGGTGCCGCCGATCGTGGCGCTGTCGCGTGCGGCAATGTCGACGCCGTACTCCCACCCTGCGTCGAGCGCAGCGCGCTGCACGTCGGCCAGCGTGACGCCGGCTTGCGCGACGAGTTGCCCGGCGACCGGATCAACCGACTCGATCATGTTCATTCGCTCGAGCGAGAGCGTGATCTCACCGTCAAGCGCAACGCCACCACCGACGAGTCCGGTGTTGCCACCCTGCGGCACGATCGCGACACCGTTCGCCGCGCACCATGCGACTACCGCGCCCACTTCCTCGGTGGCGTGTGGTCGTACGACGACCGAAGCGGGCCCGCGAAACCGGCGCGTCCAATCCGTCGTATACCGCTCGGTGATCGACGGATCGTCGAGCACGTTCATCGCACCGACGATGCGACGCAGTTCGTCGATCACGCGCGGCGCTCGATCGCCTTTTCTATCTTGCGCGCTGTTGATTCGGGTTCGTCATTCGAGAACAACACGTAGCGGTAGCGAAAATCTTCAGTGGTGATGACAACGGCGGGTCGGCCTGTACCGAGGACCAGGAAGCTCCGTGGTTGGAAGAAACCAAACCGTCCGGCTTGCACGAGACCTGGCACCGACGAGCCCCCGAGGCGCGCCCACCAGCGAAAAAATCGTCGGGGCTCGTTGGTCGTTTCGGCCCGCACGATCTTCGCGAACGGAATCACCAGCCGGCTTCGCAGGCACCAGAACTTCGCCCAAAAGCCGACCGGGGTGACGACAAGGGAGTCGCCCTCCCATGACGTCGCCGCACGAACACCCATGAGCTACTCCTCGGAGTAGATCTGCGAGCCCGAGGACACGAACTCGGCGGCCTTCTCCTTCATGCCGAGTTCGATGGCGACTTCACCTTCGACGCCGTGCGCCGCGGCGTAGTCACGCACGTCCTGGCTGATGCGCATCGAGCAGAACTTCGGCCCACACATCGAGCAGAAGTGGGCGGTCTTCGCGGCCTGCGCGGGGAGCGTCTCGTCGTGCATGGAGCGCGCCGTGTCGGGGTCGAGCGACAGGTTGAACTGGTCTTCCCAGCGGAACTCGAAGCGGGCCTTGGAGAGCGCGTTGTCGCGCTCCTGGGCGCGGGGATGGCCCTTGGCGAGGTCGGCCGCGTGCGCCGCGATCTTGTACGCGATCACGCCGTCCTTCACGTCGTCGCGGTTCGGGAGGCCGAGGTGTTCCTTCGGCGTCACGTAACAAAGCATCGCGGTGCCGTACCAACCGATCATCGCCGCGCCGATGGCGGAAGTGATGTGGTCGTAGCCGGGCGCGATGTCGGTGGTGAGCGGACCGAGTGTGTAGAAGGGTGCCTCGTGGCACAGCTCCAGCTGGAGGTCCATGTTCTCCTTGATCTTGTGCATCGGCACGTGGCCGGGGCCCTCGATCATCACCTGCACGTCGTGGCGCCACGCGATCTCGGTGAGCTCACCGAGCGTCGCGAGCTCGCCGAGCTGTGCGTCGTCGTTTGCGTCGGCGATCGAGCCGGGGCGCAGGCCGTCGCCAAGTGAGAAGGCGACGTCGTACTGGGCGAAGATCTCGCAGATCTCCTCGAAGTTCGTATAGAGGAAGTTCTCCTGGTGATGCGCCAGGCACCACGCCGCCATGATCGAACCGCCCCGCGACACGATGCCGGTGACGCGCTTGGCGGTCATCGGCACGTAGCGCAGCAGCACGCCGGCGTGGATCGTCATGTAGTCGACGCCCTGCTCGGCCTGCTCGATGATCGTGTCGCGGAACACACTCCACGTGAGGTCCTCGGCGACGCCGTTGACCTTCTCCAGCGCCTGGTAGATCGGCACGGTGCCGATAGGCACCGGCGAGTTCCGCATGATCCATTCGCGAGTGGTGTGGATGCCCTGGCCGGTCGACAGGTCCATCACCGTGTCGGCGCCCCACGTGGTGGCCCACGTGAGCTTGTCGACTTCTTCCTCGACCGAGGACGCCACTGCGCTGTTGCCAATGTTGGCGTTGATCTTCACGAGGAAGTTCCGCCCGATCGCCATCGGCTCGGACTCGGGGTGGTTGATGTTCGACGGGATGATGGCGCGACCCGTCGCCACCTCCTCCCGCACGAACTCCGGCGTGACGTCCTCACGCAACGCGACGAACTCCATCTCCGGAGTGATCAGTCCCTGACGCGCGTAGTGCATCTGTGACACGCACTTGCCGGGCTGCGCGCGACGGATGACGGGCGCCGGGCCTTCCCACGGCGTGATCGCCTTCGTGCCGCGGCCGTCGTCCCCGTACTTCACCTCGCGGCCGACGATCACCTCGGTGTCGTTGCGCGACTCGATCCACTCGGCGCGCATCGTCGGCAGCCCGACGCGTGGCTCCGAGCCCGGGCCTGACGTGTCGTAGATGGAGAAGGTGGTGCCGTCGGTGAGGTCGACCTCACGAACCGGTACACGTACCGACGGGTTGCTTTCCGAGACGAGATAAGTCCGGCGCCGTCCGTCAGTGGTCATGCGCCCAACGCTACCCGCCGAGTTGCGCCTTCAATTCAGCGATATCCGCTTCGAGCTGCGCGACCCGCGCCTCGAGCTCGTCAATCCGCCCGCTCGACGGCGCCGCGGCTCGTGGGGCGGGCGCCGCGGTCGTGTCGACGGGACCCAGCAGGTGGATCCAGCGGTCCTGCGATTGGCCCGAGCCGCGGCCGATGTTCTTGACGAGTGGCTCGGGCTTGGACGCAAGGCGGTCGAGGATTGACTCGGCGGTGTCGGGCGGCTCCCACTCGGCGAGCCGTTCGGTACGAGTGCGCAGCTCGTTCGCGGTCTGTGGCCCCCGCAACATCAGGACACCGAGGATCGCCATCTCTTCTTTGATCAGTGGCATCTGCTCGTCGAGGCGGTGCCCGAAGCGGTCAACGGAGCGGCCGTGCGACGGCAAGACAGTCCGCAACAGCTGCTTGTCCTTGAGCCGGGCGATGATCTCGCGCACCTCCGGCTCGGAGTAGTCGGTGACCGGTTCACGCGACGTTGCCTGGTTGCAGCCCTGCACGAGGGCGCTCAACGTGAGCGGGTAGTACTGCGGAGTCGCGAGTTGCTTCTCGATGAGCGTGCCCAGCACACGCTGTTCCTCGGCGTCGAGTTCGAACACGCGCCTGACCCTACGCGCAAGAATTGCGCGGTGGTGGCGGAGGAAAGCGAGGTACTCAGCTGGCGGGGGCCGTTCGCTCGTCTGTTGCGCCCCCTCGACGTCGAGTCGGTACGAAGCATCACGCTCGCCACAGGAATCCTCTACTTCATGGGCGGCGCTGCCGCGCTTCTCTACGTGTGTGGAATCACCCATCTCGAGCAAGCGAACCGTGCCGGCATGGCCTCGTTGGCCGTCTTTGCGATCAGCGCGGCGGTCTGCATCGTCCCCGTTCGTTGGACGTCGCGCGAGACGATGGAATGGCTTATGCCGGCGGTCTCAGCCGCAGCGTTTGCCGGTTCGATCACGATTCTGTCGTCGGCCATCTATTTCGTCGGGCCGACGTTCGGCAACGCGGCCGTCTACTTCGTCGAGGTGCCAATTCTGGCCTTTGTGCTGTTGCGACGTCCGTGGGCCGTCACCGTCACTGTCCTGGCGATGATCGGCTACTCGATCGCCGTGCTCTTGCTCGACGACGCGCCGGCGCCTCTGCAACAGATCGTGAACGTCCTCGCGGCCGCTGCGGCAACGGGAGTGCTGATCGGCGCCTACGCCCAGAAGGTGGACGACGCTCGCACGGCGTTCGCCTCCGTGAACGTACGCCTGCGTCGCTTCCTGGCGCCGGAGGTGGCCGACGCCGTCAGCGAGCAGACCACACTCTTGGAGCCGCATCGCGCTGACATCGCAGCGTTGTTCGTCGACCTGCGCGGTTTCACTCTGTTCACGAACGCGGTGGCCGCCGAGCGGGTGATGGCTGTTCTGGACCAGTACTACGAAGCCGTGGGAACGATCCTCGAGACGCATCGCGCCACGATCGGTGGGTTCGACGGTGACGGCGTATTTGCCTACCTCGGAGATCCGGTGCCGAATCCGAACGCGGCGTTCGACGCGATCGAGTTGGGCCGCGTGATCGCGAAACGACTCGACGTTCTGACCGATGCTTGGTCCGACGACGAAGTTGGCGTCGGCTACGGCATTGGCATTGCGTATGGCGAGGCGACGCTGGGCGTTGTCGGCTTCGCTCGACGGTCCGACTACACACCGGTCGGCGCGGTCGTGAACATGGCGGCGCGCCTGTGCGCGGAAGCCAAGCACGGCGAGATCCTCATCGACGACGCCCTACGTAAGGCCGCCGACCTGCGCGATCTTCCTCGCCGCGGCGACGTGGACCTCAAGGGCTTTGGCGTGACAGAGACCTACGCGGTCGATCACTGATGTCCGACAGTCCCTATTCGGGTCTGCTCGGCGGAGTCATTCGCCCGCGTCTGGAGCCGAGAGACCTGCGTCAAGCATTCTTCGCCGCGAGCATCATGTATGCCCTCGCGGCGCTGGCCGTCTCGCCGTTCTGGGCGACCTGGCCGACTGATGATGGACGCCATCCCTTCGGCATCGCGTTCGCCGCAGCAACTGCAGTTGGTTTCGCCGTCGCTCTCGGTGTTGTCGTTCCGCGAATGAGCGACGAACAGATGTTGCGCCACGGGGGATGGCTGGCAGCGTTGGCGAACGCCGGGTCGGTGCTCCTTGTCGCGTTCCTGACGTACTGGGTCGGCCCGCACAGCAGCTTCTCGGTGCTCTTCTTCGCGCCGATGATGCTCTATGCGTTCATGTTCTTCCGGCCGCGATACGGACAGCTGCTTTCCGTCGGGCTGTTGGGAGCGTTCGCCGTCAGCCTGGTGGCGCAAAACCATCCGCCCTATCCCGTCGAGCAGTGGTTGGTGGTCGCAGCGATGGCGATCGGTGTGGGCAGGCTTGTGGGCGGGATGGCGTCGCGCATCGACGAAGCTCGCACAGATCTGGCGGGGCTTAACGAACGGTTGCGTCGATTCTTGGCGCCGCAAGTCGTGGACGTGATCGCAGAGGAAGACGCGCTCGCTCCGCATCGACGCAACATCGCCGTGTGTTTCGTGGATTTGCGTGGCTTCACCGCCTTTACGAACGCAGTTACCGCAGATCGCGTCATGAGCGTTCTCGACGAGTACTACTCCGCGGTTGGCTCCGTCCTCGACGCGTACGACGCGACTATCGGCGGCTTCGACGGCGACGGCGTGTTCGCGTATCTCGGTGATCCCAAGCCACACGACGATCCGGCGGGTGAAGCCGTCGCGATGGCGCGAGAGATCGCAACCAAGCTCGACGCTCTCACAGCGTCGTGGGGCGGTGGTCTCGGCTATGGCATCGGCCTCACCTTTGGGGAGGCGACGCTCGGCATGGTCGGCTTCGTGAATCGCGCCGACTACACGCCCGTGGGCGCCCCGGTGAACCTCGCTGCTCGCCTGTGCGCGGATGCACTGCACGGCGAGATCGTCGTCGACGACAACCTGCGCACGGCGGCCGCGCTCGGTGATCTGCCCAAACGACCGGAGGTCGACGTAAAGGGTTTCGGCGAGATCGCGACCTATGCGGTGGCCCATTGATGGACGACGAGCTTCTTCAATGGCGCGGCCCATTCCGATCGCTGCCTCGCCCGCTCGGGCTGTCGTCGGCGCAGGCGATCCTCACGTCGATGGCGTGGCTCGCCGGCATCGGCACGCTGGCAACGCTGCCCGACGTGTTGGGGTTCACTCACCTGCGCGGTTGGGATCGTCTCGGTATGACCGGCGCCGCCGTGGTGTTCGCCGCGATCACGGCTGGGCTGTTCGCACTCGCACGCGGTTCGCGAGAACGTCTCGAGATCTGGCTGCCGCCGGTCGCCTGCGGAGTGCTTCTCGCAGGGGCGGTGTTATTGAACATGGCCGTCGTATTCGTCGGCTCGGACTTCGGGGGCGTCACCGTCTTTTTTGTCGAACTGCTGTTGATGGGATTCTTCGTACTGCGTCGTCCGTGGGCGCTGGCGCTGACGGTGACAACGCTCGGCCTCTTCGCGGTTGCACTCGGCGTGCTCGACGACCCGCCTTCGCCGCTTCTGCAGTTCGCCAACGTGATGGCGGCCGCCGTGGCAACCGGCGTTCTCGTCGGTGCGTTCGCGAACCGGCTCGACGACGCGCGCCATCAACTCACCACGATCAACGGCCGGTTCCGGCGCTTTCTCGCTCCCCAAGTTGCCGATGTCCTGACGACGGGCGAGGACGCGCTCGCGCCGCACCGCAGCGAGATCGCGGTTGCATTTGTCGACCTTCGCGGTTTCACGGCGTTCACGAACGCAAGCGAGCCGGATCAGGTTGTCGCAGTGCTCGACGAGTACTACGCGGCTGTCGGCACGGTCGTAGACCGCTACAACGGCACGATCGGTGGGTTCGACGGTGACGGCGTCTTCGCGTTTCTCGGCGATCCGATTCGTAACGACGACGCCGCGACCGATGCCGTCTCTATGGCGCGGGAAATCGCCACCGAGCTCGACCGTCTGACCGAAGGATGGGGCGACCTCGGCTACGGCATCGGTCTCGCGTATGGCACCGCGACGGTTGGCGTCGTGGGGTTCGAAGGACGGCTGGACTACACGCCGGTGGGCGTATGCGTAAACCTTGCGGCGCGCCTTTGTTCGGACGCGAAGCACCGCGAGATCGTCATCGACGCGTCGCTCAAGGCCGCGGCCGGCGAGGTCAACCTACGCGACAGCATTGACCTCAAGGGCTTCGGCCTCACCGAGACGTACGCGATTGATCACTGATGGCTGTGTGGACGTGTCCGAACTGCAAGCGCACGTTCGGCAAGACAAACCAGGGCCACCTCTGTGCGCCGGCGATGACGGAGGACGAGTACTTCTCGACCGGGCCCGTCTTTGAGCGCCCGATCTATGACGAGGTCAAGGATCTGTTGACGGCGGCCGACAAGGACGTGCGTATCGAGTACGTGAGCGTCGGCGTCTTCTTCAAGAAGAAGACGAACTTCGCCGAGCTGCGTCCGCTGACGAAGTGGTCGAAATTGATCTTCAAGTTGCCCCGCGACTTCAACCACCCGTCGATCACCAAGAAGTGGCCCGGCCCCAGTCGCACCTACTACGAGATGAAGCTGCACTCACCGGCTGACGTCACCGACGAAGTGCGCGGCTGGCTCGCCGAAGCGGCGGCGTCCGACGAGTAGCTAGACCGCGGGACGCGCGTGGATCGCGCCGTGCGGTGAGCCCTTGTACGTCTCGACCGCCTGCTGGAAGCCGCCCGTCTTCAGCCAGCGCTTGTTCGGTTTCGCCTTGGGTTGGCCTTCGCCGATGGGCATGAAGATCAGCTTCGGCTTGCTGATCACCTCGAAGCCCGCTGACCGATACATCTGAGCGAGGCCGGCGAGGTTCGGGCTCCACCACCACGGTCGACCGACACCGTTGAGCACGGCGACGGGTGCGCGCGGGTGCGACAGCGTGAGCGCGAGGTCGATGCCTTCGCATCCGATGATTTCGCCGCGGCACACGCGGCGCACTGCGTCGAGCGCCCGTACCGGATCTTGCAGGTGCAGGATCAGGCTGCCCATGTAGATGAAGTCGAACTGCCCGTGGACGTCCGGGTCGAGGTCGTAGACGCTCATCTCGATTCGCTCGACCTTCGACTGCAGCAGGTCGCGTGCGACTTCGAAGCCGAGGCCGCCGCGCTTGGCGCGTCCGGTCTGCTCGACGATCGCAGGGTCCGTCGCCGGAGGCCAGTCCCATTTGGTGTGGTCAAGGACGTCGATCGCGGTGACGTCGGTCGCGCCGCGCCTCTCCATCTCGTAGGCCCAGAAGCCGTCGAAGGTGCCGATGTCGAGACAGCGCTTGCCGGCCAACGACGACGGAAACCCGAGCGAGCTGACGACCGGCCGGCAGTCGAACCAGCCCTTTGTGGTGACGCCGTTCGGCAATTCGATCGTGTGGTACCACCACAGCTCGGACGGGTCGGAGCTACGCACGTCCGGCGACCATCCGATCGAGCACGGCGACGAGCGTCTTGGGCGCGACGGCGCGATAGGCGTCTTCGATCACGCCTTCAGCTTCGTCCCAGTTGACCGCGCCCTCCAACCTCATGCCGACCCACCCGCGGTGTCCGACGTAGGCGGGCCGGTAATAGACGTCGGGATTCGACGCGATCAGTGCCTCTTGCGCACCCGGAGGAGCCGCCGCCCAGATACCGAGGATGCCGTCGCCGTGGTGGTCGTTGTGGAACGTCACGAAGGTCTTCTTGTCGCGAATGAACCAGGTCGGAGCGCCGTGGCTTGCCCGCTCGTTGACTTCCGGCAGGTCGAGGCACAGCGCCCGGACCTTCTCGAGGACTTTCGCGACAGTCGTTGCCATCGGCCCCGACGCTACCGTTGCGCCCATCGAACCGCAGCAGCGACGCCGCCTCCAGATCCTCGCCGCCGCGGTGCTCGCCGCGGTGCTGTTGGTCGCGGGTGTCGTCGTGGCGTTCAACAAGAAGGACGACCCGAACCTCATCGATGCGTCGGACACGACCACGACGACGCAGCGATCCGGTGGGCCGATCGTGGTGCCGACGACGCAAGCGGCCATCGTGCCGACAACGACGGCGTTGCGTACGACCACGACTCGTCGATCGACGCCGCGCACGACGACCACCACGATCGCGCCGCCGCCGGAGTTCCCGGAGACCGAGACGAAACTCGTGTGCGCCAAGACCACGCCGGCGTTGCCGGCGGACCCGCAACCCGACTGGTCCGACTACTGGCAGACCAAGCCGGAGAAGAACGATCCGCTCGACCTCGTCATCTGCGTCGACGACGACACGCCCAAAGTCGGCCAGACGCTCAAGCTCTACGTGCTCGCGCAGGACAAGGACGCCGAGATCGGCAGTGGCGCATGCGACGTGTTCGTGAGTTGGAACTCCAATGGCGCGTCAGAGTGCCGCGACGCCGTGATCGCGCCGCCCGCGGAACCCAAGCCGACGCCGAAGGAAAAGCCGGGGAAGGTGACACCGACCTTCATCCACGTCTACGACGACCCGGGTGAGTGGATCATCGATGTGAATGCGTGGTCGCCGCCCGAGAGCCCCGACGCGAACCCGTACGCGAGTTACAACTCGATCGAGATTCGCGTCAACGTCCACCGCTAGCGCGAAGCAGCGGCCTTCTTCTTGACGGCTCGCTTGGTCGGCGCCTTCTTCTTGGCCCCCGCTGCGCCGGAGCGGTTGATCGCGGTCTCGTCGGTACCGAGGTAGCTCTCGATCACCTTGGGGTGCTCGAGCACGTAGTCGGGTGTGCCCTCGGCGATCACGCCGCCAAGCTCCAACGCGACCATGCGGTCACAGATCGTGCGCAGCAGCGGCATGTCGTGCTCGATCACGAGGATCGAACAGCCCGTGTGATCGCGCACCCGCATGAGCAGTGGGGCCAATGCTTCGGTTTCCTTCTGCGCGACACCACCCGAGGGTTCGTCGAGCATCAGGACGCTCGGCTCCTGGGCCAGGATGCACGCGAGGTCGACGATGCGGCGTGAACCGGTCGACAACTCGCCCGTGAGCTTTTCGCGGAACGCACCGAGACCCATCAGTTCGATGAGTTCTTCGACCTTCTCGGACACGGCGATCTCAGACTCGTACGACGCCGGCAGCTGGAACGCGGCGGCGATGAGGTCCTTGGACTCCATGTGCCGCTCGAGCGCAACGGAGATCGTCTCGGCAACGGTCAGCGACGGGAAGAGCAGCGCGTCCTGGAACGAACGGCCGAGGCCGCCGAGCGCACGCTCGTACGGAGCGAAATCGGTGACGTCGGTGCCCTGCAGGAAGATGCGACCACCGTCGATCTCGTTGAAACCGGAGATGCAGTCCATCAGCGTCGTCTTGCCGGCGCCGTTGTGACCGATCAGGCCGAGGATCTCGCCCTTGCGCAGTTGCAGGTCGACGTCGTCGACCGCCGTGATGCCGCCGAAGCGTTTGAGCAGCGCCAGCGTCTCGAGCAGCACGGGAGCGTCTTCGCCCGGCGCCTCACGCTTCTCCGCGGTCTTGGCCTTCGCCTTCGACTTGGTGGCCGCACCATCGTCAGCCATGGCCGACGCGCCGGCGATGAAGACGGAACGCAGCACGTCGGGACGGTCGAGAAGGTCGGCCGTGGGGCCTTCGAACCGGACCTCGCCCTTCTCCATGAAAACGGCGCGTTCCGCGAGATTCAGCGCGACGTTGACCGACTGTTCGACGAGAACGATCGTCGTGCCGCGAGCGTGGATCTCCTTCACGACCTCGAGGAGCTGACCGACGATCGTCGGCGCGAGGCCGAGCGACAACTCGTCGATCATCAGCAGGCGCGGCTGGGTCATCAGCGCCGCGCCGAGGGCGAGCATCTGCTGCTCGCCGCCGGAGAGGTCGCCCGCGAGCTGTGACGCGCGACGCTCGAGGATCGGGAACAGCGTCTGCACTTCCTTCTTGGCGAGCTCGACGCGCTCCTGGTCGTCGCGGATCATCCACGCCGCGAGGCGCAGGTTCTCGGTGACCGACAGGGTCGGGAACACGCCCTTGCCGCCGGGCATCAGCGAGATGCCGCGGTGCGTGGTGAGGTCGGCCGACAACGACGTGATGTCCTCGCCGGCGAACCGCACGGTGCCGGCGGCGGGCTTCACAAGACCACAGATGCCCTTGAGCAGCGTCGACTTGCCGGCACCGTTGGTGCCGAGGAGCGCAACGATCTCGTGCTCCTGAATCTGGAAGTCGACGTCGAACAGGATCTGCACCGGCCCGTACGCCATGTCGATGCCCGTGCAGGTGAGCAGGGCGCCGTCGTCGTTGAGCGGTCCGTCGATCGTGTTGGTTGCGTGCTGCTGCTTAGGCATTGGAGTGCACCGCCTCGACCAGTTCTTCGCCGCCGAGAATCTCGAGCGCGGCGTCTTCGTCGACCTCGTCGGTCAACGCCCCTTGCAGCAACCCGACGCTGTTCTCCTGGCCGCGTTTGTCGGCGACGAGCGACGGCACGATGATGTCGTGGCGGTTCGCCACCCAACGCAGGTACTTGTCGCGAATCGTGATGAACAGCTGACCGAACCCGCCCGGCAGCGCGTAGAGCACGACGAGTAGACCGGTTCCGGTGAGCAACAGGCGGTAGTCGCCGAGCGCGGTGATCGTCTCGAGCCAGCGGAACAGCAACACGCCGGAGATGGCGCCGCTGAGCGAGCCGAGGCCACCGATGACCGCAGTGGAGAACACGGTGATCGAGTCGATCGGGCTGTACGTGTTCTGCGCGAGCGCATGCTGAATCTGCACGTGCAGGCCGCCGGCGACGCCTGCGATGGAACCGGCGAGCAAGAACGCCGACAGCTTCACCATCGTGGTGTTCACCGCCGCGGCGTCGGCCGCGCGCTGGTTGTCACGCGTTGCGATGACGACGCGTCCGGCGCGCGCCTTGCGCACGCCGATGGCCGCGAGGATCGCAAGACCGAGGAACGCCAAGCAGACGAGATACATGTCGTAGTTCTGCTCCAGGTCGAAGCGCTGGAACAGCAACGGGCGACGAACGTCGTTGGGCAGGATGCTGCCGAACCGGTTGGTGTTGAAGAAATACGCGTCGAGCATGATTGCGAACGCCAACGTGGTCACGGCAAGGAACAAGCCCTTGATCCGCAGCGCGGGCAAGCCGACGAGGAGCGCTCCGAGCGCACCCGCGACGCCCGCAAGGAAGATCGCCAGGAAGAAGTCGCCGTGCATCTTCGTGATGACGTTCGCCGCGACGATGCCGCCGACGCCGACGAGACCGAATTGGCCGAGGGATATGTGGCCGCCCCAACCCGTCAACACGACGAGCGAGACGGCGACCATCGCCCAGACCATGGCGAACGCGGCGAGCAACTGCTGGCTCGACGACCAACCCTGCGGGATCCAGATGAACAGGGCGCCGATGATGGCGATGATCAGGATCTTGACGCCGCGGACCTCCGGTAGCCCGCGCAGTTCGGCCGGCACCGGCTTCACCACGGCGGCGGCCGACCACGACGAGGACTCGTTGTCCTTCGCCCGGGACAGCTTGCCGCGTTGCAACAGCAGCGAGCCGAGGATGACCACGAAGTAGGCAACGTTGACGAACGACGGCGAACCCGTCGAGTTCCACCGCACCGTCTGCTCGGCGATGCCGAGGCCGAGGCCCGCCGCGAACGCGACGGGCAACGACTCCATGCGGGCAACGACCGCGGCCGCAAGGCCGGGCAACAACACCGTGGGTCCGTTGGCGACGCCGGGAACGACGCCCGAGAACGGCGCCTTGAGGATGAAGGTGAGCGCCGAGAGGCCACCGGCGATCGCCCACACGATCGTCGCGAGACGACGCACCGGAATGCCGAGCAGCAGGGCGCGATCCGAGTTCTCGGCCGCCGCGCGGATGGCGACGCCGGCATCGGTCCGCAACAGGAAGTAGCTGAGGCCGAGGATGACGAACGGCACGACGATCATGATGAAGATCTCGTCGCCGCCGAGGGTCTTGTTGCCGAGGTCGAAGCTGATGGACCGCAACGGGACCGAGAAGCCACCGCTCAGCGAGAGGAAGCCCAGCGCCTTGGCGCCGATGAACTCGATGCCGCCGAGCAACTGCGCGAGACCGATCGAAGCGACGGTCAGGATCAAGCGGGAGCTGTTGGCGAACCGGCGGATCACCAGCAGTTCGACCAACGCACCGTTGACCATGCCGCCGACGACGGCGAGCGGCAGGATCACCCAGTACGACCAGTGGTGTTCCTTGTAGAGCGCGATGGCCATGACGCCGACCATCGAGCCCATCGAGCCGTAGGCGAAGTTGATGAACCGGTTCGACCGGTACAGCAGGATCAGTCCGATCGCGAGCAGCGACGTGACCGTGCCGGTGATGAGGCCGATGACGACGACCTCGTAGGGCATCTTGTCGTCGAGGAAGCTCCCCGTGCCCGGCAACAGCAGTCCGAGCACGTACAGCAGGACGATGCCGCCGACGACGGCGAGGCCGCGACGGTTCTCAGGGATGCGTTCGTATTGGCGCCGAACCGGCGCGAGGGCGGCGGTCACCGAACCGGGATGTTCGGTTCACCGGCCGGGATCGCGCCCGGCAGCCAGCGGGTGCCCTTCTGCGGGTCGATGTAGGCACCCTGTTTGCCGTTGTACGTCGACGTGGCCGCCGGGTCCCAGTAGATCTCGCGCACGTCGTCCGCTGCGGTGTAGTCATGCGGCGCGAAGCCCCAGCGACCGACCGGTCCGAGCTTGGCCGGGTAGGCGAACATGCCCTTCTGGAAGTTCGCCGGCGTCAGGTCGGGACCCGCCATCTGGATGCCGATGGCCAGCATCTGCATCTGGAAGTAGATCAGGTCGACGGAGAACGCGGGCTCGTCGTTCGGGCGCACCGACTTGAACGCCTCGTAGGCGATGGTCTGGGTCGGCGGGACCGGCGCTTCGAGAGCGGAGACGCCGAACATGTGCTTGGCGGCTTCCTGGTCGAAGAGCTGGCCGACGATGTCGGCGTCGGTGAGCGCCGTACCGGTGATGATGATCTCCGGGAAGTACTGCTCACGGTTCATGGCGCCGGTGAGGAACACGGGGAAGACCGGGTCGCAACCACACAGGATCGTGGTAATGCCTTCGCTCTTGAGCTTGGGCACGAGGTTGTTGGCCTGATTCGACATGGTGCCGAGGTCGAGCTGGTACTGGATGTTGTCGGCGACCTTCACGCCGCCCTTCTCCAGGTCGCCCTTGGCGATCTGCACCGACTCCTGGTACCAGGAGTTCTCGGGCGCCATCGAGGCGAGCTTGCGAGGCTTGTCCTTCAGCGCGCCACCCGCATACTTGGCCGGCTTCACTGCGCCGCCCGGGCCGTAGAGGCGCTTGAGCGAGTACTCGGCGGCGAGCTTGGCGACGGTCGTGCCGTCCACCGCGAGGCTCCAGATGTAGGGCGAGTGGCGGTCGTGCCAGGGGGTCGACAGGTACGGGTCACCCATGCCGATGATGCCGCGACGGGCCAGGGCGTCGGCGTACGGCTCGGACGTGGCGGACATGTCGGCGAACACGCCGAGGCCCTTGGCGGTTTCGGCGTCGGCTTCGGCCTTGTCGCGGCCACCGCCGAGCAGCTCGGTCGTGTTGGAGCCGACGCCGTTGTAGAAGTCGATCTCCATCTGGCGGCCGTAGAACTGGTAGTGCTTCGAGAAGTACTCGGCCATCGCGACGACCGTGCGCTTGATGGTGTCGGGCGTGTCGCTGAGCGACGCACCGGCGAGCTGGGCGAGGGTCTGCTGGAAGCCCTTCTCGTTGAGTGAGCGGTACGAGACCTTGATCTTGTCGGCGGTGACGCCACGCGACGTGGCACCGCCGTTGTTGCCGCTGAAGGAGAAGGCCGGGGGCGAATAGGGGTCGCCGTTGACCTGCTGCTGACCGACGATGGCCTTGGGCGCGTCGATGGGCTTGCCGCCCGTCGAGGTGCCGCCGCCGGACGCGACGGCGCCGTCGCCGGCAGATTCCCCTGCGGCGCTGTCCGTGCCGCTGCCGTCGCCGCTGTCGGTGCCGAGCGAGCTGTTGTCGCCGGTGGCCGTGACGTTCTTGATCGTCTGGGGCTTCGACGGCACCAGCGTCGCCATGATGATCATCAAGACGACAAGCAACGCGAGCGGGCCGTAGCCGCGTAGGACGCGTTGATTTACTTGGAAGGAGCCACGCGGCGCGCGGCCCTCATTGACTGCCATGTGAATTAGGCCTCCGAGACGATGGAACGTTGTGCGCGCCGCATGAGCCTGCGGTCACGGTCAGCGACGATGGCGAGAACGACCAGACCGAGAAGTCCGACCAGCGCCATCCTGCCCCCGCGGGATCCCTTGGTCACGCTGGCGATGGGCTCGGCCTGACGTGAACCGTTGTTGTTGGTGACCCCGCTCTTGCTCCCAGCGGTGTTCGACGGAGCGAGCCCCAGTGACGGGCTCCCCGTGTCGAGGTTGCCGAACGACGAACCGTCGCCCAGCGAATTCGAGCCCCCGGAACCCAGGGACTGGTTGAAATCGAGGAAGCTCGTCGTCTTGAGCGCCGCGGCCGTGGCGTTGGCGCCGCCGAGCTCGAGCGAGAACGAGCCGGCGCCGGTGAGGGAGCCGATCGCGATGTCGCTGACGGTGATGTAGGTCGCGTTGCTGCAGTCCTGCTTGAGCAGGGCGTCGTAGAGGCCCTGACGGACGGGCTGGATGAGGCCGAGCACCGTCTGGCTGATCGTGTCGCGGGACTTGGACGGGATCACCCGAATCACGAGCGGATCCACGAACAAGATGCCGGCGCTGACGTGCGACTTCGGGTAGATGACCTGAATACCGAGCTGCTGGAGCAGCACATTGGCGTTCTCGATCGCCTTCAGCGCGTCGTTCGACGGGATGGACTGGCCGAGCACCTTCAGCGAACCGATGGTGAAGCTGCCGTCGTTCTTGTCGACGGTGCCGGACTGCGCCTTGGCCACCCAGTGCAGGCCGGCCAGCTCGATGACGCCCGCGATGCCCACACTGCCGATGTCAACGGTGGCGACCGCTTCGCGCGTGCCGTTGACGAGGTGGGTCACGGCCTGCGAATGCGCCGTGCCGATGCTGAGGAACGCGCCCGTTCCCGTGAGGCCGGCCGTCGTCGTGTCGGACTGGCTGTACGGGCTCGCGTCGGCGCGGACCTGCTTCTCGATCGCACCGATCGGCACGCCGGAGATGCTCTCCGTCTCCGATTTCGTCGTCGAAGCGTCCTTGTCACGCGAATCGGCGCGCAGCGGCTGGGGCTGCTTGTCGGCCGGGAGGGTGGGGTCGCCGCCGTCGCAGCCCTCACCGGCGAGCGTGGTGCCGATGATGCCGAGGTCGAGGCCGCGGGACTCTGCCTGGGAGACCTTGTTGGTGTAGCCGGCGAGTGAAATACCGAACGTGACGCCGATCGACAGCGACGCCGTCGTCGGGTTGACCTTGAACGACGTCGCCGTGGCCGAAGCCGTACCTGCGGTGTCGGGCGTGGCGGCTTCGCCGGCCTCGGCGGAGCTGTTCGGAGCGATGGACGACGCGATCAGAGCCGCGACGACTGCGCCGGCTGCGATTGCTGTCCGTCGAAAGGGCTTGGGGTTGCCCTTCATGCAAATAACCCCCCGGTTTGGCTTGAGCTAGTGAGACTTATGTGACTTAGGTCACATGTGACAAACCAATCTGTACCACGGTGAGCGCGAATGCCAACCGCGGCCTACGGCTTTACGATTCCGTCGGTATCAGTCGGATGGAAACGGAGTTCATGCAGTAGCGGTCGCCGGTCTCGGTGGGACCGTCCGGAAAGATGTGGCCGAGGTGCCCGTCGCAGTTCGCGCAGCGCACTTCGACCCGAGTCATGCCGTGGGAATGGTCCTCGAGCAGGCGAACCGCGTCCGGCGACGCGGCGGCGTCGAAACTCGGCCAACCACAGCCCGCGTCGAACTTGGTGACCGAGTCGAACAGCTTGGCGCCGCAACCCCGGCAGACGTATTCACCGTCACGCCATTCGTTCCAGTACTCACCGGTAAAGGCGCGTTCCGTGCCCTGCTGGCGAAGCACGACGTACTCCTCCGGGGTGAGGGCTTCCTTCCACTCTTCGTCGGTGCGCGAATCCATGTCCTCAGGTTAGGGTCGACAGATGGCTTCGGAAGTTCAGGAGAAGGGCGGCTCCCACGATCGGGCCCGCATCGTTCGGCGGTATCTCTCGGCGCTCGACGTGCGGAAGCCGGGACGTACGGCGGCCCGGACGGTCGAATCGGTCCAACACCGCATGCATCAGATCGACACGTTGTTGCTGTCGGCCGATCCGGTCCAGCGCCTGCATCTGACCCAGGAGCGCATCGACCTCCACGCCGAGCAGCTGCGGCTGCAGCAGAGCGGCGGCGGCGATTTCACCGATCTCGAGAAGGCCTTCATTCGCGTCGCGCGTTCGTACGGCGACCGCCACGACATCACATATTCGGCCTGGCGCCAGGTGGGCGTCGACGCCGACGTCCTGGCAAAGGCCGGCATCCATCAGCAAGCCAAGCCGGCGCGCCCCCAGCAGCCGGAGGCGAAGGCGACCGATGCGCCAAAGCCCGCCGACGCGCCGAAGGCCGAGTCCGTTCCCAAGGCGGCGCCGTCGAAGACCGAGCCGAAGCCGGCCCAGGCCAAGAAGCAGCAGCCCGCTTCGAAGAAGGCGGCGGCTCCGGCGGAAAAGAAGGCCGAAGCTCCGGCGGAAAAGAAGGCCGAGGCTCCGGCCGAGAAGAAGCCACCCGTTGCCAAGAAGGCTGCTGCGAACGCCAACGGCGCGGCACCCAAGAAAGCTGCCGTAAAGAAAAAGGCACCTGCGCCGCAGAGCGAGCAGCAGCAGTTACCGGCGGAGGCGCACCTCCTAAGCTGACCCCTTTCGGGGATCCACTGGGGAGAAACCATGCTGTTCAAGAAGTCCGACCAGCTCAAGGCGCTGCGCGCCGTTCCGCTCTTCTCGTCGATGAGCGATCGCGACCTGAAGTCGGTGCTCGCCGGCTGTCGCGAAGAGGTGTATTCCGATGGCCAGGCCATCGTGCGCGAAGGCCAACCTGGTGGTCCGTTCTTCCTGGTGCTCGAGGGCCAGGCGAAGCTGTCGCTCGCCGGAAAGACCAAGAAGAGCTTCGGTCCCGGCGATTTCTTCGGCGAGATCGCCATGATCGACAAAGGCCCGCGCACCGGCACCATCACCGCCGCCGGCAACGTAAAGGCAATCGCCATCCAGTCGTGGGACTTCCTGGCGCTCTGCGAGCAGGATTTCAAGATCGCCCACAAGGTGATGATGGGCATGGCCGCCCAGATCCGCTCTTTGGACAAGTCGGCAGGCCAGTAGCGTTCGGGCCGTCATGGCCCGTCGACTCACAGCGCGGCAACGTCGCGCCCGGGTTCTCGTTTTCGCGACCGTTCTCAGCCTGATGGCGTTGGGCATCAACGCGATCGCCAACGGCAGTGGCCGCGACAAGAAGCTCGAGCAGATGAGTTATCTCGACGAGGTGCGCCCGCTCATCACCGACTCCTCGGAGCAGGGCGCCGACCTCGCGGCGATTCGTGAGAACGCCAGCGACCTGGGCCGGCCCGGCACCCGCGCCCGGCTCGACCAGGTGGTCAAGCAGACCAAGACCACCCTCGAGGCGCTGAAGCACATCGACGCGCCTCCCGCCGCGCAGGAAGCGCAGAGCCTGCTCGTCGCCACTCTCCAGCTGCGCGTGATCGGCGCCCGCTCCGTCGCCCAGGACATGATCGACGCGCTCTCGGCCAAGTCGCCGAGCGAGGTCGTCGGCCGGCTCGTCGTGAGCGCGCGCAACCTCATCGCCGCCGACCAGACCTACAAGGCGTTCACCGATCTCGTCGCCACGACGCTGGCGAAGGGGGCCAAGGAAGCGGTCGCACCGTCGGTGTGGGTGAAGGAACCGACGGAGTGGGAAGCGCCCGAGCTCACAGCGTTCGTCAACATCCTCAAGGCGAACTCGTCGGTCGCGCCGATCGTCGATGTCGCCACTGTCCTGGTGCAGACCCAGCCGGCTGCGGTGGGCAAGGACGGCGAAAAGCTGTTGTTGCCGAAGACGGGATCGGTTCGACTGGAGGTCGTGGTCGCAAACATTGGCAACGTCGCGCAGAAGCACGTCACGGTGACCGCGGCGCTGCAGCCGGCATCGGGCGGACTGCCCGACGTTGCCCGCGACTTCGTCGACCTCAGCCCCGGCAAGCGCCAAGCGCTCTCGTTCCGGGGCCTGAAGAGCCCCTCGGGCGATGCCACGCTGACCGTCACCATCGGGCCGGTCGCCGGCGAGACCTCGACAACGGACAACACCATCACGAGCCTGCTGACCATCCATGACTGACCTTCGCCGCATCGGCTATCTGGGACCCCACGCCACCTTCACGGAGGAGGCATTGCTGGGTGAGGCCGACCTCGCCTCGTGCGAGCTCGTCCTCTACGGCGTCATGACCGAGGCGCTCGCGGCGGTCGAGCGCGGCGAAGTCGACGCGGCGTTCGTGCCGATCGAGAACGCGATCGAGGGCACGGTCAACCTGACGCTCGACGCGTTGATCTTCGACCACGACCTGTTCATTCAGCGCGAGGTCGAGCGACGCATCGTCATGAACTTGATGGTGCCGCCCGGTTTGGCCCTCGACGAGATCGAGCACGTGCTGACGCTGCCCGTCGCGCATGCGCAGTGCCGCGACTGGCTGGTGAAGAACGTGCCCCAGGCCGAGTTCTCTGCGACGAACTCGACGGCCGACGCGGCGCGCATCATCGGTGAGCGCATGAAGGCGGGCGAGACGGTGCGCGACGCGGCGGTCGGTCCGGCGGTCGCGGCGTCGTATTACGGGCTCGAGATCGCGGCCGCCGACATCGAGGACCACCCGGAGAACAAGACGCGGTTCGTGCTGGTGCGGCCGAACGTGATCCCGGCCCCGACCGGTCACGACAAGACGTCGATCGTCTGTTTTCAGCGGGCAGACGTGCCTGGATCGTTGCACGGGATTTTGGGGCAGTTCACTGCTCGCAACATCAACCTGTCCAAGCTCGAGAGCCGCCCGACCAAGTCGGGGCTCGGCAACTACTGCTTCATCATCGACTTCGAGGGCCATGTCGACGACGAGGTCGTGTTCGACTGCTTGCGCGACCTGCACGCGTCGCTCGCGTCGCTCAAGTTCCTCGGGTCGTATCCGGCGGCGGGCGAGCACGGCCCGGCCATCCGCCGCGATGCCGAAGCCTCGTGGCGCTCGGCCGACGAGTGGGCTCGTTCTCTGCGCGACCACATCAGTCGGTAACTTCTTTTCAGCTACCAGGAGCGGTGGCAGAGCTCGGTTGATTGCACTCGCCTTGAAAGCGAGCGTCTCGAAAGGGACCGGGGGTTCGAATCCCTCCCGCTCCGCCAAAATCTGATCCGCACCAGTTCGCTGGGTTTAGAGGGTGCGCCAGCGCAGGCGGGATGACAGTTCGCTGGGGGTGAGGTCGACTTCGGACACCGCGATGGTCTTCGGTTCGCCGGGGAGCAGGTGGAAGAAGTTGTCGCTCCACGTCGCGTCGACGCCGTCGAGCCAGACCATGACGGACAGCGCCAGGCGGTCGGTCGACAGCGTCACCTTGTCGCCGGCGACCGTCGCGGTGATGCGCGACGCCGTGAGCGCCAGATCCTTCGGCTCGGCGAGCAGCAGCGACGCCTCGACGTCGTCGAACGTGGCGTGGACGAGCGCGTGCGTCGACGCGGCGAGCACGTCGGCCGGAAGCTCGACCGTCGCAACACGCGTGCTGCCGAGCCCGTCGACCTTGGCGTCTTGGGACCACTCGAACAGCACGGTGCCGTCGAGATCGATCACCCGCATCGCGACCGTCCCGGTGCGACCGTCGACGGCGTCGTTGACGAGGTGCACGCCGACGGCGTCGCCCTCGCGGAAGAGGCTGAGCAGCAGCGGCGCGTAGAACTTCTTCGCCGCATACCAGGCCGCCTTCGGTCGCAGGTTGTAGTCGACCCATGCCCAGCTCTGGACGGGCCAGCAGTCGTTGAGCTGCCACACGAGTGTGCCCATCGTGTGCGGGCGCAGGCGACGAAAGTGCTCGATGCCGAAGCGCATGCCGTCGGCCTGATTGAGCTGGCCGTAGTAGACGAGCTCCTCGAGCGTCGCCGGCATCGGATAGTGCAGCGCGATGTAGCCGAGGTACGTGTCGTAACCCTTATTCGTCTTGTCGTGCCAGCGCATGACGGGCGTGTCGACACCGAGATGTTCGGGGGCGATCGCCGCGCGCAACGTGCGCTCGTCGGGCGGTGCGGCGAAGCCGAATTCGCTGACGAAGCGCGACGTGCACTTCACGTAATGCACCCAGTCGCCCTCGCCGTGCCACACGTTCCAGTAGTGCGCGTCGCCGTCGTGGTCGCCACCGGGGAAGTCGGAACCCCAGGGCGAGCCCGGCCAATAGTCGCGGCCCGGGTCGTGTTCGGCGACGACCGAAGGAAGCACGTCGTCGTACAAGCGGTCGCCCAAGAGACGCGGGCCACCGCCGAACGCGCCCATCGCGCCGAGCCACTGGTTTTCGTTGTTGCCGCACCACAGCGCGAGAGACGCGTGATTGCGGATGCGCTTCACGGCCGCGGTGAACTCGGGCACAAGAGCGGCGACCGTCGCATCGTCGTCGGGATAGAGCGCGCACGCGAAGGGGAAGTCCTGCCACACGAGCAGCCCGAGTTCGTCGCACGCGTCGTAGAACTCTTCGGACTCGTAGAGCCCGCCACCCCAGATGCGAATCATGTTCATGCCGCAGTCGACGGCACGCTGCAACACCGCTCGCACTCGATCGCTCGTCGTGCGGGACGGGAACGAGTCGTCGGGAATCCAGTTGGCACCTTTGGCGAAGATCGGGACGCCGTTGATGCGGAAGAAGAAGGACTTGCCGGCGTCGTCGGGCTCTTGCACGAGTTCGATCTCGCGCAAGCCGATGCGAGCGTCGACGACGTCCTCGTCGTCGAGCGCGATCGTCAGGTCGTAGAGGGTGGGCTCGCCTTGGCCGACGCACCACCAGCGCTCGGCGTTGTCGATCGTGAGTGACGCGGTCGCGACGCCGTTCACGACGGCGGCACGGGTCGACACCTCGGCGCCGTTGCCGACGATCGCGACGCTCACTTCGCGTGCGTTGCCCTCGACATCGACTTCGACGGCGACAGTCGCGCTCGCGCCGTCGAACGTCGAACGCCACGACCAGTCGGTCACGCGGGCGTTTGGAACGCGCACGAGTCGTACGGGCCTCCAGATGCCACAGCCGCGCAGACGGGGACCCCAGTCCCAGCCCCACATGTATTGCGCCTTGCGAACGAACGAGCGGGCCGGCACGCGGCTGAACTCTTCGTCGGCCCCCGCCTTGCGGGCCTCGCCCGTCGCATCCGCCGAAGCGAACCGCACCTCGAGGGTGTTCGCCCCGGCCTTGAGCGCTTCGGTCACATCGAACTCGTGCGCGATGAACATGTTGTCGGTCGCGCCGATCTCTTTGTTGTTGAGCAGCACGGTGGCGATCGTGTCGAGGCCTTCGAAGACGAGGACGTGGCGCGCGTCCGCAAGTTCTTCGTCGCTCACCTCGAATTTGTTCCAGTACGCCCACGACGCGTCGTCGACCCACTGCACGCCGCGCTCGTTCATACCGTCGAACGGGTTCGGGATCACCCCGTTGCGCTGGAGGTCGAGGTGAACCTGGCCCGGCACGATCGCAGGCAGCCACGAGTCGGCCTTGCTGTTCGGGATGGGGGTGGCGTCGGTCTGCTGGAAGATCCAGCCGTCGTGCAGGTAGCGGCTCGTCGTGCTCATCAGGCCAGCGACGCTAGTGATCGTCTCCGCGTCGTCGCCGCCGGACGAACACGACGAGTCCCAGCAAGCCTGCGATTCCGACGACGGGGCCGACGCGCACGACGAGATTGGGACCGTCCTCGGGTTCGGCGCTCGAGGCTCCCGACGCGGGGAAGGTCAGCTTCGCCGTCGCGCTGCGCGTCGTCAGACCGGACTGCAGGGTGAGTTTGGCCTTCCATGGGCCGGCCGGGATGGCCTTGTCGAGCGTGACGGTCACTGTGTCGGTTCCGTCGATCCCGAGAGTCGTGCCGAGGCTCGCGGGGAACGGTCCCGCCCGCAGCCCGCCCGGTCCGTCGCTCAGCGTGAGCCTGCCCGTGAGGTCCAGGGCACGCCCGCCGGTGTTCTTCACGCGTGCGGTGACCTCAGGTACGCCGTCGCGGCGACGAGCCGTCAGTTGCGTGATGTCGAAGTCCGACGGCGGCTCACCGCCCGGGCCGACGGACAAGTAGACGCGGACGCCGACGCGATTGACCTCGGCGATACCGCCACCCTCGGGTGCGGCGGCGCCGACCGAAGCCCAAATCACCTCGTAGCGCTCGCCCTGGCTGGCGTTGTCGGGAACCGCGATCGTGACGTTGACCGCCCGCTTCTCACCGGCCGCGAAGTCGGCCTCGCCGGGATCGACGGTCGTCCACGTCGACACCTCGTTTTTCGCGTGGCCGTCGCCGAACCGGAACGCGCCATCCTTCACACTGGCCGCGGCGGCGTAGGTCTCGATGCGCTGGGTGGCGTCGGTGTCGTTACTCACTTCCACGCGACGAGAAATCGTCGTGCCCGGCGCCACGTGATCGACGATGTACACCTTCGCCCGCGGATCGTCGCTGCGGTTGACGGGGGCGTCGAGCAACCGAATGCCGATGCTCCCCGCCGCGTGCGCAACACCACTCACGCCGAACAGAACGGCGAGCACGGCGACGAGCGCGATCAGTCGGCTCCTCATGCGGCCGAGTGGGTGATCGTGCCGGTGTAGGTGCCCGCCACGGCGTTCGCCGGCAGCGTGATGATCAGGGTCGGGTTCCACGCTACTTGGATCGTAAGCAGCAGACCCACCGCGCTGAAGGACGTACGCGTGATCGACAGTGATTGCGCGGCGGCGGCGTTCACCTGACCGGGTGTCGTCGACAGCGTTCCGACGGCGACCGTCGCCGGACCGGACCAGTACGAGACGGCTGACTTCGCGATCGTCTCGTTCGTTCCGCCGGCTCCGGTCGTGAACGTGGTCGTGGAAACCGTCGAGGTGAAATTCGGCGCGACGAGACCCGATGCGTTGACGGTCACGAGTCCGAGCTGGCCGGTGATCGAGGTCGCACCGGGAGACGCCGAGCCCAGGTTGGCCGAGCCGGGCACGCTGATCGACAAGGCCGCGTATGCGGGCGACGCGAACACAAGACATCCAACCGCGACAACGAGGACGAACCCAGCTCGCTTGGCCATCGAGTGGCCAGATTGGCAGATACGCCTACGCGATCGAGTGCGTGATGGTGCCGGTGTACCCACCGGCGACCGCCGCCGACGGCACGTTGACGACGACCGTGGGGTTCCACGTGACCGAGTTGTTGCCGACGACCGAGGCAGCGGCAAAGGCGGTCCGCCCGGTGCTCAGTGTGACCTTCAGTAACGATGTGAGTTGTCCCGGCGTGAACACACCGACGCCGCTGCTCGCGGTCGCGGCACCGGACCAGTAGTCGATCGACGACTTGGTGATCTTCTCGTTGGCGGTACCGCCTCCGGTCGTGAAGTCCGTCGACGACACGGAGCCGGTCCACGTGCCGAGCAAGGCGCCACGTCCGTCCGACACCTGCACGGCGCCGAGTTGTGCCGACGTGGTCGCGCTGCCGGTCGCAACGGAGCCGAGGTCAGATGACGCAGGTGCTGTGATGGCGAGCGAACCGGCGGTCAGCGTGAACGTCGTCGTGGTGTCGCCCGACGTCGCCGCACGCGCAGGGCTGAGCAACCCGGCGGATACCGCGAGTACGGCTCCGACCGTGATCATCCCCCGAACATGCGTCTTCTTCACCTCCCCCCATCGGCGCGTCTGCCTAGGGCCTTTAGTCCCTGTCCAATTTGGCTACGTAAGGCCGATCTGCCCGGAAGTTTGTCGACTGTTCCTGCAAAGGCACCGTAAGGAACGCCGAAAGTTCTCGTTCCACCCCTCGACAGACGCTCGCCGTCTGCGCTGAAAAAGGGGACAACCAATGGCACCAAAGAGCCTTGGTCGAACGCGCTTACGCGTCCGGCTTCTGCTTTCGTTGCTCGCCGTATGTACCGGAGCGAGCTTTCTCGCCAGCTCCGGCGTCGCTCGAGCACTTCCGTCACTTCCGACGACACCGACACTGACACCGGTCAAGGACGCCGGTGGCGTGCTGGGCGTCACGAACGTGTCGGGCGGACTCAACCAGACGACCTCCGCGGTCGGCCAGATCGTGGGCGCCGTCAACGGCCTCGGCGCGACGATCACGGGTACTGCGACTCCGAACGTGCAGGACCAGGTCGCAGCGCTGCAGGCGAGCATCGCCGCAGTCCAGGCCGACATCCTGGCCGTCGATCCGACCGGCGCCCAGGCTGACGTGATGGCCGCGGTGTCCGCGATCGAAGCCCAGGTTCTCAGCCTCGGCCTCTCGACCGCGTTGACCTCGGGCCTCCAGATCGCCCAGAACGTGCTGTCGCCCGTGTGTGCGCTCACCGCGGTGCCGACGTCGTTCGTTCCCGGTCTCGGCGTCGATCTTTCGCGCGTGTACAAGGCCGCGTCGCCGCTCATCGAGCAGACCGATGCCCGCACCGACACGCTGATCAAGAACGTCTACAACACGGTCTACGGCGACCTCATCGCCATCCTCAGCAACAACGCGAACACCGCTGCTGTGCCCGCGCTGCTGACGTTGCTCCAGTTCAACTGGACCACGACGTACCAGAAGCCCGACGGCACCACGGTCACCAAGCAAATGCCGGGTCTCATCAACCTGCCGACGCCGATCGACGTCGACAACTCCGGCACCTTCGACGTGTGCGCGATGGCGGGCTACGCGCTCGACCCGTCGGGCGCCGTCGTCATGAAGCAGACGATCACAAAGATGCCGCTGGCGAAGGCGGTGCTGCCGCTCAAGATCGAAGCCCCGATGGTGCTCGGTCTGCTGACGGTCGGCTACGACACGACAAGGCAGCCATTCTTCGACACGGACCCGACGGCGGCGGACAATTCGCAGTCGACGGCGCCGGTGTCCTACTCGGCCACGACGACCTACGCGTCGGCGCTATCCAAGTTCGACACCGCCGTTGCGGTGCATCGCGGCACGACGCTGACGCTGCCGCCGGTCCAGGCCACGGCCCAGCTTCCCGCGCTTCCGACCGTGATGCCGCTCACCGAGCCGGCCGCCACGCCGAAGCTCACGCAGGAACTGTGCCTCATCAGCTGCGGCACTGCGGCTCAGTTCCACCGGTACGACAACGAGCCCAATGAGATCCATGTCACGACCCCGGGTGGCCCGTCGGCGGCCAACGAGAACCTGACCTACACGGGCTCGGGCCGCGGCGACCTCTACCGCCAGATCTACTCCGTGCTTGGCGGCCTCCAGACCGTCAGTGCCAAGGCGGTGCCGGCGCCCACGTCGCTGGCCTACTGCGCCAGCAGCACCAAGAGCACCTGCTCGAACTCGCCGCACGCATCCACCGACACTGGCTCGTTGAAGTTCACCTCCAACGTCCCGGTGCAATTCGACAACTCGGCCACCTCGCTCGTCGGCCCGACCTCGACCTGCGCTAGCCGTGCCGCCGACGTGCACATCATCGGCACCAAGCTGATCATGAGCAACACGCCCGCTACGGCGAGCGCCCCTGGCAAGGTGTGGGTCGATACGGGTGATCAGCCGATCACCGGCTGCGTCGGCTACGCCTCGGCCGTGACCGGCATCCCGGCGGCAACCTTCGTCGCCGGCTCCAAAGCCAACGGCCGCGACGCCAGCTATCACCTGTCGGGTTCGACGCTTATCCCCGACACGAAGAACGGCACCGCCGTCTGTCCGTCGGGTGCAACCTTCACCCTTGGTTCCTCGACGGCGCTGAGCCCGGTGGTCTGCCCGATCACCGCGGCGATCGTCAGCGGTCCGACGATCACCGGCGAGCCGGTCGTCGAATCGCCGCTTCTTGCGAACAGCACGTGGAACCCCGTCGCCGACACGCCCACCGTGGCGAACTCGCCGACGCTGTATTACCAGTGGTCCAAGTGCACCGACACCGGCATCCTCTGCAACCCGGTGGCCGGTGCCACCAGCAAGACGTATCTCCCCGTCTACCCGGATGACATCGGCTCCACCTTCCGCGTGACGGTGAAGGGCATGAACGCCGACGGCTCACTCACGTCCGCGCCGTCGCCCGCAACCCCCGTGATTGCCGACCAGACGGTTGCCCCTGTGAACACGGTGCTGCCGACCATCACCGGCGTCGCCGGTACCGGTCACACGTTGACCGCCCACAGCTCCCGTTCGACGGACTGGAGCCAGGGCGTCAGTGGTGCTCTGACCTACCAGTGGCAGAAGTGTGACGCCTCGGGTCTCAGCTGCGCCGACATTCCAGACGCAACGAACTCCACCTACACCCCCGTGGCCCCGGCCGACCTCGACTCGACCATCCAGGTCGTCGTCACGGCCACGAACCACGTGGGTTCGACGGCCGCTACGAGTGCGCAAAGCCGCATTCAGCCGGCGCCAGTCAACACTGTTGTCGGCACGATCGTCCGCTGCCTCAACACCGCTTGCACCACGACGGCCGCCATCCCCGGCTCGCCGTTCACGGGCGACAAGCTCAAGGTGACTGACGGCACGTGGCAGGCCGGCACGGCTACCGCCTTCCTGTATCAGTGGGAGCAGTGCGACGAGACGGGTGCCAACTGCAGCCCGATCGCCGGTGCAACCACGAACCGCTACACGGTCAGCAAGGCCAACGACATCGGCAAGACGCTGCGTGCGGTTGTCATCGGCACCAACGACAACCTCGACGACACCAACGCTGCGGTGAAGACGCCGACCGAGACCGCCGCGACCGCGGTTGTCACGCCGGCCAAGCCTGCGCTGCAGCCCGCTCCTGCGGTCGACGGCATCGTCAACTCGGTGGTCGGTACTGGCCACGACACCACCTACCTCGGTGGTGCCTTCGACACCGCTGGTCCTGCGGCGGGCGGTGCCGGTGCCGAAGTGCTGGCCGCCGGCGCAACCCAGGGTTCGGTCGTCAACGGTGCCGCTGTCACCGGCGGTGTGGTCAAGGCCATCACCTCCGACCTCGTGAGCGGGTACTTCATCGGCGGCACGTTCACGCATGTCCAAGGCGTCGCCTGCCCCGCCTTCGCTCACATCACCTCTGGTGGTGTGCTCGATGCCACCTACTGCAACCTCGGCGGCATCAGCGGCGAGGTTCGCGCCGTGAACGTCGTGAACGCGACGTTCCTGACGCCGACCGCCACCTACTACAAGGTCGCCGTGGGCGGTCTCTTCACCGCAGCTGGTCACCAGAACTACATGCTGGTCGATCCCACGTCGAAGGCGCTCACCTTCGACCCGGCAGGTGACCCCAACGGCGCGGTCAACGCGATTGCCTTCCACGGCACCGTCTTCACGATCTCGAGCACGGTTTCGCAGCAGGCGAAGATCTACATCGGTGGCGACTTCACCAAGATCGGCTCCACCACTGCGAATCACCTGGCGCGCTACAACTGGGCGGGTACGTCGGCGGCGCCGACGATCGGCTTCGATCCGGCCTACACCGCTGGCGTCGCAGGTTCGACGGTGAAGTCCATCGCCATCGTGGGTGCTGGCATCCTCACCGCTCCGACGTCGGTTCTCGTCGGCGGTGACTTCAGCGGTGCCTTCAAAGCCGCCGACGCACCTACCGCTCGCAACAACGCAGCGGCGTTCAGCCCGACGGCGCCCGGCGGCGTTCTCGGATGGAACCCGAACACCAACGGCGTGGTCAACACCATCGCGGTCGGCACCTCGCCAACCTCGAGCGTGCCCGGCACCGTCTTCCTCGGTGGCTCGTTCACGTCCTCGGCCGGTCTCGCCGTCCAAAACGTCGTCGCCTTCGGTCTCACCAACGCGGGCGCCAACTCGACGACCGTTGGTCAGCTCAACAGCTCGCCTTCGACCGTCTGGGTGCCCTCGGGCATCGACGGCACCGTCAACAGCATCAGCGCGGCCGCAACCTCGTCGACGTCGTACATCGCCATCGGTGGTGCCTTCACCCACGCTCAGGGCGAAGCCCGTCACCGCATTGCGCTGTACGTGAACGCCGCTTCGGCGAGCACGGCGGCGGCCGCACTGCAGCCGCTCACGGCGCACGCCGGCAACGAGGTCTTCTCGTTGGCTCGTGACGCTTCGACCCGCCTCATCGCCGGTGGTGCGTTCAAGGTCCTCGGCGGTGTGGTTCGCCACAACGTCGCCGAGATCAGCCAGGCCAGCGGTGTGACGTCTTTCAAGGCGGATACCGACGGTCCTGTGGCAGCGATCACGGCCAATGCCGACAACGTCTACCTCGCTGGTTTGTTCAGCCAGGTGAACGGTGTCTCCCGCTCCGGTCTCGGTGCGGTGCAGCAAGCCGACAGCACGGTCACCTCGTGGACCCCGACCGTTTCCGGCGGCTCGGTCAAGTCCATGGCGGCTGACGCCAATCGTGTGTACATCGGTGGTTCCTTCACGGGCGTCAATGCCGACACCCGTTCGGGCCTGGCCGCCGTCGGCACCACGATGGGCGACACCTCCGTGTGGAACCCGGCGCTGAACAGCGGCGCCACGGTGAACAGCGTTGTTCTCGACGGTGCCAACGTCCTCGCCGGTGGTTCCTTCTCGAACGTGGGCAGCGACCTTCGTTCGAACGCCGCAGCCATCAGCACGACCTCGGGTAACGCGACCGCTTGGTCGCCGAACCCGGACGGCGCGGTCAACATCATCGCCGTCGATCCTGACAACGCTGACGCCATCTTCCTCGGTGGTTCGTTCGCCAACGCCGGTGGTGCCGCCCGCGCCAACCTCGCCAAGGTGAACGGCTCCGACGGCGGCGCCGTCAGTGCATGGCAGGCCGACACCAACGGCGCGGTCAACGCCCTCGTGGTCTTCTCCGGCAACCTGTACCTCGCCGGCACGTACACCACGACAGCTGGCAACGCCTACGGTCCGATGTCGGGCATCGACGCCAACACTGGCGAAGTGCTCGACTGGCAGCCGACCCCGAGCGGGACGATCCGCACCATGTCGCTCACCTCGAGCGGCCTGCTGGCGATCGGTGGCGACTTCGTCACCTTCAACCCGCCGGTCACGCCGACCAACGCAACCCCGGTCTTCAGCTACCGACCGGGCTTCGCACTCCTCGGCTAGCCCGCATCAGGTCCAGCCAAGCAGGAAGCCCCGCCTTCGGGCGGGGCTTCCTCGCGTCTGGCGACGAATCGACCAAGGGTGTGCCCGGGCCGACCCGCTAATCTCGGCGCACCGAGGAGAGGTGCGAGAGCGGCCGAATCGGACTCACTGCTAATGAGTTGACCTGGGAAACTGGGTCCGGGGGTTCAAATCCCCCCCTCTCCGCCAAGTCAACGACAGCACGCACACACATTTGACCCTTTAGGTCATACGCCGGTTGACCGATAGGTGACCGTGCGCGAGGAGGAGCGGATCCTTGACCGTGGCGCGGCTGCAGTGCTGCGCCGGCAGGAGGAGCTGCTTCGCGCGCAACAGATCGCGCGTTTCGGGTCGTGGGAGTGGGACATCCAGTCCAACACGGTCACCTGGTCCGACGAGCTCTACCGGATCTTCGGCGTCGATCCGACCGCGTTCGATGCGTCTTACGAGGCGTATGTCGAGCGCATTCATCCCGAGGATCGTGAAGCGGTCAACGCTCTGGTGATGCACGCGTACACAACGGGTGAGTCATTCGAGTTCAACCACCGCGCCATCCGTCCCAACGGGGAACTCGTCTACATGCACTGCTTCGGCGAGGTCAGCGTCGACGCCAACGGGGTTGCGCTGCGCATGGTCGGCACGGGTCAGGACGTCACCGAGGAGAGACTGCACGCCGAACAGCTCGCGGAGGCCGAACGCCAAGCTCGCGAAGCGCAGCGCCTCGCCCGCCTCGGCTCGTGGCGCTACGACGTTCGGACGCGCGCCAGCGAGTGGTCCGATGTCATGTACGAGCTCTACGGCTTCGACATCGCGCACTACAAGCCGAGCCTCGACAGCTTCCTGTCGCGTGCGCATCCCGACGACGCGCAAGAAGTGCGCGACAAATTGCAGCGGGCGATCGAGACGGGCGTCGGTTGGGAAGGCGACCTGCGTGTCGTGTGGCCCAACGGCGAAGAGCGCATTCTGTTCGGCCGTTCCGAGGTCGACTTCGACGAGGACGGCAAACCCACCGTGGTTCGGGGCACGCGCCAGGACGTGACCGAACTGCGTCGCGACGAAGCCCGGCTACGGGCCGCCGAGGAGCAGTTTCGGCTCGCGTTCGAGAACGCGCCCATCGGCGTTGCGATCGTCGCGCCGAACGGCCGGTTCCTGCGCGTCAATCCGGCGCTGTGCGCCATTGTCGGCTACCCGCCCGATGAACTGCTCGAGCGGTCGTTCCAGGACATCACGCATCCCGACGACGTCGCGGCGGACGTCCTTTACGTCCGCGAAATGTTGGACGGCACGCGGGCGACGTTCGAGATGCAGAAGCGCTATCTGCGACGAGACGGCTCGCAGGTATGGGTGCAACTCAACGCGTCGCTGGTGCGCGCTGACGACGGGCGGCCGATGCACTTCATCTCGCAGATTCAGGACATCACGGCGCGCCGTGAGAACGAGGAGCACCTGCGCAACTCGGAGAACCGTGCGCAGTTGGCGTCGAAGATGAAGTCGCAGTTCCTCGCGAACATGAGCCACGAAATCCGCACTCCCATGAACGGGGTGTTGGGCATGGCGGAGTTGCTCGCCGACTCACCGCTCAACGACGCGCAGCGCGGCCACGTCGAAGGTCTGCGCGCCGCGGCGGACAGCCTGCTCGTGATCCTCAACGACATCCTCGACCTGTCCAAGATCGAGGCGGGGAAGGTCGACATCGAGGTTGCCGATTTCGACCTCGGCAAGGTCGTGCGAGAGACGATCAGCCTTTTTGCCGTAACCGCCCAGACGAAGGGCATCGACCTGCACTCAGAAATGACCGTCAACGACGAAGTCGTACGCGGCGACGCGGCCCGTCTTCGTCAGGTGCTCGCGAACCTCGTGGGCAATGCGGTGAAGTTCACCGAGCGCGGCCGAGTGGTTCTGCGCGTGGCGCGCGACGGTGACTGCATTCGCTTCGATGTGATCGACAGCGGCATCGGTATCCCGCTCGAAGCGCAGAGCCGACTGATGAAGCCGTTCGAACAGGGCGACTCCTCGACGACGCGTCGCTTTGGCGGCACCGGACTCGGTCTTGCGATCTCGCGTGACCTGATCGAACTGATGGGCGGTGACATCAGCTTCATGAGCGAGCCCGGCGTAGGCACCACCTTCACGATCCTGGTGTCACTTCCGGCGGTCGATCGCGTGATTGAGGCGCCGGCGCCCGTCGAGCCGCCGGTCGTGACTGCTGTTCTCGACGCCGAACAGCGCCGGGCGCTGCTGGCCGAAGACAACCAGGTCAACCAGTTCGTCGCTCGCGCCATGCTCGAACGACTGGGCTGGCACGTCACCGTGGTGGAAAACGGCCAAGAGGCGCTCGACACCCTCGCGATCGACGACTTCGACGTCGTGATCCTCGACTGCCAGATGCCGGTGCTCGACGGCTACAGCGCGGCTCGGGCGATTCGTGCGCTCGACGGACCGAAGGCGAAGTTGCCGATCGTGGCGATGACAGCGAGCGCCCTCGAAGAGGACCGGCAACGTTGCTTCGACGCCGGCATGGACGAGTTCATCGCCAAGCCGATCACCAAGGACATCGTCGGTGAAGCGCTCGACCGCGTCGTCAGCGTCGTCTGACTAAGCCGCGGCCGGACAGGTCGCTTCGTTGCCGCCGCTCGCCCGCTGGACTTCCATCCACCCGGCGCCGCCGGTGATGTGCAGCCGCAGGTGCGGGGCCCCTTCGCAGCCATCGAAGCGCAGCGTCTCGCGCTGGCCGATCCCTCCGGTCGTCTCCTTGCCGAGGACGGCGTAGCCGCCGGCCTTGATGTCGGTGACGACGGTGAGCGACACGTTGTTCGGGACCACGATCGACATGTGACCGACGCCCATTGATGCATCGATGTCGGTAGCTCGCGACTTCGCCAGCTGCGCGTCGGCGAGGTCGAGATCGAGTTGCCCCATCGCGACTCGGTACGTCGCGTGCTGCCCCATCTGCACCGGACGGAACGTGCGGGCGCCCATCGGTCCGTCGGCCCGAACCATGCCTTGGGCGATCCCGACCGGAATGAGCAGCGTGAACAAGGTGCCGAGCACCACCGCCGGCTTGCGCACGCGTATCAGCGCGTTGAGCACGATCGTGAAGACGGTCCAGCACACGCCGAAGAACAACACCGGGCCCGTGATGTTGACCGCCCCGAACCGCCACACGCCGAGCAGTGCCGCGAGGCCGGCCAACCACCACAGCAACACGAGCCAACCAACGACGCGCGCCCATCCGAGAGCGGCGCCGCCTGGCTTCTTGATCCGGGTCTCCTGCCGGGCACTGGCCAGCGCGTCGGTGACGTCGCGGTGCACGGTGTTGGCGATGTCGCGGAACGGGCCGACGAAACCGACCTGGTCGGGATAGTTGTCTTCGGAGTCGAGATCAGCGAATGACTCGTGCTCGACCGTGAGAATGGTGGTGTCGTCATCGGCCGGCGGAGTGGCGTTCGGCGCGGTCCACGGTGTGAACGGCGGCTCACTGGGGGGAGGAGCCGTCGGAGGTGCCGTGTCCGACGACAACCACCCGTCCGACCGATGACGACTGACCAGGACGCCGACGCCGACGCTCAGCAGCACCAGGGCGAGCACGCCGTCGAAGCCGAAGCTGGTGTGGCCGTAGCGGTTCTCGAACGGCCAGAAGATCCCGAGTTTCTGCAGCAGCACGAGTAGCGCGCCACCGAGCAGGAGCACACGAATGACTCGCGCCGTGGACTCGGGCGCGGGCTCGACGTAGCGGCCTCGCGAGGGCTGCTCTTCGGGGATCACGATCCAGAGCAGGAGGTAGCCGATCACTCCAAGGCCGGTGAGCATCGACGCGCCGATGCAGATCCGCACGATCGTGACGTCGAGGCCGCTCGCGGTTGCCAGGCCGGCGGCGACACCCGCGAGCATGCGACCCTTCCGGGCGCGTCGCAGCTTGTACGGCTCGGTGGAAGTTGGTGTCGTCATACCGGCATTCGGAGTGCCCGCGGTTGTCATGACTGCATCGTGCGGACTGCGCACCATCATCGCCATCGGGTATCCCCCTGATCCAGTATCGGCTGGGTCTCAGGGTCGTTCCCGATGGTTCTGACCGGGGGCGCGTGCGACGATTCATACGTGCAAGCTCTGCCCTTCCGCCTCCATGTGACGCGTCGCCGACGCACGCGCCTCTTGAGTGGGGTGTGTTCGGGGCTCGCGGCTGCGTTCGGCGTCGAGGTTGGCGTCGTCCGACTCGTGTTCGTATTGCTCGGACTCTGCGGCGGCATCGGTGTCGTCGTGTACGCCGTCCTGTGGGTGTCCTCGGAAGAGTCCGATGCTCCAATTCCGGCACCGCGTCCGGGCGCCGCGATCGACAGCGCGGCGATCCTGTGCACCGCCGCGGGGTTCGCGTTGCTGTGCCGGACGATTGGCTACTGGATCGGCGACACGATCGCGCTTCCCGCGCTCGTCGTGGCCGCCGGCGCCGCGTTGTTCGGCAGCCGCGAGGACGCCACACGCGGGTTGCGGCTTTCGAAGGGCTGGCCGCTACGCATGGCGCTCGGCGTGTCGCTCGTCGGCGTCGGCCTTGCCGTCACGACCGCGGTGGCCGGCGGGTTCTCCAACGTCGGACAAAGCGCGATCGGCGCGTTGGCCTTGGTGATCGGTATCGCGTTCCTCGCGTGGCCATGGCTGAGCCGGCTTACGAACGACCTTGCCTTCGAACGACTCGAGCGCATTCGTTCGCAGGAGCGTGCGGACATGGCGGCGCACCTCCACGACGGCGTGTTGCAAACGCTGGCGCTGATCCAGAAGCGCGCGGACGATCCCCGCGAAGTGCGCTCGATGGCGCGTCGCCAGGAACGCGAGTTGCGCGACTGGCTCTTCACGAGCCCGACTGCGGCGCAGCCCGACGACACCGTTGCCGGTCTCTTGAAGCACGAACTCGCGATGGTCGAAGACGCGCACCGCGTACGCGTCGAAGTCGTGGCCGTCGGTGATGCGCCGCTCGACGACGCCAGTCGCGCGCTCGTGGCTGCGGGTCGCGAAGCCGTAGTGAACGCAGCGCGGCACGCGCAGGTCGACAGCATCGATGTGTTCCTCGAGGCCGAGGCGCAAGCCATCGAACTGTTCGTGCGCGATCGCGGGGTCGGGTTCGATCCGGATGCGATCGAGGCTGACCGCCATGGTGTGAACGAATCGATCAAGGGGCGCATCGAGCGCGCCGGCGGCACCGCCGTTGTGCGATCGACGCCCGGCGAAGGGACCGAAGTGGAACTGCGAGTGCCGCGATGACGGCCAAGGTGTTCATCGTCGACGACCACCCGATGGTCCGGTCCGGAGTGCGCACCGAGTTGGGCGACGCCGTCACCGTGGTCGGCGAAGCGGGTGACGTCGATGCCGCGGTGGCCGCGCTCGGCGCGCTGGCCGACGATGCGGTCGACGTCGTGCTGCTCGATGTGCACATGCCCGGCGGTGGCGGCGTCGAGATCCTCCGTCGCATCACGCCCGTGAAGCCATCGCTCCGCTTCCTCGCGCTGTCGGTTTCGGACGCACCCGAAGACGTGATCGCCGTGATTCGCGCCGGCGCCCGCGGCTACATCACGAAATCGGCGACGGGCGCCGAGTTGGCCGAAGCGATCGAACGCATCGCCGCGGGCGACGCCGCGTTCTCCCCGCGGCTCGCCGGCTTCGTGCTCGACGCATTCGCGTCGGGGCCGCCCGTCGCCACCGCCCCGAGTGCGGATCCCGAGCTCGAACAGCTCACGCCCCGCGAACGCGAGGTTCTGCAGCTGATCGCGCGTGGCTACGCCTACAAGGAAGTCGGGCGGCGCCTCAACGTGTCGGTGAAGACCGTCGAGACCCACGTCAGTTCGGTGTTGCGCAAACTTCAGCTGAGCTCGCGTCACGAACTCGCGCGCTGGGCGACGGATCGCCGGCTGATCTAGTTCGGCGTGACGCTGCGCAGCGTGGTCGTCGTGTCGCTCAGCAGTCGCACGGAAAGACCGAGCAAGCCGCGCGTCGATGCGTCGATGTGTTGGTGTTGCACGATCGGTAGCCGGTACTCGGGTGAGGCCCACGTTGTGAGTTCGGCGCTGCCGGTGATGTCTCCGCTGATCTGCAGGTTGGTGACGACCTCGACCGTGCGCACGACGATGCCGCCGACGTTGTAGTCCCGGCTCCCGCCGATGTGGCCCGACGCGTTCACGTGCGTCTTGCCGTCGGTCGACGTTGCGCTCCAGGACCACGACGTGCCGCTCGGCGAGTTATAGAGCAGGTACGTGGCGTTCGACGACGGCGTGAAGGTCTTGTGCGTGTCGCCCGCGGTGAGTTCGAGCGACACAAGCGCGGACTTGTCGCCGGTGAACCGTTGCAACAGCACGACGTCGCCGGGCGCATCGGGGCTCGTCTGACGCACGTTGGCACCCGACGACTTGAAATTCACCGATCCCGACGTCGGCACCCGCTGCGCCCGTCCGCCAACCGACGCGGAACCCGCAATGTCGACACCGTAGGAGCCGAGATCGGGCGAGACGCGAGCCGAAGATGACGGCGCGGGAGACGACGCGATGCCGGTCGTGTCGCCCCCCGCGGCCGCAGCTGGGGATGTCGTCCGGGTGGTTTTGTGCCCACCCACAGACGACGATGTTGCTTGGTGTGTTACCGCCGGTGCTGTTGTTGGAGCAGCGCCAGTGGTTGCCGTCGCGACCGTGGTGGTCGGCCCGGCGATCGCTGCGGTGGCGCGACCCTGAGGCCGACCCGATGCCGTAGCGACAGTTGTCGCGGTCCCGTGCTCGAGCAGCGCCAGACCGGCACCCCCGAACAGCACGTTCGATGCCACGCACGTGAGCAGCACTCGCTGCATGCGCTTGTTCATCGACCGGACCGCGGAGCGAAGGGATTGAAGATGTTGATCAGCGTCGACCACGGATTGGCCGGTTGCGTGGTCGGCGTCGTGGTCGGAGGCGCCGTCGTCGGCGTGGTCACCGGAACTGTGACGGGAACCTGCGGCACGGTGATCGACACCGGCGTCGTGTCTTCGACGACGGGAGCTGCGGTCGTGACCGTGCGCTTCGGAGTCGTGACGGGCGGCGCCGCCAGCTGCGCGATGGGCGCTGCTGTCGTCGGGGTCGGGGCGGCGACGGCGATCGTGACCGGCGTAGTGACGACCGGGGCGGGCGTGACCGTCGTCGGCGTCGGCGCCGAGGCAACGTGGATCGAGGCAGCCGGCTTGGCCGTGGCGAACGAGTACACACCCGTCCCGCCAGCGACGAGCGACGCGGCAACCGCGGCGCACGCACCCGCCAGGCGCAACCGCTCGGTCCTCAGACCGGAGAGCGACGTGCGGACGGACCAGTTCGCACCGTGGGGGTGGGTGAGATGTTGGATGCGCCACACAGCCGCGGCGAGAGAAGCAGTGGTGAGAAGGACGAGCGCGGTCATGGCGACCCACCAGTCGCCGACGTTGCCGCGCATGACGGCTTCCATGGCCGCCATACCCCAGCGGGCACCGATGAGCGTGCGGACCACACCGACCAGTGGCATGCGGGCGTCTTCGGCCCAACCGCCGGCGAGCACGAGCTGCAGCACCAGGGTGATGGGCAGGATTGCGAGCGCCTTGTCGGCCGACTTGGCCCACGCCGAGATGGCCAGTCCCAACGTTGCGGCGGCGAGGCCACTGATACCGGCTATGACGGTGAGTTCGGCGAGTGCGAGTCCCGATGGAGCGCCCTGACGGGCCGTCGCCAGCAACGCGATGATCGCCGACTGCACGACGGTGATCGAGCCGACGCTCAGCGCTTTCGCCGCGATGTACGAGCGAGCCGACATTCCGGCCGACGCTTCGGAACGGACGATGGCTTGTTCTTTCACGACCTCGCGGATCGCATTGGTGATGCCGAGCCACGTCGTCGACAACACAACGAACATGACGACGATCGCAGCCTTGGCACTGAATTCGCGCGCGTGGGTCGGAACCAGTCCGCCCGCCGGCAGCACCGCCCACAGCAGCGCGCCGATGACCGGCGCCTGCAGGGCGAGCAGCGCCAGGTGGCGACGATCACGACGCAGCATCTCGAAGTGACGCTTCGTCAGAAGCGTCGTTTGTGCGAGGAGACCACGACCGCCGCTCCGCGGCCGTGGCGTGGAAACAGTTCCTTGTACGGCGCTGCCGAGGTAGCGCGCGAACAAGGGGCTGTTTCGAAACTTGGTTTGCCAGACGTGATGCGGCGCGGTGTCCAGCGCCAGGAACACGTCGGCCGGGTCCTTGAGGCCGAAATACTTCGCCGCCTCTTTCGGCGTGCCGTAGAACGCGACAGAACCACCCGCGGCGAGGAACAGCACGCGGTCCGAGGCCTGCAGGGCGTCCACGGAGTGGGTGACGGTGACAACAGTGCGGCCCGCGTTTGCGAGGGAGCGCAGCATGTCGCGCACGACGCGCTCGTAGCCGGGGTCGAGGCCGGCGGTCGGCTCGTCGAGCACGAGGATGTCGGGGTCGCTCAGCAGCTGCGCGGCAACGGTCGCTCGCTTGCGCTGGCCGACCGAGAGGTCGCGCACGATCGTGTCGGCGTGACGCTCGAGGCCGAGCTCGGCGATGACAGCGTCAACGCGTCCAGCACGAGTGTCGGGATCTTCGACGCGCAGCGCCGCGGCGTACGCAAGCGCTCGCTTGAGCGTGAGACCCATGTGCAGCGTGTCGTGCTGCGGAACGAAACCGACGGAACCTTCGATGGCGCGAGTGCCGCTCGAGACCGGCAGGCCACCCGCCAGGACGCGGGCGAGCGACGTCTTACCGGCGCCGGTCGGGCCCACGACCGAGACGAGTTGTCCTCGCTCGGCCTGGAACGACACGTCGTCCAGCAATCGGGTGCCATCCGGCGCCACGGCGGTCACGCCGCGCAGCGCCAAGCACGCAGATCCAACAATTTCCGGCATGTCGGCCTATCGGCCCACGCCGGAGAACCTTGAGTGGATAGACCGTGATGTCCGATTTATACGGTCGCCTTGGGAGGATCCGGGGTCTGTCCGCTACAGTGGCGACCCGCAATTCCAGCGCTCGTAGCTCAACGGATAGAGCATCTGACTACGGATCAGAAGGTTAGGGGTTCGAATCCCTTCGAGCGCGCTGAAGAAGTCCTGCTCAGCGCCTTGATGGGCGCGATCGGCATTCACGTGAGGCTCTCCGTGAGAACCGATTGAGAACATCCGCCTCCTGAACCGGTGATCAGGAAGGCAAATCTGTGCCGAAACATGCCGGCGTCTACCAGGACGCAAACGGTGGCTGGTACTTCAAAGCGACGCTCGGAACCGATCCGTTGACCAGGCGTCGCGTGCAGGTGACGAAGCGTGGATTCACGACTGCGTTGGCAGCATCGCGGGCTCGACGAGAGTTCCTCGAACACGGCCAGCCCGTTCGCACGAGTTCAGCGTTGACGGTCGACGAGTTGCTCGACCTCTACCTCGACGGGCTCGAAGCCGACGATCGGCTCTCGGTGAAGACCCGGTTCGACTACCGGAACTCGGCTGACTCGTACGTCCGGCCACTGCTCGGCAAGAAACGGGTCCGCGATGTCACGCCGGAAGTCGTGCTGGCATGGCAACGCGCGCTGACCGAAGGCAAGGCCAGCAAGCGCGGCAAGCCATTGTCGGCGAACACGGTGCGGCTGGCTCGGGCGCCGCTCGCCGGCGCATTCAGGCTCGCCGTGTCGTCAGGCATCGTGGTGCGCAGCCCGGTCGCCTCGACGCCCCGTCCGCGCCCGAAGCGTTCGATTCCTCGGCACTGGTCGCCTGAGGAGGCGCGCGCGTTCCTTGACTGGCAGGAGGGCGACCCGTTGCGGCCCGCGTGGGCGTTCCTGCTCGGTTCAGGATGGCGCGTCAAATCGCTACTACGCGTACGACGACAACTCCAACCGTTGCGGCACCACGAATCAAACTTCGTGCGACGGTGCGTGGTCCTACGACGGAGCCGATCACATGACTGCCTCGCCCTTTGGTTCCGAGTACATCTACGACCTGCACGGCAACCTCACGTCGTATCGCATGCCCACCGCATCGTCGACCGCCTCGATCAACGACGCCTTCGCCTTCGCGGCGAACGACCCGCCGCACGAGACCTCAATGCATGTGGGCTCGGGCGGTTCGGTCAACGCGACTATCGCATGGTCATCGGATGCAACGACGCGGACTAGCTCGTCGTCGGGATCGCTGACCCCCCGTTCGCAGCCGAACTGGTACGCCTTTGGAGATACGCCCAAGCCGTCGAGCACGGCCTATCTGTCATCGACGTTCACGTACCCGCAGGACCTTGCGGTCGTCGACCAGCCCACCTACGCGAGCTCGCTAAACCCGGGCGCGACCCTGACAAAGGCGTTTACAAGCGCCGCTGCCGGAGCGTTCCACGCCAACGTGAACTGGGCGACCACGCAGCAGCCCTACTCGGCCAGCGGAACAGTCGGCGCAGCGACGACGGTAACCGCACCGTCATTCACGACTTCGGCGAATGGGCCCATACAACTCACACTGACCTGGAAGTCGTCGCTCGGCGCCTGCCAGGGTGTCGGCACCGCCGGCCCGCCGCCAAAGCTCGACCTCGTCTTGAAGATTGGCAACAGCCAGGTCGCAGCTACGGACACCGCTCTGAACAAGAACACCGTCACGATGACCTACAACGTCACCCAGAACGGCGTGTTGCCGGCAACGACAATCTTTACGCCTTCCGTGAAGTCCACGACGACAGGCTGCGCCTGGACGTTGACCGGTACGTATCCGGTTACCGACTCGATGACCGCAGGCCTGTACACGTCCGGCGGAGCGCTCGTACAAACGATTCCGACGACACCGGGAGTCCCCGGTGGTTCGATCTCGGTTCCATCGCTGCCCCAAGGCTCCTACGAGATCAGGGTCACGGCCGGTGCCTTCGGCTCGCCGTACGTCACCATCGATGAAGCCCACGCCCTCTATTCCTACGCCGACGTCACCCTCGAGCTCCACAAACCCGGCGGCACGACCGTTCAAACGTGGGCGGCTTCGGGCGGTGTCGCGCAGGGCGCGTACGAGACGGACAGCGGCGGCGACTGGTACTGGACCGTCGGCAACAACTCCAACAACGTTGCGGTGCCGTCGTACACGTGGTCACGCACCACCGAAAGCCTGGGGTCCGGTTCCGGAAACGGCATATCTACACCAGTGCAGATTTCGGCCACGACGAAAACGTTCGCCGCGTTCCACGCCGATGACGCGGGACCGGTTCATGTGATCGCGGGTTGGAAACCATCGACGGCTGCGGCCGACATTGCTACGAAGGGCTACGCCACCTTGACCTGGGAACTGCGAGACCAGGTGACCAACGCCCTGATCGCTAGTGGTCCAACAACAAGTTCCGGGACGGTCAACTTCACAGTGCCCGCGCCCTCAGCCGGTGACTACAAAGTGACCTACCGATATCCGGCAGCCGACAAGGTCTCGATGGCCTCGGGAACGAACACAGTGTCCTTTCCGTATCAGTACTTGGCATCGGTCACGCCACTGTTGTTGGACTCCAACGGAACCACGGTCGCGACGCCGACCTACGGTTCGAACTCGGCAACGCTGTCCGCATCGAATCTTTCGAAGGGGACTTATCGCATCCGATTGTCGACTTATAACGGTGGCGCAGCCACGGTGACCGGTACGTACACGAACGGCGACACATACGCGACGTTTGGATACGACGCCAACGACCACGCAACATCTATCGACGAAGGCACCCGCACGATCGACGAAACGCTCGATCCGAGTGGCCGCGTCCTCAGGCGGAAGGTGTACGCCAACGACACCGGATTCTTGGTGCAGGACACGGACTACGGCTATGACGACGCCGGCGACTCACCTGCGTACTCCGGTCCGCATTCGGGCAGCTCCGGTGGAAGCCGTACGTACGTGACAATCGGGGGCGGCTTGTCGGCTATCGACGTGAACGGCGTTGTCACATATCAACACACCAATGCGCACGGAGACATCGTCGGCAACTCGGATGCGAATGGGGCATGGAGCGCCGCGCTTGCGGCCGACGAATATGGCGTTGGCGTTACGCCCGCTAGCCGATACGGATGGCTGGGCTCACAGCAGCGATCTACTGCTGCATCCACCCTCGGCGTCATACGCATGGGCGTTCGCCTTTACGACCCCTTAGTCGGCAGGTTCCTGGAGAGCGATCCAGTAGACGGCGGATCTGCCAACTCCTACGACTACGTGTCGGGTGACCCGATTAACGGCTTTGATATCGACGGCCGTTGTCTTGGCATCTGTATTCACGTGCCCGCGAAGTACCGCGTGGCTTTCAACCTGGCTCAAGCGGTGGGGCGTGGGCTTCAGGGCGCCGCTCGGGCTGCGCGAAAGCGAATCTGTCCGGCCGCGAGCTTTCTAGGCGCGAGGAGCTACTTCACTGCCGCTGACCAGGCTCGACACGGCGAGGGTTGGAGGGCTGTTCACACGGTGGTGATAGGTCAAGGCCCAAGTAAGATCACAGGAGCAGCGCTAAAGCGGCTTGCCAAGAACGGCGGCCGTGTTGCGTCACGAGCATCGGGCATCGCGCTTAAGGCGTTCACGCAGGAGGTCACGATCGGTGCGACCGCGGTCGATTACGCGATCTGTTGAGACAATTTGCCGGTGCGCTCGCGCTTTATTACTGGGGGTACGGCGATGTCGCGTTGGATAGGCAGACGCCTATTTAGTGGTGGGCTTTTACGCAACGCGTGGCGGGGCGTTCTGGTTACGGGGAGACTCGCCCGCCGAGGGTTCACGGATCCCGATTCAGTCGAAGTCAGCGCTAGCTGGCGCGAGTGGGCGTATCCGCTGTACGTCATGGTGTTGGCCGCAATGCCGATCCTTGGCGCTGCACAGGGATACGTGCCGTGGGTACCGGCGGTCGCAGTCGGTCTTGGTTTAGGCTTCGTCGGCATTTTACTGCTTGCGTCGCTTTCCCGACGCTACGAGGAACCCGCGTCATCATTGGATTCTACGGACCGTCTTGACCGGGGTGAGCAGAACGGCTGAGGCTCAGACCTGCAAGAGCTCGGTCAAAGTTTGAGAATGCCGGAGTTTGCTCAACGAAGCGCAGCCCTTTGGAAGGTAGGTTGGAGCGAGGGGTTGACCGAAATCGGGAGCCGGACCTCATTCTTCAAGCCCAGGCAGGTTCGGCTGGGAGCGCTGAGCTTTCGGTCTGCTCGGTGGTCAGCACTTGGTCAGCCGTAAAACGAGCTCGTCTTCTCCAAACGTTCGCGAGCGCTCGTCATGTTCAAGCTAATCACAGCCTTCGCCGCGGGACGCCATGGAAAGTTAAGCGACCGAGATGCGGCTAGCTATGCCGCAGGGGACCCGGTTCATTCGGCAGATAAGGCACCTCGATGAATGAAAGATGGATGTCCCGCGCTGCGTGCCGGGGCCAGGTTGTTGAATATTGGTTCGACGAAAGCGGGGCGGAAGTCGAAACTGCAAGAGCCGTGTGCACTCGCTGCACGGTTGCAACCGACTGCTTTGAATACGCGCTCACAAACCAGATCATCTACGGGGTGTGGGGAGGCGCAACCCCTAGGCAACGAACGATCGCTCGTAGGAAAAGAGCTCGCGTCGCCGACTTCGTTGCGACGTCGGAGGTCGATGTTGCGCCGTGAGAACCAATTTGAGAACCAAACAGCGAGAACCCCGGATTCTCACGCGCAACGGCGGTCAATCGACCGAAGCGAAAACCCCAACAACGACGGGCTCTAGCGCAATCGCGGACACTCGTGGATAATTGCGGCGCAAGCTCAAGTCAGAACTACGGATCAGAAGGTTAGGGGTTCGAATCCCTTCGAGCGCGCTGAAGCGCTGCAATCGCAGCGCTGGCCACGGCCTGAGGTTGGCTCAGGAACGCGCAGTGGCTGCCCGGGATCTCGACGGGCTCGATCCCGAGACGCTCGCGCACCAGATTGCGTAGCCACTCGGCCGGAAAGAAGCGGTCGTCGCGGCACAGCACGAACGTGGTCGGCACGTCGGGCCACGCGTCGAGCGGCCACGGCTCCGCGAACAGCGTGGAGGTCTGATGGCGGGGCTCGCCGACGGCCGCGAGCACGTCGTCGGGGACGTCGTGGGTGAACAGGGTCGCGTCGCTGTCGTCCGGCAGATGCTGCGCGGCGACGGCATCGGCGTGACCGGTGTTGGCCCACCAGTCGCCGCCGGACTCGCCCGGACTCGGCACCATCGCCGCGAGCAGCACCAGGTGGGTCACGCGCACCCGATCGCAGACGAGAGGAGCGATGAGACCGGCAAGCGACTGCGCGAGCACGACGAGGTCATCGGGCGGTTTGCCGAGTGCATCAACTGCGGCATCGACGTAGGCATCGAGGCCGACTTCCTGATCGCAGGGGAGATCGACGGCCACGACGTCGTGTCCGGCGCGCCGCAGTTCCTCGCCGACGTAGTGCCAATTGGCGGCTCGGCCGCCGGCGCCGTGCAGACACAGGAACGTAGCCATGGCTACTCCCGCCCTCGGAGCTTGGTGAGCCGAAGGGTTTGATCGAGGTAGTTCGTTACCGCCAGCAGTCCGTCGGCGCGCACGTCGAGTCCGTGCGGCATCGAGAAACCGGTGAGGCTCTCCTCCGCCTGCACCTTCCCGTTGCGTACTGAGAACACGTCGACACGGTCGAGGTACTGGTTCGCGGCGTAGGCCTTGCCGTCGAACTCCTTGATGGCGTCGAGGTGGCCCTCGCCTCTCCAGGTGTCGACGAGCACCGGGGGCTTCTGCCCGATGTCGTCTGGCATCCGGTAGAGGTAGACGGTCGAGTACATCTGTCGACGTTTCCACCGCGACAACGGTCGCTTGGTGCGGATGTGGTCGGTGCGGGCGCAGGCCAGCGCGTATCCGTCGACGAAAGCGACGTCCTGCATCTGCTCGTCGGTCTCGACGCGGTGGATCACCTCCTGCGTCGGGTGCCACACGATCTCGAAGCACTTGTTGTCCCTGCCGCAGTACGAAACCCACAGCAGATCGTCGGTGCCGGGCACGAAGCGCACGCCGTGAATCCCGACGAAGTCGTTGGTGTTCATTTCGTGCGAGAAGGCAATGCGGTCGTCTTCGATGCGGAAGAACGAGACCGATCCTTGGTAGAAGTTCGTCACGGCGACGAGGTCGTCCTTGACGTCCATGAGATCGGTCTCGACGGCCGAACCGTCGGCGATGACGGTGGCGCACGAGTCGATGATCTCGACGCCACTTTCCGTAAGCGTCGCGAGGTAGATCGCGCGCTCGTTGAAGTCGGTGCAGACGACGCGATCGTCGCCGACGAACCGGACCGCCGTCAGCCCCGAGTTACGCCCGCGGTCAGTGATGTAGGCCACGTGGGGTTCGCGCGTGACCGGGAACGGGACGACCTTCATGCTGTCGCGAATCTAGGTGGGTGCGACAAGGCAGACTCTGACGCAATGGCGCGCATGCAGATTCCCGCGGTGCTCGACGCGAATGCGTACGTGTTCACGCATCGCATCCGCGCGCGCTTCGCGGAAACCGACGCGATGGGGATCGTCCACCACGCGTCGTACCTGTTGTACCTGGAGGAGGCGCGCGTCGAATGGTTACGCGCCGCGGGTCGGGACTACGCCACTTTCCGTGTCGAGGGTTACGACTTCGCAGTGTTGGAGGTGTTCACGCAGTACGTGGCGCCCGTGCGCTTCGACGACGAGATGACGGTCCGGCTGCGGCTGTCGGCGACAACGAGGTCGACGTTTCAGGTCGACTACGTCGTCGAGGTGAACGGTGAGACCCGTCTGATTGCCGCAACGTTGCATGCGTGTCTCACGCGGGACGGGCGTCCCGCGAGACTGCCCGCATGGGTGGAGGATCTGGTTTGAAGCTTCGAAAGTTGTCTCTTGTCGCTGTCGCGATGCTGGCCCTGGCGCTCGAAGCTGCGCCAGCGCGTGCGTCCACACGATTCGACTTTGGATCGACGCTCACCGGTAAAGCGACGATCACCGGTGCCGGGCGGTTTGCGTTCGCCGGTGGCGGTCCGTCCAAACCTTTCGGCCGTGCCAAGAACAAAGGAGCGATTCGTGTGACCGGCGTGAGCATCGAATGTCCCGGTGGTCTCGCCAACACGAACGTCGAGCGAATCACTCTCGCCGGGGGAACCATCACGATCCGAAGCCTCGACGTCGGCTGTCCCGTCGGCGCCATGAAGTTCCGGGGGACCGGCACATGGACGATCGTCGGCGGCACCGGTCGATTCGTGGGTGCGACGGGCAGCGGTACGGCGGATGGTGGCGCGGATTTCGTGGCGCAGACATTCCGGATGCATCTATCGGGCACGATCACGCTATGACCGACGCGTTCATCGACTCTCGTTGGGACGAGATCGTTCCGGTGCTGCAGGACTACATCCGCATCCCGAACAAGTCGCCGGCGTTCGATCCGGAGTGGGAAGCGCACGGCCACATGGATCGTGCCGTCCAACTCGTCAGCGATTGGCTGACGAGCCGCGGCGTCGAGGGTCTCTCGCTGTCGGTGCATCGTCTGCCGGGGCGCACGCCCGTCATCGTGTGTGAGATCCCGGCGACGGCGACCGACACCACCGGCACCGTCCTGTTGTACGGGCACCTCGACAAGCAGCCCGAGATGACGGGTTGGCACGAGGGGTTCGGTCCGTGGGAGCCGCGTCTCGAGGGAGAGCGGCTGTATGGACGCGGTGGCGCCGACGACGGCTACTCCGCGTTCACCGCGCTCACGGCGATCGAAGCGGTGCGCGAGCGCGGCCTGCCCCACGCGCGCTGCGTGATCCTGATCGAGGCCTCCGAGGAGAGCGGCAGCCCTGACCTGCCCGCGCACATCGAGGCGTTGACCGACACGCTCGGCGACGTCGAGTTGGTCGTGTGTCTCGATTCGAGTTGCTCGGACTACGACCGACTCTGGGTGAGCACGTCGCTGCGCGGCCTCGTCGGCGTCGACCTCCGCGTCGACGTGTTGAGCGAGGGCGTGCACTCGGGTGCCAGTGGCGTCATCCCCTCGTCGTTCCGCATCTTGCGCACGCTGCTCTCGCGTGTCGAAGACCAGGAAACGGGCCGCATTCTGCTGCCGTCGATGCACGCCGAGATTCCGGCCGAGCGTGTGGAACAGGCGCAGCGCGTCGCGGAGCTACTCGACATCTCCGAGCCGTATCCGTTTGCCGGTGGCACGCAACCGATGACGCACGACCGCGCCGAGATGATCCTGGCCCACACGTGGCGGCCGGCTCTGTCGGTAACAGGTCTCGCGGGCGCGCCGCTGCCGGTCGACGCCGGCAATGTCTTGCGACCCTTCACCGAAGCCAAGCTCTCGATGCGTCTGCCTCCGATCGCTGACGCCGAGGCGGCGCTGCAGGAGTTGGTTGCAACACTGACGGCCAATCCGCCGTACGGAGCGCTGGTTACCGCGTCGGAGGGCGAGCATGGCAGCGGGTGGGACGCGCCGCCGACCGCACCGTGGCTCGCCACCGCGCTCGACACCGCGTCGATGCAGGCGTTCGGCAATCCGACCGGGGCGACCGGCATCGGGGGCTCGATCCCGTTCATGGCGATGCTCGGCGAGCGGTACCCGAACGCGCAGTTCGTGGTGACTGGTGTCCTCGGGCCGGAGTCGAACGCGCACGGACCGAACGAGTTCCTGGACATCCCGACCGCGCGACGCGTGACGGCCTGCGTCGCCGACGTGCTGGCTGCGCACGCGACGCGCTGAACGGCGGCCACGAAAGGACCTTCGGCAGTTTCGGCACTAGGTGGAACCGGGCACCATCACGGTCGTGCTGCGACTTCCGAAGATTGTTCTTGCGATTGTGGTGGTGTTCTTCCTCATTCAGCTCGTGCCGTATCGAGTGAAGAACCACCCGGTCGTGTCCGAACCCAAGTGGGACTCCGCTCGAACACAACAGTTGTTCAACAACGCGTGTGCTGACTGCCACAGCAATCACACGCGATCGCGCGTCTACGAGAAGGTCGCGCCGATCGCCTGGTGGATCGCCAATCACGTCAACGAGGGCCGTGCGAGTCTGAACGTCTCGGAGTGTGGCCACGAAGGCGAAGACGCCCACGAAGCACCTGAGGCGGTACTCGAAGGATCGATGCCGCCGAGTTCCTACACGTGGTTCGGATTGCATCGCGACGCGCAGCTCACGGCAACCGAGCGGCAGCAACTCGCTGACGGTCTCGCCGCGACGGCGCGGCTCGGTTGCGCGAACTGACGGGGTCGGCCGCGCCATGATGCGGTCGTGCCGTCGGATGTCGACAACGACCGCCGCGCGTTAGCGGCGGTCGCAGGGCAGTTCTTCGTGAACGGTGCGATGACTGCATCGTTCGTTTCGAGGGCGCCCCAAATCCGCAACCGCCTCGGCGTCGACATCGACGAGTTCGGTGTGTTGCTCACGTGCGCGGCGGTGTTCGGGTTGGTCGGCAGTGCCTTTGCGGGCCGGATCATTCATCGAGCGGGCACGAAGCAGGTGTTGAAGGCGGGCGCCGTCGTCATGGTGTGCACGTTGCCGATCATCGGATTCGCCCGTAGCCCGTGGGTGTGGCTCGTCGGCATGCTGTTCTACGCATTCCTCGACGTGCTCGTCGACATCTCGATGAACCTGCAGGGCTCGTGGATCAGCGCGCGTCGGCACACGCCCGTCATGAATCGACTGCACGGCGTGTGGAGTCTCGGCACGCTGGCCGGTGGTCTCGGCGGTGTCGCTGCGAACGCTGCGCAACTGAGCCCGTCCACCCAGCTCAGCGTTGTCGCAGTGCTCATGGCGGGGTTCCTGACGTTGGTGACGCGCAACCTCCTGTCCGACGACTCGGGCGCCCACGAAGAGGAGGAGACGGACCCGTCCGACTCGCGACGCGTGCGGTACCTGCCCGTGGTTCTGTTGATGGCCGGTGGCATGTTTGCCGTCCTGCTGGAAGTGACGGGCGGCGACTGGGCGAGCTTCCGCATGACGGACGACTTCCACGCCGCGGCTGCCCTCGGCAGTCTCGCCTTCGTCGCGTTCACCGTCGGGATGACGTCGATGCGGTTCGCCGGCGACTGGTTGCAGCACCGTCTCGGTCATCTCGGCCTTCATCGCATGAGCGTGACGATCGCGACGATCGGCTTCGTTCTCGCCGCGCTCGTTCGGCTCGAGGCGGTGCCCATCGTCGGCTTCTTCCTGGTGGGTCTCGGAGTCGCGACGTTCATGCCGAAGCTGTACGACGATGCGGCGCGCCAGCCCGGACGTCGCGGCGCCGCGTTGGGTGCGATGACCGGCGGGATGCGCGTTGCGTACTTGCTGACACCGATGCGAAAGACTGGCTGAGTGGGCGAAACCGACGTCGATGTCGTCGTCATCGGGAGCGGGTTCGGTGGCAGCGTCACCGCGCTACGGCTGACGGAGAAGGGCTACAAGGTTGCGGTGCTCGAGGCCGGTCGACGCTTCGACGAGTCGAGCTACCCCGAGACGTCGTGGCGGGTGCGCCGCTTCTTGTGGGCGCCCAAGCTCGGGTTTTACGGCATCCAACGCATTCATCTGTTGAAGGACGTGATGGTGCTCGCGGGCGCGGGCGTCGGTGGTGGGTCGCTCAACTACGCCAACACGTTGTACGAACCGTTGCCGCCCTTCTTCGCCGATCAGCAGTGGGCACACATCACGGACTGGCGCGACGAACTCGCGCCGTTCTACGACCAGGCCAAGCGCATGCTTGGTGTTGTCGAGAATCCGTCGATGACGCCGAGCGACGAAGTGATGCGCGACATCGCCGAAGAGATGGGCGTCGCCGACACGTTCCATCCGACGCCGGTCGGCGTGTTCTTCGGCGATCCCGGCGTCGAGGTCGAGGACCCGTTCTTCGGTGGTGTCGGCCCGAAGCGCACCGGCTGCATCGAGTGCGGCGAATGCATGACGGGTTGTCGCCACGGGGCCAAGAACACGTTGCTGAAGAACTACCTGTTTCTCGCGGAGAAGGCGGGCGCGAAAGTCCATCCGTTGACGACGGTCACGTCGGTGGAGCAACGCGCGGACGGCACTTACGAGGTGCACACCGAACGCACCGGTGCGTGGGCGCGCAAGAAGCGGCGCACGTTCCACGCGAAGAACGTCGTGTTCGCGGCAGGGACGATGGGCACTCAGCGGCTGCTGCATCGCATGCGCGACAGCGGCACGTTGCCGAGGCTCTCAAGCCGTCTCGGTGTGCTCACGCGCACGAACTCCGAGGCGATCCTCGGCGCGCGCTATTTCACCGACGACGTCGACTTCACCAAGGGCGTCGCAATCACGTCGTCGTTTCATCCTGACGACAGCACGCACATCGAGCCGGTTCGCTACGGCAAGGGCTCGAACATGATGGGGCTGTTGACGACGGGTCTCGTCGACGGTGGTGACGGGTCGCGCCCGCTGAAGTGGGTGAAGGAAGCGGTGAAGCACCCCGTCTACCTATTGCGCAACCTGTCGATGCGGCACTGGTCGGAGCAGATCATCATCGCTTTGGTCATGCAGACCCGCGACAACTCGATCACGGTGAAAGGCAAGAAGGGCGTGTTCGGTCACGCCCTCACGTCGGAGGCGGGCCACGGCGAACCGAACCCGACGTGGATTCCGCAGGGCCACGCCGCGGTCCGCTTGCTGGCGAAGAAGTTCAAGAACGGCTTTGCCGGCGGCGGATGGAACGACGTGTTCAACATCCCGATGACGGCGCACTTCCTCGGTGGTGCGGTAATCGGTGACTCGGCGGAGACGGGTGTGATCGACGCGTATCACCGCGTGTGGAACTACCCGGGCTTGCACGTCGTCGACGGCTCCGCGATCTCGGCGAACCTCGGCGTGAATCCGTCGCTCACCATCACCGCGCAGGCGGAGCGCGCCATGTCGTTCTGGCCGAACAAAGGAGACACTGATCCGCGGCCGTCGCCGGGCGACGACTACGAACGTATCGAGGCGGTCGCGCCGCATGCGCCGGTGGTGCCGGCCGATGCACCGGGGGCAATCCGCTTCACCAGACGGAGGCCTGTGTGATCGCATCGATCGACTGGGCGACGGTCTCGTCGCTCGCCACTGCACTTGGCACGCTGGTGCTCGCAGTAGCCACGTTCGCGGCCGTGCGCTCGTCGAACCGCTCGGCGCGGATCGCAGAGCTCGCATTGCAGGAGCAGCGCCGGCCGCTGCTGGCGCCGTCGCGCTTCGACGATCCGATGCAAAAGATCGCCTTCATGGAAGGCAACTGGGTGAAGGCCGCGGGTGGGCGAGCCGCGATCGAGCACGTCGACGGCACCGTCTATCTCGTGATGAGCCTGCGCAACGTCGGCAGTGGTATCGGTGTGTTGCAGGGCTGGTCGGTGTGGACCGGCCGCAACGTGAACCTGGAACACGTCGACCACACCCCGCTCGAAGAGTTCCGGATGCAGGCGCGCGATCTCTACGTACCCGCCGGTGACATCGGTATGTGGCAGGGCGCGCTGCGCAATCCGGATGACGAAACGCGACTCGCGCTCGTCGATGCGATCGCGAACAAGACCATGGTGCAGATCGAGTTGCTCTACTCCGATCACGTCGGCCGCGAACGCACGATCACACGCTTCGGTCTGTCCCCCATGGACGACGGCTCGTGGATCATCGGCGTGAGCCGACACTGGTATCTCGACTGGTCAGGCCCGCGGTCCGACGAGAACACGCTCGCCGCGGCCGAACGCATCCGTCGCGACCGCGAAGCCCAGGAAGCACGACGCGCCAACGGCGACGCGTAACGCTGCGGGAGTACGCCTCGCGGGTGACGACCCCGGCCACTCGCCCCCGTACCGTGGGCGCATGACGCGCCGGGAAATGGCCTTTGACGTGGCCGTCGCCTCGGGCTTCTCAGTCCTCTCGATCTTGTTGTCAGTCGGCTTACTTTCCGGTGCTGCGGAAACGGGGCTTGGCGTTGCGATCGGGCTTGCGCACTGCGGTGCATTAGCGCTCCGTCGTCGCTGGCCCTTATGTGTCGTGGTCGCGATGGCTGCGACGGCGGTGCTGTGCGCGGCGGTGCGGTTACCAGTCGTCATCCTCGGTCCGGCCGTCCTGGTTGCGGTCTACACAACCGGCGCGCGTCTCGAGGCCAAGCAGGCTCGACTGCTGCTCGGAGGTGTGGTGGCGGTAATGGCGGTTGTGGTGATGGCGAGCGGCGCTGATGTCGAAACTGTTCTTTCCAACGCTGTCGCGCTCGGTTTTGCCGCGTGGCTTGGTGACCGTTCTCGTCGGGTCGCGGTTGAAACAGCGGCAACCGCGCGCAGTGCGGTCGTCGACGAGCGGCTTCGTATCGCTCGTGAACTCCACGACGTCGTCGCCCACGCGATAAGTGTCATCGCAGTGCAGGCGGGATCGGGCCGCTACGTGATCAAGGATTCGCCGGACGTCGCCGAGCAGGCCCTCTCGACGATCGAGACGACGAGCCGCGCCGCGCTCCAGGACCTCCGGAGGCTGCTCACCGTGTTGCGCGACGAGGATCTCGTCGACGACTCGTTGCTGCCCGCTCCCGGGGTGCGCGCGATTGACGACCTCATCGACGCGACGGCGAAGGCAGGAGTTGTCGTGGACGTGGAGATTCGAGGCGCGGTCGTCGAGTTGTCCGCAGGCGTCGACCAGTGCGTTTACCGCGTTGTACAGGAGGCGCTCACCAATGTGCGGAAACATGCCAACGCACAACACGCCAAGGTGACCATCGATTACGACGGCTCGATGATCGGCATCGAGGTGCGTGACGATGGCGTGGGCGGCGAAGTTGTCGCCGGTGGCCACGGGCTTATCGGAATGCGTGAGCGCGTCGAGCTCTACGGCGGGGCCTTCGAGGCGGGACCGAACGGTTGCGGATTCCGAGTCGCGGCCCGCCTTCCGATCGAGGACGCGCGTTGATCCGTGTCGTGATCGTCGACGACCAGCCCCTCGTGCGGGGCGGCTTTGCCGCCCTCATCGCGCACGTCGAGGACATCACGCTCGTCGGCGAGGCAGAGGACGGGGAAACGGCCATCGATGTCGTGGCCCGCGAACGACCCGATGTTGTCCTCATGGACGTCCGTATGCCGCGTATGGACGGCATAGAGGCGACACGCCGCATGACGAGCGATGTGGCGCTCGTGGACACACGCGTCATTGTGCTCACGACATTCGATGTGGATGACTACGTGTACGCAGCGTTGCGCGCGGGCGCGAGCGGGTTTCTGCTGAAGGACGCACCACCCGAATCCCTCGTCGAAGCCGTGCGGGTGGTTGCGGCGGGCAACGCGCTACTCGCGCCGACTGTGACCCGCCGACTGATCGAGCGTTTCACTGACGCGACGCCGGTGGACCCGTCGCCGCTGAAACACCTCACGGATCGTGAACGCGAGGTGCTGGTTCTCGTCGCGCGTGGTCTATCGAACAGCGAAATCGGAGAGCGGCTCTTCGTGAGCGCGGCGACCGCCAAGACGCACGTCGGTCGCGTGCTCGCCAAACTCGGCGCCCGCGACCGAGCCCAGCTCGTTGCGATCGCATACGAGACCGGTCTGGTGCGGCCGGGTACGCCTGGAGGGTGATGAAGGTCGAGCCTCCAGGCCGACGACGGACGATCGCACGGCGACGACGATGTGCTCGTGGCATCAGCGCCAGTCGTCATCGAACACCTCACCAAGTCCTTCGGTGATCAACACGCGGTCGACGACCTGAGCTTTTCGGTCGCGGCGGGACGGGTGACCGGCTTCCTCGGCCCAAACGGCGCCGGTAAGACCACGACGCTGCGCATCCTCGTCGGTCTCGCCGAGCCGACGAGCGGGCGGGCGTGCGTTTTCGGTCAGCCGTATCGCAGCCTCCACGACCCTGCTCGGCTCGTCGGAACACTGATCGACGCGTCGGGGTTCCATCCCGGTCGCCGCTGCCGCCAAGAACTCCGCATTCGTGCCACCGCCGTCGGAGTCGACGACGCACGGGTTGACGCGGTTTTGCATGAGGTCGGACTCGACGCCGCCGCCGACAAACGGACTGGTCAACTCTCGCTCGGCATGCGTCAACGTCTGGGTCTCGCCGCTGCCCTGATTGGCGACCCCCGGCTCCTGATTTTGGACGAGCCGGCCAACGGCCTCGACCCGGCCGGTATGCATTGGATGCGTGGTCTCCTGCGGGACTACGCGCAACGCGGGACGGCAGTTCTCGTGTCGAGTCACGTTCTGGCTGAGCTTTCGTTGTTCGCGGACGACGTAGTGGTCGTCAACCATGGCCGGTTGGTCATGCAATCGCCGGTTACCGCGCTCGTAGACGGCCGAGGCGCCCGTGTGCGGGTGCGTTCGTCTGAACCGCGTGCGCTCCGAACGCTGCTGTCGAACCACGGTGGCCGCGTCACGGTTTCCGACGACGGTCTGATCGTGGCGGGCATGGACGCGGTCGCGATCGGTGATCTGGCTGCTGCGGCTGGCCTCGCCCTGCATCAGTTACACACTGAGGCACCAACCCTCGAGGACGTGTTCCTGGCCCTTACCGACGACGGCGGCGGTATCCGATGATGCGGCTCCTGCGCGCCGAACTGCGAAAGCTCCGCTTCACTCGGAGCCTGCTCGCCGTCCCAGTCACCGCGGTCGCGGTCAGCGCAGTGTCGTCGGTCGTCCTCATCGCGAGCTTCAAACCGAGCGAAATCGCATCGCGCTTGTCGTCGCATGGCCCTCTCCGGTTCGGAGCGACCAATGTCGGTCTGTTCCTGCTGCTGTTCGGGGTCCGACTTTTCACCGATGAGACCCAGCACCGCACGCTTGCGGCGACGTACGTTGCGACACCCAACCGCCGCCGAGTGCTCGCCGCCAAATCGGTGATGGCCGTGACGGTTGCGCTGGCCTCATGCGCGGCGATCTACGCCGTCGTCGTACCGATCACGGTGGTCGGGGTGCACCAGCGCGGACTCCCGATGACGATCGACGCCGCCGCGACCGTCTCGCTCGGTGGACGCGTCGCGATGGCGATGGTTCTCATGGCGTCGCTCGGTGTCGTCGTCGGCGCCGCCATTGCCAATCGCACGATCGCGCTTGTGGCATCGGTTGCTTGGCTCGCCCTCGGCGAGTCGCTCGTCGGAGGCCTACTTCGCGTACCCAACCTCATGCCGGGCGCACTTGTCTCTGGCATCGTCGACGGTCAGGTTGCCGACGGGCTTGTGCTCGCGGTGTGGCTCGTTGCCGCTTCAGTCGCCGCTCTTCTTGTCATACGACACGACGTTTGAGAGAGGAGGTCCGATGCATATCAACATTGCTGTGATCCTGTTGATCGCTCTCATCATCGCCGGTGCCATCGCGTACACACGCCGCGGTAAGTAGTCCCTACATTGGAGCCGGTGGTATTGGACGCTGGTATACCCGGCCTGGTCATGGCCGCGTCGGAAGTCGGTGAAGCGAGTACGCACATGACGCGTACGGCGCCCAATCTGTGGTGGCTCACCTTCGGCAACGAGTCATTCGAACTCGCGGTCACGGACGAATCGTTGAACGTGATGCCCTCCACGCTTCTGCAGCGCTCGGGCGCGGCGGCCACGTTGGCCAAGGTCGAACTCGACGCATGCGGGACCTGGGTCACGCTCGCCAACAACGAAAGCGCGCGCCCGATCGTGGTGCGTCGCGCCGGATGGGTTGACGTGCGCGGCCACGAGCTCGACGGTCCTCTTCTCGACGACCGGGTCGGGCTCGGACCCGGCGACTGCTTGGTGCTCACTCGTGCGGCAATGTCCGATGGCCTGCTCGACGCATTGCTCGCCGCCCCGTGTGACCCCGCGTCGCTTGCCGCCGTCGCGGGCGGCACCGTCGTCGTGCTCGGCGTTCCGGGCGAACTCGGCGACGACCCGCGCCAGCGCGTCGCCGAGGCGACCGGCATCGCCGTCGATGATCTCGAGCTGCCGGGCTATCCCCTCGGTGACCTCCAGCCCGAGTTGTGGCGCCAGCCGCCGAAGCCGGCGCGCGTCGCCCGATTGCGGTTGCCCGACCAGCGAAAGGTGCGGGAGGTGCGTGCCCTGCTCGATCGGCTGCTGGCGAGTTGGCGCCTCGGCGACCTTGTCGACGAGGACGCAGTGAAGCTCGCCGCCTCCGAACTCGCCACCAACGCCGTGATGCACTCGAAGGTGCCCGACTCGGTCACCCTGCGCTACCTCGGTCACGCGGTGCGTATCGAGGTTGACGACCGATCCTCGGCGCCCGTGGTCTTGCAGGACGACAACGACGATGACGTCGTCAGTGGACGCGGGCTGCGCGTGGTGGACGCGATCGCGACCAAGTGGGGCGTCGAGGAGCGCCCCGTCGGCAAGAGCGTCTGGTTCGAGGTCGACGTTCGCACCGATGCCTGAGCAATCCCTCGGCTCCGCTGATCCGTAGATAACCGTGTGGGCTGCGACCGACGAAGCACTGTTGGCGGCAATGGCCGCCGGCGATCGTGATGCCGCGATCTCCTTCGTGCGGCGATTCCAAGGCCGCGTGTACGGCCTCGCGCTGGCGATGACCAGCGACGCGGCGCTCGCCGACGACATTGCGCAGGACGCGTTTCTTCGCGCGTGGCGCGCCGCGCCCGCGTTCGACACTCGTCGCGGCACTGTGCAGGCCTGGCTGCTCACGATTACTCGCAACCTTGCGGTGGACGCGTTGCGCACGCGCCGCGCGCGGCCGTCGGATCCGTCTGATCTCGCGCCGCTCTTGCCGCCCTCGACGATTGGGAACGCGGACGTGCCGTCGGTCGACGACGCCGATCGCGAGCGCGTCAGGGTTGCAGTGGCGGCGCTACCCGAGGAACAACGACGGGCGGTGCTGCTTGCCGTCGTCGCCGGCCGTACGGCTGCGGAGATCAGCGAGACCGAAGGCATTCCGCTCGGCACGGCCAAAACGCGTATCCGTGCGGCGCTGCAGCGACTGCGTACGCAGCTCGCCGACGTACGGGAGCGCGCATGAGTGATTGCGCCGAGATCCGCGAATTGTTGGCCGAGTACGCCGCAGGTGTGCTCGACGGTCGCGACCTGAGCGCCGTCGAGGAACACCTCAAGTCGTGTGCACGCTGCCGCGCCGATGCCGACGAGCTGATCGACGTCGTCGATGCCGTACTCGGTCTCGCGCCCGACGCCGAGCCGGCGCTCGGCTTCGAAGCGCGGGTGATGGACCGTATCGACGGCGTCCGGTCGCGCCAACGCGTGCGCCGGTCGTTGCTCGCGGCTGCGGCGGCGCTCGTCGTGCTGGTGGGCGCGGTCGGGATCGGGCGCATCACCGCACCGTCGTCACCGAAGAACCTTGACGAGTACGCGCTCAGGACGGCCGCGCATCAGACAGTCGGATGGGCGTGGGTCCACCCAGGCAAGCCGGGCTGGATCTACGTCGACATGTCCTACGAGCGTGCGTATCCGCGTGTCAGCGTCGAAGTCGTCACCGACGCTGGCACGACGGTGTCGGCGGGAGAACTGGCCCTCGACGACGGACACGGAACGCTGGGGCTGCGCAGTCCGGTGCCCGTCGCCATGGTGCGCACCATCCAGATGCGTCTACCGAGTGGCCGGCTGCTCTGCCACGCGACACTCGACGGCTGACGCAATCTCTCCGACCGCCTCGCCCGTAGTACCCGGCAGGCTCACAAGGGAGGAACCGTGAAGAAGCAGTTCACAATCGCGGCCGCGTTGGCTTTGGCGTTGTTGTCGGCCGCGTGCGGCAAGGACGACAAGAAGAACGAGGCGTCGGAGTACGACACGACGACAACGGCGGCGCAGTCCACACCGACCCAAGCCGCCTCGTCGGACGGCACGACGCTGTCGCTCGCGACGAACGACGAGTTGGGCAAGTACCTCGTCGGTCCGAACGGTCGCACGCTGTACTTGTTCGAGAAGGACTCGGGCACTACGAGCGCGTGCTCGGCCGATCCGTGCAAGACGACGTGGCCCGCGCTGACGTCAACCGAGACGCCCTCGGTGGGAGACGGCGTGTCGGCGTCGATGGCGGCGACGGCGACCGGGCAGGTCGCCAGCCAGGTCGTGTACAACGGCCACTTGCTCTACTACTTCAAGGGCGACACGAAGCCGGGCGACACCAACGGCATCGGCATTCCCGAGTGGTATCCCGTCGACGCGTCGGGCAACAAGATCGACAAGGACTGACCGTCAGTCGAAGACGGGCTCGCCCGTCGCGTGCGTCGGGTCGTAGTACGGCGTGTCGCCGCTCACTGTGACCCGGCGCAGCTGACGCGTGTGGGGCCAGTAGTCGCTCGCCGCGTAGTGCTGGACCGCGCGGTTGTCCCAGAACGCAATCGAACCCTCGGCCCACTCGAATCGGCATTGGTACTCGGCCCGAGCGTGTTCCTGGAGCAGGAACTTGACCATCGCGCGTGACTCCTCGACGTCCCATTGCTCGCCCGTACGCGCGTCGTGCAACGAGCCGTGCCGGAGGAAGCCGCCGTTGAGGTAGAGCGCGGTCTTGCCGGTCTCAGGATGCGTGCGCAGGATCGGATGCGTCACTCCGAAGGGGATGCGCTCCTTGACCCAGTCGAAAACCTCCTCCGACACTGCGAGCGGGCCCTTCGCTGGGAAGAAGTTCCGGTAGTCGTTGATGCCGTTGACGAACTGCAGCCGGCGCTGCACGTCGACGGGCAAGCCGAGGTAACACGCGTGGCTGTCGGAGAACAGCGTGTCGCCGCCGCTCGGTGGCAGCACGGTGACTTGCGCGATTGAACCGAGGGACGGGCGCTCCATCCATGTGACGTCGCTGTGCCACGCGTTCTCGCTGCCGGGACGGTTACGCCCGTGGTCGATGCGAGCGACGTACGGGTTCTCGCCGGGCGGGGCGAACGGGAACGCATCGATGCCGCCGAATCGTCGACCGAGCTCGACCTGTTCGTGCTCGTCGAGATGCTGGTCGCGGAAGAAGACCACCTTGCGTTCGAGGAGCGTGGCGCGGACGAATGCGATGTCGTCGTCGCTGACCGGGTCATGCAGGTTGATCCCGTGGATGACGGTGCCGAGCGTGATGCCAAGGTGCTCGAGTTCGTATCCGGCCGCGTCGGCGCGCGCCTGCAGTTCGACGGATACGGGCCGGTTCCCCATCCGCTCGTACTCGAGGGCGACGCCGAGTCCGGCCCGATTGCGGTCGTTGAAGACGCGCTCGACGGGAAGCTCCGCGTCACCGCCGAGGGAGCCGCCGGGCTTGAAGTTCTTGAATCGTTCTTCGGTGACGCGCTGCGCCACCGCGACGACCAGCGCGTTGTACGAGTCGGCAGTTCGTTCGTCGATAGCCATCAGCCGAAGGTCTACTTCTTCTTCGGTGGGAGCGCACGGGCGAAGTTCATCCCGGTAGCTCCGTCAGCCCTTCCCACCCGGTGGGCGGCCGGGCGATGCGCCAGTGCTGCTCACCGACGTGGGCGTCGAGCCGTTCGTCGAGCAAGTGGTCGCGGCGAAGCGGTGGCAGCTGTGACGCGTACGCGGCCAGTGCCTTGTTCTTGCGCGGCAGGTCATCGGCGATCGCGACGAGCGACGGTGTGGGCCACCAGCCCGTCCTGAACAGCGAACTGATACGCCAGGCGAGGAGGCCGGGGATGTGCTTGTAGCCGGCGTCCTCGTAGCAGTACCAAGCGATGGCATCGAACTCTTCGAACAAGAGGCGAGCCGCGTGGTGCGTCACGTCGTGATCGGGGTTGCCGAGACCGAACGGCACGAACACGGCGGTTGGCTGTAGTTCGACGAGCGCGTCACGCAGCGCGTTCGCAACGTCGTCGGCTGTCGCGCGAGCAGCCGCGTCGACGTATTGGTGATCGGCGAACTCCAGCCAATGAGGAATCGCATCGAGCAGCTTCAGCGCCGCAGAGTCTTCCTCCCGGCGCAACGCGACGACGTCGTCGCCGGCGGTGAAACCCCCGAGCGCGTCCCATTCAGAAACGGGATCGGGATAGGCCTCCGGTGCGCCCCCGAAGACCGTGACAACCGTTGCGCCCGGGTGTCGAGCCAAGAGCAATCCGGCGCCCTGCACGGCGTCGTCGAAGTGTGGCGAGACAACCACGACGCGAGCCAACGCGTCGGCGTCTGGATGATCGGCCCAGTCGGCAAAGCTCACGTCCGAAGCCTCGCACCGATGGGTACCGGCATGCTGTGCACGTGAATCATCACGTCGTGTTCGTCGGACTGATGGCGTCAGGCAAGACGACCATTGGTCGGATGGTGGCCGAGCAACTCAGCCGACCCCTGCGCGACAGCGACGAACACATCGAAGCGACGACGGGCCTCACCGCATCCGAGTACGCAGAGGCATTCGGCCTCGACGCGCTGCACGACCTCGAAGTTGCCACGCTGCTCGGCGCGCTGGACGAAACCGATCCGGCCGTGATCACCGCCGCCGCCTTCACCGTCGAAGTGCCCGACTGTCGAGCGGCGCTGGACGATCAGTTCGTCGTGTGGGTGTACGGGGAACCGTCGGACCTGGCCCAACGGGCGGCGGAAGGAGAACACCGCCCTCTCGACGACGACGCCGGGGCGCAACTTCGCGAGCAGGCGAAGCGGCGTCATGCATTGTTCGCGTCGGTGGCCGATCTCGTGCTCGACGTCGGCGAGCCTTCCGAACTCGCCGCCCAGGTCATGAGTCAGTTACCGAAATAGAGGGAATGCCAACGCCATGAACTTGGCGCTGTTGCTCATTCGAGTTGTCGTCGGCGGCACGCTGGCCGCCCACGGCTCGCAAAAACTCTTCGGCTGGTTCGGTGGCGGAGGCCTGGCCGGCACCGGGAAGATGTTCGAGTCGATGGGGTTTCGTCGCGTGCACGCGCTGATGGCGGGCGTGACGGAGTTCAGTGGTGGCCTGGCCTTGGCTGTCGGCTTCCTCACGCCGCTCGCGGCGGCCGCCGTCCTCGGTGTGATGTTCGTCGCCATCGCGGCGACATCGTGGAAGAAGGGCTTTTTCAACATGAACGGCGGCTACGAGTTCCCGCTCATGCTGGGCCTGGTCGGCTATTCGTTGTCATTCTCCGGTGCGGGCCGGTGGTCCCTGGACTACGCGTTCGGCTGGAACCTCGGCAACACCGAATGGGGTATCGCTGCGTTCGTCCTTGCGATTGCCACTGCATTCGTCGTCGTGTCGACGCGGGGCTGGGCGCTCAGCCCTCGAGGATCTTCGCCTTCTGCTGCTCGGTGAACTTGGCCAGCGCGGCCTGGTAGCCGAGGCGGCCGTAGTCGCGGCCGAGCCCGTGCATCTTGTCGAACCAGTCGTGTTCGCCGAGCATCTCGGCCAGCCGCGGCGAGTTGCGATGCAACAGCTGGTTGTCGAGCTTCTTGGGTTCGAGGCTGCGCATGATGCCGCGGTTGAAATGCCAGTGCAGCGTCACCCGTTCTCCAGGTTCTGTGCGATCCCCCTGCCAGTGCCACACACCTTCGGTGAAGAAGACGACGGAGCCCTTCGGCATCTCGATCGGCACCGCCGACGACACATCGTCGACGCCGACTTTCGGATAGCGCCGCAACTTGTGGCTGCCCGGAACGATCCAGGTGGGCCCTGACGCGACGGTCCAGTCCTCGAAGGACCACACGCCCACCCCCGTCACCGACCACTCGGGAAAGGGCTCGGGCACGAGCGCGTAGTCGACGTGCAGCGGGATCGTTCCCGGGCCGGTGCCCTTGCGGATACCACTGAAGGACGCGATCACCGCGCCGCGCCCGAGCGACGCGTCGACCAGCGTCAACAACGCCGGGTTCTGCGCGAGCACTTCAAAGGCGCGGCCTTGATAGAGCATCCAGTTCAACGTGGTCTGGCCGCTCTCCGCGAGGGCGCGAATCGTTTCGCTGCGAACCTCGTCGGCGAACTCGTCCGAAATCGCGTTCTCGATGACGGTGAAGCCCTGTTCTTCCATCTCGCGGACGTGTGTGAGGAGTCCCTGATGACTTGCGCGGTGGAACAGGTCGGGGTTGTCCACCGTTCTGCGCGCGAGATGGTCGTGCAGGTCGGCCATGAGTAGGGCGGCTTCGGCGTCGTGCAGGTGGCCGCGGGCCCGCACCGCGTCCTTTCCGAACTGCGCGGTCATCTCGCGCCAAGCCGCTTCCATCCCGCCGGGCGCGGCAAAGCCGACGCGTTGCGCCATCACCAACGCAGCGCTGTAGTCGCCTTCGATGACGACGTCGGCCGTCGCATCGAACGCACTCGTCACCTCGATCGTCGTGCCGTCGTAACGCACCGCCCACGCGCCGACGTCGTCGGTGAGACCGAGATGCGGTGGAACGTTTGTGAAACGTTCGGTGATCGAAAACGGTTGGAGGCGGCCACGTCGCGCGGTCGCCTCGCGCTCCAGGTAGCGGCGGGCCTCGTCTCGCCAGCCATCGGTCATGAACTCGAACAGACCAGGAAGCGTGAGCATCAGCTGTCAATTTATGACGGTTGTTCTCTCCGGGTACGAGAAAGGCTAATTTCACGTGCGCTCCAGAAGCGGGGTGGTTGGTTTGGATGCAACAGGAGAGGTCCCGTGGGACTTTCTCAGTCCACCTCCGCTTCCCCCGACAACAACGGGGAGCGGCCGATGACTGATACACATCGCGCGCTCGTCGCGTCGTTGGCGAACTTTGTGCTCGGCAGCGACACCGTGGAAGACGCATTGCACGCGGTGATGAATCTGACCGTCGACGGCATCACTGCCGCCGACATGGCCGGCGTCTCGATGCTGGGCGAGAACCTGAGGCCGACGACGCACGTCTTCACCGACGAACGAGCGTTGGCGGTCGACGAAGCCCAGTACAAGGCCGACTCCGGTCCGTGCCTCGATTCGTGGCGCGAGAGCCGCGTGATCCACCTGCAGGACGTGGCGCGGGCCGAGGACCAGTACCCGAACTTCGTAGCGACAGCGTTGGCCAACGACGTGAAAAGCACGTTGTCACTGCCGCTGCGTATCGCGTCCTCGACGATTGGGGCGTTGAACCTCTATGCCCGCGATACCGACGTGTTCAGTGCCGACGACGAGGCCGTCGCGACCGACGTGGCGTCGGTCGTTGCGACGATCATGGTGACGACGACATATTCCGAAGCGCTCGAGCTCAATGTGCACCTGAGTCGTGCGCTCGAGAGCCGTGCCGTGATCGAGCAGGCGAAGGGCGTGATCATGGCGAGCGCACGTTGCACGCCCGATCAGGCCTTCACGATCCTCTCGCAACAATCACAAACGGAGAACCGGAAGGTCCGCGAGATCGCAGAGGAGATCGTCCGGAATCAGGCGCGTTAGCTGTCGGGCTCGCCGACGAACCGGGCGTAGAGCCCAGTCAGCTGCAGTACGTGCTCGACGGCGTGCGACGCGTGCACGATCGTCACGCCCTCGGCGCGTGACTTGAACGAGCTGATCAACACGCCGATGCCGGCCGAGTCCATGAACTCGACCTTCGACATGTCGAGCACGATCGGTCCGTCCATCACCAGCTCGGCGGCCGTGATTGCCTCTCGAAGGACATCGCAACTCGACGCGTCCAGTTCACCGGCCACATGAATGGCGTCGGGTGTGACGGTGATGTCGACCAGCGACGTGAGTTCGTTCATCAGGTTCCCTGCAGTTCACGAGTGGCGAGCAGCGTGTGCAGGTCGCGGAGATATCGCGCCTCCACGTCGTCTCGCCAGCGGGCGCCGCGCACGATCCGTGCATTGCGCGACGGCAGCGGTAACAACGCGGCGATGGCTCGGGATCCCTCACGTTCGGGTCGCAAGGCGTCGAGGTTGTTGTCCAACATCGCGTCGAGCGCGAGGCGATACAGCACCGCAATGGGAAGGTGTTCGGAAGGTTCGGCGCACTGGTCGGTGGCAAGGAACGCTTCGACCTGTTGGGCGTCGGCGTAGTTGTTGAGCCAGTCGTAGAAGTCGGCGTGAGTCACTGCCGCGTACCCGGCGATGTCGTCGTTCACGAGATGGACGACTCGCTGGTCGAGAGTGTGTTGCAGCCACTCTTCGAGGCGTTGCAACAGCAGGTGCGGTTGCTTGTCGACGGGAAGAACGTAAATCGCGAGCAATGTCAAAAGGTTGTCTCGCTCGTCACCCAACGGCTGTTCGGAGATTTCTCGGAAGTCACCGTTTTGGAGCGCGTACAAGACGCGCTGGTAACTGGCGCTCATTTTCGGGCGTCCTTGGTTCGGACAGCCCACGCTTTGGAGCTGCTCGAAGAGTCCTACCCGAAACGACAGAATGCAACCCAATGTCACAGCTGTCGATTCAGGAGACCTACTACCCCGACCTCATGTGTTTTGGGTGTGGCCATGCCAACCACAAGGGCTTGAAGTTGCGCAGCTACGAGCGTGACGGGATCGTGGTGGCCACGTTCCGTCCCTGGCCCGAGCATGACAACGGCAGCGGCTTCCTCAACGGCGGAATCATCGCGACACTGCTCGATTGCCACGGCGGTGCAGCGGTGTTGTTGGAGTCGCAACGTCGGGGGTTCGGCACCGGTGGGCTGTCCTACGTGACCGCGAAGATCGACGTGGCGTATCCGCGCCCCACGCCGCTCGCCGAGGACCTCGAGCTCACCGCCGAGCTGCTCGAGGCCAGCGATGACGCGATCACCGTCCAGTCGACGATCCATTTCGACGGAAAGCCGCGCGCAACGGGCACCGCGCTGTGGAAACGATTTCGCCCTCGTTAGCGAAATAGTCGTTCGTAGCGCGAGAAGTACCGGTTTGACTCGTTGGTCCGAAAACCTTTGATCAAGCGCGGCCGGGGGGACATGCGTTGACACTCAAACAAGCTTTCGATCGGTACGGCGTCGCGGCCGCCGTCATTGTGGTCCTGGGGCTGCTGATAGTGCTGCTGCCCGGTAACGCGGAGAGGAAGTCGAATCTGGCCGCGGGTGACGGAGACACGCCGGGTGGCCTCAACGCTGGCTCCGAGGGTGGCGGAGGGCTCTCCAGCGATCCGTTGACAGGATCGGACACCACGCTGGTGGCGGGTCAGGGCTCCACCGGCGGTGGCGGCTCGAGCGGGGGCGGTGGTGGCGGCGGCACCACCAACGGTCAGGGTGTCGAGTTCGGCACCGGTACGCACTGCCGGCCCGACGGCCGACAGATCGCCATCGAGCGAGTCGCTCCGCCGTGCGCGAACTGGCTCGGCAAGGACAACGGCGGCGCGACCAGCCAAGGCGTCACGAAGGACAGGATCGTCGTCGTCCGGTACGTCGCCCAGAGTGATCCCGCGACCGATGCGATCCTCAAGAGCGCCAAGCTGTCCGACGACGACTCGGTCGTGAAGAAGGCGTACACCGCCCTGTTCAAGTACTTCAACCAGCACTGGGAGACGTACGGACGCGAAGTCGTGTTCCAGGACTTCCAGGCCAGCGCCCCGTCCGAGAACGACGAGGCGGCGAAGGCCGACGCAGTAAAGATCGCGACGCAGATCAAGCCGTTCGCGGTGTGGGGCGGTCCCAAGGCGTTCGCCACCGAGATCGTGTCGCGCGGGATGATCTGCATCTGCACCGTCACGCTGTCGAGCGAGTACTACCAGTCGCTGCCCCCTTACATGTTCGGCTCGTTGCCGACGTCGACGGAGTACTCCGAGCAACTCGGCGAGTACATCGGCAAGAAACTGAACAACCGTCCCGCGTCGTTCGTCGGTGCTGGCTTCAGCGATCAGCAAAAGGCCAAGCGCAAGTTCGGTCTGATCTATCTCGAAGGCACGCGGGGCAAGGTCGACCCGGAAGGCAAGCGGGCGAAGGATTCGATGGTCGCTGCGATGGCTAAGTACGGCGCGTCGTTCGGCGCTAACGACGTCATCGGCTACACGTACGACCCGGGCCGCAACCAGCAGGACATCACGACGATGATGGCGCGGTTGCGCGGCGACGGGGTCACGACCGTCTTGATGTTCGCCGACCCGCTCTCACCGATCCTGATCACCGGCGAGGCCACGCGTCAGCAGTACTACCCCGAGTGGATCATCACGGGCTCCGGTCTCACCGACACGACCAGCGCTGCTCGCCTGTACGACCAGGCACAGTGGCAGCACGCGTTTGGCATCTCGCCGTTGTGGGTGACGTGGAACACGCCCGACAAGTCCTACGGCTACCGCGAGGCGCACCACGGAGATCCGGCGTTGGCGCCGGGCGACGAGGGCGTATTGATCAACATCTACGCGCAGAACCCCCGCGTGCTGTTCACCGGCATTCACATGGCCGGGCCCAAGCTGACGCCGCAGTCGTTCGCGGCCGGCATGTTCTCCTATCCGAAGAGCGGCGGCACGCCGTCGACCCCGTTGCAGTACTTCACGCGTCAGAACCCGATGGCGATCAAGGACTTCGTCGAGGTCTATTACGACGTGAAGAAGCAGGGTGCCGACGAGCGTGGCCTCATGGGTCCCGGCATGGTCATGAAGATGCACGGTGGCAAGCGCTATCTACCCGGCCAGTGGGACACGAGTGCGCCCCAGGCGTTCAACGACCCGAGCGCGTTGACGACCTCCGACGATCCGTCGATGGGCGGCGACCCTCCTCACGAGCAGGACGGGCACAAGCACTCCGGCAAGTGCCTGAGTTGTAGCTAACGAGTCGCAACGGCCGTCGCCGCAAGGACATGGAAGACCGCGTGTCCTTGCAGGCGACTGTTGCACGAGCACAGGGGACCGCCGGTTCGGCTGAGCGTGTGCAGCATGGCGGCTGCGGCGCCGAGCCCCATCGCACGGGGTGTGGGTCGCAGCTCAGTCGGGTCCTGCGCGCCCACGCGGGCGTACGCCAGCACGAGCGCGAGCAGCCCGATGTCGTGGATGAACTTGGCGAACCTGCCGCCCGGGCCGTGGTACAAGACGGAGCCAATTCCTTCGAACGCAAGCGCGGCAGCGGCCCAGCGCCACGCTCCTCCCCGGCGCCACACCGGTAGCGCAGCAACGACGAAGCTCACACTGGAAAGCGTGTTCATCGGTTGACCGATGAGGCCGGATCGGATGCGCTCGCAGTCCGACGCCGCGACGTGGTCGCTCATCCCTCGCCGACGGCCTTCATCGTCGTCGCGACCACCTCGGCGCGCATCTCTTCGGCAAGATCGATGTTCGCGACGCGTTCGAGCTGCGCGCGCCAGCGCAGGAGCATCGTGCTGAGCGCGAGGGCGCGTTCTACGAGCCACACCGCTGCGACCGCGCCGACAGCGCTGGAAAGCACCACCAGGGTGCACGGGAAGAACCCGTCGGCCGTGAGGATCGCGGCGGTTATCCACGCGGCGGGGAACGCGACGATGCCGACCGCGGCCCGCACGGTGCCCTTCGACACGGGCGTCTTCACCAGCAGGCTGACGACCGCGACAAGCAGCGCCGGCCACAGGTTGACCGGTGCGGCCGCAGTCGCGAGGCCACCCAGAAGGACCACGAGAATCGCAATGCGGATCGCGGCGCGCAAGAGGCGCGTTGGGCTCGTCGGGGTGATCACGTCGGCGTCGGTGAGGCGCAGACCCGTGAGCAGTGTGTTGTACCGACCGACGTCGCGCTGCACTGCGTCGCGATCGCGCTTGGGCGCCGCGCCGAGTCGACGGGTCAGGTCGTAGCGTTCTTCCAGCGTCGGCTCGGGATTCCTCTCCGAGCTGAGGGCAATGTGCGCTGCTTGTTCGAAGGCGAGCGCCGAGCCGATGTCTTCGAAGTCCGGGCTGACCGCTCGCAGGCCCGCGTCGATGTTCGCCGTGAGATCACGCACGGCCTTCTCGTTCTCGACCCCGACGCCGGTCTTGACCAGCGTGTCGAGGTCGATGGGTTCGCCGAACTGCACGAAGGCCGACGTCCGTAGTGCCACTTTGTCCGGGAACGTCAACCCGACCGGCACGATCGCGATGTTGCTTGCGCCCTCGGCGCGTGCTCCCAGCGCGATGCGAGCGGCGCCGGTCTTGATCGGGTCGAGGTGCGGCCGATCGTGCGTGGTGCCTTCGGGGAAAATGGCGACAATGTCGCGCTTCACCAGCGCGGCGTGACACTCCGCGAACGCCGCACTGTTGTCGCGGTCGCCGGGGGTGTCGACGCGCCGCTTCACGAACACGACCCCCGCGCCCCGGGCGAGGGGGCTCAGCACGGGAACTTTGCCGAGGCCGGCTTTCGCAATCAGTCGCGGCAGGCGCGGCAACACGCTGGCGAGGACCAGCGCGTCGACGAAGCCGTTGAAGTGATTGGCGACGAGCAGGATCGGGCGTCCCTTGGGAAGCCGGTCGCGGTCGGCAACCTCGATACGCCGCAGTAGCAGCGTGGTGATGAATCGCGCGAACCACGACAGAACCCGCCTCACGAAGCGAACGTTAGGGGCTACGCGGGGACGCCCACGGCGACGACGGCGATGTCGTCCCGGGTGATGCCGTATTGGAAGTCGATTGCGCCCGCGACCACGTCGTCGACAAGTCGCTTGGCGTCGCTGCCGCTCGCGCTCACGAGTTCGAGCAGGCGGGAGTCGCCGAAGAACTCCGATCCACGACGCGCCTCGGTGATGCCGTCGGTGTACAGCAAGACGGTGTCGCCCGGCTCGAGGACGATGACAAGCGTGGACGGTTCGGCCTGGGGCCACACGCCGATGAGCAGGCCGGGTTCGCCGATGCGCAGCGCGGGTCGCCCCTGTCGGCTGAGGATCGGCAGCGAGTGTCCACCGAGCCCGATCGTGGCGCGCCAGGTGTCGTCGATGCGCATCAGGCGAAGCAACACGAGGGTGCAGAAACGCTCCGTTGCGTCGCGCAGCATGACGGTGTTGACCGTGTCGAGGATCTCGCTGGGCTCTTGTTCGAGCACGGCCGCGGCACGCACGGTGTGACGGACCAACGCGGTGACGACGGCCGCCGCCGCGCCTTTGCCTTGGACATCGCCCACCACGACGACCCAGTCGTCGTCGTCGACTTGGAACACGTCGTAGAAGTCACCCCCGACTTCGTCGCCACGACCCGCCGGTCGGTACGCCGCGGCGACGTCAAGGCCGGGAATCTCGGGGTCGCCGGGTGGAATCAATGTCTGCTGCAGCGTGCGGGCGAGAGCCGACACCCGCGCTTCGGCGGCCTCGGCTTCCTCCTTGGCGCGCAGCAGTTCGCGTTCGTAGGCGCGTCGTTCGAGCGCGCCGAACACCACGGCGCGGATGACTACGGGTTCGTCGTTGCTGTCGCGTTCGAGCGCGGCGTTGACGAGGACCGGCAGCTGCGAGCCGTCCGCGCAGACGATCTCGAACGCGATGCCGTGCACATGTCCTTGCATCTGCAGCAAGGGTGCGAAGTGCGTCTCGTGGTAGATACGGCCGCCGCCGCTCAGGAGTTCGGAAAACCGTTTGTTGTCCACGAGCTCATCGCGACCGTGACCGGTCAGCGCCAGGAACCAGTCGTTGACCTCTCGGATCGTGCCATCGGGCGACAGCGTGAGATAGCCGACGGGTGCGTCGAACTCAGACACCGACGAATGCCGCGATCGCGTTCGCGGTGGCGTCGGGCGCGCTGAGATTCGGGCAGTGTCCGGTTGCGTCGAGCAGCACCATGCGGGCGTTCGGCAGCTGCGCGGTGACGTACTCGCCGACGGTGACCGGTGCGATCACGTCGTCACGACACTGGAGCACGAGGCTCGGCGTTGTGATCGACGCAAGGTCGTCGCGGTTGTCCGACAGGAACGTCACCCGAGCGAAGTGCTCGGCGATTGCCGGATCGGCGCGGCAGAAGCTGTCGCGCAGCTCGTCGCTCAGTTCGGGTCGATCGGCATTGGCCATGATGACGGGTGCCATCGCACCGGACCAGCCGAGGTAGTTGCTCGCAAGGGAGTCGAGCAGGCCTTCGATATCGGCGCGTTCGAAGCCGCCGACGTAGCCCTCGTCGTTGATGTATCGCGGCGACGGACCGACCATGACGAGTCGATCGAAGAACTCCGGGTGCTTCTCGGCGGCCAAGCCACCGATCATGGCGGAGACCGAATGCCCGACGAATATGACGTTCGTCAGTTCGAGTTCGCTACAGATGTCGAGCACGTCGAAGGCGTAGCCCTCGAGCGACGAATACCGATGCGGATCGAAGGCCGAGGAGTCGGACTGTCCCATGCCGATGTGGTCGAAGAGCACGACCTTGAAATGGTCTTCGAAGCGGGGAGCGACGAAACGCCACATGTTCTGATCACAACCGAAGCCGTGCGCGAACAGCATCGGCTGCCCATCGGAACGGCCGCTCACGCGCACGTTGAGGCGTTCTCTTACACCCACGGTGGCGATCCTAGGAGCCATCGGAGACGACGTATCGAGCGAAGTTGGGAACGCGCCAGGCAAAAGCGATGGCGGCGACGATGCAGGCCAAGCCTCCGCTGATGATGGCGAACGGTACGCCGAAGACACCACCGACAAGGCCGGCCTCGACGTCGCCCAGCACCGGTCCGCTGGCGTACACGGCGAATTCGACACCGCTCACGCGGCCGCGCAAATCGTCCGGCGTAACCGCAGCCGCGATGGTCGAGCGGTAGACGCCGGAAATCATGTCGGCTCCGCCTGCGAGCACCATTGCCGCAAGCACTACCCACGGAACGCGCACCGCACCCGCGATTGCGATGGCGCCGCCCCACACGGCGACAGAAATCAGCACGGCGTGGCCGTAACGCTTGATCCGCGCCGTCCAGCCGCTGGTGAGCGAGGCGATGAACGCGCCGGCCGCGACGGCGGACAGCACGAAGCCGTACAGCACCGGTCCGCCGCCCAGTCGTTCGGTCAGCGCCGGAAACAACGCGCGCGGCATGCCGAAGACCATTGCGAGGAAGTCGATGGCGAACACGCTCATCACGAGGGAATGGCCGCGCAGGAATCGGACGCCTTCGAAGATCGACGTGCGCGCTTCTTCGCCGTCGTGCGTGATCGGGGGCGCCGGCGCGATGCGCAGGTACACGACGATCGCGATCAGGTACGTCGCGACGTCGACCGCGTACGCGGCACGCAGGCCAACGGCGCCGATCAACAGGCCACCGACCGCCGGCCCCGCCATCATGCCGAACGATCCATACGTCGCCTGCAAAGTGAACGCGGCGGGACGTAACTCTTCCTCGAGCAACAGAGGCAGCAGCGAGCGCATGACCGGGAAGAGCAGCGCGCCGGTCGACGTGCTCAGGACGCCGAGCGCGTACAGCGCCCACACGTGGGGGTGGGGCAGTGCGGCGTTGACCATGAGCAACCCCGACACGACGGTCGAGGCGATGCCCAGCACGATCAATACGGTCCGTTTGTCGTATGCGTCGGCGACGTGGCCGCCCACGAGGCCCAGCACCAACGTGGGTGCGAGCTGCGCGAGTCCGAGCATGCCGACCGCAACCGACGAGTTCGTGAGGTGGAACAGCTGGTAAGGCAGCGCCGCCATCGTGATCATCCCGCCGAAGAACGAGATGGCCTGGCCGATCCACAGCAGGCGGAAGTCGCGTGAGCGCCGCAGTGGCGTGATGTCGACGAAGAGGCTGCTCACCCCGGAAGCACTTGGATCTTGCGGCCTTCGCCCCGGCGGAACTGTGCGATGGCGTCGGCGTAGTTCGCCAACGGCACGCGGTCGCTGATGATGGTCTTCGCGTCGATGACGCCTTGCGCGAACAGGTCGGCGGCGCGGTCGAAGCTGTTGAGCACCGCCATGGAGCCGACGATCGTGATCTCGTCCTTGTAGATCTGAAACGGCGACCACTGCGCCAAACGGTCGTGCGGTGCGACGCCGAACTGCATGAAGGTGCCACCGCGAGCGACGCGGCGCAGGCCGTCTTCGATCGCCGGTACGACACCGGTGCAGTCGATGACGAGATCCCAGCCGTCGGGCGCATCGAGTTCATCTGCCGAGGCCGCAACCACGTCCGCGCCGAGCGCGCTCGCAGTCTGCAGGCGCTCAGCGTTGAGGTCGACCACCGCGACGCGTTCGGCGCCGATGTGGCGCGCGAGTTGGAGGTTGAGAAGCCCCATCGTGCCGGCGCCGTACAGCAACACGTGGTCGTCGGGACGCGAGCGGATGAGATCGAACGCGTGAACCGAGCAGGAAAGCGGCTCGATGAGCGCCGCGTCGGCGAGATCGACGTGGTCAAGGAGCTTGACCGCGCGTTGTGCGTTCGCGGCGACGAACTCCGCAGCAGCGCCGGTCGTCGTTACCCCGAGGGCTCCGTAATTCGCGCAGAGATTCGCTTTGCCCCGCCGACACGGACGGCAGATGCCGCACGCGATGTTGGGGTCGACCGCCACACGGTCGCCGACGCGAAACCTATCGACGTCGGATGCGACGGCGACGACTTCGCCAGCGAACTCGTGACCCGGCGTCACCGGCAACGGGTAGGGCAACTCGCCGTCGATGATGTGCAGGTCGGTACCGCACAGCCCGCACGACGCGACCTTCACGACGATCTCGCCGGCGGTCGGTGCCGGGTCCGGAAGCGTGGTGAGCTCGATGACGCCGTTTTCGGCGATGACGACCGCTTGCATGGTCGTCAGTGTGTCAGCGCATGAGCTGCACGGAGACGACAAGCCGGTCGGTCGCATGCGAAAGATCGATGCCCGTCATCGCCTCGAACCTCGAAAGGCGGTTCCGGATGGTGTTGCGGTGCACGGCCAGGTCCGCAGCGACCCGTCCCACGTCGCCATTGGCGTCGAGGTACGCGCGCACGGTCTCGACGAGCAGGCAATCGGTGCTGGCCTCCGAGCGCAGCAGCCGATGGACCGGACCGCGTGCGAGGTGCTCCGAACCGCGCGCCGCGCGCGCAAGCTCGCGCAACGCGATGCGCGTGTGGATCTCCTCGTAGGCCGTCGTGGTGTTGCCGGCGGTAGGGCCGATCGCTTCGAGGGCGGCGATTGCGTCCCGTCGCGATGCGACGAGGCCCCGGACGTCGGTGGCCACGGTGCCCATCGCGCCCCGCAGGCTGATGCCGAACGCGGCGCTGGCGCGGTCGACGAGTTCGCGCAGCACGTCGCGAGTTCGCGACGCCGTGACCGGTCCGCCGAGGACGACGGCGATGTCGACCCACGGCGAACTGACGGGGGCGACCAGCGCGGGCAGCCGGAACGCGTCCACATAGACGGACGCGAACTGCGCGGTGCGACCGACGGGGTCGCGCTCGACGCCGTCGTTGTCGTCGACCGGTTGCACGGCCAGCGCAACGAAGCCGTCTTCGGCGGACGTGCCGATGAGTTCGGCGAGGTTGGCGACGGGCCGTCCGTCGAACAACTGGGCGGCCGCAACTATGCGGTCACTGACACGGCTGACCTCAGTCGTGAGGTGGCGTTCGAGAGCGGCTGCCACCTCAGGCGCGCTCTCGACGAGCACGGAGCGCGCGGCGGCTTCCTTGGCGTCGTCGGTGATGACCATCAGGACACCGATGGATTCGTCCTTGCGGCGCAGCGCGATGGCGAGACGGGGGAGCATGCCGGGTATCTCGAGGTCGAAACGGACGGGATCGGCCGAGGCGTTGATGTGGGCCGTGATTCCCGTCTGGTCGAGCTGGTCGACGTACTCGCCGGGAATCTGGCGGCTCAGGATCGTGGCGCGCCGCCCGTCGTCGATCTGGTGATCGAGGCTCGAGTAGGCCACGACGCGCAAGTGGGCGTCCTCGATCACGACGGCACCGTCGACCTGGACCGCGATGGCGTTCGCCAGCTCGAACAGCGTTCGCGGGCGCAGCTCGTCGAGGATGGAAGGCGGCGGCATGGTCGCTCGCCCATCAATGGCCATACCAAATTGTGCCACTGCACAACACGAACGCGTCACGCGACTGCCACCATCGAAGCGCTGTGTCGTCGTCGCCGAAGTTCCGAAATGCCCTCGTCGCGCTGCTCTGCACGCTCGTCTTGAGCTCGTGCGCGTCGACGCTCGGAGCGCAGACGTCGACTCGGACAATCGGATCGCGCGAGATCAAAGGTGATCAAACCGTTAGCGATCAGCTCGCTGCAACGGGTGGAACATCGGGAGCGAGCGTGACGACGCCCGGCCGGGCGGGCTCGGCCGGGCGGTCGTCCTACTCCTACGGTGTGCCGGGCCTCACCGAAGGCGTCACGGACTCGACAGTGAAGATCGGTATTCCGACGATCGCGAACGCCGAAGCGATCACCGGCCTTCTCGGCGCCGCGGACCTCCAGATCGGTGATCCCGGCAAAGAAGGCGCCGCGCTCGTCAACGACCTGAACGCGCGGGGCGGCATCAACGGGCGCAAGGTCGAAGCCGTCTTCGCGCCCGTCGACTACGCCAACCCGAACATCGAGGCGGCGTATCTCGCTGCGTGCAACAAGCTCACCGACGACGCGCACGTGTTCGCCATCCTGCTGGTGCTCAACCCGCCGCCGTCGTTCATTCAGTGCGCCGCACAGCACGGCACGCTGCTCGTCAACGCATCGATCGCGCCGGGCAACGACAAGATGATCGCCGCCGCGCAGCCGTGGTACTTCGCGCCGACGTTGATCTCGCTCACGCGGGTGCCGGCGCCGCTGTTCGACAGCTCATTGGCGACGGGCCAACTGAAGCGCAGCGACAAGGTCGGCATCCTGGCGCTCGACGAACCGTCGTTCACCGACACCGTCGAAGACGCAGTGAAGCCCGCGCTGGACGCCCGTCACATCGCCTACGCGTACGAGCGCGTCGCGACCGAGGCGTCGCTCCAGAACGCCGTGCTGCGCTTCCAGCGCGCCGGAGTGACGCACGTGTTCTTCGAGCAGATGTCGGGCATCGTCGTGCTGCTCTTCATGCGTCAAGCCGAGTCGCAGAGTTACCGACCGCACTACCTGCTCACGTCGTACGACGACGCCGGCTATCTGATCGAAGGCAACGTCGCCGACGCGCAGGTCCGCAACGTGAGCGGCATCGGCTGGGCGCCCCTGTTCGACGTTGACGCATCGACGATCCCGTCGAGTGATCTCGAGAAGCGGTGCCTCTCGGTTGTCGCCAAGGGCGGCGAGCAGGCGCAGAACCGTCAGTCGTTCCTGTCGCTCACGTTGATGTGCGAACTCGTGTGGGTTTTCGAGTCCATCGCCGGCGCGGCCGGCAAGAACCTTTCGACGGTCTCGTTCCGCTCGGCCTACTCGCAGGTCGGCAAGTCGTACCGATCGGTCACCGCGCTCGCGACCGACTTCTCCAAGCGCATCGACGGGCTGTCGGGCTTCCGGCCGTTCGCGTACGTGCCGTCATGCAGCTGCCTCAACTACACCGGACCGCTGGAGCCGCTGCCGTGAGGTGGACGCGTTGCCTCGCGTTGGCATTCGTCTGTGTGTTCGTCGCGGCCGTAGCCGTCGGCGGTGCGCAGACGCCGAGCGCTGCGCAGATCGTGCCGCTGCCGCCGCTACCTCCTCCACCCGAGGGCGGCAATCCGCTATCGGATCTGTTGGGCCCCGCGTCGACCGACGCCTGCGACTCGGTGGCCGTCGCCTTTGCGCTCGCCGGTCCCATTGCCACGGCTCAGTTGCCGCCCGACCTCGCGAACCTCGTCGACCAGATCACGCCCTACCTCTCGGTCGCGACCTACGCATGCGGGTTTCTCGCAGTCCCGCCGTCGAAGCAGGTGTGCGGCATCGATTCGAAGGTGGCTGACACCGTTGGTGGACTCGGCCTGTCTTCGCTCGGCGTTCCGGTCAACACGCCGAAAGCGGCGGCCGTCGCCTACGAAACCGCAGCCGGGATCGAGAACGTGTTCCTACGCGCCGGCATCGACATCGGACACGACACGTCATTGCGCCTCGCCGAAGCACTCGGTTGTGAGATCCCGCCCGCCGCGGTCACGCCACCGGCGAAGGCGGCACCAACCTTCGGGGATACGCCGGCCACCGACGGCGCGTCAGGCTCGACGAGCTTCGTTGCGATTGACCTGCCGACTCCGTTGGCCTCGGCCCCAACGGTGAGTGACTCAGCGGTGTTGCCGGCCGTCACGCGCACCGGGCCGACGCGCTATCCGATCGACGGACTCGCGACGTTCCTGCTTGGCCTACCGCTGGTGTTGCTCGGTCTCGCGGCGTTGGTGGCACCGCGGTTGCGGCGGAAGGACGCGGTGTCGTGAGGACGGCACTTGCGTCGAGCTGGCAGCGACCGGTCGTCCGCAACCTGCGTTGGTGGGCGGTCGTGGCGGGGTCGACGGTTGTCGGGGTGCGCCTGGTCGACGGATTGCTCGCTGCTGCGCTGTGGGCGGCGACACTCGCGCTCGTCCTCGGCGTTGCGTTGCGATTCCGCGCCGCCCTGCGAAGCGCGATCCCCTCGTCCGAACGCATCGCCGCCGGGATCGTGCTGGCCGCAACCGCATTCGTGGGCGCGTACTGCCTCGGCGCTCCGTTGCTTGCCGCCATGGAACGCCGCCACGGCCCGACCTGGTCGCTGTTCTTCCTCGCGCTGGCGGCGGCACTGACCCACCTCTCCCGTCAGCCTGTGATTTCTGAGGGCAAAGACCGCACCCAAAAATCACAAGCTGCGTTGTTGGAGGTTCGGGGGCTCGATTTTGGCTACGGGAAGTTGCAGGTGCTCCACGGCGTGGACTTCTCGGTGCGCGAGGGCGAGATGGTCGCGCTGCTCGGTGTGAACGGTGCGGGCAAGTCCACGTTGCTGCGTGCGATCAGCGGGCTCGGTCGTGCGACGGCGGGCAGCGTTTCGTTCGACGGTGACGACATCACCTACCTCGGCGTCGAAGCGCGCGTGCGACGCGGCATCACGCAGGTGCCGGGCGGTCGCGCCGTCTTCGGCGGATTGACCGTCGTCGACAACCTGCGCAGCTACGCGTACTCGCTCGACCGACGGAATACGTCGACCGCGATCGATCGCGTTCTGGAGACATTCCCGCGGCTCGACGAGCGCCGCAACAGCTCCGCCGAACTGTTGTCGGGCGGCGAGCAGCAGATGCTGGCGCTGGCGAAGGCCGTGATGCTGCAGCCAAAGCTGTTGCTCATCGACGAACTCTCGCTCGGCCTCGCGCCGGTCATCGTCGGGCAGCTGCTCGAGATCGTGCGCGGCATCAACGCGACCGGCACCGCGGTCGTCCTCGTCGAACAAAGCGTCAACATCGCGCTGAACCTCGCCGAGCACGCCTACTTCATGGAGCGTGGCGCAGTGCAGTTCGACGGCAAGTCGAAGGACCTGCTGCAGCGCGACGACCTGTTGCGCGCCGTGTTCCTCGAAGGAGCGAAGGCCCGATGAGCCTTCTGGCCTTCGAGGTTCCGTTCCCGGTCGTCACGCTTGGCGCCATTCTCGGCCTGACGTACGGGTTGCTCGCGGTGGGCATGGTGCTGGTGTATCGCTCGAGCCGCCTCGTGAACTTCGCGCACGGTGAGGTTGGAGCGTTCGCCGCCGTCGTGCTCGGCGCGCTCGTGCACCACCGCGGCTGGCCGTACTACGCGGCGCTGCCGTTTGCTCTTGGCGTGGGCGCCGCGATCGGCGTGGCCATCGAAGTACTCGTCGTGCGACGGCTCGCGAATGCGCCGCGGCTCATGGGCATCGTGGCGACGCTCGGGGTCGGTCAGGTGCTCGTCGTGGCGTCGATCCTTCTCGACGCCGAAGCCGGGAGCGGCGGCACGTATCCGTCGCCGCCCGGCCTTCCGACGTTCCACCTCGGCGACCTCCGCATCACGCAGGCCTACAGCGGCATGTTGATCGCGGCGCCGCTCGTGGTCCTCGGCATCGCGCTGTTCCTCGCGCGGTCGCGGGCGGGCGTCGCCCTGCGGGCCGCGGCCGCGAACCCCGATGCCGCGCGCCTCGCCGCCATTCCGGCCGGGCGCATGTCGGCGCTGGCGTGGGGGTTGGCGGGCGGACTTTCCGCTCTCACCGCGATACTCGTCTTTCCCTCACGTGGCTTCGTCACGGGCGAGTCCTTCGGCCCCGGGTTGTTGCTGCGCGCGCTGACCGCAGGGGTGATCGCGCGTATGAACTCGCTGCCGCGCGCGTTTGCGGCGGCGATAGGTCTGGGCGTGATCGAGCAGGTGTTGCTGTGGAACACGTCGCAGTCCGGCCTCGTCGAGGTCGTGCTGTTCGGCCTCATCCTCGTCGCGCTGTCGCTGCAGGGCCCGCTCGGCGCCCGCCGTGAAGACAAGGGCAGCTGGGCCGCCGTGAGCGCCGCCTCGCCGCTCGCACCCGAGGTGAAGCGGCTTCCGCTGGTGAAGTGGACGCCCCGGGCCGCGTCGTTGCTGGGCGTCGGGGTGATCGCGTCGCTGCCGCTGTTCCTGTCGAATGAACACTCCGCGACGCTCATCGGCATCCTCGGTTTCGCGACAATCGGCTTGTCGGTCAGCCTGGTGACCGGACTCGGCGGACAGTTGACGCTCGGCCAGTTCGCGATCGCCGCGATCGGGGCCACCGTCTCGTACGTCATCACCTCCCATGTGGGCGCGTTCCCGATCGCGTTCGCCTACGCCGGACTCGCAGGCGCGGCCGTCGGCATCGCGCTCGGTTTGCCGGCGCTGCGCAGCCGCGGCCTGCTGCTTACGGTCTCGACGCTGTCCTTCGCCGTAGTCGTGCCGGCGTGGCTGATCACGCGCACCTGGATGCTCGGCAGCGGAACGAACCCGGGTCGGCCCGTCATCGGCGACAGCCCGATCTCGACGGCGCGGGGTTACTACGTCGTCGTCTTCGTGGTGTTCCTCGTCGCGCTTGGTTTGTGCATGAACGTGCGGCGCTCCGGTCTCGCGCGGCTGATGCTCGCCGTGCGTGACAACGAGGACAACGCCCGCGCCTTCGGCGTCTCCACCCGACGGATCCAGATCCAGGGTCTCGGTCTCGCCGGCTTCATCGCGGGCATCGGTGGTGCCGCGTACGGCCATGCGTTCGCGAGCATCGGCCCGACCACATTTCCTGTCGCCGCCAATATCGACATCGTCGTGATGACGGTGCTCGGCGGCGTGACGTCGACCGTCGGCCCGCTCATCGGCGTCGTGTTCGTCGTGGGGATTCCCGCGTTCGTCAAGCTCGACGCCGCGGGTCTCGCCGCGAGCAAGCTCGGCGCGCTGCTCGTCATCCTCGCCTTCCCTGGCGGCATCGTGCGCGCTTTCGAACCCCTCCGCGACCGCCTCATCAAGCGCTTCGTGAAGATCCCCGACGCCCGACTTCGTCCGGCTTTGACACGCCCCGTCATGCAGACCCGGGAGAAGTCGATCGAGGGAGTGGTTCTCGAGGCGACCCGGATACGTAAGACGTTCGGTGGAGTGAGTGCCGTCGAAGAAGTCAGCCTCAGCGTCGAGGCGCGAGAGATTCTCGGGTTGATCGGCCCGAACGGAGCGGGCAAGACGACGACGTTCGAACTGCTCAGCGGCTTCACGCTGCCCGATGCCGGCCACGTGACATATCTCGGCCACGACATCACGCACCAGTCGCCCGACGGGCGCGCCCGGGCCGGGCTCGTTCGTAGCTTCCAGGACGCCGCACTGTTCCCGACGCTCACCGTGCACGACGCACTCGTCGTATCGCTCGGTGTCGCCGACCCCACGCCGTTCGCGCACGCGGTCCTCGGCACCCGGGCCGCGGAGAAGCGGCGGAGCGCGAAGGCCGACGAGTTCGTCGATCGCTTCAACCTCGGTGATTACCGCGACCGACGCATCCAAGAACTGTCGACCGGCACCCGCCGCATCACCGAACTCGCCTGTCTGGTCGCGCGCGAGCCGACGCTGCTGTTGCTCGACGAACCGGCATCGGGTGTCGCGCAACGCGAGATCGAAGCACTCGGTGGAGTGCTCAAGAGCCTGCGCGACGAACTCGGCCTCACGCTCATCGTCATCGAGCACGACATCCCGCTGATCATGGAGATCTCCGATCGTGTCGTCGCGATGGAGAACGGCCGCGTCATCGCGTCCGGACCTCCCGCAGAAGTTCGCACCAACCACCAAGTCGCCGCTGCGTATCTCGGCGGCGACGTCCTGGCCATTGAACGCTCCGGCAAAGCGCTGCAGAAGACGAGGTGACCATGTCCACCACCACGACACCCATCGAGGAAGTTCTCGGCGAGCTGCGCGCCCAGCTCGGTGATCGGGTCAGCACCAACGCAACCATCATCAAGCAGCACAGCCACGGCGAGTCGCGCACGACCGCGTTCCCGCCGGATGCGGTGTGCTTTCCGAACTCGACCGACGAGGTCAGCGCGATCGTCAAGACGTGCGCCCGCGCCGGCGTGCCCATCGTCCCCTTTGGCGCGGGCTCCTCGGTCGAGGCGCACGTCGCCGCGGTACGCGGCGGCATCTGCATCGACATGACGAACATGAACCAGATCGTCGAACTACGGGTGCCGGATCTCGACGTGACCGTGCAGGCGGGCATGACCCGTCGCCAGCTCAACGACGCGCTGGTCAGCGAAGGCGTGTTCTTTCCCGTCGACCCCGGCGCCGACGCGACGCTCGGCGGTATGGCCGCCACGCGCGCGTCGGGCACGACGACGGTTCGCTACGGCGCGATGCGTGACAACGTCGTGAACCTCACCGTCGTCTTGGCGGACGGACAGGTCATCCGGACCCAGGGGCGGGCGCGGAAGTCGAGTTCCGGTTACGACCTCACGCACCTCTTCATCGGCAGCGAAGGAACCCTCGGCATCATCACGGAACTGACCGTGCGCGTCTACGGCGTGCCCGAAGCCACGGCCGCGGCGGTGTGCACGTTCCCGACGATCGACGACGCCGTGCGGTCGGTCATCGAGATCGTGCAGTTCGGCATCCCCGTCGCCCGCGCCGAACTCCTCGACGAGACGCAGATCGAGGCGATCAACAAGTTTGCCGAGCTCGACCTCGCCGTGCTTCCGACGGTCTGCTTCGAGTTCCACGGCTCCGAGCGCGGTGTCGCCGAAGACGCCGAAAACGCGAAGGCGATCGTGCAGAGCCACGGCGCCACCGACTTCGAGTGGACGACGGACCAGGCCGAGCGCAACCGGCTCTGGACCGCGCGGCACAACGCCTTCTTCGCGGCCTGCGCGCTGCGTCCCGGTGCGAAGCCGCTGACGACCGACGTGTGCGTGCCGGTGTCGCGTCTCGCCGAGTGCATCGCCGAAACGAAAGCCGATCTCGAGGGCGCGGCTTCTCCGGTGTGTCTGCTCGGTCACATCGGCGACGGCAACTTCCACTTGATCCTGCTCGTCGACGACACCAATCCCGACGAAGTCGCGGCGGCCGAGGCCATCAACGAGCGCATGGTGCACCGCGCGCTCGCGATGGACGGAACCTGCACCGGCGAACACGGTGTGGGGCTCGGCAAGCAGAAATTCCTCGAAGCTGAGCACGGCCCCGCGCTCGACGTGATGCGGGCGCTGAAGGCCGCGCTCGACCCCAACGACCTGATGAATCCCGGAAAGTTGTTGCCATGAGCCGTTACCAACCGATCGAAGTTCCGCTCCCCGGCGGTGGCACCGTGCGAGGTGCCGAGTGGCCCGGTGGTGGAATCCCTGTCCTGGCCGTGCAGGGCCTCGGCTCGAACCACCGTCTGTTCGAACTGCTCGCCAACGTCATGGCCGAACAACGCTTCGTGGCGATCGACGCCCGCGGCCGCTCGTCCGGCGCCAAGCTCCCGTCAGCCAACGGGCTCACCACGCACGCCGAGGATCTCGTCGCCGCGCTCGACCACCTCGCTATCGACAAGGCGGTCGTCGTCGGTCACTCGATGGGCGGCTTCATCGCGCTGCGCCTGGCGCAGCAGCACCCTGAACGAGTCGCGGGACTCGTGATGCTCGACGGCGGCCCGCCCGTCCAGCTGCCCGGCATCCTTCGCTCGGCATGGGCGGTGAAGTTCGCGTTCAACAAGAAGCTGCCGAAGGCCGAGACCTACAAGGACTTCGACGACTTCTTCGATCAGATGATCAAGCGCGCCGGTTCCTACGCCGAGCTCGATCCGGAGTTCATCAAGTGGGGCTTCGAGATCGACGTCGAGGACGTGCCGGGAGGCGTCCGGCCGGTGAACAACCGCGATCTGATGCTGACCGACGCCATCGAATGCTTCACCGCCCCGTGGCGAGCCGAGGCGTTGAAAACGGTCACCGTGCCGACGCGTTTGCTCTTGGCGGAACACGGCGAGGACAAGAACGCCAAGCCGCTTTACCGCAAGGACCCGTCGCCCGCCGCGCTCTCACCCACGATCAAGGCGGAGCGGGTCGCCGGGACCGATCACCTCGACTTGTTGTGGCATCCGGCGGCGGTCGCTGCGATCGAGGGCTTCACCCGAGGATAGGAACGGCGTCGCCGTAGGTGAGCTCGACGTGTTTCGCGTAGCTCGCCTCGTCGGCCAGGCGCCGTAGCGCTTCGCCGGTGTCGATCGCGGGCAAAACGCCCGGCAACAACTCGTCGTGATGACACAGAATCACGTTGCGCGGCTTGATCAGCTCGGCCTGCCCGACGAGATACTGCGCCAGCGAGCCCTGGAAGGGTTCACCGTCGACGTTGGGCCGACCGGCCAACGCGAGGATGGCGACGTCGGGCCGGAGGTCGCGCACGAGCTCGGTCCAGTAGCCCGCGCTGGCGCTCACGAAGATCGAACCGTCGGGTGTCGTGACGAAGTACGACAACTGCCCGCCGTCGTGGGCGGAACACCGCGACGCCGTCTGGGCGAACCACTCGCCGAGGCCCGGCAGCCCGTTGATGAGTTCGAAGATCGCGCTCGTCTGTGTCTTTCGGTCCTGCGCGCTGATACCGAGGTCGCCAAGACACTCGTGGGCCGAATCCGGCGACGACCCGCTGCCGAACAAGCACGAGTGGAGGGACGGCAACACACGCACGGTGATTCCGCCACCGCAGTCGATTGGCTCGCCGCCACTCACCCGCAATATCTGAGCGTCGTCGACACCATTGTCCACCAGTACGTGTGCCGTCTCGTAGGAGCCCGTCACGAGCGCGCCGGTGTTCTTCGCGATCACGTCGGCGCCGAGCAGGTGATCGAAGTGCGCGTGGCTGACGAACACGAAGTCGGCGCCGGTCACCTCCTCGGCCGACATGCCCACTGATGGCAGACCCGGCGGGCGATCCATGTAGGTGTCGAACCACAGCGTTCGGCCGGCAACCTCGAGCCGGAACGTCGTGCAACCAAACCAAGTGAGCGACGGCGCCATCAGCCGAAACTGTACGGTCGGCGCCATGGAAGTCGAGGTCGTCGTCGAAATTCCCAAGGGCTCGCGCAACAAGTACGAGATCGATCACACCGATGGTTCGGTGTGGCTCGACCGTCGCCTGTTCACGGCGATGTCGTATCCCGCCGACTACGGCTTCATCCCGCACACATTGTCGGAGGACGGTGATCCGCTCGACGCAATGGTGCTGCTCGACGAGCCGACGTTCCCGGGCTGCCACATCCGCGGCCGCGTGCTCGGCGTGTTCTGGATGACCGACGAGGCCGGGCCCGACGCGAAGATCCTGTGCGTGCCCGACCACGATGAACGGTGGGATCACCTCAACGATCTGTCGGACTTGCGCCGCACGCACATTCTCGACGAGATCGAGCACTTCTTCGAGACGTACAAGGCCCTCGAGCCGGGCAAGGGCACCGAGACGCGCGGCTGGGAAGGTCGCGATGCGGCGCTGGCCGAGATCGAGGCGAGCCGGGCTCGCTACGTGCCCTCAAGCCCCGAGCACTGACAACGCGCGGTCGAGGCCGCTCACGTAGCCACCACCGAACTTGATCGCGTGAATCGCGATCGGTGCGAGTTGGTGCAACGGCACCCGCGCCTGCCAGTCATGGGCGAGAGGAAACACTTCGTCGTACGCTCGGAATGCGTCACCGTCGAAGCCGCCGAAGAGCCGCATCATCGCGAGGTCGAATTCACGGTGACCTCCGAAGCACGCGGGGTCGATGAGCCAGGACGTGCCCGTGGTGTCCACGATGCGGTTGCCGGCCCACAGGTCGCCGTGCAGGCGGGCCGCAGGCTCAGGCGGACCGGCCAGATGCTCTAGCCGCGTCGCGACGTCGTCGAGCCGGTGGGCGAACGGCTCGCCGATGAGCCGTGCAATCGGCGCCAGACGCTGGGTGGCGAAGAACTCGACCCACGTTGCGCACGGCTCGTTCGGAAGTCCTCGACTGCCCGTCGTGCGACGGTCCTCACGGCCAAAGGTCGACGCGCCCGCTTGATGCAGACGAGCGAGGTCGCGTCCAAATCGCACATCGTCGGGCTGCGCACGCGACTCGTCGATCCATTCGAGCACGAGCAGCGGTGGGTCGTCGCTCACCGCGAGTACCGCCGGGACCGGCAACGCGTTCGCTTCGTGCAGCCATTGCAAACCGGCCGCCTCGGTCGTGAACATCAGCGACGTGTGCGTCTTGGCGAACACGATCCGGCCGTCCGCCAACTCGACCCGGAACGCGTCAGCGACGTCGCCCCCACGGAGCGACGTCGCTGATATGACTTCGGTGTCGAGCGCCTGTGCGATCTGGTCGCGCATGCGCTCGTTTCTACTGTGCGTTTACACGCTTCGGTCGCGGAAGATGCTGTAGCCGCCAGGGCCCACCGCGCATGCGATGAGCATGAGCACGATGCCGAGAATGAGCTGGCCCTGCAGCACCTGGACGATGCCGGCGACTGCGAGGATCACTGCCAGAAGCCACAAGATCATTTTGGTTCTCCTTCGGGGATGTGAAGTGAACCGTTGATACCCCTGGGTCCGGGCAACAAACCTGTTTAAAGGCCGGGGATGATCGCGGCGTTGCAGTTCGCGGCTTTGAGGCGGATTGGCTTGGCCTCGTTGTACGCGTCGGAGTTGTACCAGGCCTCCGCGGCCTCGACGGACTCGAACTCGAGCAACACCGTCTGGTTGCCGTGCCACTCACCCTCGAGCACATTCGGCGATTGCGTCACGCCGAGGATCGTGCAGCCCGAGCCCATGATCGTGGGGATCGCCTTCGCCGTGTACTCGTTCATCATCTCGGGATCGTGGATCTCTTCAGTGAAGATCACATATGCCTTTGCCATGGGCGGAGCGTAAGCGCTAGCGGCCCTTGAACGACGGGGCACGCTTCTCCATGATCGCCTTCACCGCCTCTTGACCGTCCTCGCTGTCGAGGCCGCGCAGCGCGAAGCGGATCTCTTCGCGAGCACGCGCGTCGAGATCGTCGACGAGCGGTGTGCGCGCCACGAGTCGCTTGGTCTGGCGCACCGCAATGGGTGCTTGTTGCGCGATCGCGGCGCAGTACTCGGCGAGACGTGCGTCGAGCGCGTCGGCCGAGACGACTTCGCCGACGAGGCCGCGCTGGTGGGCCTCGGCGGCGTCGACGAAGCGGTTTTCCAAGAGGAACCGCATGGCGCCTTCGTGGCCGATGAGCGACGGGAGGCTCCAGGACAGTCCGCCGTCGGGCGACGTACCCGCGCGCAGATACCCGGGATGGAGCCGCGCGCCCTCCGCGGCGATGCGGATGTCGGCCGCCATTGCGAGCGACAGTCCCGCACCGACGGCGACGCCGTTGATGCCGGCGACCACGGGCTTGTCGGTATCGAGTCGTAGCGCGACCAGAAACCGGCCCACCCAACCCTTCTCGTCGAGCCACGCCTGCTGGTCCGACAGGCCGGTGTCGATCTCGACGCGCTCGCCCGGACCGAGGTCGAGGCCGGAGCAGAACGCATCGCCGTTGCCGGTGATCGCAATGACGCGTACGTCATCGTCTGCGTCCGCTTGATGTACCGCACGAACGACGGCCCACCCGAGTTCCGCGGTCAACGCATTCTTCCGTTCTGGCCGGTTCAACCGGATCGCCCGCACCCCGTCGGTCGTCGTCTCTTCAATTACGCCCATGCGCTCACCCTTGCACGCGCGCCGGCGCTACCTCCGAGGTAATTGCTCCCGCTACGTCGACCGGGAACGATGGGTGCATGCCCGATGCCGAACTGACCAAGCAGATCCACGAGGCGATGCCGCTGTGCGCCACGCTCGGTATGGAAGTCGACGAGTTCAACGCCGAGCGGGTCGTGATGGGCGTCGACTTCGACGAACGACTCTGCACGAGCGGCAACCTGCTCCACGGCGGGCTGATCATGGCGATGGCCGACGCCGCCGGAGCAGCGTGTGCCGCGCTGCACCTGCCCGATGGCGCGGGTGGTCACACCACGGTCGAGTCCAAGACCAACTTTCTCGGTGGCGTCCGTGAGGGGCGCGTCGTCGCGACGTCGCGGGTGTTGCACAAGGGCTCGACGATGGTCGTCGTCGAGACCGAAGTCCGACGGGCCGACGAGAAGCTCGTCGCGAAGGTCACCCAGACGCAGCTGGTGTTGCGAGCTGGCTGACGACCTCTGCGCCCAGCGCGGTCAGCAGTGCGGGCGGGCCCACGATCTTGCACGCGCGGCTCCCGCCACCGAGCACGATGCGGTCCCGTTCCATGACACGGTCGTCGACCCACAACGGCATGTCTTTGGGCAGCGAGAAGGGCGTGACGCCACCGATCGTCATGCCGGTGAGCTCCACGACTTCCTCGGCGCCGGCGAAGCTGGCCTTGCGCGTGCCCAGCCGGCGCTTCACCACGCCGTTCACGTCGAGCCGCGTTGTCGCCAGGACGACGCACGCGGCGAACACGGGCGGGTCCGACTTGCCCTTTACGACGACGCAGTTCGCGGAGTCTTCCATCGCGTAGCCGTACGCCTCGCAGAACGCGGCGGTGTCGGCCAGGGATGGATCGCAGGCGACGACCTCGAACTCGACTCCGGTCGAGGAGGCCGCCGCCTGCACCAGTTGTTCGATCTCGTCGTCGGTCACGCCGACGACACTACGAGCCCGTCAGCGCTTGGTGGCCACGACCTCGAGATAGGCGCACGGCAAACGGAGCGTGGCGTCGGTTGCCGTGTTCATCGACTCGGCGAGAGCAACGATGTCGCGGGCCAGGCCGTCGCGTCCGGTCTCGTCGAGTGCTTCGAAGGCCTTGTTCATCGGCCCGTAGAACGCACGGAACTCGTTGAGCATCTCGGCGGCGGAGCGGTACCGGAAGATGAAGTCCCTCTCGACTGTCGTGACGTCGGCGCCGTCGAGCAACGAACGAAGACTGTCCTCGACGCCCCACGCCATGGGCGACGACACCCCGGCCGGCGGCGGGTTGTAGCTCCCGATGATCTTGAACATCTGTCCGACGAAGCCCGCGGGTGTCCAGTTGACGAGGCCGATGCGGCCACCGCGTTTGGTGACACGCACCAGCTCGGCTCCGGCGGTGGCCTGATCGGCCGCGAACATCACGCCCACGGTGGACAGCACGAAGTCGAACGACTCGTCGGCGAACTCGAGGGCCTGCGCGTCGCCAACGCGAGAGTCGATGGTGAGCCCTTCCGCCGCGGCACGAGCGTCGAGTTGGTGCAGCAGTTCCGGCACGTAGTCGACGGCGACGACATCGCAGCCTCGCCGCGCAGCAGCGAGCGAGGCGTTGCCGTTGCCGGCCGCGACGTCGAGCACGCGCGAACCGGCGGCGACGTCGACGGCCTCGCAAATCGTCTCGCCGAGAATTTGCAGACGGGTGCCGATGACGGCGTAGTTGCCGGCCGACCAGTTGATCTGTTGCTTTGCGGTGACGGCGGCGAAATCGACGGTGGGTTCAGTGGTGGTCATGGGTTAGGCCTCGGTGGGGATGCGCCGACCGGTGAGTGCGGCGAGCTGTTCGATGGGAGATGCGCCCGCGGGCGCCTCGGTTGCGTCGGCAAAGGTGTCCCCGTCGCGAAGAGGATCGAGCGCGCCGGCTGCGAACGCCGTGACCTCGGCCACGAGCGCTGCGCTCGGTGTGTAGGGCTGGCCCGTCGCCACGGCCATGTCCCAGCCGTGGATGAGACCGTCCAAGACGATGAAGCGGGCGAACACATCGCCGGGTGTCGGACCGAACGGTGCCTCGACGGTCTTGTCGAGCGCACCCGGCGCCGTGACGGCACCGACGAGCTCGCCGAGGGTGGGACCGAAATTCGCGAGCTGATCACCTTGTGGCGGTTCGCCCGCCGGGGTGCCGTTGAAGGCGGCGGCGAACATCGTCGCGCCACCGATCATGTGGTCGAGCACGTCGCGCACGGCGAACTTGTCACACGGCGTCGCGTTGTCGAGCTGGTCGGGCGTGATGTTGCCCACCACATTCCCCAGCAGTGCGCCGACTTCGTCCAGTTGTTCCAGTGGTCCCATGGTTTGTCTCCTCGTACGGGCTTCTGCGGCGCCGAGTCGCGCCGCAGCACGATCCCGGCCTCGCTCGATGTGCCGAGCGACCTCGGTGGGGTCGGTGTTGGTCACGAGATGCATCCTGCGCCTCGCGCCGCCAGCCTGCATCGGTCAGACGCCACATTTCCGCACGACGCACGCGTGGGGCATTCACCCCATCGGCCGGCCCGAAGTTGGGCCGCATGCCCGATGCGCCGAAGCTGCCGCTCGGTCGACAGTGGCGGCATGAACGCAACCAAGGAAACACTCGACCTCGAACTGAAAGTCGGCGATATCGAGACCCACGGAGAGCAGTGGGGCGGCCAGACCGTCCGCCACATCGATCTTCCGGCGGGCACCGATTTCACACCGCTGTTCAAGGGCCTTCCCGGCGACATGTGCCAGTGCCCGCACTGGGGCTACATCGTCGAGGGGTCCATCACCCTGCGCTACGCCGACGGACACGAGGAGACCTCGAACGCCGGCGACATGTACTTCTGGCCCGGCGGCCACACCGGCTGGACCGACAGTGGCGTCGTCTTCATCGAGTTCAGCCCGTCGAACGAGCTCACTCCCGTCCTCGAGCACCTCGCCCCGCAGCTCGCGCCGTCCGCTTAACGTGCTGGCCGTGGATGCGGGCCGGCTCGACGAACTTGCGGAGGAGGCGTGGTGGGCCGGTCAGCTCGACGCATGCATCGATCATCGCGAGGCTGCGTACCGCGCGTTCGAGGAGGCGGGCGACAACCAGCGCGCCGGCCAGTGCGCGGTGTGGCTGTACGAGCACCACATGTTCAAGGCGCGGCCAGCCATCGCCGGTGGCTGGTTGCGCCGAGCGCGCCGAGCGCTCGAGCAGGACACCGAGTGCGAGGCCTACGGCGCGCTCCTGTTGCGCGAAGCCGAATCCGCCCACGGCCGCGGTGAACTCGATCAAGCCGAGGCGATGGCGCGTGACGTGATCGCGCTCGGCCGGCGTATCCGGTCCATCGACATCGAGGCCGAGGCGCTGCAGACGATGGGTCGGGTACTCGTCGACAAGGGCGACCCCCGTCGCGGGTTGGAACACCTCGACGAAGCGATGCTGTTCGCGATCGAAGGGCGACTTCGCCCGTACTCGACGGGCAAGGTCTATTGCAGCCTCATCGGCGCCTGTGAAGAGCTCGGCGATCTTTCGCGTGCGGCCGAGTGGACCGAGGCCACCTCCCGCTGGGCCGACGACAACCCGTTCGCGATCTTCCCGGGCATCTGTCGCGTGCACCGCGCGGCGGCGCTCACCTGGTCGGGTGATCTCATCAACGCCGAACGCGAAGCGATGAAGGCGTGTCTCGAACTGATCGACCGGCACATCCCCAATGCGAGCGCTGCCTACATCGAGGTCGGCGACATCCGTCGTCGTCTCGGTGACCTCGCAGGCGCGGAAGAAGCCTTCGCGAAAGCACAAGAGCTGTGCGGGGCGAACTGCTCCGGCCTTGCGTTGCTACGGCTGGCCCAAGACCGCGTCTCGCAAGCAATCGCGATCATCGACACCTGTCTCACCGACGCGGGATGGAACCGATTGAGCCGTGCGAAGTTGCTTCCGGCGCACGTGCAGATCGCCATCGCCGCTGGCGATCTCGAGAGCGCAGCTGCGTCGGTCGCCGAACTCGAACAGACGGCGAAGGATTTCGACGCCGCGACCCTCACGGCCGCCACGGCGTCGGCGCGGGGCCGGCTCCGCTTGGCCGAGGGTGACAAGTCCGCCGCCGCCGGCTCGTTACGAGAAGCCGTCACGTTGTGGCAAGCGTTGAACGTGCCCTACGAAGTGGCGAGTTCGCGCGTGTTGCTCGGCGAAGCGCTGCGAGGCGTCGACGACGACGCGTCCCGCGTGTCGTTCGAAGTCGCCGAAGACCTCTTCGGTCAGATTGGCGCGCGCCTCGACGCGAAGCAGTCGCGTCTCGCAACCACGAAGCGAGATGGAGTGCTTCCTGCGGGACTCACCGAGCGTGAAGTCGAAGTGCTGCGCCTGATCGCGGAGGGAAAGACCAACAAGGAGATCGCCGAGGTACTCGTGCTCAGCGAGAAGACCGTCTCGCGTCACCTGTCGAACATCTTCGCCAAGATCAACGTGTCGACCCGCGCCGCGGCGACGGCGTTTGCATTCGAGAACCATCTCAACGGATAGAAAATTCGTACCCAAAGTACGGTCGTGAGGTAGGAGCGAGACCCGAAAAGGGCGTAAGACTCCCTGGGGTGGTTCTAGATGGTTGAGATAAGGGTGGGCGTCGACAGCCGCGCGGCCATCGTCAACGCCGGGCGCGAGTTCTTCGGCAGCCGCGGCTACGCACACACGTCGCTGGTCGACATCGCGCGTGCGGCGCACGTCACGAAGGGCGCGGTGTACCACCACTTCGGTTCGAAGCAGGGTCTGTTCCGGGTCGTCTACGACGCGGTCGAGCTCGAAGCGCAGATGCGGGCTCGCTCGGAGATCGATCTCACGGCGTCTCCCCTCGAACTGATTCAGCAGGTTGTTGCGGCGTACCTCGACACCGTGCTCGACCCCATCGTGCAGCGGGTGACCCTCATCGATGCCCCGGCCGTTCTCGGACCGAACTACATGGGCCCGATGGAGCAGCAACAGGGCTTCGACGACTTCCGTGACTTCATCCAGGCGGGCGTCGATGCCGGCCAGTTGCGCACGGTCGACTCAGAGGCGATTACGCGGGTCATTCGCGGCGCGTGCGTGCAGGCCGCGCTCTACATCGCACAGGCTGAGGATCAAGCCGGCGCGCGTCGCGGCATTGGCGAGGCCTTGCGCGTGCTCATCGGCGGCCTCGCCACCCACGCACCTACTGCCTGATCAGCGGCGTCGGCGTCGTTACTGCCCTTTGCGCTCGATGACTTCGAAGCTGAGCAATTCAGCGCCGTGGGCGACGGGCTGGGCCTGGCCGGACTTCTCCGCGGCGACGTGCGCATGCGCCTTGGCGAAGTCCTGGCTGCTCAGCCACGCCTGATAGGCCTCTTCGCTCGCCCAGCGCGTGTAGACGAAGTACTTCGTGCCACCTTCGGTCGGACGCAGCAGCTCGAATGCCTCGAACCCTTCGCTGTTCTCGACGGCGCCGGCGCGCGACGCGAAACGCTGTTCGAACTCACCGGCCCGATCGGCAGGCACTTCCACGGCGTTGATCTTCACGACACTCATGTCGAGGACCCTAGAACGATCAGGCGGCCGCAGCGACGTCGCGAATCAACTGCGGCAAGGACCACAGCTCGTTCTTGCTGATGCACTGACGGATGCCGACCGCGAGCGCCCGTTCGATGACGTCGGCGTCGAGGTAGGCGGTGCACAAGATGATCGCCTGGTCGGGCCGCTCCGCCCGGATTGCCGCGGCGGTCTCTACCCCGTTCATGCCCGGCATCATCATGTCGAGGATGATGACCGACGGGTTTTCGGCCTCGACGTGTTCGATGGCTTCGGAACCGCTCGCGGCCTCGCCCGTCACGAACAGGTCGCCACTGCGTTCGATGATCATGCGCAGCAGAAGACGGACGTCGGTCTGATCGTCCACGATCAGGGTGCCGATCACGTCACCGCCAGTACTTCACGGTTGACTCCCGTCGAACCGTCGTTCCATTCGGACATGGCGCCGATGGCGAGCATGCGGACGACCCACACGAAGTAGAGCGCGGCCGGCACGGCGAGCCAGTCGATGGTGAGTCCGTGCACGTCTACGTCATAGTGCCCAACGGCGGCGTACGCGGCGAAGGTCGCGTGCATGAGACCGCACGTCGGGAACACGGCCGTCAGTGACAGGCCCGACACGGACCAGCCGCCGAGTGGCACGCGGTTGGCCAGCTGTGTCCGCAGCATGTAGTAACCGACGACGCCGTAGAAGCCGAGCAGCAACAGGTTCGGCGTCATGCGAGGACCGAAGTCGGCCCCGTGACGCACGATGAAGCCGACGTCGAGCGCGAACGCGAGCACGTAGACCACGCCCAGGATCGGCAACGCGGCGACCCACTTGGGCGTACCGCTGATGAACCGGTCACCGCGTCCTCCCAGGAGCGCTTCGACGCGCAACAGGAACCAGACGACGCCGAACGGGAAGCCAATCAACACTGCGGCGAGGTCCAGCGCGCCGGCAGGTCGGCCGACGACCAGAAGATGGACGCCATGTTCGAGGTGGTGTGGGCCGCACGTGAACGCCATAGCGACCCACGCCCACCCGAAGTGTGAGAACCCTTTGGTCCTCGATTCCCGACCGAGTTCGATCAGCGTGATGATGCCGTAGCCGGTGTAGACGGCCCCGAGAATGAGATTGGCAACTCCCAACGCCACCGTCATTGCGCACTCCTCTCGGGAACACCGATCTGTTTCATGAACTCGCGCACCATCGACCGCTCACCGGCGCCGGCCGGTCGCGGCGGTTCCGTCGGAGTGCTGGGCGTGGGCACGAACCGCGGCAACGCAACGCGAAAGCGCGTCCCGACGCCGACCTGGCTGTCGACTTCGATTCGACCGCCGATCGCTTCGACGAGCGATTGCACGATGAACAACCCGATGCCGGTGCCGCCGAAGCGGCGCACGTCGGTCGTCTCGCCCTGCCAGAACTTGTCGAAGCAGTGGGCGACCTGTTCGGGGTCCATGCCGATGCCGTGATCGGAGACTTCGACACGCACGGCCTTCTCGTCGAAGCTCACGCCGAGGTTCACGGTTTCGCCACCCGGTGAGTACTTCACCGCGTTCTCGAGCAGATGGTCGATGACGGTCGTGAGCGCCCGCGCGTCGGTGAGTACCGTCGGCACGTCGATGGAGATCTGCGTCGAGATGGTGCGACCCGTCGAGCTTTCGATCGACGCGGCCCGCTCGCGCACCAGGGGGGCGATCTCGGTGGCGCCGAGGGAGACAGTCTTTTGCCCCGACTCGATCTGGCTCGAGAGCAGTAGCCGCTCCACGATGCGGGACAACTCGACGGAGCGACCGTGGATCGCCTCGACTGCCTGACGTTGTGCGGTTCCATCGAGGTCGGTCGTCATGAGGAGTTCGGCGAAGCCGGTGATGACGACGAGCGGCGTCTTCAGCTCGTGTGACGTCGTGGCGAGGAACAGCGTCTTGGCCTCGTCGGCTTCCTTGATGCGGGTGATGTCGCGCAGTGAGTGCACGACCTCGATCACGTTGCCCTCAGAGTCGGTAACGGCCTCGGCGTTGGCGAGTAGCGGTTGGCGACGGTTTTCGACGAGCCGCCAGACCTCTTGACCGAGCGCCGCTTCACGCGCGGATGCATTGGCTTGCAGTAACTGGCAGCCCTTCGAGCAATCGAGTGCAGCTTCGCCGCGATGCAGCCCGAGCATGTCGGCGCAGGCGCGACCCGAAGCGTGCTCCGACGTCGTGCCGATGATCTGTTCGGCCGACCGGTTGCACTGCAACAGGTGGCCGGAATCGTCAGTGAGGATCACCGCGTCGGCGACGCGGGAAAGGATCGCGTCGGACGTGTTCTGCAGGTTCGTCGACCGTTCCGCGGTCGAGCGTTGCAGCGATGTCGTGCGGTTGACGAGGCCGATGATGCCGAGCAGCGAGACGGCCACGAACATCACGACGAGCGAATTCGACCGTTCCGCCGCCGGGAGATGGAACTGGGCGATCGAGTGACAGATCAGTGCGGTACACGCGATGAATGAGCCCACCCGTCGACCACACGTGTAGGTGGCGAACGCGACCACGGCGGCCGCGGCGAACAACGCGCCGTTGCCGAGCGACGGTGTGAACCATTCGAAGGCAAACAGGACCAGCACGTCGCTGAGGGGGCCGCCCACGAGCGCGAAGCGGCTCTCGCTTCGGTCGGTGGCGAGGAAGACGGCGGTGGACCAGGGGACCCACACCAGCGAGACGAGCAGGAACAGGCCCGGGCTCTCGATGCTCTTCTGCGGCAAAAACGAGCCCGCCGCCCCGACGCCGATCGCCAGGGCAACACGAATGAGGGCAGCGATGCGCACGGCCATCTCGTCGGGCTCACCCCAAACGGGGCCGCGACCGGACCCCTTGAGGTAGTTATCGCGCCCGTTGACAGGCGCGCCGGAGAGCGTGGGCGTGCTCACGTCTTCCCATCGGCGGCCATGGGACGAGTGTGAAACAAAGCGGCTCTTTCGGCCGCCCTGAATGCCCGAATTGGGCTTCTGTTGGGGGTCGTCCTGCCTAGGCCGCTTTGCGCTGAGCGATTTGGGCAAGTTGCTGCAGCGATTTGCGATTCCGCAGCGCCAGCGCCGGTCGCAGGAACGGTGTCAGGAGAAGGGCGGGACCGACGGGGCGTTCCCGCATGACGACCTCGGTCGCGTCGCCTCGTTTGCGCAGATCGAACTCCACCTCGCCGGTGACGGGGCCGACGTGCACCTCGAGCACGAGCTGGCGGTGTCCGTGGGACTCGATCACCGCGGTCTCGTCGTCGACCGTCGTTGCGGTCGTCGGGCCGACCGAGTGGTCGAACTTCGCCCCGGGCTCCGGGAAGTGGTCATCCACGCCACGGATGCGCTGGGCGCCCACGAGCCATTGCGGATACGTCTCCGGATCACTGAGAAGGTTGAAGACGTCGTCGCGGGGCGCCTCGATGCGCTGATGAATCTCGACGGGTGACCAGGGGTCAGAAAACGGCAATCGCATGCCGTTAACCGTTCCCCGGTGGTGTCGCCGATAGACAGCCGGTCGCGGCCGCCCGACGTTTGCCGTCAGGGGCCGCGACCAGAGGCGGGACCTCGTTGTCGTCAGTCGAGACTGAGCGGCTGCTCGTAACGAGTGAGGCCGATGATCACGGCGCCGAGCAGGATGAGGGCGAGACCCGTGAGACCGGTGATGGCCCGGGGGCCGCCGGTGCGGGCCAGCGTTTCGCCGAGGACCTGCGAGCCGACCGTCGTCGTGGTGTTCTCCACTTGCTCACCGAGGACCGACGTCGTCGTCGACGGGACCGTGGTCGTCGTGACGCCTTCGGTCGTCGTGGTCGTCTCCGGCACCGTCGTGGTCGTCTCGTTCACGATGGTGGTCGTGGTCGCCGGCACCGTCGTCGTGGTCACGCCGGGATCGGTCGTCGTTGTCGTGGCCGGGACCGTCGTGGTGGTCGGGGGGACAGTCGTCGTGGTCGGCGGCACGGTGGTGGTGGTGGGCGGGATCGTCGTCGTGACCGGCACCGTGGTGGTGGTCACCTGCTCGGTCGTCGTCGTGGTCTCGGGCACCGTCGTCGTGGTCTCGGGGACCGTCGTCGTGGTCTCGGGGACCGTCGTGGTTGTCTCCGGAATCGTGGTGGTGGTCGGTGCGAGGGTGGTCGTCGTCGGGACCTGGAATTCCTTCGGCATCACCTGCAGCGTGCGTCCGCCGGCGACGACGTGCAGTGTCCACCACAGCGGATCGGCATCGGCGAGCCCGGCCGAGGCGATGTCCACCGTGTAGACGTTCAACACGTTCGTGTACGCAACGTGGAAGCCGTGCACACCGGCGCACGCGTTGGCGGCCTGCTCGAAGGGGCCGCTCGTCTGCATGCAGATCTGCACGTCGGTGATGTTGTCGTCGGAGAGGATCGTGTACGTCATCACGTTGCCGACGCGTACGTACGTGACCGTGCCCTGGGTCGAGGGGTCCTGACCCTCGGGCTCGTCGAGCACACACGTGCCGGCGCTCACGGTGCCGACGCACCAGCCCTGGAACTGATTACCCGTGGTGGCGTTCGCCGGCAGGAGCATCGCGGCCGAAGCCAACAGCACCCCAACCGCAGCACAAATGACGCCAATTCGATGGACTCGTTCGGTTCGACCCTTTTTCTGCATGGCGCCATGAAGCCAGCAACGGCGGACCGGGACTTAGAGGCGAACGGTGGGACTTTCGCCGCAGGAGACGTAGGTCGCGCATGGCGCGCGCGTACGGCGTTAAGAAGCGAGGGCGTCGCGGATGCGTAGGCCCATGGCATGCAGGGCGTCCTGCAACTGGCCTACGTCAGGGCCGCTGAGCAGGGCGCGCGACGCCGAGGGCATCACGCGATCGCGGCATGCCGCGAAGACCTCGGCGATGTCGTCGGGTGTCGCGCCTTGCGCACCGAGTCCGGGAGCGAGGTACAACGCGTTCGGCGACGCAAGGTCGAGCGCGGGTTTCATGTGCGTCGGTCCGATGACGGCACCGATCGGTCCGATCTCACCGGGGGCGAGTCGGGCGTTGACCTCGCCGATCTCACGGAGCAGGCCCGCCTCGACAGTCCCGTCGTCATTGGTCGCGGACTGGATGCGGCGGCCTTCGGGGTTCGACGAGCGCGTCACGACGATCAGCGCACTGCCGCTCTCGTGGGCGCGCTCGATGAAGCTGCCCATTGCCGCAAAGCCGAGATACGGGTTGACGGTCAGCGCGTCGGCGGCCATGGGGGCGTCCGCACCGAGGAATGCCTCGGCGTACGCGTCGTTCGTCGAGCCGACGTCGCCGCGCTTGGCGTCGAGGATGACGAGCAGGCCGGCGGCGCGTGCCTCGGACACGAGTCGTTGCAGCGTCTGGAAACCCCGCCAACCGTGGCGTTCGTAGAACGCGGACTGTGGCTTGATGATGCCGATCGCTCCATCCGCCGCGTTGAGGCAGATATCGGCGAATCGGTCGAGGCCGTCAGGAGTATCCCCGAGGCCCCATTGCTCGAGCAGTTGGCCCGATGGATCGAGACCCCACACCAGCGGTCCGATCGACGTACGTACTGCCTCGAAGCGGGTCGCAAAGGAATCGGCCATCGAGCGCCTAGCTTCGCACAACCGCGGAATAATGCCCCTTAATGGAAACGCGGGATCATGCGCACGCCGCCTTCGGGCGACGGGATTGGCAGGGCGCGTACGACGCGTTTCAGGGTTGCGATTCTTTGACGGGCGCCGACTACGACGCCCTCGGCGAGTGCGCTCACTGGCTGGGTAAGCCGGACGAGGTCTTGCGCTGTTGCGCCGAGGCGTTCCGGCTTCACAGCGAGGCCGGCGAGAGCGGGGCTGCGGCGCTGTCTGCGTTCTTCCTGGCGATCTACTACCGAGTCGGGGGCGAACCTCGCCACGCCGACGGTTGGCTTTCCCGATCCAAGCGCATGCTCGACGATGCCGACGAGGGCCCCGAGCACGGCTATCCGCTGTTCCTGCAAATCGCGGCCTTGATGGACAGCGCGCCGGACGAGGCGCTGGCGATGGCGCATCGGATGCGCGACCTCGGCAAGCGCTTCGCCGACGAAACCCTCGTCGCCTTGAGCCTGCTGTTCGAAGGACGCATCCTCATCAAGTCGGCGCGCGCCGCCGAAGGCTTGGCGCTGCTCGACGAGGCGATGGTCGCCGCCCTGTCGGACGAGCTCAAGCCCATGTGGACGGGCGCGATCTACTGCGGGCTGCTCGACGCGTGCCACGAGTTGGTGGACATGCAGCGCGCCACCGAATGGACCGCCGCGACGACGAAGTGGTGTGACCCATTGCCGGTCGCGTCGCTCTACCCCGGCATCTGTCGAGTGCATCGCGCCGAGGTGTTACGCGTGCGCGGGGAGTGGGCCGAGGCCGAAGCCGAGGCGCTCGCAGCATGTAAGGACATGGCGAACATCGACGTCTTTGCCATGGCCGACGGTTTCTACGAGATCGGGGAGATCCGCCGTCGCCGCGGTGACCTCGGCGGCGCCGAAGAGGCCTATGGGCGGGCCCACGAGGCGGGACGCGATCCCCAGCCGGGTCTCGCGCTCCTGCGAGTTGCGCAGGGCCGTGGTGACGCGGCGAAGTCGGCCTTGGCCACGGCGCTCGTCGCGGCCGGTGACAACCGGCTGTCCCGGGCGCCCCTGCTCGCCGCACAGGTCGAGGCGGCGCTCGCCGCCCAGGACCCTGCTCTTGCCCGTGCTGCCGCTGACGAGCTGACCGAGATTGCGACGGCGTTCGGGAGCACCGGCCTGCGGGCGCAAGCACACCGGGCCGAAGGCGCCGTCGCCCTGGCGGAAGGTCATGCGGTGGTCGCGATGGGCGCCCTGCGTGCCGGAATGGCGTTGTGGCAGGAACTCGAGGCGCCCTACGAGTGCGGTCGTACCCGTCTCCTACTTGCCGATGCGTACGACGCGCTCGGCGATCACGAGGGCGCTGAGCGCGAGCGCAGCGCGACACGGGCCGGCATGGCAAAACTCGGCGTGTTGTCCTTCGCGGACGCCAAGGTCGAGACGCCGCTCTCCGAACGCGAGGTGGAGGTTCTACGTCTCGTCGCGTCCGGCCAGACGAATCGTGAGATCGCCGAAGCGCTGTATCTGAGCGAGAAGACCGTGGCGCGACACGTCGCCAACATCTTCACGAAGCTCGACGTCTCGAACCGGGCCGCCGCGACGGCTTATGCATACGAGAGCGGTCTCGCTACATAGGTCGATTACATACTTCTGCCGATGTGCCCCGAACGGGCGATCCGTACCGTGACTCTTACCGGCAACAAGGCCGCAGAGAGCACAGGGGGATCACCACCATGCCGAAGTTCGTTATCGAGCGCACCCTTCCCGGAGCACACAAGCTGAGCAGCGATGAGCTCCACACCATTTCCGCCAAGTCGAACCAGGTCCTGAGCGACATGGCCGGTCGGGCCAAGTGGCTCGAGAGTTACGTCGCCACCGACAAGCTGTACTGCGTGTACATCGCCGACGACGAGGCGGCCGTGCGCGAGCACGCCGACTGCGGCGGCTTCCCCGTCGACTCGGTGAACCTCGTCGCCACCGTCATCGATCCGACGACGGGCGAGTAGTGCTTCTGTGCGGGTGTGGGGGGGGGGGGGGGGGGGGGGAAGGGGGGAAGGAGAACGCAA
>JBEHXL010000005.1:0-190568 GCA_048498715.1 Actinomycetota bacterium | reverse complement strand
CGCGATCGTGGCGGGGCGCAGCAGCGGCGTGTCGCCCGGCATGACGATGACGTCGCCGTCCTCGTCGTCAGCATCGGGCAGGGCGGTGATACCGACCGAGACCGCATCACCGGTGCCGCGCTGCACCGACTGCTCGACGAAGTCGATCTTGACGCCCTCGGGCGCGTCCTCGGTGACGGTCTTGACGACGCGCTCGGCGCCGTGGCCGACCACGATCACGATGCGCTCGACGTGCAGTTCGGCCAACGCGTCGATGACGTGCAGGACCATCGGGCGACCGCACAGGCGGTGCAGCGGCTTGGGCCGGGCCGACATCATGCGAGTGCCTTCACCGGCCGCGAGCACGACAGCGGAAAGCGGTCGGTTCGTCACTTGAATTGTTTACCGCGTCTCAGCCGCCAGAAAACCGCATGTGACGCATGCCACGCCACAATCAGGCGACGTTGTCGTACACTGCGTTGCACATAACGCAACTACTCGGGGGAGGGATGCGATGCGAATCCGTTCGCAAGTGCTACTCGTTGGCACCGCTCTAGCCATGCTGTCCGCAGGGAACGTCGTCGCGCTGACACAGGACACGATCAGTTCGTCGCCGGCCACCGTGTCTTCGGGCACCTACACGCCACCAGCGCACGACATCGGCGCTGCGTATGTCACCGCCAACGGCGCGTGTCCGACCGATCCAGCCGCGTACAGCGACTCGATCCGGCCGTTCCTCCAGACAGGAGCCATCCCGGTCGACGGCACCAAAATCAGTCAACCCGATGATCTGTGCCTCAAGAATCTTGGTCTGCAGCCGGTCGACATTTCCACGAGTTACACCCAACTGCTCGCCTCGAAGGAGACCGGCGCGTGCGCCTCTGGCGAGGCCGCGGGTGGCGATGCCACTTGCGCCTCTCTGGATCCCGGCGAGATCGTCGGCAGCGACCTGAGGCTCGACGTCGTGCCGATCAGCGGCGCCAGCAACAGCTGCAACGCCGCAACCAATCTCAACCAGAACACGACCCACCTCCTGGTGTCGAGCCTGCCTGCGGGCAACGCCTGCAAGCTCTACTTCAAGATCGGCCTCAATCCAGCGCTGAGTGAAGCCCAACGGTCGGTACGCCAGACCGATACGGTGCCGTTCGAAGTGTTCTTCACGGGCTCCGACGCAAGCCCGATCTAGGGGGCGAATGCGCGACCCCAAACGTTGGGCGGATTGGGCCCGGTGGTCAGGCACAGCTCTGAGCTGGTGCCTGACCGCCGCAGTGATGGCGGTCCTCGGCGGTGGCTACCGAATCCAGGTCATGGGGTCGGACAAGCTTGCACCGCAAGTTCCGAACGGATCACTTGTCGTGTTTCGCCACGCGTCGATAGACCAAATCCACAAAGGCGACGTCATCGTGTTCGTCGGCCCGTCCCGGAGTCCGGGGATGGCCGTGCAACGAGTCGTCGAATCGGTCGGTGTCGGACTCAAAGCCCAGGCCTACACGGCCAATGGGCCGGAGCCTGACAACTTCTTCGCCGTCTCCAATGAGCGCCTCCGCGGTAAGGCCGCGCTCGTGATTCCGCGCAGTGCATTCATCGGCCGAGCGCTCGCCCATCGCTGGGCCACACCGCTGCTTTCTGCGTGCACGGTCGCATTCTGGCTTGCTGGCTTCATTTGGGAACGCTTGAAACATCGGGCGCAGCCGGAAACCCGATGAGTTAGGGGGCCAACTTTGCTGTCACCGTGGCAGACGACGACCAAGGCATCGTCGGTTCGGCCAACCTGGCCGCCTGAGATCTTCAGGTGCCCAGCGACTTGCGCGATCGGATGCAAAGTGGTGTAGGGGGCCAGCCTTTCTGTCACTAGCGTGCCCCGGCCACCAGCGGTTTCGCGGTTCGGCCAAGTAGGTGTCCCGAGAGTTCGGCCACCGAAGTTGTCATCGGATCTCTGTCCGCTTTGCTACATGGCTTCAACGAACAGGACCGCAGCGAAAGCGAAGAACGCGAGCGAGGCGCCGATCTTGATCGCGCGTTCGGGAAGCCGCGCTCCGAGCGCCCGGCCGACAATGATCGCGACTGCGTCGGCGGCGACCATCCCGAGTGTCGACCCCACCCAAGTCCCGAATAGCCCTTGCTTTGTGGCAAGTGTGATCGTTGCGAGCATGGTCTTGTCGCCGAGCTCGGCCAGAAAGAACACGGTGCCGACCGCGATGATCGCGTTCTTGTTGGAGATCGCGTCGGCGCGCGCTTTGTCCTCTTCAGTGAGTTTGTCACCGCGAAGTGTCCAGAGACCGAACACGACGAACGCGACCGCAGCAACGATCGTGATCGGGCGCGTAGGAATTGTCGCACCGAGCGCGGCGCCTATGACCACGGATACGGCGTGGACAAGTGCAGTGGCAACGGTGATCCCGACCAGAACGGGAACCGTTTTGAATCGCGTGGCGAAGGTCAGCGCCATGAGCTGGCTTTTGTCGCCGAGTTCCGCGATGAAGATCACTGCGGTGCTGATGAGAAGTGCGTCCATTGTCGAGTGCTCCTGCTCCTGGTGCCGAGCTTCGGTGCACGCATACGGACATGCCTTCGACTCGGCACACGTTGTCGTGTACCTGTCGAAGGTCTCGCCCGCCCACCTTGCGGTGGACCCGGCCGACCGGGCCATTTTCGAGCCAGTGTGTCGATCGACCGATGAGGGGGCTACTCCCCTTCACGACAGAGACTACCCGCGCAGGGCCGCAGTCGGACGCCGTCACGGGAGCGAAGTCGTTAGGCACGGTTATGGCGAGTCTCGACTGAGGGCAGGAGGTTTGCCCCCGGGCGCTTCACTCGATCCAAGGAAGTTTCGAACCGGGGGAGTCGGCGAAGTCCATCGGTCGAGGCGCTTCGATCGCCGTCGACGTTCGAGGATACTCGAATGCCGAATTGGTCTCAGCCCGTTGAGAGGGCGATGAGCGCAGCGTCCGCGGCGGGGATTGTTCGGTCGGGAACAGCCACTCGGACGAGCGGGTATCCGGTGAAAACGGGGGCGAGGAGGTCGCGAAGGGCGTCGTTGTACGCACGCTGAGCTTGGCGACCGCCGCGGTTCGGAAAGTCAGTCGACACTTTGTGTGCGAATGCGCGGTCTGCCTTGTATCGCCAGTGCTCGATGAGGTCACGGTAGGCGCCGACGTCATACGCAACGGTGGCGTTTACGGGGTACATCGAGAGCGTGACCGCCCGAGCGGTGGTGAAATGTTGGACCTCGTCGACTTCAACGATCTGGCCCGTTTGGGCGTGGACGAGGTCTGGGATCGGTCGGCCACCCCGCTTTGCGGCGAGTAACCCGGCGTCACCGCCAAGTGCCGCATGGATGGCCCCGAGCGCTGCAACCACCTCGGCGGGTGCGTTCTCGGTGACTGCATCGTCAAGATGCCCTCGCGGCGACAGCCAGGGCACTGCTCGACCCAGTTCTAAGGGGATTCCGATAGCCGAAGCCGCATTACGCACCTCGTGGTGCAGCCCAGGCACGTCGCCTAACCGTTCGCGAGCGAGCGATACACAGCACGAACACCATCACGCCGGCGGCTGATCGTCGTCGAGTGGTCATTGGTGCACCGTCGGTCCAGGTGAAACAGCATTCCCTCATCCCAAGCAGCCTCCGGTTTGCGGAACTCCGAATCGAGTCCGTGGGCCTTGGCCGTCTCTTTGACCGTGAGCGGCCAACGATGAAGCCGCGACGTAATCGTCGATCCAGATGCGGCTCGGCACGCCGCGTCCACGTCGGCGGTGTGATCTGTCGGTAAGGCGACGGTGACTCGGCGTGCTTCGCCAACGACGAGGACCAGTGGTGAGGGTGCGAGTACTTCAATGACCGTCCGCGGGTGGAGCGTCGGTGAGGCCAGGCCACAACTGACCAGTGCGTCCGAGGTGGGTGCGGGCGTTCCGGACTGGATCGCTTTACGAACCGGCGCTAACCGGGATGCGGTGCACCACGAGTAGCCGAGCACCAGGAATGCCATGAGGTAGGCGCTCTTGAGGTCGGACAGCGTCGTGGGCACGACTTGGTCCATGAAGTCGTGGTCGAAACGGCCGGTTGCGGCCGCATCGCCGTGCACGGGACAAACGCCGTTGTCGAAGATGCCCGAGCGAGCGATCGCCGCGGCGTCGGACTCGAACGTCCGACCCGCCGAGTTATTGCAGTCGCAGGTGAGCGCGGTTGCCCAAGGTACGCCGAGCCGAGACTGCTCGGCCGCCTGTGGGACATGATCGAGCGTCATCTCGGAGAGGTCCCGCATCCGCAGGCAGATCGGGCAACGCAGCCGTTTCCGCGAGAGCCTCGTCGGGAACGTTCCATCGCAGTCGTCGTAGAGGAAGTGGTCGAACGCGTGGCTCTGCGTGAGGCGCATCTGGTCGCGCTCGGATTGGGGAAGGCGCGCGGTGCCGGTTCGCATCACAGAATGGTCTCGCTTGCCGTTTGAGAGGGCAACGCGTTTTGGCCTCCGGTCTGGGTCATCTGTCCATGAGTTTGGAGAGCGGGAACCGGCGGGGGTCCCGAGCCACTCGGCGTAGCTCGAGTGCGTCATCGGGGTGGCAGGCCACCTCGCTGAGTGCGGCTCGCACCGTGGCTGCGTTGATCGTTTGTACTTGCCACTTCTTCCGCAACGTTTGCGGTGGGAGGTTCTGCGCCGAAAGGAAGACGGCCGTATGACGGTTGAGCGGTGCCATTACGAGGTTGGCGTCGCCTACGGCGAGACGGTCGCGAAATCCGAACTGGCCGGTTCTAGTGTTCGCGTGGACGGCGGGGATGTCTCCGATCGCGAAGCCAGGCTGGCCCGGTCCAGTAGTGATGACCTGCACGAAGTAGCGGCGAAGTTGTTCGACAATCCCGTTGTGTTGCCGAATCTGGCTCTCGATCAGCAGTTCGCGGGACTGAACCACTCGCTGCATGGACGCGCGCACCATGCCGTTCAGCTCGCCTGCGTCCGGCGCCCGTCCTTTATCGCGGGTGAAGATGGCGATCGCCTCGGCGTCGTTCTCGATGTCCTGGGCCACATCGTCTTCCGCCTCCCCAGCGACCCTGCGGTGGACAACCTCGTATGCGTCGCTCCGGACGAGGTGCACAGCAACCAGATTGATTACGGCGCCAGCCTGGGCGGGGCTACACCTTGCGGGGCCGATGCCGCGGATTTCGTTGAGAACGGTGCGCTCGATAGCAGCCCATTCTCGTTCGAGACTGTCGTTGATGTTGCCGTCGGCGTCGAGGAACGCGCTGAAGCCCGGTGTGGCCCAGTTCGTCTTGATAGGCCGGTCATCCGCGATCAGATTGCCGGTGGCCGCTTCGATGATCGCAACGCGCTTGTCGGGTGTCGATGCGAAGTTTTGTTGCCAGCCCCGCGAAACGCGGTGGTGGCTCTTGCCTCCTGCGGGAAGCGGGTAGGCGGACCTCTGTGTGATCACTCGCTGCAGGATGCCGGAGCGGTGTGACACGCAAAGGTCGAGATTTCTATGTAATCCCTGGCGGAGTCGGGCGTAGATACAGGTAGGTGAACGCGGATCCTGAGCTGTGTAGGTCGCTCGTCGAACTCGCCAAACGCGTGGCTTGGCAGCGGCGAATGTGTCGTTCCGGCGTGCCTGTTCGACACCTGCCTTTCTTGTTCCGCTGCCACGACGGCGGCGGGTTCCATGCTGGGCTGGTTGCTACCCGGCACTGCCGCCTGCCCCGATAGAGCCGGGGCCGCAGCGGCCTCGTCATGTCGATCACGCAAGTGCGCTGGTGTTGGACCGGTCGTGGTTCCGCAACATCCAGTTACGCTCGACCGCGAACGCTCGGGCGAGGGGAACTACAACGATGCGAATCGGTCAAGCCGCGATGGTGGCGGCGCTCGAGAGTCTGAAGCCGTTGCAGTATCCGCCGGCGGTGGTCTCGGCGTTCGACTCGTACCTTGCGGCGAAGCGGATGGAGGCTCAAGGAGTCACCGGCGCCGTGATTGCTGACACCGACAAGGCGGTCGCGGAGGTGTTCACGCTTTTCCCGGGGATGCCGAATGGGCGGCTCAGCCCGTTTCGGTGGTCGTGGCGCAAGGTTGCGAGTTCGGGGCAAAGCACCGTGTGGAATCAGACGTCGGGCCGGAAGACGAGCATCGCGTCGTCCTTGTTCCACCAGGACCACATCAAGAATGGGTTGCGGGCGGACGCTGCGCAACGTCTCGCGAACGCAGTGAGCGGCGCCAACAAGGATTTGCCGTCGAAGGAAGCGCTGATCTGTTTCGCGCTGCGGGACCATGAGTTTGCGGCGACGGACACTTGGGCTGATGCGGAGCAGGAGCTGCTCGCGTTCTTGTCGATAAGCCCTGCTGACCTTGCCCTGGTGACCACGACCGCGTCCCTTGGCGAGCCGTTGTTGAGCGCGCCGAGTTGGGTCGATGAGGAGTTGCCGGCTGATTTGAGGCCGAGCGCGGTTGTCACGACGAGTGTCGGGACCAGCGCCGTTCAGTCCGACGTGCCGATGGCGATCGACGAGCGCACGGAGCGACTCTTGCGGCGTTGCGTGGAACGCTTCCCGTGCGTGTTACTGGTCGGCCCGCCGGGCACGGGCAAAGGCACGCTCGTGAAATGGGTCACCGGACAAGTCGCGGCCGACCCGACGAGCTTCGGCTTCCCCGCTGGTACGGATCCCAAGCCGTTGTGGGCGACGCCGGATGAGAGTTGGAACTCGTTTCGGCTGGTGGGTGGCCTCGCGCCTGATCCGAAGGGCGCGTTGCTGTGGGCGCCCGGTGTGTTGTTGAACTGTCTGTCGGAGAATCGGTGGCTCGTACTCGACGAGATCAACCGGGCCGACATGGACAAGATCATGGGGCCGCTGCTGACTTGGCTGTCTCAACAGGACGCTGAGGTTGGCCGCACTGCGGCGCACGCGGGCGCGCCGGTCGAGCTGGGCTGGTCGTCGGTTCCCGATTCGGCGGCGTCGGCGCCGACGAAGGAGGGTGTCGCGACGAGATACGACGCGGGTACGTCGTGGCGTCTGCTGGGCACGTACAACCCGCAGGATGCTGGGCGCGTGTTCCGGCTTGGCGTCGCGCTGTCGCGGCGTTTCATGCTGGTGCCGATCGCGCCCATCGACGGTGGGCAGTTCGAGACGCTGTTGGGCAACGTCGAACCCGATTTGGCGAACGAGAACGCGGCGGCAATCGCGGCGCTCTACCGGGCGCACCTGCGGGCGGACGAAACGACGCTTGGACCGGCCGTGTTTCTTCGCATGGCCCGCTACGTCGACCAGGCGACCTTCAGCTCCGCTCTGCTCGCGGAGGCGTACGTCGCCAGCGTCGGTAAGTACCTCGCAACGTATGACGAGAACGCTTGGGTGTCGTTGCAGGAGCGTGCCGCCGAAGAAGAGTGCGACATCGACGACATCGACTGGGTTTGGATCAACGCGCAACGAAACATCGTGGGCTGATCTGTGCTCGAGCTGCCGCACGACTGTTTGGCACCAATTCTGGGCACGTGGGGCGGCGACGGCGACGTTTACGAGGCGCTCGCTGCGACGAGCTCGAGTGGCGTCGACGACGAGGAGTGGACTCGGGCCGATGTGCGGCGACGCGCTAGTCGCGTCCTGGTGGGACGCCTCGCTCCGCTACTGGAGCGCCTGCCGGCCACCGCAGCCAGTTGGGATGCCTATCTGCCGGTGGTGCAGGCGACGCGGCGCGAGGTTGCTCTGGTGCCGTCCGGCGGCACGGACTGGTCCGCCACGGCCCGAGAGTTCGGGTGGCCACCTCGTGCTTTCCACACCCGTGAGCGCGAACGCGAAGTCGATGTGGTTGCGCTCACCGCGCTCGCATGGGTCGCCGCCCGCCTGAACGATCGGGCGAAGGACGTGCAGGCCGTCGCACCGGACCTCTGGGCGGCCACTACGCCGGCGGTTGGCGTGCTGAGCGAGGTCGCCACCACACGCCTTGGAGATACGACACCGGCTCGACCTGACCGACTCGACCTTCGCGGCCTCGCGTCGTCGGGATATCCGTGGCACGTCGTGGCGGAGATCGCCGGTTTGCTGGCCCGCGCCGAGACCGACGTTCGGTTCCTGGCGTTTGAGCTCATTCAACCTGACCCCGCGGCCCAAGACCGGCTGTTCCACCTCGCAGTTTTGGGCGAGGTCCTGCGCAGCTTTTCCGACCTCGGGTTCAAGCTGCGGTGGCGCGCGCCGATCCAGAAGCTGAGTCGGTCAGGGCCGCAGGTAGTCGCGACCAAGCAGGACGAAACGTGGGACATCTGGTTCGAGGCCCGTGGCGCCCGCAGCTTCTACCACCTGCCGCGCGGCCCTTATCGGGACGCGGTTCGTCATGTCGCTTTCCAAGACTCGCCGCTCGGCGCCGACGTCGCGATCGTGCGCCGTGACGAACGCGCGCTGCTGCTTGAGTGCAAGTGGAGCGAAGAACCCACATACGTCGCGCGCGGCGGCTTCCACCAAATCGCGTCGTACGCCCTCGACGCGCGCCTTGCCGTCGCACCCGAAGTTTGGTCCTTCATCGTCGGACCGCAGGAGATAGTCACCGCCACAAGCGTCAGCGATGCGGCGTGGGCTCAGATGTCGATTCTGCTGGGATCAATGTCGGTCGTTGGCCTGCCCGACACGCTTGGGTCGTTCGTTTCGGGCGGTCTGCTGGCCGCAACGACGAGCTAAGAACCGTCGGCGTCGTCGGCGCGTTCGACGTACTTGGAGATCTTCTCTTTCGCGACTGCGATGTAGTCCTGCGCCACGTCGAAACCGATGAAGTTGCAGCCATGAGCGAGCGCGGCGACACCCGAGTTCCCTGACCCCACGAACGGGTCGAGCACGAGGTCGCCCGGATCGGTCGACAGTGCGATGCAACGACCGGGAAGCGCTGTCGGGAACTGCGCGCCGTGACCGCCGCCACCTACCGAGGTGTTGAGCACCCACACGTCGGACAGCTTCTCGGACTCCCATCCGTTGTTCCGGCCACCGAACTCGGGCGGCGCGGTGAGGTACGGGTCGCGCGCGAACTTCGGCGTCCGGGTGCGCGTCAGGTGCAACACGTATTCGAGGTTGCGGCTCACCCGCGAATGCTGCGGCTCGGGAAGACTTGAACGCTTCGCCCACGTGATCATCGTCTTCGCGTACAGGCCGATCCGGCTGGCGCGTTCGGCGACGAGCGATGGGATGAGGCACTGCTCGCCGTCCTTCAGATACGAATGGCCGGCGCTGTAACGCCGGAACGCGTGATCGGTCCATCCACGTTCGTCTTTGCCCTCCATCGCGCGCAACGCCTCGGCGGCGCTGCTGCGAATCTGGGTGCGGGTGTTGAAGGTGTCCATAAGGTTCCACCAAATGGAGCCATCGTCAGACACAACGCGGCTGATGGCGAGCAGCATCTCGGTGGTGTGCCGAAGGAACCCCTCGGGGGTCTGCTCGTGCCCGTAGGGGCACACCTCCCCGTCGGCCCAACCGATCGAGGTTGTCCCCTCGTAGATCCGCATGCCCCAGTACGGCGTCGACGTCACAACACACTGCACTGACGCGTCGGGGACCTGCTCGATGAGATCGAGCGCGTTGCCGAGACGCAGGTCGAACCCGTCCGGTGTTGGCGCACTGATCGTTTCCGGCTTCGTTTTTTGTGACGAACGCTCGAGGTAGTCGATGACCTGGCTGCGACGAACGAATGTCTCGCGGTACGCGTCCTGGTCGAGGAGCACAATGACGTCGGCGGCGGTCAGGAACTCCTTCCGGCCCGTCGCTTTCTTGATGAAGATCGGCGACATGCCCACGACAGGGGCGACCTGCTCGATGGAGAACGTACCCGTGACGTGGGCAACGTCACGGTTGAGCGACGACACTTCGGTTTGCGGCTTGATGTCGCGAAACCCGGTCACTCCCACTCCGTCATTTGTGTCCTCGAACAGCTTGGGTGGTGCGTCCACCCGAGTGTTGATCGTAGAACGCCTCGCTCCGATCGGATGCGATGCGGCCGATGAATTGTCTTGTGCTTGTGTTGTCACGCGCGTGTCCTGACGACGAAAGACTGAACCAGGCCGGGTTCGTGAGCCCGACGATTCGCAATCACTGTCCGTAACCATGCCGACTGTGTGGTCGGCGCCGGTTAGCACGTGCGCAAAGGGCAAGTTACGCCGAGGGTGTGACGCGCTTAGGGGCCACCACGAGCTGAAGGTCCGCCTTGCCCTACGCATCGGGGCGGCGGTCGCAGAACGATCCGCGACGGCGAACGCAGTTCATCGCTCCGCAGTCGTCGCGAGGATGGTCTCTGGGTTCCCACTCGTCCCAGTCGACGAGCGGGAGCTCGTCGGCGGAGAGTTCAGAGAGGTTGCCTGCGTAGACGGCGATGACGGGAGTGGTCGAGACGAACTCGCCCACGCCGCGCCCCCACCGCATACGGAGTCCGCAGGGCGTCGCCGCCACGATGTCCAGCAAGGAGCGCGAGATGTCATCCGATGCCCACGTGTTCCACGCTTCGTGAGTCGTGCGACAGAACCGGGCGTTGGCGGCGTCAACGACGTAAATGGTGCGGTTGATGGTGACGAAGGACACCGGGCCAGATGCTTCGCCGGCCAGCAGGGTCTTGAAGTCGGCCCAGTCGTCTCCGATCGTCCAGAGCGGGCGTCTACTCATCGGCGTCGGCGTCGGCGTCGATCGTGACGTCAGACTCGCTGTCGTTCAGGTGGTTAGCGACCGCGAGGTAGTCGGCCAGCGTGTCCGGCGTCCAGGTCGAGATGTCGGTCTTGTCGGGATCGGCGTCGAGGAGACGCATGGCCGCACGCGCGATCTCGTTGCTGCGACAGACACGCTCGGGACGCCAACGCGTGACAAGGGTGCGAGCGACGTCGACTGAGAGCCATCCGTCAAAAGCGTCGGCGGACTCGGGGTCGAGGTAATCCGACCATGCCGACGATGACGGGTCGCCCGGGTCGAAGCGGGTTACCAGCGCAGACGCGCGCATGGCCATGTCGCCGTCGATGTCGTCGAGTTCGACTGTACGAGCGTCGTAGTGAAGCTCGAGGCGTCCGCGAACAGCAGCGTTGACGACGCGGCGGGCGTGGGCGAAGACGAGCTCGTGGTCGGGCCCGTCAGTGAAGCGGAGGTAGTCCTCCGGGGTGATGGGTTTGATTGTGGTTTCCTCCCGTGCAGGAGACCACCCGGTGTTGGGTTGGTCGGCTGCCGGAGGAGCCCCAGCGGGCCCAGCGGTGCGTCATCACGAACGCCACCATGCCAGGAGGGTGTTACATCGACGTCGGCGAACTAGAGGTTCGGGCCGGGTGCGATTCGCTTTGGCAAGAGATCACCTTTCAAGTCGGCGGCGATTACGTCGTCCTTGAGCAGGGCCTTGAGGGCTGCTCGGACATGCTTCTCGCGTGCCTTGCCTAGGGCGCTCCCGTAGACCTCGGCGTAGCGCTCGCTGATGACAAACGCGCCTTGCTGCTTCAGGAGCCCTTGGACGTTGGCGCCAATCTCCGCCTGCCATGCCGCCGTTAGGGCCTTCTCCTCGTCAGCGAAGGACTCGTCGGAGTCGAAGAGCGTGCCGTGTTGTTCGATCTTGAAAATCTCGCGTCGCCACACCTCGGACGCGAGCGACAGCGATTCTCCGAACAGGGCCATCCCATCTGGATGGCGGCTGATGAAGACGAGGTAGTAAACGGGTAGGTGGTGCGCTCGGTTTTGGACCTCGGCGATCCACGTGCCCGCTTTCGCCTTGGTGGCGAGCCGCCTCGCGTACCCGGAAACAACTGCTTCTTCGGCGTGGCGCTTCGATTCCGGGCTGGACGTTTTGAGCGGCGCGTGCTTCAGCCACTCGTCCCGCCACCAGTCGCCGCCGCACATCGTGTCCATTCGAGCGAGCGTCGCTTCGGCGTTGGCCGCGCTGCTGTAGAGCATGCCGGCGATTCGGCGCAGCCCGACCGCTGTGAAGTTGATGAGCACCTCGGTCGCGGGTGCGCCGAGACCACCCGGACGGGCGAAGACCTTCGTGACCGTGTCGAAGGGAAGACTCAGCCCGTACGGGTCGAGGAACATGAAGAGCGGCACGCCTTTGCGGCCTTCGAGAACCTCGTCGAGGTGATCTTGGATGTCGCCGCGCCGCAGCTCGACCGCTACGCCCGCACCTTCGTTGTTGATGACCGCCTCGAGTGACGCGTATGCGTCTTTGTCGGCTTCGACGAAGGAGCACTCGATGATGCGTTGATCGCGCATCTCGTTGGCCTTGCGGAGCAACAGAGCTGGTGACCCTTCCTTGCCGTCGGCGTAGCGGCCCTCTCCGGCGTAGCCGTCGACGAATCCGACCCGTTTGCCGGTCGATGTCGATCCGGTTTTCATGACGAACGGATTGACGTACTTGTCGAGGACCGCGTGCTTGAAGATCGCCGCGGCTTTCTTGGATTCGAAGAAGTCAGTCATGCCGCCTCGGCCCTCTACAGCTACACGACGGTAATGCCGGGCTCCTCGATTTCGCCTCGATGCGGCGGCGCGACCTCGTTACCGCGTCGTTGGGAGTTCGTCCCAGGTACGGCCGTCAAGTTCGCGACCCGCGGCCTTCTTTGATCCTCGACGCATCGGGACGTGACTTCCCGGCACGGGAACGGCGGAGCGGTCCCCGTCGACGCCAACCCACTCGGTCGCATCAACGGTTTCAGCTTCGGCCCAAGAGCCCCACTGCTTGAAGAAAAACGCGGTGCCCGCGCCGTTGGCGTCGTCCCTCAGAGAACGCACCCATTCGGGATGGCATGGCCGGGCGCCAGGACCCGACTCCCCGCCGACGATGAGCCAGTCGATGCCGGCGAGGTCAAGGTTTACGGGCCCGAGGAGCGGCTCGGCGGAGACGAACCGAACCGCGGCGTTCGTTGCGGCGAGAGCGTTCGTTCGGAAGGCATAACGCTGGGTCTCTACGGACACGCCCATCCAAACGTTGGACGGCCACGGCAGTGTCGGGCCGAGCTTCTCAAGCCGCTTCGCACGCTTGGTGAGGACCTGGAATGTGTGGCGCTCGTTGGCTGCCATGACAGCGAACGCTCGTCGGATGAAGTCGTCCGGTACCGCGTCGTGGAAGAGGTCCGACATGGAGTTCACGAACACGGTCTTCGAGTCACGCCAGGACGATGGAATTTCGAGGGCGTCGTCGTGGCACGTGAGCGCGAAACCCGGCCCAGACGTTCGAGGGTCGCCGTCGTTCTGGTACTTCGCTGAACCCATCGCTTTGAGGCGACGCGCCATCGTGAGCGCGTAGCAGTTGTCGCAACCCGGCGACGTGCGATCGCAACCCGTCGTTGGGTTCCAGGTCATTTCCGTCCACTCGATTGACGACTCAGCCACTGTTCTCTCCCTTCAGCCGAAGGCTACGGACAACCATGCCGCCTTCTCCTGTCGAGACCCCGGTGGCCTCGGCTTCGATGTCGTATCGGTCGTTGATCCGCAAGATCGCACCTTCGATCGTCGAGCGCCCGCGGTTATCGGGGCACTTACGAAGATGACGGCGCACCGCAGCCACTAGCGCAGCGACGAAACGCCGATCGGCAATGCGACCTTGCTGGTAGCCGGAGTCAAAGGCCGCCGCCCGTTCGAGGTCGACGTCGTTGCGTGACGGGTTGCGTACAAGCGCCGCGGCATCCCAGCCCTCGTCCCACGCGCTAGCGAGAGCGTCCCGCTGCAAGCCGTCGCGCCTGCACTGGTCCGACGCGCAGAACCTCCGCGGCCTCCCCGTCGGGGGCTGCTCTATGGGCGCGCCGCATGAAGCGCATGCGTTCGGGTCCGGATCAGCCCGGTAAGGGTTGGAGGGTTTTGTGCGCGCAGAACAACTGTAACCGCGACCGGCGTACCAGGACGTCGTCATAGTGATCCCCATGAGTTCGCACGGACTGCCGCACTTCGAGAACCGGGTCGGAACCCGGATCCGCACGGCCGTCCCGTCGCGTGCGTTGCTGAGCCGACCGCCCCACGGGCGCGTCGTCCCAAGGAACGACACCCACGCACATGACGACCTCAGCACTCGCAGCGCCGACCGCGCCGCACCCACCAACAACTAACCCCCACGCCGCCGAACCCGACGCACCGGCGACCGTTGAACGCGTCGACTGGATCGACCCCGACAACGCCACCGCAGTCTCAACCTGCGACACCGCCGGCGCGCGCAGCACGCCGTTCGAAACCGCGCTCCCCGTTCGCACGCCACCGGCCTATCGGGGTCAGCGCAACCTGATCGGCTTCGCCTGGTCAGGTAAGGCGCAGCGTTCTCTGCTCTTCGAGTCACGCCTCGAGATGAGCCACCTGCTCCGCCTCGATCGTGACGGCGCCGTTGTGAGCATGGCGACGCAGCCGTTCCGCATCGTGTTCCGCCGCGGCAATGTCACAAGTTGGGCCGTGCCCGACATCTTCTGCCGCCTCACTGACGGCACCGGCCGCGTCGTCGAATGCAAACGCGCCGAGGCTCTGGCGAACCCGAAAGTGGCCGCCCGCATCGAAGGCGCGAAGGCGGCGTGTGAGGCCCTCGGGTTCCGGTACGAGGTTGCGACCGAACTCCCCGCCGTCTACGCCGCCAACCTGCGCTGGCTCGCCGGCTTCCGCCGCGACCTCTACGACCCCGAAAGTGTCAGCGAACGCATCCTCGACCGCCTGCGCGTCGGACCCGCGACCCTCGCCGAGCTGTTCAGCCTCGGCGAGCCGAGCATCACTCGCCCCGTCGTCTTCGGTCTCCTCTGGACCGGACACGCGCACACCGACCTGTCACTCCGTCTCACCGCGTCGAGTGTCGCCACGGCAGGTGAGCTCCGTGGCTAACCCGATCGCGCACCTCAAGGTCGGTATCGAGTTCACGTGGAACGGCGAACGCGTGCGCGTCGTCGCCCTTACCGCTGAGACCGTCCATCTCGCGACGCCGACGGGCCCCGCATTGGTCGCGCTCGGCGATGCGCTCACCGCCCTCGCCGCATCCGAGTTGACCGCTACGAACGAGGAGCCGAGCCCGTTCGACGCGCCCATCTCCGGCATCCCCGCCGACGCTGTCGAAGAGGCCCGGCAGTGGCTGCGCGACGTCCAGGAAGTGAAGTACGGCGTCCCCCACCTCGTAGAGGAGTTGGACGTCACACCGACCATCCGGCCTCAGTACGACCCGACCCGCACGACACTTGTCGAACGGATCGCGGCCAAAGCCGCCGAGCGCGGCGTCGCAACGAAGACAGTGCGCCGCAAACTGAACCAGATCGACAAAGGGCTCATCGGCATGCTCGACCGGCGTGCTGTCCGTGCCCTCGGGATTGAAACCAACGCCGACGCGGCCGAGAACCGGCGCCGGACTCGCGAAGCCCTCAAAGCCGTCCTGGACCGCCACACCACAAAGTCGAACATCACCAAGTCCCAGATGCGGGAGCTCACCCAGATCGAGCTCGACGCCGTGTGGGGCCGGGGTGTCGTGAGCGTGCCGCCCGAACGGACCTTCAACCGCCTCGTCGACGAGGTAGGCGCCGGGCGCGGCCTGTTCGGTCCCGCCAAAGGCCGTCGCTCGATCTCCAATCGCCCACAGACGGCGTACGGATCGCTGAAGGCCACGAGGCCCGGCGAATACGTGCTGTTCGACTCGACAATCCTCGACGTGTTCGCCCTCGACCCCGTGACCCAGTCGTGGGTTCGTGCTGACCTGACCGTCGCGCTCGACCTGTTCACACGCTGCGTCGTCGGCTTCCGCCTCAGCCACACGTCCGCTAAGGCCGTCGACGCCGCCCTGCTGTTGCACGACATCCTGTCGCCCAAGCCCGCCTCGGCTTCGCTTCCGCCGAACGGGCGTTGGAAGTACACCGGCGTGCCGAAGTCGATCGTGTTGGACCGCTACGGCCTCGAGTGGACAACCGAACTCGCCGGCATCCCCACCGTGGAGCCCGAGACCGCGGTCATCGACCGCGGCAAGGTCTACGTGTCCGACGCGTTCCTCGGCGCGGCGAGCGCGCTCGGCGTGAACGTGATCATGGCTCGGCCCCGCACACCGACGGACAAGCCCCAGATCGAACGCTTCTTCCGCACGCTGCGCCAGGGCCTCCTCGAACGGCTGCCCGCCTACAAAGGCGCCGCCGTGTACGACCGCGGCGAGGGCATCGAACACGACGCCGTGTACACGCTCGACGAGCTCGAGGAGATCATCGGCAACTGGATCGCCACCGTGTACCACCGCAAACCGCACCGCGGCCTCCACCTCGAAGCAACACCGCACCTTGAGCTGTCACCCAACGACATGTACGAGGCCGGTCTCGCCCGCGCCGGCTACGTGAGCGTTGTCCGCGACGAGTCGATCCTGTTCTCGCTGCTGCCAACCGTTTGGGGCACCATCCAGCACTACGGCTTCGACCATGACGGCATCCGCTACGACAGCGAAGCGCTCAACGACTTCCGCAAGTCCGTCATGGCGAAGTCCCCCTACGGCGGCAAGCACGCCGGGAAGTGGCCGTTCCGTTACGACGCCCGTGACGTCTCGAAGCTCTTCTTCCAGAACCCGGACGACCGGACCTGGCACGCAATTCCGTGGCACGGCGCCGAGGAAGGCCCCGTCCGCGTATTCGACGAAGCGCTCGTCGCCTATGCGAAAACAAAAATGCTCGAACGCGGCGGGAAGGGCACACGCGCGATCGTCGACACCATCTGGGACCTCCTGGACCGCGTCGACTCCGGCCAGGCCACGAAGGCCGACGTGCGCGCGGTCGCTAAGGCCGAGTTCCGTGGCGCCGCAGCCAAGCGCGACACCAAGACCGCAGCCATCCACGAACTCCCGGCGCCTCCGCCAGCACCAGCACCGACGGAGCAGGAGGCGGATGAGGTGATCGTGCCCTTCGGTCGCCTCGACTTCGGCTCCGAACCCCTCACCCCTGTTCTGGTCGACCTCGACTTCGACGACGAAGACGACACCGAACTCGGAGACGACGGCGATGACTGGTAGCACCGAAGACGGGCCCGTCTTCGACATCGGCCAGGGCCGCACCACAACCCGTGAAGGCTGGAGAGACCTTGTGTGCGCCAAAGCGTCACAGGCGCCCTTGCGCCTCACACCCGCCCGGTACGCGCAGCTCAGCGCCGAGGAACGGGCCTCGTACAACTGGCGCCGCCGCCACCACCACATGAACCTGCCCACCTTGGCGACACCCGGCATTCAGTTGGCGATGGCCGAGGCGATGCCGATCATCGAAGGCAACGCGCTGATGCACCGTCGTGCCGCCAAACAGGGCGTCGCCATCTCCGGTGATCCGCATGTCGGAAAGACAGTCCTGATCGAATCCATCGGCCGCAAGTTCGAACTCGCGTTCCGCGCCGAATACCCGTGGGGGACCCGCACCTCGATGGGCGGTCTGTTCACACCGATCGTGATGGTCGATCTTGCCGAGAAGACGCGCCCGGTCGACTTCGACAAGAAGATCCTCAGCTTCCTCCACGCACCGATCGCGAGACGGGCAACGCACAGCGAGATCTCTGACGCCGCGATGGACCACCTCGTCTCGTGCGGGACCCAGCTCGTGATTGTCGACGACATCCACGAACTGCGGATGTCGCAGGAGAACGGTCAACAGGTCAACGCCAAGATCAAGGGCATCGCCGACGCGACCGGTGTCACGTTCGTGGTCGCCGGCGTGGACCTGAAGAATGCCCAGTTCCTCAACGAAGGAAAAGGCCCGGCCAAGCAAGCGTCGGCGCAGACGCGGCGGCGTTTCACGCTCGTCAACGTCGGCCCCTACGACACGTCAACCAAGACCGGGCTCGGCGAGTGGAAGGCCCTCCTTGCGTCGGTCGAAGCCGAGATCGTCCTCACGCACGGCACCGAAGGCGCGCTCACGGCGCACTGGGAATATCTGTTCCAGCGTACCCAGGGCAAGATCGGCACCCTCGTCGGGCTCGTCCAGCTCGCGACGAACAAGGCGATCGACGACGGCTCCGAACGCCTGACCGAGCAGCTTCTCTCCTCGATCCGCATCAACGTCGCCGGAGAAGCCGAGTCCAGCGACGCACCGAAGCGGCAGCGGCGGAGCGGGCGGGAGTCCGCATGACGAAGCCCGTCCTCGCCGTAACCCTCGCTCCGTTCGAAGACGAGAGCATTCGTTCGTGGCTCGACCGGCTCGCCGCACGTCACCGCGTCTCCTTCGCTGAGATGACTGAGCGGCTCGGCATCAGCCGTGTCGCCGCCGCGCACGCGATCCCGGACGACTACGCGGTCACGCTCACTCCCAAAACGCTCGCCGAGGTGGCGCGCATCGCCGATCAGCCCGCCGACGCGATCGCCGCCATGCTCCTCGTCTCGTTCGCCGGCGTCACGACTCCCGAGGGTTGGGCGCCAACCCGCCACGGCAACTGCGACTGGGTGTACCGCACAGGCTCGCACTTCTGCCCCGAATGTCTGAGCGAGCGGCACGGTGCCTGGAAACTCAGTTGGAAACTGCCGTGGTCTTTCGTCTGCACCGATCACGGCACGTGGCTTCTGTCGCATTGCCCGGACTGTGGTCGGCGCGCGGGCGGCGACCAGATCGGCGGGCGCCGGCCGGCGCTCCCAACACGCATTCCGAAACCGGGCCACTGCAGCGCCACCATCCCAACCGTCGGCACACGGTCCGTTCGCTGCGACGCTGACCTCACTGCGGTCAACGCTCCAACCGTCGACGACGACCGGATCCTGAACGCGCAATGCGCGATCGACCTCGCGCGGACGAAAAGAATCGGGAAACTGGCCGGATCGGCCGTTACATCGGTCGACTTTTTCGCCGCGTTACGTTCAATCGCCGCCCTTTGGTCTCTCGCAGGGACAGCCGACGATCTCGCCACGACCGACGAGTTAGCCACGGCCGGCGTCCACAACCACATCAAGCGCCGCGAGTCCACTGTCTCGAAAAGGAACGACCACTACGCGACAGGTCGCCGTGGACACACGGCGCCGAAGTTCCGGTACTGGCGCCAGATTCCAATCGACCCAGCCCTGATCGGCGCGCTGATGGTTGCGTCACTCCCAATCGTTACCGGACTCGACGACAAATCACTGCGGCTTCTCGCGCCGCTCGTCCGCGACCGGAGACGCGCTGGGGTCCGCAAGCTCGTCAAAGACTTCCACGTACCGGACGTCATCGCTGACGCCATCATCGAGCGCAATGAGCGCGTGAAGCCGATTGACGCGGCAAAGGTCGACATTGCCGTCTTTCAGCGGCTCGAGTTGCGGCACGTACCTGCCTTGTTTTGGGAAGACGTCTATCTGCGTCACATCGAACCCGTGCTGCCCCGGGGTCGTGGAGATCGGCGCAGATTCGCTTCGATCGCCATCGCGCGGCACATCACGGGCTTGTCGTGGTACGAGGCAGCCAAGGCGACCCACAACCCCGAAATGTCCCGCAAGATGTTCGTTCACGTCGGCAAGCTCCGCGATCGCGGCTCGGAGAGAGCGTTCTCAGCCGCGATCGCAGCGGCCGCGGCCGACCTGGAACAGAACGGCCCACTCATCGACTTCGGGGAACGCCGCCGGATCTACGAGAGCTGGGTTCTTCCCGAGGCGGACTGGCAGGCAATCTGCGCGAAGACAGGCGTTTCCCCCGGCATCCACTACCGCAATGCGTCGGCCTACCTCTGGCAGGAAATCGTCGGTGACCACTGGGCCGACGCTCCCTGCTGGGCCTCTCGTCCCCAACACGAGCTCAACGTTCAGTACAACAAGTCCTTCGTTCGTGTCCTGCTTCCCAAGATCAAACCCGTGCTTGATGCCTACGCCAACGCCGTCGTCACCTACGACAGACAGGCGTTCGACATGCTCCCGACACTGCCGATGAGGGCGGTCGTGCCCTTTCTCGTCGACGCTCGCCCTGATCTGGCCACCGAGTGGGATCTCACGCACAACCGCAAGTTCACGCCAGCCAACGTCGCCGCGAACTCCGAAAGGCTCGTGTGGTGGCGCTGCTCCGCCGGGCATATATGGCAGGCACGTGTGCTCGATCGCGCGAAGCAGCACGGCAAAACGTGCCCGTCTTGTGCGAGTCCGCCGCGCACTGAGAAACACGATTGATCCGTAGCTGACCGCTGCTTAGCGTCAGCCGATGGACGCCTACGAGAAGACGGCTCTTGCGTACGACCTGATTCAGGAAGCTCGAGGGCGTTCGTACACCGATCACGTCGAACACATCGCCCGCCTCGCGCCCAACGGGACGTCACTGCTCGACGTCGCTTGCGGCACCGGGTTCCATCTTGCAGGGTTCAGGGAACACTTCCGGACTGTTGCCGGCATCGACCTAAGCCCGGCGATGCTTCAGCGCGCGACAGCGGTCGTTCCCGACGTCCCTCTCGTCGTAGGCGACATGCGCACCTTCGCCGTCGATGCCCAGTTCGACGTCGTCACCTGCCTGTTCAGCAGCATCGGATACATGCTCACCATCGACGACGTCCGAATCGCGATCGGAAACATGGGTAGCCACGTCGCTCCAGGCGGACTCCTCATCGTGGAACCTTGGCTACAACCGCACATGTGGAAGGTTCCATACGTCGTCGCGGAATCAGCGAACTCGGACGGCGTCGCCATCGGACGGGTCTCGACCAACGGCCAAGACGGCCACATCAGCACCTTCACTCTCCACTGGACGATCGCCACCGCTGAGGGCGTCGACTACGTCGTTGAAGAACACGCGCTCGGCCTCTATGAGATCGGCGACTACACAACTGCCTTCGAAGCCGCGGGCTTCGATGTCGATTACGACCCGGTCGGGCTCATCGGCCGCGGACTACTCGTCGGCCGGAAGAACTAGCTGCACAACGTCGCCGGCCAGAGCCCGCTCTGCGGCGTTTCCTGCGCATGGGACAACTAGTGGCCGAAGGGACACGTTTGTGGCCGAGAAATGGCCTGATTTGGCGCCTATCACGCCATTAGAGGTGCCGCCGAGGGACAACTAGTGGCCGTATGGGACACGTGAGGGACAAGTAGGTGGCCGAAGGGACAGAAAGGCTGGCCGCCTACAAGTGGCTCGGGGACGAGGATTCGAACCTCGATAGGCGGCACCAAAGGCCGCAGTCCTGCCGTTGGACGATCCCCGAAGAGGTTCACAAGTTAGCTACCGCAGCAACGACGCCCTGCCACCAACCGGCGATCTGTCGGTTCAAGTCAACGCTTCTTCGGACATCGACACGGAGACAACCGACGTATGACTCCGTTGGTAACCGTCGCCTGGGTGATCGTTTGTGACGCTTGAGCGACGTGCGTTCGAGCTCGCTTAGCGGGATCCCCACAACCTCGGCCCAGAAGCGTTCGGCTGCACTGACGTCACCGCTCGTGTGAATGGCGACCCGGAACGTGAGGTCATCCCGGCGTATGCCGAGCAGCGCAAGCCACGCGATGAAGGTACGTATGACATCGGCGTCGGAATTGACCAGACAGACCTGCACGCTGGGATTCCACGGCTTCGCCTTGGCTCCCTCCGCCCAGTACAGCGCGAGACCGACAAGAAAGAGTTCGGACTCTGAGAGGACCGAAGGGATCTGTGAACGTGCCTCGCCGTTGATCCTCGTTTCCTTGGCCACTCGTCGCGCCCGCAGCGCCGTCGCTGCGTTCTCACGACTGGCTTTCTCCCGATCATCGAGACGTGAGCGGGCGGCCTCGTCGACGAGCACGTCGCGTAACCACAACGAGAGCGTGCTCTTGGAGACGGGCACGAGCTCCTGGAACTCCGAGTACGAGCGCCCTTCCTGACGCATGGCGACCGCCGTCGCGCGCAGATCGTCTTTCGCATTTGGGCGCTCGGTCCAGAGAGGAGGCGGCACGCCCCGGAGCCATTCGCGCAGCCTCCGGCCGTCGGAGCCCAGCCCGAGGGCCGCAACGATCTGCGATCGCGACTTGCCCTCAGAACGGAGCCGAATTGCTTCTTCCTTCGACATACGTCGACGGTACGGAAGGGGTGTTACGACGAGTCGGGCTCAGAAAATACAAGAGGCGACCCCTTGAGGGGTCGCCTACTTGCCTGCGGCGCGCCGCTGGAAGCGGGTCGCCTTGAGCATCTTGCGATGCTTCTTCTTACGCATGCGCTTGCGGCGCTTCTTGATCAGTGAACCCATAACGGCGGATGACAGTAGCGGTTCTGACCAAAGCGAGGCGAACTGGCACCTTTAGAGTGCGGCGGTGGACCTGACCCAAGAGCTGTCGAACCAGGACGTCGCCCTGCTGCGATCCGCTGGCGTCGGGTCGCTGGAAGCCATCGCCGAACTCGGGCCTGCCGCTGTCGTCGAGCGGGTCAGCGGACTGAGCGACGAACGGCGCCGGGCCGCGCTCCGCAACGGGCTGGCCTCCCTCCTGTGGCGCCACGTCTGGCTGGACGACGCTCCGATCACCGATTCTGACGATCCCCGCCTCGATGGCTGGTATCACACGATCGACTTCGGATCCGTGGGCACGACGAGGGGCTTTTTCGATCATCGGCCTGTGGTCGATCACTACGGGTTTCCCGCCTCACTCGAGGGGCTGGACTGCCTCGACGTGGGAAGCGCCGACGGGTTCTTCAGCTTCGAACTCGAGCGCCGCGGCGCGAAGAGCGTCACCGCCATCGACATCGGCGAACTCGGCGACTCGGACATGCTCCCCCACCGCCGCGCCCGGCTCACCGACGCCGAGGCTCATGACACGTCCGTCGCGCGTCGCTTCGAAGTGGCGCGGCGAACGTTGGGCTCGAACGTCAAGCACCAGACGCTCAACGTGTACGACCTTTCCCCCGAGACGATCGGGCAGTTCGACTTCGTGTTCTGCGGATCACTACTGCTGCATCTGATGAACCCGCTCGCGGCGATGCTCGCCATCCGGTCCGTCACCAAGTCTCGTGCGATCGTCGAAACCGGCGGTATGCATCAGTTCGACGAGTCCGACGATCGCCCGCTGATGCGGTTCGGCGCGCGTGACGCCGAGGCATTTCCCGGGGAGATGACCATTTACTGGCGGATGAACCGTCAAGCGCTCGAAGACCTCGCCTGTTACGCAGGCTTCTCCTCCGCACAGTCGCTCTCCCGGTTCGCAATGCCGACCCCGGGCGGCACGGTGGAAAACTTTGATGCGCAAGCAGTGCACCTCGGCGCTACCGAGGGAGCCCTCATGGCGTGCCCCACTCCGGCCGCGGCGCGGCAACACATCACCACTGCGCAACGCGTCGGGCGCCTCTTCCGGCAACCTCGGTACACGTTGTGGCGAGCGTGGGAGTCGACGCTCGATCGACGCGGCTAGTCGCGCTGCAGTTGCTGCACCTGTTCGCGGTAGTTGGTTGCGTACCTGCCTTCCAGGCTCATCAACTCTTCGTGGGTACCGATCTCGGCGACGCGCCCATCGGAGATGACGGCGATGCGATCGGCTATCCGGGTGGTGCTGAAACGGTGCGTGACAACGATCGCCGTGCGTCCGCGCAATAGCGCTCGGAGCTCGCGGAACAGCTCGGCCTCCGCAGATGGGTCGAGATCCGAGGACGGCTCGTCCAGGAGCCACAAGTCCGCGTCGCGGTAGATGACACGAGCGAGCGCGAGTCGCTTCCACTGACCACCGGAGATGTCGTGGCCACCCTCGAACATCCACCCAACGATGGCATCGAGCTGACCGGGCAACGCGCGGACGAAGCTCTCTGCGCGCGCGGCCCGCAACGCGTCCCAGATGCGCTCGTCGCTGACTTCACGAGTGATGGACCCGAACCGGACGTTGTCGCGAACCGACATGAGATAGGGCGTCGGCGCCTGGAACACCACGCCGAGCCGTTCCCAGAGCGCGGAGGGCTCCAGCGACGACAGATCGACGTCACCGATCCGAACCCTTCCGGCTGAGGGTTCGTAGAAGCGCAACAGCAAGTTGACGAGAGTGGACTTGCCGCCGCCGTTCTCACCCACCAGAGCGAGCACTTCACCCGGCCGGATCTGCAGCGAAAGTCCGTCGAGCGCGGGAGCGCTGCCACTCGGGTAGGTGAACGACACGTCGTCGAACTCGATGATGGACGACCGCAGGTCAGGCACGTCACGCCGAACGTCGGCGCCAACGGTCGGCCGGTGATCGATGAAGCCGAAATAGTCGTCGAGAAAACGCGTGTGTTCGTCGATGGCCAGGAGGCCGGAACCCAACGCCGACACTTGAGCGAAGAGCGCAGTGATCGCCGCAATCAGCGCCGTGACATCGCCGGCGGTGAGCGTGCCGCTCGCCGCCCGGTTCCCGATCGTGACGAATCCGAAGGCCAGCGCCACGCCCGCGGCGACGCCCGCCAGGATGGCGATGCGCTCACTGCGTCGGCGTAGCGCGGCGAACTCGTCGTCGATCTTCGTGGCCAGGTACTGCTGGCGCTCGAGCAATGTCTCGCCCAACCCGAGGGCACGCAGCTCTCGGGCCGCGCTGTGTTCCGACAGCAAGAACCGGAGGTAACCACGTTCGCGATCCTCGGTTGTGAGACCGAAGTGCGATTGGTAGATGCGCCGGCTCGCGTCACGTTGGAACGGGACGGGGATGACGACGGCGATCAGGGTGGCGACCAGAACCGCGGGACTGAGGCTCAGCAGCACCCCACTCAGGCCGAGCACGGTGACGGATGCCCCGAACGTGGACATCAGACCGGCGACCAACACGAACGGCCGGTACTGCAACTCGCGCGCCGCTCGCGCCATCTTGTCGTGCCACTCGGGATTCTCGTAGTCGGCTACGTCGACCTGCGAAGCGTGTTTCAGAAAGGCTCTGTCGGCGACGCGCGCGACATCCCTCGCGAGAGTTTCGAGCCGGCTCTGTTGCACCGACGACAGCACCCGCTGAGCCGAGGCGATGACGCCGAGAGCGATTGCGTACCGGGTGACAGAACTCGAATGTGCGCGGTGGACGAACGCCGCGTCTACAAGCCGGCGGGCCGTGAGAACGAGCAGCGGCGGGGCAAGGGCGCTGAGCGTGGTCAGGCAGGCGATGGCGATCGCTCGGCCTGTGCTCGCCTCACGGATGAGTGCGATGGTGCGACGGATCGCCAGGCGGCGCGACATCCCTACGAAATTGCGCTTTCGTATGCCGATCGTGCGACTGCGGCTACGCCCGCTGCGGCGGCGCGACGCCCGGTCGCGGCCGCGCCCGTGCGGAGATGTGCTCGCAACGACGGATCGAGCGCAAGCTTTCGCAGGGCGTTCACCAGCGCGTCGAGGTCGTCGGGCGGAACCAGCAAGCCGTTCTCACCGTCGCACAGCGTTTCCGAAATCGCTCGTACGTCGGTTGCCACGACCGGCACCCCGGCCGCGAACGCGTCGAACATCGCGGCGCTCGTCGACGAGAGCGGCGGATCCACGATCAACAGCGAGTCGTACGCGAGGCCGATGACATCGCAGGAGCGCAGCGCGTCGGCCAATTCGTCCTCGCCGACGTAACCCTCGACGGACACGCAGCCGGACAGATCGTGGTGTGCGATCAGTTCGAGAATCGACTGGCGGTACATGCGGCCGATGTCGAGTCCCGCCGTGGGCGACACGTCACCCCACAGCCGAAGCCGCACGTCGATCCCGTCGCTGCGGAGGCGATGCGTTGCCTCCACCAGATGCTCCACTCCCTTGCCGTGGAACCAGTAACCGAGAAAGCCCACCACCAGCACCGCGTCCTGCGAAGCCACGTCGGCGTTCTCGGTCGTCGTTCGTACCGGATACGGAAGACGGTGCACCCGAGACGCGCGCTCGGGACCGACGAAATCTCGGAGCTGCTCGGTACCTTGGTCGGACAGTACGAAAAGACCAGCGGCCCGCTTCGCAATGAGACGCTCGAGTGGTTTGGCGAAGGGCACCGCCAGCCGGCGGGCCACGCCCGCCACGTAGGTGTTCTTGCGCAGCATCGAAAAGTGGAAGGGCCACCAGGTCAGGAATGGCGGGTCGTGCACCGTCAGAAAAACCGGGCGGTCGGCGCGCTGGACCGCGAGCGCGGCGTAGAGCTGGCGAAGGGCGGCGCCACCGAGCTCGGCGTGCACCACGTCGACGCTCTTGCTCGCTCGGACGGCGGCGCGGGCGTACCGCGTCACATCGCGCACGGTGTTCATCGTTCCGGAGGGCGCATCCAACTGGATGATGTCGATGCCGGCGCTGCGCAGAGCGGCGCGGAACGAGTCCCCGTACGCGGCAATGCCTGAGCGAGCTTCGCCGTGAGGTGCGAGGTGAAGAACCCGCACGGCTAGAAGAACCGCGGGCGGAAGTTGATCTCGTAGTCGAGGTCTTGGGTTCGTTTACCGATCACGCGCGCCGGGACGCCGCCCACGATCGTGAACGCATCGACATCGCCGACGACCGTCGCGCCGGCCGCCGCGATCGCGCCCTCGTGGACCGTCACACCCTTCAACACGATGACGCCGGTCGCCAGCCACGATCGGGACTCGATTGCGATCGGAGCCAGCCGTGCCCGAAAGTCACGCGCGTCCGGGTCGTGATCAGCGGTGATCAGCTGCACGTCACTCGAGATGTTCACGTTGCGTCCGATCGTGATGCCACCACGCGCGTCGAGGACACATCGCCACCCGATCGCGCAGTTGTCGCCGATGGTCAGATTGGCCGGATCGAGAATTGTCGTTCCGCGGAAGATCGCGACGTCCCGGCCAATGCTGGCGCCGAGCATTCGAAGCCATCGCTGACGGAGTCGATGCGAGGGCACGTGTGTGCCAACCGCGTTGTAGAGGATCTGCGAGTTCCATCGCAGCGCCAAACGCTGGCGAACGCGTGCGACCACGGGTGCACGACCGGAAGCCACGAGCCAAATCTAGCGAGCCGTAATTGTTCGGCCCGTGAACCGTTCTCTCTACGAGACGCATGTCACAGCCATGTGGGGAGCGTCTTGTCAGACTGCAAACGGCTGGTAGAGGGTCAAAAACGAAAAGGGGCAAGATGAAGAAAACACTTGTAGCAATCGCGGCTCTGGCGATGGTCGGCGGACTGGGGGTCGGCCCGGCACGCGCCGGAGAGCATCATCACGGCGGGGACCACGAGCCGCCGGCACTGTGTGTACCGCTCGTTCCGATTGTGGGCGTCGACAACTATGCGATCACGGCTCTGGGTGTGACGTCGCCGACGGCCGGGATTACTGCCGTGGAAACGAGCGACGGCCCGTTCTCGGGCAACATCACCCTGCTCATGGATCCCCGGGTGTGGGACATCGGCGTCACTGCGCTCACGCTTCGTGGCGACGGCGAAGGCGCACACCTGTTCAACACGCCCGTGAAGCTGAACCCCAACCTGGCGGTTCCGTCCGTTGGACGAGCGGTTGCCAACACGGTCGGCTGCGTCCTCCCGTGGGCGTTCCTGCCGTAAGCGGAAGGCGCTTTCAGAACTAAGAGGCGGCGCCGAGGGTCTCCTCGGCGCCGTTTCGCGTCCGCGCTTCGATCCTCGACGACAGGCGTTTGCCGACTCGAATCGACGGCTCCTCGATGACGCGATGCACAACGGCGGCTCCGACCACGACAAGCACGAACGCGATCGGCAGCGCGGCGTAGTAGCTGACGCCTTGGCGCTGCAGCACCGCCATCACCACGACGCTGTTCGTGAAATGCAGCAGATACATCGGGTACGTGATGTTGCTCAGCCGATCCAGCGCCCTGCTGTACGGCAGACGAGTCCCCGCCTTGATCAGGGCAAGAAACACGACGATGGCCGTCACCATCGACGAGAAGAACAGCTTCGCTTGCTCATCCGTTGGTCCGCCGAACTGCGCCACCGCGAAGGCGGCAACCAGGGCAAGCACGACAACAGTCGCTCGCCTCCGTGACCAGATCCGCTGGTACGCGTGGTGGATACAGGTTCCGACGAACACGAATGGGATGAAAGCGAAGTGGTAGCTGATCCAATAGTCGGGAGAGCCGAACTCGACGGGACGAACCGCGATGAGACTCGCGCCGATCGCGAGCAGCGCGATGGCGACGGGATTCGTCAGCAGCCGCCGCCACGAGAGCAAAGCGGCCAGCACGTAGAACACCTCTTCCAGCGCCAGCGTCCAGGCCGAGTTTTCGAACCATCCGGTCCGGGCGTACGGGACCGTCAGCGTGAAGTTCGACACGAGCGTCTTCGCGTCGTGCCTGACCGGCAGCCCACCGAGATGGCTGTTCAACACGAGGGCGATGAGGGTGATCGCGATGCATAGGGCGGCCGTCGGATAGATCCGCATGATCCTCCGAACGGTGAAGGCCCCGATGTCGTGGTTGGCCAGGGTGAAGGGGATGACGAACCCGCTGACCAAGAAGAACAAACCGATCGCGACGTGACCGATGCCGAAGCCGGCTCGTTCCATCGCGAGGAGTGACCGCGACCAAGGCGGATAGAACGCAGGAATCGCTTCGTTGTGACCGACGACGGCCACGAGCCGCGGATTCGTCGGATAGATCAGGGCCAGGTGAATGGCCACGACCACGAGAGCCGCGGGACCCCGAACGACATGCGCAAACCAGATCCGGCGCGGGTCAGGACCGTGGGTCGTCGCCGAGAGAGTCAACGCCCGAACTCTAGGAGGCGGGCAATGTCGAGACGACCGTTCCCGCCTCGGGGAAGGCACCTTCGACGAACCAGGTAGAGCCTGACCCCGCGAGCACTGGCGTCACGCCGGTCGCGTTGCCGAGCTGGTCGCGATAGCGCGCGAGTTCGGGACACACCACAAGGGCGGCGGGCTCGAGGTCGTTCGGCCCGTCGGCGGTCGGCCCACCGAGCGCATCCCACGCTTTGTAGACCGCCGGAGTCGAGCAGTGCAGCGGCGGCGTGAGCAGCGTGAAGGTCTGCTCGACGAACGGCAGCGGCTCAAGGATCTCACCGATGCCGGTGACCCGCGCCCGTCCTCCGCGCACACAAAACGGCACGTCGCCCCCGAGGCGTAGGGCCAGATCGTTGTCGTCGACGCCCGCCCAGCGCAGCACCGCGGCGGCGTCCGACGAGCCACCGCCAAGACCGGCGCCGGCCGGGATCTGCTTGTCGAGCGTGACGTGTGCGGTCCGACCGACCGCTCGCAGAGCCTTTGTCACGAGGTTGTCGCCGTCGGCCGGGATGTGGAGGCCGCTCATGGTCAGGCCGTCGCCGTCGGCGAAGGTCAGCGTGTCGCAAAGGTCGACGCTCACCATCACCGCGTCGAGCAGGTGGTAGCCGTCGTCGCGGACGCCGGTGACCCGCAGCGACAGGGTCAGCTTTGCGGGAGCCTGCACGCAGCCAACCTCCTCCATGCGTCCAGGTCCAACTCCTCGGCCCGAGCGGTCGCTTTGACGCCGGCGCGTTCGAAGCCGGCTTCGTCGACGAGGCCGGCGAGCGTGTTGCGCAGCATCTTGCGACGGGTCGCGAATCCGGCGTCGACGAGCTTGAAAACGGCCTCGCGCTCGGCCACACCGCCCACCTCGGCGTGGCGGCGCAGCATCACGAGCGCCGAATCGACCTTGGGCTGGGGCACGAACACGGTGGGCGGGACCTTGCCGACGATCGACGCAGTCGCGCTCCACGCGGTCTTGATCGTGACCGCACCAAACGCTTTCTTTCCGGGTTGCGCCGCGAACCGCTCCCCTACCTCGCGCTGCACCATGACCAGGAGGCGGTTGACCATCGGCGCGTCCTCGAGGATCTGCATCACGAGCGGCGTCGCCACGTTGTACGGGAGATTCGCCACGAGGGCCCAGCCCGGCTCGTCGCCCAGGACCTCGTGCCAGTTCACCTCCAGCGCGTCGGCGTTGATGACCGTGGCGCCTTGCGGCTCGACGAGCTTGCGCAGGATCGGCACGAGAAAGCGATCCATCTCGATGGCGGTGACGACGGCACCGGCCTCGATCAGCGCGAGGGTCAGCGAACCAAGCCCCGGCCCGATCTCCACGACCCGCTCACCCGGCACCACCTCCGCGAGACGGGCGATCCGACGAACGGTGTTCGGGTCACCGACGAAGTTCTGGCCGAGGGCGCGCGACGGCGCCAGACCGTTGAGCTGGAGAAGGGCCTTTATCTCGGCGTGGCTATGAGTCACCTAGTAGGTGATTCTCACCCACACCAGACCGGAAGAGGGGTTTGCCAATCGGCTGAAGGCGTACTTCGACAGGTCGAGGATGCGGCCTTCGACGTACGGACCGCGGTCGCCGACTTCGCAGGTGATCCAGGCGCCGGTGTTCACGTTGGTAACGGTGAGGACGGTGCCGATCGGAATCGTCTTGTGGGCGCAGATCCAGGGGTTCGACTGGTGGTACTTGGCGTCGTACCAACTCGCCTTGCCCTCTTGCGAGTTCGACTGACCACCCCGGGCGGGCATCGGGCGGGGCGAAACCGTCGTAGCGGTCGAGTTGTTGCTCGTCGCCGGCGCCGGCTTGGGGGCGGCGGCCTTGTGGGTGACGGGCTTGGCCGTGGTCGGCGTGACCTTGACCACCGGCTTCGGCTTGGGTCGGGTGGTCGGCGGGACGTACATCGTCGTCGACGTCGTCGAGACAACCGGCACCAGCGGCGCCCGCTCCGCGCCGCGCGACGCCCGCGGCAAGGACAAGCGCGACGAGAAGTCGACGCTTGCGTCGGCCATCAAGTGGACCGACTTCTGCGGTGTGCTGCTACTACGAACGGCAGCCAGAGAAATCACGGCGAGGGCAGCAACGAGCAACCCTGCGATGACCTTTCCAGCCGCCCGAGGCTGCTTGTGCAGTGCTCCGTCCCTTCCCCTGGCTGGAGTGCATTGCGTCTCGGCGGTTGTGTTGGGAAGTGACCGTAGGCAACGCGGTTCCGCGCGATCAAGCTGACGCTGAAACGCCGTTCCGTACCACGGAACGTTACGTGGGGAGTTTGAACGCTTTTGCCGTGTTTTCCCAGGTGGCGGCTTCGAGGATGCTTGGATCCACGCCCTGAGCTTCGGCGACCGCCGCCCCGACCAGCGGCACGAACGCCGGCTCGTTCGTCTTGCCTCGGTGCGGGACCGGTGCGAGGAAAGGTGCGTCGGTCTCCACCAACAAACGATCCAACGGCACGATCGCCGCGGCGGCGCGAACGTCCTCAGCCTTCTTGAACGTGACGATGCCCGAGATCGAGATGTAGGCGCCGCGGTCGAGGCAGGCCCTCGCCTCGTCGGGGCCGCCGGTGAAGCAGTGGATGATCGTGCGCTCGGGCACGCCTTCGGCGTCGAGGATGTCGAACGTCTCGGGCCACGCACCACGCGTATGAATGACGAGTGCGAGATCGAGTTCCTTCGCCCACGCAATCTGACGGGCGAACACCTCCTTCTGCACGTCGTGTTCGGAGTGGCTGTAGAAGAAGTCGAGCCCGCACTCCCCGATGGCAACCACGCGTTCGTGGTGGCGCGGATCGGGCAGACCGTCGAGACCGTCCTTGGCGTCGTGCGGGTGCAGGCCGACCGTCGCCCAGACGTCGTCGTTCGACTCGGCCGCCGCGATCGCAGAGAGCGACGTCGACACGTGCGTGCCGATCGTGACAAACCTCGCCACGCCGGCCGCACGTGCCGCGTCGAACACGGTCACCGCGTCAAGTTGACCGAAGTCACCCTTCTCTTCCCACGGCACGTGGCAGTGGGCGTCAGCCCACGCCATTACTTCTTGAGCCGGGGGAAGAGCGGGTCTCCCTTGGTGACAGGCAGGCCGCCGGGATAACCACCCCACGCCAACCCGTCGGGCACGCGGACGTCCTCGGGGCGACCGGGCAACCCCAGCCGCGTCCAGAGCTCACCCGCCGCGTTGGGAATTGCCGGCGAGGCGAGCACGCACACGATGCGCAGTACCTCGAGCGCCGTGCCCATGACGGCGTCTACCTCGGGACCGGGGTCGGCCTTCCACGGCTCGTTCGCCTCGAGGTAGGCGTTCGTGTCACGGATGAGTTGCCACGTCGCGTCGAGCGCCTCGTGCGGAGCGAAGCGGTCCCACGCGTCGACGACCGCGTCGATCGAGACAGGAAACGGCGGCTCTTCCGGAGGCTTCGGACCGACACCACCACACTTCGAAGTAACCACGGCCGCGACGCGTGCGCCGAGGTTGCCGAAGTTGTTCGCGAGGTCGGTGTTGTAGCGGTCGACCATGCCCTCGTACGAGAAGTCGCCGTCGTTGCCGAAGTTGACGTCGCGCAGGAAGTGGTAGCGGTACCCGTCGACACCGAAGTCGGCGACGAGGTCGCCGGGGGCGATCTGGTTGAGCTTGGTCTTGCTCATCTTCTCGCCGCCCACCAGCAGCCATCCGTGCACCTGCACGTGCTTGGGCGGATCGATACCGGCCGCCATCAGCATCGCCGGCCACCACACGCAGTGGAACCGGAGGATCTCCTTGCCGATCACGTGATTGACGTGGGGCCACCACAACTCGAAGCGCTCCGGATCAGTCCCGTAACCGATCGCCGTGCAGTAGTTGATGAGCGCGTCGTACCAGACGTAGAAGACGTGCTTCTCGTCCCACGGCACCGGCACACCCCAGTCGATCGACGTGCGCGTGATCGAGATGTCCTTCAGGCCCTGCTTGATGAAGCCGAGCGCCTCGTTGCGCTTGCCCTGCGGCGTGACGAACCCGGGGTTGTCCTCGTAGTACTGCAGGAGCTGGTCCTCGAACCGGGAGAGACGGAAGAAGTAGTTCTCCTCGGTGAGAACGGTCAGCTGCGTGTCGTGAATCGGGCACTTGCCGTCGGGCGCCTGGACGTCGGTGTAGTAGTCCTCGCAGCTCACGCAGTAGAAGCCGTCGTAGGTGTCGAGCTCGATATGGCCGTTGTCGCGGATCTTGGACAGCAGCGCCTGCACCGCCTCGTAGTGACGCGGTTCGCTCGTGCGGATGAAATCGTCGTTGGTGATCTGCAGCTGTTCCCAGGTCGCCTTGTAGACCTCGGCGTTGATCGTGGCGTGCTCGAGCGGGGTCCGCCCCGCCTTCTCGGCCGCCTGCTGGATCTTCTGGCCGTGCTCGTCGGTCCCGGTCAGGAAGAAGGTGTCGTCACCGATGAGTCGATGCCACCGGGCCAACGCGTCGCAGTTGACGGTCGTGTACGCGTGGCCGATGTGGGGCGCGTCGTTGACGTAATAGATCGGCGTCGTGATGTAGAAGCGGCCGTCGTTCGTCATGGGCGACGAGGGTAGCGGCGACACCGCGTCGGTCAGGAACGGATTTGCACGGCGAGCCGGTAGGCGCGGTTGCGCGCCACGCGCAGCGTCTCGGCGACTTCGTCGGCGGCTTGGCGCGTCGATGTCCCGTCGACCTCGAACGCGTCGTTGAGCGCCGCGATGATCACGTCGTCGTGCACGTGACTGGCGACGTCGTCCGGCGCCGACTCGATCACGATCACGAACTCGCCTCGTGGTGACGCATCCGCCGCTCTCGTCGCCAGCTCACCCAGGCTCCCGCGCCAGTACTCCTCGTGCACCTTGGTCAGCTCCCGACCGACCACCGCGCTGCGCTCGGGCCCGCACGCCTTGGCGAGTTCGGTCAGCGTGGCGGCGACACGGTTCGGTGCCTCGTAGAGAACGACGGTGCGCTCCTCGGCCGCAATGAGCCCAACGCGATGCTTTCGGTCCGGGCCCTTGCGGGGCAGGAAGCCTTCGAACACGAAACGGTCGGCGACAAAACCGCTCGCCGCGAGCGCGGTCGTCACCGCGCTCGGCCCCGGAATCGATTCGACGTCGTGACCGGCAGCCGCGACCGCGTCGACGACGCGCTGGCCCGGGTCCGACACGGCGGGTGTGCCTGCGTCGCTGACCAGCGCGACGACTTTGCCTTCCTCGATCATCTTCACGATCTCGCGGCAACGCTGCGCCTCGTTGTCCTTGTGCACCGCGATCAGTTGCGGCGCCGGAATGCCTGTGACGGTGAAGAGCTTGCGACTGTGGCGCGTGTCCTCGCACGCGACGACGTCGGCGGCTCCGAGGGCGGCGGCGGCGCGGGTCGACAGGTCGCCCATGTTGCCGATCGGAGTTGCGACGACGATCAGTCGTCCGCTGCTCACGCTTTGATTTCCAGCACGTCGCCCCGTTTCAGCCCCCACCGCTCGAAGGCACCCGCCTCCGCTTCGATCACGCACCGCGCGCCCGGCCTGATGATGCTCACCCGGTTCGGGCGCATGGTGATGGCGTCGATCACGTGCAGATCCTTGCCGCAGAACGCCACGTCGATGGGGAACTTCATGCCGATCGTGTGGACCGATGCCGCCGGTTTGATCAGGAACGCACCGTCGTAGGTTCGCTTGCCCAGTAATCCCTTGAAGCGCGTCCCGAACGAGTCAGCAACTTCCAGCGTTGCCAAGACGTCGTCGCCACGAACCAACCAGGACACCACGACATTGTTTCGCACGCATCAGTCCGAGGACAGACCAGCTTTGATGTCGGCCACCTGGCCCTGCCACGCGGTGTACCAGATGTACGGGCGGAAACCGAGGTCGTCGTTGATGGCGAGCATCCACTTGTTCGAGCCGGCGTTCCAGGTGTCGACGAACATTGCCTCGGGATTTTCTTGCATCACCTTGACGAGGTTCGCGGCCTTGAGCCACCGACCGATCGCGTGGCCGCGATGCGCCGCCTTGACCGCGGTGCCCTGCTGCCACAACACCTGCGGCAGTTCGGCCTCCCACGCGATGTGGGTGTAGCCGGCGAAGTCGCCGCTCTCGTCGTGCATGACGACGAGGCACGACTCCTGACCGTCGACCTCTTCGGTCTGACGTTCCCAGTCGTCGAGCTGTTCGAGCGTGACATGCTCGTCGTTGCGGTCGAGGCCCTCGCGGGGCGCGTCGTTCATCGCGTTGAGGACGTCGATGAAGCGCTCCCGGTATTCAGGCTGGCACTTCCGCTCGATCTCGATGAGCGAATAGCCCGGCGCCTTGACCGCGACTTCTCCGAGCCACCGGTCCAGAAGGCCTTCGGGAATTTCGTTCAGCCGAAGACGACTACGACGGTCGAGCAACTTCTGTTCCATGCCGACCGCCTTGAGGAACTGCTCGGAGTCGTGACCCTGAATGGTGCCGCCGCCGAAGACCGACCGACCGTCCGCTTCGGCGGCGTCGATCATCGCCGCGAGCAGGGCGCGACCGATGCCGTTACGGCGATGGGCCGCGGCAACGCCGATGTCACCCCGGCAGAGGTGGTCGTTGTCGCCCGACTTGTCGAGGTGCAGGTTCGCGGTGGCGACGAGTTCACCGTTTACGAACGCGCTCCAACGAATCGTCTTATGGAACTCGGACTTGGTGCGCTGATGCTTCAGGTAGGCCTCGAACGGACCCTTCGGCGTCTCGGGATCCATTTCGGCGTCGATCTGTGTTTGCAGGTCGTAGCGCTGGCGGAACTGCTCGTCGGTTGCGGTGTCGACGTCGAAGACTTCGATGTTCATTGTCGTTTCTCCAGCCAGGATTCGGCGGCCGCGCGATCGATCATCCAGCGCGCCGCAGCGAGGTGGGGCGTGAACCCCATTGCGTGATTGATGGCCAACATCGGATCGTTCGAGTCGGCGTTGAACGTCCGTAGGTGGTCGATGTCAGGACGCTCGCGCATGACGCGCTCGAGCATCGTTGCCTTGAGCAGGCGTCCGAGGGCGTGCCCCCGATGTTTGGCCCCCACCGCCGTCGCACCTTGCGAGCCCAACGTCGGGTCCTCAGGGTGGAAGAACATCTCGGTGTAACCGACGGGCTCGCCGCTCTCCTTGTGCCGGGCAACCAGCGTCCACCATTCGCGACCGAAGGCTCGTGTCCGCTCCGTCTTGGCCCGCATCTGGTCGTGGGTCGTGCGGCGCTCCTCGATCGGGATGTTCTCCATCGGGGCGTCGTTGGCGAGCACGTCTTCCACGGCGCAGAGGTCGTCGAGCCAGTCATCGGGACGGTCGCTATCCGGAACCCACTCGAGTTGGTACTCGGTGGTCGGGTTGTCGAGCCAGTCCTCTAACAGCCCATCGGGCATCTCGCTGAGTTGGAGCCGATTCACGTGAGCACGCATGCCGACCTCCGCTCCTAGCGATGCTGCGAACGCCTCGGCGTCGTCCTGAAACACGTCCGCACCGAGCAACAAGGTGGTCCGTCCGTGCTGTCTGGCGAACTCGACGTAGGCCGCGAGCAACTTCGTGGCGACTCCCTGCCGCCGGCGGTTCTTGGCAACGCCGAGGCGAGAGAAGCACAGGTGCAGGTTGTCGGTGGTCGGCGCCTCCATCCACGCCACACCGACTACGCGTCCGTCTTCGGCGCGCACGGCGTGCGCCTCGGCGACGTGCCCGGGCGAGTGGTGGATGGCGTAGGCCTTCGTGAGGGCGACCGGCAGCGGTGGCGTTTCGGGATCCAGTTCGGCCGCGAGCGCGTTCTCGAAAGCGTTGATGTCGCAGGCGACCTCGTCGCTGAGAGGAACCTCGAGTCGTTCGGTCGTGTACATCGTCAGCCCAGGATCTCGTCGAGGTTCCGGAGAGCTACATCGGCTCGGACCTGGTGCTCACCGAACTCGGTGACGGTCTTGAAGCCCATCGCGTAGTTGATGCCGAGCATCGCGGCGTTGGAACCAGCGTTCCACGTCGAGATGTTGTCGATCTGCGGACGCTCGTCCATCAGGTTCAACAGCATCTGCGCCTTCACCCATCGACCGAGGCCCTTTTCGCGATGGGCCGGATTCACGCCGGTGTCGTTCTGGTACGCCTTGGACGGCCAGCGCTGCGGCAACCAGACGTCGCTGTGCGCGACGAACTCGCCGGTCGGCTTGTGGCGCGCCACGATCGTGACGGGCTCGATCTTGCGGAAGGCCTGCATCTTCTCCCGGTCGCGTAGACGCTCGACCGAGAAGACTTCGTCTTCGAGTTCGAGGTTCTCGGTGGGCGCCGTGTTCATGACGGCCTGTTCGGCGACGAACGCGTCGACGTATTCGTCGGGGCACGGGCCATCCCAGCGAACGAGCTCGTAATCACTCGCTCGTTCCGCGGCGCGCGCGACCCAGCCTTCGAGCAGCGGACGGTCGACGTCGGCGAACTTGAGCATCGAGAAGCGGCCGGTGAGCTTGTGCTCGGCACCGATGCGCTTGAGGAACGCCCAGCCCGCGTCGTTGTGACTGTTCGCATCGAAGCCCGGAAGCGGTCGGCCGTTGGCCTTGGTGAACTCGACGCCGACCTTGGCGAGACTGGCGCCGATCTTCTGGCGACGCGCCTCGGGCATGACGTCGATCTCGATCCAGCTCAGCTCCGGGTTGTCGCCGTAGTCCTCCCAGGACACGCACATCACGGCGAGGAGGTCGGTACGGGCGTCGTTCCAGACGCCCCAGTAGTGCTTGGGTTGGCCGGCGTTGAGGTTGTGCACCTCGTGCCAAAGCTCGTCTTCGGGCACCGGGCCGTCGTCCGGGACCGCCTCGTTGTGTGAGTGCTGGGCGACGCGCAGGTACGCAGCCTTGAGGTTGTCGTCCGCGTTGTCGAGGTCGAGGACCTCTACTGCCCAGTCAGCCATTCCGACAGCTTGCAACCAAGCGTCGTCGGCTGTCCTACGAATTAACCGTTCAGCCGTTGACGACCCAGTCGTCGATGATGCGGCGGGCGATGGACATGCCGGGCGGGATCATCGGCAGGTCGTCAGCGGCGTGCCACTGGGCGTCCATGATCTCGCCCTCGTCGAGCATCAGGTCGCCGCTGTCGTAGGTCGCGCGGAAGCCGAGCATCAGCGAGTGCGGGAAGGGCCAGGGTTGGCTGCCCCAGTAGCGCACGTCCTTCACCTCGATGCCGACCTCTTCGCGGATCTCGCGATGGACGGCCTCTTCCATCGACTCACCGGGCTCCACGAAGCCGGCGAGACACGAGTACATCGGGACCGGGAAGTTCACGCCCCGGGCGAGCAGCGCCTTGCCGTCGGACTCACGCGTGACCAGCACGATGATCGCGGGCGCCAGACGAGGGAACGCGAGCAGGCCACACTTCGTGCACCGCTTGGCCCAGTGGTTGGGTGCGCCGGCGGGTTCGGTCGGCGACGCGCAACGTCCGCAGAACTTGTGCGTGCGCTGCCACTCGATCATCTGAACGGCCCGACCGGCAACGGTCCAGCGCTCGTCGTCGACCTTGCCGTACAGCGCCATGAGCGGCATGCCCGCGTCGGGCTCTTTGTCGTGCGCGTACGCGTGCTGCGTCTCGAAGGCGCCGATGTAGAGGCCGCCCTCGTCCGGGACGTCAAAAGGATCGTCACCCTTCGACAGATCGATGATCTGCACGCTCGTGGCGCCGACGAGGATGTGCACGCCCTCGGCGAAGTGACCGTTGGGATGCGGCTTGTGGCTGGGCAGGAACGGCATGAGGCCCGGCACGTTAGGTTGCGAGACCATGAGCGTGCTGAAGGAACTGGTGGTCGGCGACGAGCCGGCGGTGTGGGAATCCCTTGGTTTCGTGGTCGACGGCGATCGCTGCCGCGTGGGCCACGTCGACATCGTGTTCGACCCGTCCGTCGGCAAGGGCATCCGCAGGTGGACGCTTGTCGGCGAGGGCCCGGATGCGATCGACGGCGTCCCGACCGCCTGGTCCCCGACCGGCGTCGAGCCGACCGGCGCGCACCCAAACGGGATTTACGAGATCGACCACGTCGTGCTCACCTCCCCCGACCATCAACGCACGATCGACGCACTCGAGAACCTGGGCATCAACATGCGTCGCCAACGCGAGACCGGCACCTACGGCGCGCCGATGCTGCAAACCTTCTTCAAGCTCGGTGAGCCGATCCTCGAACTGATCGGCCCGAAGGAGCCGATGGGCGACACCCCCGCGCGGTTCTTCGGACTCGCGTTCACGTCAGAAGATCTCGGGCTCACGGCCAAGACGATGGGCGACGCGTTGCACCCGTCGAAAGACGCAGTGCAGCCGGGCCGTCGGATCGCGACGCTCGACAAAGGCGCCGGTTCGACGATCGGCATTGCCATCATGAGCGAGCACACGTCGGAGGAAGACAGTGTCTGACGTGCTACTCGTCGACATCGCCGATCGCATCGCCCTACTCACGCTCAACCGGCCCGAGGCGCGTAATGCGTTGTCCTCGGAGTTGCTGCGGACCTTGGCCGAAACGATGACGGCCGTCGACAACGACGACGACGTCGATGTGATCGTTCTGACCGGCGCGGATCCCGCGTTCACCGCTGGCCTGGACCTGCGCGAGCTCGGTTCGACGGGCGGCAACCTGCGCAGCGCAACCGAGCCGACCAACGAGTGGAACACGCCGTGGCCGCGCACGACCAAGCCTGTCATCGGCGCGGTGAACGGTGCTGCGGTGACCGGCGGCTTCGAGCTCGCGTTGAACTGCGACTTTCTCATCGCATCGGAGCGCGCGAAGTTCGGCGACACGCACGCCCGGGTCGGGATCCTTCCCGGCTGGGGTCTGTCCGTGCTGCTCCCCCAGGCCATCGGCATCCGGCGGGCACGCGAGATGAGCCTGACCGGCAACTTCATGGACGCGCAGGAGGCGCTCTCGTTCGGGCTCGTGAACCATGTCGTGCCACACGATGAACTGATCCCGTTCACGCTGAAGATCGCCGCCGACATCGCCGGCAACGACCAGCGTTCGGTGCGATCCCTCCTCGCGTCGTACGCCGAGATCACCGGCTCGATCTACGACGAGGGACTGCGCATCGAGGCGCGCGTCGCCAAGGGCTACAACTCGAAGAAGGGCGGCTTCGACCCCGCCGAGGTGGAGAAGCGCCGCGCCGCGATCATCGAACGCGGCCGCGGCATGGTCGACTAGGGGTTAGACCAACAACTCGCGGAGGTCGCGCTTGGCACGGGCGCCGAGGTGGGCGATGGTCTCGCTGGCACAGGCGGCGCCGAGCGAGGCCGCTTGGTAGGGCGAGTAGTCGTGGGTGTAGCCGTACAGGAAGCCCGCGGCGAAGGCGTCACCCGCACCGGTGGTGTCGACGACACGCGTGACCGGCTCGGCGGGGACGTCGACCCGCTCGCCGTTCGTCACGATCGATGAGCCCTCGGGGCCGCGCGTGATGACGGCGATCTCGCACATCTGCCCGAGCGCGTGAATGGCAGCGTCGAGGTCCTCGGTCTGAAGCATCGAGCGGGCTTCGACGTCGTTGCCGAAGACGATGTCGACGGGTCCGGCGAGCAGATCGTGAAACTCGTCGCGATAGCGATCGACGCAGAACGCGTCGCTCAGTGAGAATGCGACCTTGCGGTGCGCAGCGCGGGCGGCCTCCATGGCGACGCGGAACGCGTCCTTGGCGTGAGGCGGGTCCCACAGGTAACCCTCGAGGTAAGTGACGGCCGCGCTCGCGATGAGCGACCCGTCGATGTCGGCCGGCACGAGGTTCTGCGATGCGCCGAGGTACGTGTTCATCGTGCGCTCACCGTCGGGCGTCACGAGAATCATGCAGTGCGCAGTCGGCGGCCCGTCCGTGGAGGGCGCAAGGTCGTAGGCGACCCCGGACTTCTGAATGTCGTTGGTGAATGTCGTGCCGAGTTCGTCGCTGGCGACGCGACCGACGAACGCGCACCGTCCGCCGAGTCGGGCAACACCGAAGGCCGTGTTGGCCGCCGCACCGCCCGACGCTTCGATCGTGTTGGGCAGCGTTTGGTAAATGCCGGACGCGAGGTCGGCCTCCACGAGACGCATGCTGCCCTTCGCGACTCCGAGATCGTTGACGAAGACGTCGTCGACCTCGGAGAGGACGTCGACGATGGCGTTGCCGACGCAGACTGCGTCGAGGGTGGGATTGCTCATTGCTTCTTTCGGGGTGCAGGGGCCTTCTTGATCGCCGGTGCCTTCTTGACGGCCGGCGCTTTCTTTACTGGCGCGGCCGTTTTCTTTACTGGCGCAGCCGCTTTTTTCATCGGCGCGCCCTTCTTCGTGGCCGGCGCTTTCTTGGCCGGGGCTTGCGCGGCCGGAGTCGTCGGCGCATCGGCGCGGGTCAGCGGACGATCGCGACGGGGACGGGCAGGGGTCGGCGCCCGTTCGGACGCAGGCTCGTCGTCGTCGAACTCCAGCGCTTCGAACTCCGGCTCGTCGTCGATCGGGGTGACGAGCGGCTGGGGCCTGGGCGGGGGCGTCGTGTCGACGCGACGAGCCGCCTGCGCCGCGCGCGGACGCTCCGGGGCCGGCGCCGAGAAATCTTCCTCCGCTTCGTCGATCGGCGTGGGCGTGGGCGTCGGCTTCGCCTTCGGCGCCGACCCGTCGCTCCGGGGCCCGTTGATTCCGTGCTTGGGTGTGTTGTCCGGCTTGCCGATGGCCACTGCCGCGACCGAGGCAAGCACCAGCGCGACCAGGGCGAGCGCGATCACGATGATGCCGGCCTGGCCTGTCACGCTCGCCACGCCGACGAGCACGATCAGGATCGCGGTCGCCACTGCGGTGCCCGCCGGAGCCCGCTTGGCGTTGAAGCGCTCCAGCGAACCTTTGATCGTCGACGCGCCGCCGACGAAGTAACCGAGGGTTCCGCAGAAGATCATGGGGACCTTGGTCTCGATCGTCTTGTCGCCGAAGAGGGCGATGACGCGACCGACGATGCCACCGAAGACCACACCCATGAGCGCGCCGGCGGCCGCGGTGATCAGAGTGGCGAGAAGTGCTCGGCGGGGCATGGCGGGCAATGCTACGTAACCGTCGCCCTGCCGAACGCGCTCCGTCGACCGGCAATACTCACGACGTGCCTGAACAGCCCGCTTACCGCCTGCCCCGCTCCGTTCTACCCAAGCGGTACGACGTCGCGCTTTCGCCCGATCTGTCCAAGTTCACGTTTGCCGGCACCAGTTCGACCACGGTGACCGTGCATGAGCCGGTGAGTGCCATCACGCTCAACGCCATCGAGCTCGACATTTCGACCGCCGGCCTCGAGGATGCGAGTGGTCGACGGGTCGACGCCACCATCACCTACGACGAGGCCGAGCAACAAGCCACCTTCACCTTCCCCGAGACCTTCCCCGCCGGCGATTACACGCTGCACACCGCCTTCACCGGCATCCTCAACGACAAGCTGCACGGCTTCTACCGGTCGACGTTCACCGACGCCGACGGCAAAGAACACGTGATCGCGACGACGCAGTTCGAGTCGACCGACGCCCGCCGCGCCTTCCCCTGCTGGGACGAGCCCGACATCAAGGCGAGCTTCGGCATCACCCTCGACGTGCCGGCCGGGCTAACCGGCCTCTCGAACGGCCACGTCGTCGCCGATGACCCGCTGCCCGACGGCGGCCGCCGTATCCGCTTCGCCGACACGATGGTGATGTCGACCTACCTCGTGGCTTTCATCGTGGGCCCGCTCACCTTCACCGAGGACGTCGACGCCAACGGCGTGCCCCTGCGAGTGTCGTGCGTGCCGGGCAAGGAACACCTCGGTCAGTTTTCGCTCGACGTGGGCGAGCATTCGCTCAACTACTTCGCCGACTACTTCGGCATTCCGTATCCGTCGTTCAAGCTCGACCTCGTCGCCCTGCCCGACTTTGCGTTCGGCGCCATGGAGAACCTCGGCTGCGTGACGTTCCGGGAGACGGCGCTGCTGGTCGACCCGTCGACCGCCTCGACCACCGAGCAGATCCGCGTCGCCGATGTCGTCGCCCACGAGATCGCCCACATGTGGTTCGGCGATCTCGTGACAATGAAGTGGTGGAACGGCATCTGGCTCAACGAGGCCTTCGCCACCTTCATGGAAATGAAGTGCTGCGACTCGTTCCGTCCGTCGTGGAAGCGGTGGGACATGTTCGCGACAGAACGAGCGGCATCGATGAAAGTCGACGGCCTCGCGAACACGCGACCGATCGAGATCCACGTCGAGCGACCCGAGGAAGCCGACGCGATGTTCGACGTCCTCACGTACGAAAAGGGCGCCTCGATCGTTCGCATGCTCGAGCAGTACCTCGGCGAGGACAAGTTCCGCGACGGGCTACGCCTCTACATGAAGACCCACGCCTACTCGAACACCGAGACCACCGACCTGTGGGACGCGATCGAAACGGCGTCGGGCGAACCCGCGCGCTCGATCATGGACAGCTGGATCTACCAGGGCGGCTACCCGCTCGTGTCGGCGTCGGTCGACGATGCGGGCACCACGCTCACGCTCTCCCAGCAGCGCTTCCGGTACGACGGCGCGGCCGACGATGCTGTGTGGCAGGTGCCGGTCGTGGTGCGTTCCGCCAACGGCGACGAGCGCGTCGTGCTCGGTGCTGACGCCGTGACGATCGATGTTGCGGCCGAAGGCCCGGTCGTCGTGAACGCCGGCGGGTGGGGCTACTTCCGCGTCGCGTACGACGCCGCGCTGCAGGCGCGGGTCGTGTCCGGTCTCGACTCCCTCAACGAACTCGAACGGTTCAACCTCGCCTCGGACGCGTGGGCGGCGACGCTCGCGGGTTTCGCCGATGTGGACGCAACGCTCGATCTCCTCGCCGCGTACAAGGACGAGACCAACCCGTCGACCTGGGCGTTGCTGCTCGAGATCGGCGGCGCGCTCAATCGCGTTGTCGGCGACGCAGCCGCGCCCTTCCTGCGCGACCTCGCCGGACCGGCCGCCGCCCGCCTCGGGTGGGATCCCGCCGTCGGCGAACCGGAGACCACCGGCATGGTGCGCGGGTACGTCCTCGAACTGCTCGGCACCTATGGCCACGACGAAGCGGTTGGCGCTGAGGCCCGTCGCCGGGTTGACGCGGCAGCCGACGGCGACGGGACCGCGCTCACCGGCGACATCCGTCGAGCGGCGCTGCAGGCCGTGGGCTCTACCGCCGACGAGACGTCGTTCACGACCCTGCTCAACGGCATGCGCAATGCGGCGACGCCGCAGGAGGAGCAGCAGTACCGCTTCGCCCTCACCGCCGTCGGGCATGAGGCGCTCGTGCGCCGGGTCGCCGACCTCTGCCTCACCGAGTTGCGCTCGCAGGACGTGTCGTTCGTCATCCTCTATCTCACCCAGGGCAGCCACCCCGAGGTGCTCTGGGACTGGCTCGAAACCCATTGGGACGAGCTCATGGCGAAACTGCCCCACAACCTGCAGTCGCGCATGCTCGGCGGCATCCCGGCGATCACGTCGGGCGAACTCGCGACCCGGGTGCGCGCCTTCATCGACACACATCCGCTGGAGAGCGGCGCCAAGACCATTGCGCAGTACATGGAGATGATGGACGGGACCGTCGCTTTTGCCGACCGGTCGCGTGCTGCGCTGCTCGCGAGGTTCGGGTCGTAGCCAAGCCCTTTACCTTCGAACCTTCGCCGCCCCCCGGCCGGGAGCTGTACCGGTTCGCGACGCTGAACGACATTCACATCGGCGAGACCGCCTTCGGCGTGCGCCAGACGATTCGGGAGTCCGACGACGTCGAGCCGTTTCCCGCCCGCTGTCTGCGGGCCGGCTTGGCCGAGGCGACACAGTGGGGCGCGCAATCCGTCGTCTTCAAGGGCGACATCGCCGACCACGGCGACGAGGACGAGTTCGCCTGGTTCGCATCGATCGTGCACGACAGCGGCGTGGAACCGCACGCGATCCTCGGTAATCACGACATCCGCAACGAGACGGTTGACGGTGTGGCCGAACTGCGCCGGCACGGCATACACACGGCGGCGTCACCCGAGGCCGTCGACGTGCCCGGGCTGCGCATCATCTTGATGCCCTCGGCTCGCGACTATCACGGCGGCCACTGGGATTCTCACGTCGAGGCGGCGATCGAACTCGCAGCGGAGGCGGAAGGTCCCGTGTTCGTGGCGACCCACCACTATCCACACCGGTTCCCGATCAAGCTCAAGCAACCCGCCGGTGTCGCGATGGCCGAGGCGCGTCGCTTCATGGACCGCCTCGACGAGGTGGCGCCTGGGTCCTTGATCGCGTGTGGACACACGCACCGGCACCATCGGCGCCACTACAAGTCGTTGCTGATCACCGAGATCGGATCACCCAAGGACTACCCCGGTGTCTGGGCCGGCTACCGCGTGTACGAGGGCGGCATCACCCAGACGGTGCACAAGATCGAGGAGCCCTCGGCGCGTCAATGGCTTGATCGAACGGGGAACACCCTGTTCGGCGTCTGGCGCTACTGGTCCCCCGGCCTCCCGTCGCACCGCAACTGGACTTGGGAGTGGCCCCGTTAGGTGAGCCTGTGATTCTCAGTCGTGGTCTTCTTGACTGAGAATCACAAGTTCAGTCTTCGGACGGCGTCAACGCTTCGAGGCGTTGCTTGACTTGGTCGAGGCGGGCGGAGGCGGCGGCGTGGAGACGTTGCGCTTCTTCGTAGAGGTCGGTGGCAGCCTCGATGCCCTTGTCGCCACTCGACAGCTGCGCGGTGACGGCTTCGAGCTTCTCGACGATCTGTTCGTAGGTGAGTTCTTCGGTCACTTCTTCTCCGTGACGGTTGCTTCGAAAGTACCGGTGGCGACGGCGACGCTGACGGTGTCGCCGGTTGCGAGAGTGGACGCGTCGCGCACGACATTGCCGCCTGCGTCGCGTACGACGGCATAGCCGCGCTCGAGGACGCGCGCTGGCGCGAGCGCGTCCATCGTCGCGGCGAGACCGGCGAGCCGCGCGGCGGCGGCGTCGAGGCGACGGGCGGGCGACGCGTTCAGTAGTCGTGAACCCGCTCGCTCCAGCCGGGTGCGCGCAACCGCGATGCCGTCACGCAGCGCCCGAGTGGGCCCTTCGCCGTCGAGCCGCGCCTCGGCGCGTTCGATGCGGGCTTGCACGACGCGCAGCGCGTTCTCGAGGTACCAGTCGAGCTCGTTGCGCAGATCGGCTTCGGACGGGAACACGAGCTGCGCCGCGATCGACGGCGTGCCGCAGCGATGGTCGGCGACCTCGTCGAGCAGGGGGCGGTCGCCGTCGTGGCCGATGGCGCTCACCGTGGGCTTGGAGCATGCGGCGACGGCGCGGCAGAGGTCCTCGTCGCTGAAGGGCAGCAACTCGGTCGCGTCGCCGCCACCGCGGGCGAGGATGATCACGTCGATCTCGGGGCGGCCGTCGAGGTCCTGCACCGCCTCGACGAGCGCGGCCGCGGCCGACGGGCCCGACACGGGTGCCGTGCGGAACGTCACGGGATAGCCCGGGTAGCGAGCGGCGATCACGGACTCGATGTCCTTGCGTACCGCGGCTTCCTGGCCGCAGATCACCCCGACGAGGCGAGGCATCAGCGGTAGTGGCCGTCGTTCGCGCTCGAGCACACCCTCGGCGGCAAGTCGCTCACGGGCCTGGTTGATGACAGACGCGACGGCACCCTCGCCGCGCGGCTCGACCGAGACCGCGTCGAGACGCAATTCGCCCCGCTGCGTTTCCCATACGAGGTTGCCCGTGACGCGCACGGCCTCGCCGTCTTCGCACCGGCAATGACGAATGTTCTTCGCAACCACGGTGACAGAGATGCGCGCGTTGCGATCGCGCAACGTGAAGTACCGCCGGGAGTTCCACGCCTTGGCCGAGTGCACCTCACCGTCGACCGCGATGCGGCCGACTGGCGTGAGGTTGCGGGTGATCTCTCCGGCGAGACGCACCAACGAGACGCGACGGGGCTCGTTGGCCCCGCCCGCTTCGCTCGTGTCGAACAACGTCACGGCGGCGAGGCTACCGGTGGGGTGTGACGACCCCGGGATCACGACTACGTAGAGTCGCCTCATGTCCCGCGCCCGCATCCACAACTTCACGATCTCGCTCGACGGGTTCGGCACCGGCGAGGACCAGTCGCTCGAATCCCCGTTCGGTCATGCCGGCCGGAAACTCCACGAGTGGATGTTCGCCACGCAGTTCGGCCACGCCACGGTGCTCGGCCAGCCCGGTGGCAGCGAGGGCGTCGACAACGCCATGGCGCTCCAACACGGACCGGGCATCGGCGCCGAGATCATGGGCTCGGGCAAGTTCGGTCCTCCCGGCTGGCACGACGATGCGGACTGGCGCGGCTGGTGGGGCGAGGACCCGCCCTTCCACACGCCGACCTTCGTGCTCACCCACAAGCCGCGTCCGTCGATCGAGATGGAGGGCGGGACGGTCTTTCACTTCATCGACGCGTCACCGGCCGAGGCCCTCGACGTCGCTCGCGAAGCGGCCGCCGGTCAGGACGTCCGCATCGGCGGCGGCGTGTCGACCAACCGGGCGTTTCTCGCCGCGGGCCTCGTCGACCATCTGCACGTCGTGCAGGTACCGGTGTTGCTGGGCCGGGGCGTGCGGCTGTGGGACGGGCTCGAGGATCTCGAGCAGCAATACGAGGTGCAGGTGACGTCGACGCCGAGCGGCGTGACCCACATCACCTTCACTCGCTAGCGGCAGCCTCGCGGGCGGACAGCGCCTTCCACAGCGAGAAATAGCTCGGGTACTCGAGCGCGTCGGGCACCCATCCGCTCGCCTTGAGCTCCTGGTGGAACGCGGGCAGGTTGCGGAACGGCACGCCGATGTCGACGTGGTGGGCGAGGTGCCACCCCGTGTTGTACGGCGCGATCCAGAACCGGGCCCAGAAGCCCTGACGCACGTGATGGGTGGTGAGGCGACGGTCGGGCGACGCCGTCATACCGCCGTGCTCGGCGATGGCCCGCAACCGATTGAGCACGCGCCACACCGTCATCTGCGGGCCGAGCCACAGGATCAGGTACAGCCACGGATGACCCAGGGCGACGAAGGCGAGGGCGATGACGGCCTGCACGAGGAAGATCGTGCGCGCGACCTTCACCTTCTTGGCCGCGCGCAGCAGGCCCTTGAGGTTCTTCCATCCCGAGTTCCCCAGCGCGTCGCGCGTCAGCTTGCGCCGCAGCGACGCCTTGGTGATCGGGTAGCCCGAGTACAGCGCCATGTCGGGCTCCTCAGGGCCGAACTCTTCGCGGTGATGCGCCATGTGGCCGCGGCGGTACTGATCAGTCGGTGTCATGGCCGGGTAGCCGAGGAACCAGCGGCCCACGAAGTCGTTGACGGACTTCTTGGAGAACAACAGGCGGTGCGCGGCCTCGTGGCCGAGGATGTTCAGCAGCGCGAACTGACGGCCGGCGAGCAGGAACGCGAGCACCCAGGCGACGGGATGGTCGAGGCGCACCGCTAGGTAGTCGACGAGGACGATCTGAAACCACACGCCGACAACCGACACGGCGTTGCGCGCGTTCGGGACGCGGCGCAGCCTCTCGCGTACTTCCGGCACAGCCTTGCCGGTCTTCGTGAGCCGGTCGGTCGGCAGAACGTCGGGCAGACGATCGGACGACGGAAGCATGGTGAGCGCCATCAGATGTTGATGTTACGTTTCTCCTACAGATGTCGCAAGCGCGTAACACTTGGATTCGGCCGCTCACGGCCCGTTCGGTCGTGGCCTCGACGCTGCTCGGCCTCCCCCGTCCGCAGCTGAGCGCTGCGGCACTCGTCGCGTCCGGCGAAAAGTTCGGCGTGGCGGCAGGTACCACGCGGGTCGCGTTGTCACGCATGGTCGACACCGGCGAACTCACCGCGACCGACGACGGCGTGTACGCACTCGCGGGGCCGCTACTCGCCCGTCACGCTCGACAGGAGCAGGGCCGCCGGCCGCGTACGCGGAAGTGGAACGGCGACTGGCGCGTCGGCGTCGTGACCGGCGGCGCCCGATCGGCGGCGGAACGGGCGGCGCTGCGTCGATCGATGCAGACCCAGCGCTTCGCCGAACTGCGCGAAGGCGTGTGGTTGCGCCCCGACAACATCGACGTCGCTTCCGACCCGTCGTGCGTATGGATTGTCGGCACGAACGACGAGAGCCTCGACGTCGACGAACTCTTCGGCCTCACCGACTGGGCCGCAACCGCTCGTGAAATGCTGCACGAACTCGAACGCACTGCCGACGCGCTCCGCCGCCGCGACGCTGACGCTCTCGGCGAGACTTTCGTCATTGCGGCGGCAACCACCCGTCACCTGACGATTGACCCACTTTTGCCCGACGAGCTCTTGCCGAATGACTGGCCGGGGAGGACACTGCGTAACGCGTACGACGCGTATCAAGACGACTTCTCAGCCACTTGGCGCGATTGGTATCGCATGAGAGGAGAAACCGATGTTCGTGCAGATCATCGAAGGGCAGGCCAGGGATCCTGAAGCGATCCAGGCACTGGGCGAAAAGTGGGAGCGCGAGCTTCAGCCGGGAGCGGTCGGCTATCTCGGGGTGACGTCGGGTGTGGCCGCCGATGGCCGCGCCATCACGGTCGTCCGCTTCGACTCGGCCGAGTCCGCTCGGCTCAACAGCGAGCGGCCCGAACAGACCACCTTCTTCAACGAGATGTCGGCGTTGTACGACGGGGCGCCGTCGTTCGCCGAGTCGACCGACGTCGAAACCATGCTCGGCGGGATCGTTCCGTCGGCGCAGTTCGTGCAGGTCATGAAGACCGTCGGTGCGGACCGGGTCAAGACCAAAGAACTCGATGCGCAGCTGGAGAACTTCGCGACTCTGCGTCCGGATCTGCTCGGCATCTTCCGCGTGTGGACCGCGCTCGACACGTCCTACGAGCTGGCGTACTTCACCAGCGAGGCCGAGGCACGGGCCGGCGAGTCCCAGGATCTGCCCGAGGAGTTGGCCAAGGTGATGGCGGACTACGCCGAAGTGATGGCGAACACGGAGTTCATCGACCTCGTGAACCCGAGGATTGTCTAAGCCGGGATGCTGTAGGTGACGGTGGCGTGGGCGACCACGTCACCGTCGGACATCACGCGCACCTCGCTTACCGAGAGGCGCTTGCCGAGCTTCAACAGATCCGCCTCCGCAAACAGGTCGTGATGCAACGACGGTTTGCGGAGGAACGAGATGTTCAGGTTCGACGTGACCGCGAGGGCGACGGGCCCGATGCGGCTCAGCGTGGCGAGCCACGCGGCGGCGTCGGCCAAGCCCATCATCGTCGGGCCCGACACCGAGCCACCGGGGCGCTCATGTTCGGGACCGATCGGGATCGTGAGCACGACGCCGCGCTCGGTGACGCTGGACACGCGGTACGTGCGCTGGTTGAAGAACGCCTTGGAAAGAAAGTCGTCGAGCTCCTCCGCCGTCATGACGGGATCGGGAAGGCTCACTTAGTAGGTGCCGCCCAGCTTGCGATGGTCCCATGACGCGATGTGCTCGACGTGCATCTTGATGGCGACGCGCTTCGTCGCCTGATCGTCGAGGAACGCGTCCATGCCCTTGCCCGCCTCGCTGTCGCGGGTGAGGCCGACGTAGCGCTCCTGGAGCGACCAGCCGATTTCCTTCACGTACGCCGGATCGTCGATGACTTCGGCGCGACCGGAGATCTCGACGCCGCGCAGCTGCGAGTAGTCGGAGCCGCCATCTTCGACGAGCCACGTGATGCGCGGCTCGCGCGTCACGTTCAGCACCTTTTGTGCTTTGCGGAACGACCACATCGCGAGATCGTCACCCACGAAGCCGTACCACATGGCCACAACGTGAATCCGGCCGGTCGGGCCGATCGATGCGGCCGCCATGTTGTGCGTTTCGTGGAGGAAGGCGTCGATCTCCTCGTCGGACATCTTGATGACGTCGCGGCGTTTGCTCATGACAGCGTCGGTCCTCCTGCTTGGACCATCTCGTGTTCCTCGGCGATCAACATCTGTGCCGGCGTCACCGCGGCGAACAACTCGTCACCCGTCACTTCGAAGGTGAGAACGGCATCTCGACTCGCTTCATAGATCGGGCCGAGCGTGGCCCACAGCGCCTCGTCGTACCGGGCGAGCGCGGCGTCCATGTCCCCGTCGAGCCCGGCGTGTACGGCCTGCGCCAGGAGTTCGGCTCCGACGAAGGAGTCGGTGATGCCGTGACCGAGCATCGGGTCCTTCGTCAACGCCGCGTCGCCGACCAGCGCCCAGCCCTGGCCCGCAGCCCGACGGAAGAAACCGTCTTCCACTTCTCCGGTGCGCCAGCGGCCGTCGCGGGTCGCCTTCTCGACACGCTCGAGCAGGTCAGGGTCGAGCCCGATGCGTTCGCGGAAGACCTTTTCGGGATCGGCTCGCACGTCCGCATCGCGATCAGGACCGATCTCGGTTCCGATGCAGGCCGACTTCGGTCCGGTCGGGAACGCGAACAGGAACCCGCCGTCGAAGAAGCCGGCGTATTCGTGCGTGTAGTCGAAGTCGTCGAAGTAGGCGAACAAGCCGCGGCCGTGAATGACGTGGCGATCACGATCAGCCGGCGAAACCGCCCGGGCGACGATCGACGTGCGACCGTCGGCGCCGATGACGACCGGTGCGCGCTCCTCCGACACGTTGCCGGCGCTGTCGCGCAGACGTACGCCGACCACCCGGTCGTCGTCTTGGAGCACCTCGGCGACGGTCGTTTCCATTCGGACCTCAGCTCCGGCATCGGCGGCCATGTCGCGCAGGACGATGTCGAGGTCGGTCCGCCGCGGCGACGTGACGAGTCGAGGCCCGAACAGGTCGCGCAGGTTCATCGGATTGCCGGCGACGTTCAGTTGCACCGAATCGAAGAACGGCACCCCGCGCGCCTCGAGAGCCTCGCGGGCGCCCCATCGTTCGAGCAGCGCCGTACCCGGCGCCGTGATGAAGTGCGTGGAGAAGGTGTCGCTCGGGAACGTGGCCCGATCGACGACCAAGACGGATCGCCCCTGACGGGCGAGCAACATGGCGGTCGGCGATCCCGCCGCGCGGGCACCGACGATGATCGCGTCGTACATGCGCCGGACGTTACGCCCTCACGACGTCACGGCGTCGCCGGTCTGCACGCGCCACAGGGCCGCGTAGAGACCGCCGTTCTCCACGAGTTCCTCGTGCGTGCCGGCTTCGATCACCCGACCCGCTTCCAATACGTGGATGCGGTGCGCGTGACGAACCGTGGAGAGCCGGTGGGCGATCACGATCGTCGTGCGGCCTTCCGACACGCGGGCGAGGGAACGCTGGATCGCCGCTTCGGTTTCGTTGTCGACCGCAGAGGTCGCCTCGTCGAGCACGAGGATCGCGGGGTCGCGCAGGATGGCGCGGGCGATCGTGAGGCGCTGGCGCTGCCCGCCGCTGAGCTTCTGCCCCCGTTCACCGACGATCGTGTCGTAGCCCTCGGGTAGCGCCTCGATGAACGCGTGCGCCTCGGCGAGCGTGGCCGCCCGGATCACTTCGTCGTCGGTCGCGTCGGGACGGCCGTAGGTGAGGTTTTCGCGCACGGTTCCCTGGAACAGGAACACGTCCTGGCTGACGAAGCCCATTGCCCCGCGCAGCGACGTGAAGCTCAGCGTGTCGATCGGTTGCCCGTCCACGCGCACGCGCCCTTCCGTGGGCTCGTACAGACGAAGAAGCAGTTTGACGATGGTCGACTTGCCCGAACCCGTCGCGCCAACGATGGCGTGCGTCTCGCCCGCGGGGATGTCGATGTCGACGCCCTTGATGACCTCACCGCCCGTTGCGTAGGCGAAGCGGACGTTGTCGAACCGGACCGAACCCTGGACCGGTGTCGGCAGGTCCCGTACGCCGGGTTGGATGGACGGCTCCACGTCGAGCAGACCGAAGATCCGGCGGCACGATGCCATCGCGCGTTGGTACAGGTCGAGCGTCTCACCCAGGCGCGTGAGCGGCCACAGCAAACGCTGGGTCATGTAGACGAGCACGGTGAACGCGCCGAGTTTCAGCGTTCCGTCCAGCGCCTGGCGTCCGCCGACGACGAGCGTCATCGTGAAGCCGGCGAGGATCGCCATGCGGATCAGCGGCACGAATGCGCTCGAGTACCGGATCGCGTCGGCATTGGCCTCGCTGTAGGCGAGCGAGTCTCGGGTGACGCGCTCGACTTCGCGGTCTTCGGCGTTGAAAGCCTTGATCGTCGCAATGCCGCCGAGGTTGTTCGAGAGGGTGTCGGCGATGTTGCCGGCCGCGGCGCGCACCGCGTCGTAACGCTTCTCCAGCGACTTCTGATACCGCAGCGAACCCACCACGATGATCGGAATCGGCAGGAACGCCAGCAGCATCAGCAACGGCGAGATCACGCCGAAGGTGATGCCGACGAAGATCACGTTGAACGTCGTGATGATGATCTCGTGCGCGCCGGTATCGAGGAAGCGCTCGAGTTGGTTGACGTCATCGTTGAGCGTCGCGATCAGCCCGCCGGACGTGCGGTCCTCGAAATACGCGAGCTCGAGCTTCTGGATGTGGCCGTACGCCTCCATGCGCAGGTCGTGTTCGACAGATTGCGCGAGGTTCCGCCAGAGCAGGTGCGCGATGTAGTCGGTGATCGACTCACTCACCCACACGAACACGTTGATGGCGGCCAGGAGCCACAGCTGGTTGGCGCGGTTCTCGATGCCGAACCAGCTTCCGATCAACGACTGCTTGCCTTCGACGACAACGTCGACCGCCACGCCGATCAGCAACTCGGGCGCGACGTCGAAAATCTTGTTGAGAACCGAGAAGACCGCGGCCAGCCGCGCCCGTCCGTGGTGGGGCGACGCGTGGTTCCACAGCTGACGGATCGGCGTGGGCTGGGTCATGACTTCCATACGGCCTCGATGTGTTGGGCGATCTCGATGACGGTCGCGGCTCGCGCGTCCGGGGCATTCAATCGGTCCGTAATGAAACCGACGACTTCTTTTCGGATCTTGCCGTCGACGTTGCCGAGCCGGCCGAGCACCTTGGCCGCCATCCCGCTGCTGCGCACGGTGACTTCCATGTCGAAGACCTCGGGCGGGGTGATGTCGATGACGAGCGCGAGCGGATCGACGGCGGTGCGTGCCGCGAGATGCAGCCGCACGACGATCGACGACTCGAACCGATGAACCGTTCCGGCGACCTTCACCGACAGATGCAGTTCGACGGGGATGCTCACGACGAAGCGTCGAGTCCCGTCGGCCTCGGGCGTCGCAGTCCTGGCCGAGCAGGCTCCGATGGAGCCTTTGGCGATGACCGACGCCGCGTCGCCCGGGCCGACGCCGATGGGGCCGACCTCGACCACGTCGCCCGCCACCGCGGTCACCGCCTCTTCGATCCGGGTCAGCGACACCGCCTCGTCGATGAACGCCGCGCCAAAGTCCTGGTAGGAGACCATTTCCACGGGTTGATTCTTTCTTAACGCGGCCGATGCCCTCTCCCTACCGACCGGTAGGTAGACTGGACGCATGGCTCGTCCCGAAGACTTTGCCCTGCTGGAGGCGCTCACGCCCGAGGCCGAGCGCCTCATGGAACGTCATCTGGACACCTGCAAGGAGTGGTTCCCGCACGAGTTCGTCCCGTGGAGCCGGGGCCGCGACTTCGAGCCGGGCGAAGCGTGGGAGCCCGACGACTCGATGCCCGAGGCCGTGCGTGCCGCCCTCGTGGTCAACCTCCTGACCGAGGACAACCTCCCCTATTACTTCCGCGACATCGAGCGGATGTTCGGGAAGGACAACGTGTGGGGCGCATGGTCCAAGCGTTGGACGGCCGAAGAGGGCCGGCACTCGATCGTCATCCGCGACTACCTCACCGTCACGCGCGCCGTCGACCCGGTCGAGCTCGAGCGCGACCGCATGGCGCAGGTCGGCGCGGGCATCGTCCCGGAACCGCCGAGTGCCGCTGAGGGCATGGCTTACGTGGCGCTCCAGGAGCTCGCCACGCGCATCGCGCACTTCAACACCGGCAAGCTCCTCAACGACGAGGCGGGCTACAAGGTCATGAAGCGCGTGATGACCGACGAGAACTTCCACTATCTCTTCTACCGTGACCTCGTCAGCGAAGCGCTGAAGGTGAATCCCTCAGAACTCGTCATCGCGATCGAGGCGCAGGTGCGTGACTTCGAGATGCCCGGCACCGGCATTCCCAACTTCGGCGAACGAGCGAAGATGATCGCCAAGGCGGGCATCTACGACATGCAGATCCACCACGACCAGATCCTGCAGCCCGTCGTCATGCGCGAGTGGGGCGTCGAGTCACTCGAGGGCCTCACGCCCGAAGCCGAAAAGGCACGTGAAGCGCTGGTGTCGCGTATCGAGCGCATCGGCCGCATCGCCGCCAAGGCGGCCGAGCGTGCCGCGCGTCAGTCCGACCTCGTCACCGCGTAGCGATCCAGAGGCGCGTCACGAACGGGACGCGCATTCTTCCGTCATCGAACGCGTGCTGACAGATCGCGCGTAGCTCCGCGAGGAGCGCGCTCTTGGTTGGTTCTCGCAGCGTCACCACGTAGCTGTGGCTGGCCTGGTCGGTGATCCAGTCGTCGACAGAGACCTGCCGAGTCCAGTCGAACTCGCACACGTCGGAGATCCTGAGGTGGCCACCGTCCGCGACGGTCAGACCCCAGTCAGTCTCGGCTTGGCTGCGGTGGGCGCCGGCGCAGACGCGCTCGATCACCGTCCAGTAGTCACACAGCCACTGCGCCTTCGCGATCAGAGGGTGCGACCACCACGTTGCGAGCCGCCCGCCGGGCTTGAGGACGCGACACATCTCTTGTATCCGGGTCGACGGGTCGAGCCAGTGCCACGACTGTGCGAAACACACGAGGTCCGCGCAGTCGTCCGCCAGAGGGAGACGCGCGCCGTCGCCGACCGCGGCGCTCAGAGCGGGCGTGTTCCGCTTGGACTGCGCCAAGATCGCCGGACCGGCGTCGACGGCAACCACGTTGGCCCCGCGCTCGAGCAGTTGCCGCGTCGCGATCCCCGTCCCCGCGCCGACCTCGATGACGTCGAGACCGTGCAACGAACCCAGCGCGTCGTACAACGCGGCCGGGTACGACGGCCGCCCCTTGTCGTACTCGTCGACCACGTTCTCGAACAGCGTCACGGGCGGAGGATGACGGCTTGATTGGAGGCGAGCTGGCCGGTGAAGGTGCCGTCGTGGGTGGAGACGTCGACGGTCCACTCCCCCTCCGGTAACAGCACCGGCTTGGGGTCGTTCGTGAAGTTGACGGCGACGATGCGGACGTCGTCGTCACTGCGGCGTTCGTAGACGAGCGTGCCGGGCGCGCTGTCGATCCAGGCGAAGTCGCCGACACTGAGCGCGGGTGACGCTCGTCGCGCGTCGAGCAACGCGGTGTAGAGATCGTGGGTCGCGTTGCCGTCCGCGTCGGCCCACGGGATCGGGGCGCGGCAACCGTCACGACCACCCGGGTCTTCCTGGTGTTCGACCACCGCATCCTCGAGCCCGAGTTCCTCGCCCTGGTAGAGGAACGGGGTGCCGCGCTGGGTGAGCAACAGCACAGCCGCGGCCCGGGCTTGCTCGAGGGACCCGCCGTACCGAGTGCGGTGACGCGGATTGTCGTGGTTCGACAACACCCAGGTGGGCCACGCGTCGGGCGGCATCTCGTCGATGACGCGATTGATGCGCGTGCGCCACTTGTCCGCATCCCACGGCGCGTAGAGCGGCGGGAAGTTGAACGCCATGTGGAGTTCGTCGCCGTGGCCGTAGTACTTCGCGACCAGCGCAGTGCTCAGCAGGTACACCTCGCCGACCGTGGTCCGGTCGTCGTACTCGTCCATCACGCGGCGAATGCCACGCAGGATCTCGTGCGTGTCCTCGAAATCGAAGAAGTTGGTCCGACCGACCCCGACCGCATCGTCGGGAATGCTCGGCAGGTCCTCGGGCTTGCCGAGCAGGTGGATGACGTCGATGCGAAACCCGTCGACACCGCGATCGAGCCAGAAGCGAAGCGTGTCGTGCATGGCCGCGACGACATCGGGGTTGCGCCAGTTGAGGTCGGGCTGCTCGGGCAGGAAGTTGTGCAGATACACCTGCTGGCGTTCGTCGGACCACGTCCACGCCGGACCGCCTACGAAGTTCGCCTCCCAGTTGTTGGGCGGATCCTCGCGTGTTGCGTCGCGCCACCAGTACCAGTCGGCCTTCGGGTTGTCGCGTGAGGACCGGGACTCGACGAACCACGGATGCTGATCGGACGTGTGATTCGGCACCCAGTCGAGCAACACCTTGAGGCCGCGTTCATGCGCCTCTGCGATGAGCGCGTCCATGTCGGCGAGGGTGCCGAACAACGGATCGATGTCGCAGTAGTCGGCGACGTCGTAACCCATGTCCTTCTGCGGCGACGTGAAACACGGTGACAGCCAGATGGCGTCAACACCGAGGTCACGGATGTAGTCGAGCTTGCTCCGAATGCCGTTGAGATCGCCCATCCCGTCGCCATCGCTGTCGCAAAAGCTCCGCGGATAGATCTGATAGACGACGCTGCTCTTCCACCAAGGCCCTGCCACGCTCGCAACGTTACGTTCGTAGCGCTCAGCGTGGACCCCTCGTCACGCGCCGGGCTGACACCGCCGTTAGAAAGCGCGACAGGGCTGCGAACGCAGTCGTTCAGCGGCCGATCACGGCCCGTTGACGCTTTCTAACGTCGACGTCATGGGTGCCGTGGAAACCCTACCGAGTGAAGACGAGGGTGAACTCGAGGGTGCCGTCGTCGCCGACCTGGGCGGGGCCGCCCGACGGGTTGTTGATCGAGTAGTCGGCGAAGTGGACCGGAATCGAGCCGTTGACCTTGATCGAACCGGTGACGCGCTTGGCGACGACGTCGAACGTGACGGTCTTGGTCACACCGTGCAACGTGAGCTTGCCGGTGGCCGTCGCGTTGATTTCCTTGTCCATCTCGACCGAGCTGAGCGTGATCGGCGACGTGAGCTCGAACGTCGAGGTCGGGAACTGCGACGTATTCATGATGCGGCCCTGGAACTGTCCGTCTCGTTGCGAGCGATCGCTGGAGACCGAGGTCATGTCGACGGTGAACTTCGCGGTCGAAACGGTGGTCCCGTTGATCGCCATCGAGCCCGTGATCTCGTTGGTCTTGCCGACGGCTTCGGTGCTCGCGCCGAACAGGGTCTCCTTGACGCGGTATTGCACGATGCTCGCCGACGACGCCTTCCACGTCCCGTCGGTGGTGCCGTCGTCAGACCCGGCCGCCACGGTGGTGTCCGACGTCGAGTCGATGGTCAGCTTGGGCGGCGGGTCGCCTTCGATGACCTTGATGTAGAACCACGACCCACCGACGACAACGACGACGAGCGCGACAACCGCGATGAGGATCTTTCGCATGGCGAGTCAGTTTGTCCGTTGCGTCAGGTCGGCCGTGACCGTGCGGGAGCTTCCGGCGCGAATGACGGTGATCTTCACCGGCGTGCCCGGCGTGTGAGACCGAATGGCCGCACCGAGCGCGGCGGCGCCGTCGACGGTTTTGCCATCGATCGCGGTGATCAGGTCGCCGGCTTGGATACCGGCCTTCTCGGCGGCCGAGCCGGACTCGACGCTCACCACCGTGGCGCCCCGGCTCCCGTCGCTCGGGTCACTGGTCCGCACGCCGAGGTAACCGGTCTCGGCCGCCGCGGTGTGGTTGCGGAGGCGGTCGATGACAGGCAGGGCGTTGTCGATGGCGATGGCGAAGCCGATGTTCTCGGCCGACTCGCCCTGGCCACTCGCGGCGACCGCGCTGTTGATGCCGATGACTTTGCCGGTCGCGTCGACGAGCGGGCCGCCCGAGTTGCCCGACGAGATCGAAGCGTCGGTCTGGATCAGGCCGCTCATCGTGGCTTCCTCGGTCGACAGGGTGCGATCGAGGGCGGAGATGATGCCCCGCGTGACAGTCGGGCCGCCCTTGAGCGCGAGTGCGTTGCCGATCGCGACGACGTCGTCGCCGACACGCACGTCGGACGACTTGCCGAGCTCGGCGGCGGGCAGGTTGCTGACACCCGAGATCTTGAGCAGGGCGAGGTCGTTCGCAGTGTCCGCGCCGACGACCGTCGCGTCGCGCGCCTGTGACTCGCCGGCCAGGGTGACTTTCACACTCGTTGCGCCTTCGACGACGTGCGCGTTCGTCATCACTTCGCCATCCGTACTGATGATCACGCCCGTGCCGGCGGCCGATCCCTGCACGAACCCGTTGCTGATGTTCGAGCGGATCGAGACGACCGACGGGCCAACCGCGGCAACGACCTGGGCCACATCGAGTGTGGCGCCCGAAAGCGACCGCGCCTTCACATTCGCCGTCGCCGGCGAGTAGATGGTGGGCCCGCGGCCATCGAGGGCATGCGTAACCACGGCCGCGGTCCCACCGGACAGGACCGCTACGGCGACGAGAGCTGCGACCTTCGCGGACCGCTTCGGGGAGGGGTTGGGAGCGGCGGGCGGGATCGCGTGTGAGCCTGACTCCGGCTGGGGCGCTTGATAGTCAGGGAAAACCTCATCGAGCAGCGTTGTGTCCATGACGACAGGTTGCCCAGCGAACCTGAGCGTTTCCTGTGAACGAGCTACGGGGTCGCTGTAGATCCGTTGGCCCACGCGAGGGGCAACGTGATCACGAACTCCGAGCCGGCGCCTTCACGCGAGGACACCGAGACCGAGCCGCCGTTGGCCCGCACGATCGAGTCGACGATGGCCAGGCCGAGACCGGTACCACCTTCGCTGCCGGTGCGCACCTTGTCGGCGCGGAAGAACCGTTCGAAGACATGCTCGGCAATTTCGGTCGGCATGCCCGGGCCCTCGTCGGCCACACGCAGCTCGGCGGTCCCGTCGTGCGAGACGACCGAAACGCGCGCGGGTGTCCCGGCCGGCGTGTGGGCGCGCACGTTGGTCAACAAGTTGGCGACGACCTGACGCAGGCCGGCTTCGTCCGCATGGACGACGGCCGGCTGCACGTCGATCTCGATGGGACGCTCTGGCTCGACGGCGCGCGCATCGGCGACGGCATCGCTCGCGATGTCGGCCAGGTCGACGTCGCTTCGCTCGGCGGCCTGCTTCTGATCGAGCCGGGCCAGGGCGAGGAGGTCTTCGACGAGCAGGCCCATGCGCTGCGCCTCGGACTCGACCCGCCGCATGGCGTCCGCGAGCGCGGCATCGTCGTTCAGGGCGCCGGCCCGGTACAGCTCGGCGTAACCGCGGATCGAGGTGAGCGGCGTGCGCAGTTCGTGCGATGCGTCGGCGGCGAAACGACGGACCTTCGCTTCGGATTCCTCACGGGCACGGAACGCTTCTTCGATGCGATCGAGCATCGAGTTCAACGACGCACCGAGGCGGCCGGCCTCAGTCGTCTCATCGGGGTGCTCGACGCGGTGCGAGAGGTCGCCGCCCGAGATCTTCTCGGCGGTGTCGGCCATCGCGGCGATCGGCATTACGCCGAGCTTGATCATCCAGAACGACACGACACCGAGGGCGGCCAACGCCGCCAGCGTCGCTGCGATCTGAATGGCGCGGGCGTGCGAAAGCGTTGCGTCGACGCCGTCCAGGCTGATGGCCAGCACCCGAATCTGCGAGGGGTCCAACTGGCTCGCGAAGACCACCACACGCCACTTGCCGTCACCACTGGTCGCGCCCGTCGTGAACGGAGACGCGTGCCCGCCGACGTCGGTGATGTGGTCTTCGACAGTCTTGATTGCGAGCTCGGGCGGGGGACGGTTCTGCGGGTCGTAGTAACCGCCGGTCGCGACGATCTGGCCCGAGTCGAGGTCACCGTCGGCTTGGAAGTACTCGCTCAGCGCTCGGTTGTCGCGATCCGTGTCGGGACCCGGGCCGCCGCGACGACCCGACAGCGGGCCACCCGCGGTCTGCAGTTGATGGTCGACGCGATCGACGAGGTAGCTGCGGAATGTGGTTGCGAGCGCGACATTCGACACCACGAGCACGGTGGCGACGGCAACGAAGCCGAGAATGACGCGCCGGCGAAGCGACATGGGTCAGGCCGCGAGTCGCAGCGAGTAGCCGACGCCACGCACCGTCTGAATCAGCGGCGGTCCGAGCTTGTCGATCTTCTTGCGCAGATACGAGATGTAGGTCTCGACGACGGTCGCGTGGCCACCGAAGTCGTACTGCCAGACATGGTCGAGGATCTGGTTGCGGGACAGCACGCGACCTGAGTTGACGAGCAGGAAGCGGAGAAGGTTGTACTCCGTCGGCGAAAGTTCGATGAGCTGACCGGCCCGCCGCACGACGTGCGCGTCGTCGTCCATTTCGAGATCGGCGAAGGAGAGTTGCGAGGAGCCGGTCGACGTGCCCTGGCGACGCAGGATCACCTGGATCCGGGCGACGACCTCTTCGAGGCTGAAGGGCTTGGTGACGTAGTCGTCGCCACCGAGGGTGAGACCGCGAACCTTGTCCTCGGTCGCGTCGCGTGCGGTGAGGAACAACACCGGCACCTTGTTGCCGTCGAGGCGAAGACGACGCACGACTTCGAACCCGTCGAGGTCGGGCAGCATCACGTCGAGCAACATCACGTCGGGCGCGAACTTCTCGGCCTGGTCGATCGCGTCGCGGCCGTTGCCGCACACCCGCACGTCGAAGCCGAAATGGCGCAGTGCGGAGTCGAGCAGGAACGTGATGTTTTCTTCGTCGTCCACGACGAGCACGCGGGGCAGGCGTTCTGTCATGCCAAGAGTCTGCCTCCCATTTCTGAGAGGTTGCTGTGAGGTTGCTCAGAACTCGGTCGGCACCAGCGCGTGGATACAGACGGGCGCGGCCTTGCCCCGAACCTCGACATCTCCCCTGCTCATCGTGCGACACGGCTGTTTCGTGTGCATCGCTTCGGCCGTCGCCTGGGTGATGAGAATCGAGTCGCCGGTCTCCTTCGTCATCCGCTCGATGCGTGACGCCACATTGACGGTGTCGCCGATCACGGTGAACTCGAGACGCCCACCTCCACCGATGGTGCCCGCCGTCACGAAGCCCGTGTTGATACCGATGCCAATCCGCAGGTCACCGCCGAACACGACGCGCACCTGCCGCTGGATCTCGATGGCGGCCGCCACAGCCGCGTCGGCGTGGTGGTCGAGTGGGCTGGGGGTGCCGAACACGGCAAGGAGACCGTCGCCGGTGTAGTGGTTTGCGTGGCCGCCGTTCTGCTGGATGACGGGCACGAGGATCTCGAAGAGTTTGTTCAGCCGAGTGACGGCTTCGTGCGGTGACGACGACTCGACGTAGCTCGTGAAACCCCGCACGTCGGCGAAGAAGACACTTACCTCGACTTCTTCACCTTCGAACACCGAGTTGCCTTGCGCGAGGAGTCGTTGCGCGAGCGTCTCGTCGACGTAGGAGCCGAACGCGGCGCGCAGCGACTCGCGTTCGCGCATCGCCTCCTGCAATTCGTTGAAGGCGACGGCCAAGTCACCGAACTCGTCGATCGACGTGATGGGCACGCGCCGGTCGAAGTCGCCCTGATGCACGCGAGCAACGGCACCGAGCAGGTCGTACACACCGTTCACGGTCGGCCGCACCAGTCCGACGTTGAACACGGCGAGGCAGAAGATCGCCATGAACAGCGACGCGAGAAGCGTCAGGGCGTAATCGCGCATCGTCGCACGCGTGCTGAGCACGATCGCCGTGACGGCGATGGGCGATACCAGCACGAGTGACGCGAAGCCGAGATTGAACCGGCCGGCGAGGTTCCAGCCGCGACGCTCGGGCCGTGAGCTGACCGGCACCATGTTCTCGACTTCCTTGACGATCGGCCGGAGCAGTGCGTGCAACCCGTTGCCGAACGAGACGCCGCCAAGCATCACCAGGGCCGTGGTTCCGATCGCCAGCAGCACCGCTTCGATCACGTTGAGATGCGCGATGACGTACACGAACAAGATGCTGACGAAGATGTGCAGTACTGCCTCGGTCTTGGCGACGGCACGAGCGAGCACCGCCGGCATGCACAGCGCGGCGTTCCACGTCGCGTACGCGTCGGACTTGTCGCCCCGCGCCCACGCGTTGATCGGTTCGAGTTGATCGCGGCACAGCCACCATCCGATGACGCCGCCGAGGACCGTGAGGATGCCGGCGAAGACGCCCCACCACACCGCCTGCTCCAGCGTGAGGTTGGCGTAGATGCTCGCGAACGCGATGCCGGGCAACACGAGGCCGAAAAGCAGTGACTGCACGCCGATCGCCACGATGGTGGCGACGAAATGGCCCCGGTACCGGCGCCACAGCCAGATGGCAAACCGCGTCACACGGGAAGTTCTAACGATTACGCAGGACTTTTGCCTGTGACGTCAGACACGACGGCGTGTGACAACGGGCACGGCGTACGCCACCGCGAAGCACGTCGCCGCGACAAGCGCGATCGCGCCGCCCGGCGCCAAGTCGAAGACCCGCGCCCCCGCCAATCCGAGCACCGCGCTCGTGGCGCCGATCGCGCTCGCAATGAGAAGCATCGTCCGGAATGACCCCGTCAGCCGTTGGGCCGCGCCGACCGGCAACACCATCAACGCCGATACGAGCAGGAGTCCGACCACGCGCATCGCCGCCACGACGGTGACCGCCGTCAACACCGAGAGACCGAAGTTGAGAACCGAAACTGGAAGGCCTGCCACCTTGGCCGCTTGTTCGTCGAAGACGACGGCGAACATCGCGCGCCAGGTCACGCCGATCACGACGAGGGTGACCGCGGCCATGACCGCCATCGTCGCAACGTCAGCCCGACTCGCAGTCAGCACTGAGCCGAACAGATACGTCAGCGTCGACGCGTTCAACGATCCGGCGCGTTGAATCAACACCACTCCGAGCGCGATGCCCGTATAGAAGAAGAACGCCAGCGCCAGGTCGCCGCCGATCCGCTCGCGGCTGCGAAACCATTCGATCCCAACCGACGCGATGACCGCTGCAACCAACGCGGTCCAGACGGGCCAGACGTTGGCGAGCAGGCCGGCGGCGACGCCGGCGAACGCGACGTGGCCGATGCCGTCGCCCATGAGCGAGAGACGCTTCTGTACGAGAAACCCGCCGACCAGCGGCGCCGACGCGCCGACGAGCACGGCGGCGATCAGCGCCAGCTGCATGTACTCGCGATCGAAGGGATACGGCATCAGTGCTGATCCTCCAACCACGCGGGCAGGTCGTGGCGGTGTACGCCTAGGCTCACGCCCGACTGCTCGAGTTCCGACGGCGGACCGTCGAAGCGCACCTTGGCGTTGCCGAGCACGATGACGCGGTCGAGGTCTTCGGCCACTGCGCTCAACTCGTGCGACACCAACAACACCGCGCGGCCCGCGTGGATGCGAGCGACCAACGCGTCACGAAACAACGCCTGCGACTCGACGTCCACGCCGGCAATGGGTTCGTCGAGGATCAACAGGTCAGGGTCGGTGACGATCGCTTTCGCGATGAGCGCACGCTGTTGTTGACCGCCGGAGAGGTCGGCGAAACGGCGATCGGCGAAGGCCGCGAGATCGACCGCGCCAATGGCCGCGGCGATCGCACTGCGGTCCTCGGCGCGAAGCCGACGCCAGGGGTGCCGGGCGATGCAGCCCGCCGCGACGACCTCGGTCACCGTTGCGGGCAGGTCGGTGTGCACCAGGGGGCGCTGCGGCACGTAGCCGACCGAGGCGTGCACGTGGGCCGTCCCGCGCTGGGGGTGCAACAGCCCGAGCAGGATGCGCAGGAGCGTCGACTTACCGGATCCGTTGCCGCCGGCGAGCGCTACGAACTCGCCGGCATGAACGGCTAGCGACACCCCGTCGAGCACCGGCGTGTCGCCGTATGCGAACGCAAGATCGGTCGCCTCGAGCACGACGGTGCTCATGAGCAGCTCAGCGCCTGCACGAGCGCCTCGCGATTGCGGCCCATGACCGAGAGGTAGTCGTCGCCGGACGCCTTCTCCTTTGCCGTCAACCCTTCGAGCGGGCTGAGCACCGAGGTGCTGACGTGCGCCGCCTTGGCCAACGTGTTCGCGAAGGCGCGCGGCACGAGTTCCTCGTAGAAGATCGTCGTCACGTCGTGTTCCCGTACGTATTTCTCGAGCGTCGCCAGACGGGCCGGGCTGGCCTCGGCTTCGGGCGAGATGCCGGTGATCGCTTCCTGCGTGAGGCCGTAGCGCTGCGCGAGATAGCCGAAGGCCCCGTGGGCGGTGACGATCACCCGACGCTGACACGTCGTGAGCGCGGCGGCGAAGCGCTCGTCGAGTCCACGCAGTTGCCGGCCGTACGCCTCGGCATTCGATCGATACGCAGACGCATGATCGGGATCGGCGTCTTCGAAGACCCGGGCTACCTGCTCGACGGCTTTGATCATCCGCGTCGGGTCGAGCCAGAAGTGTGGGTCGTCACCCGTTCGAACCGCACGGCCGACGTCGACGCCGCCGTCTTTTCGGTGCGTGACCGCCTTGGCGATGGCGGGCTGAAACCCGCTGCCGACATACAGCACCACCCCGGCGTCTTCGATCGCGTCGACATCGTCGGTGGTGAGTTCGAAGTCATGGGGTTCGACGCCGACGGGTGTCAGATCGGCCACCTCGACGCGGCCTCCGCCCACGCGCCGCGCGACCTCCGCCAGCGGATAGAACGAGGCGACGACCCGCAGGTGACCGTTCGCCGCGGGCTTGGATGCACCGCCGCACGCGGTGAGCAGCACGGCTGCCACTGCCATCGTCGCCAGCATCCTTCGCACCCCGCCAGCCTAAATTGAGAATGATTCTCAATGCAAGAACGGCCGCTACGCGTCGCGTGCAATTGTGCGGGCATGAGTTACGAAGTCCGGGGCGTCGTCGCCCGTGCCAAAGGCCAGCCCGTCACGATCGAAACCATCCACGTCCCCGACCCCGGGCCCGGCGAGGCGGTCGTCAACGTGCTCGCGTGCGGCGTCTGCCACACCGACCTGCACTACCGAGAAGGCGGCATCAACGACGACTTCCCGTTCCTGCTCGGCCACGAAGCCGCAGGCACGGTTGAGGCCGTCGGCCCGGACGTCACGAGCGTGAAGCCCGGCGATTACGTGATCCTCAACTGGCGCGCGGTATGCGGTGAGTGCCGCTCGTGCAAGCGTGGCGAGCCGCACCACTGCTTCTCGACGTTCAATGCGACACAGAAGATGACCCTGGCCGACGGAACCGAGCTGTCCCCCGCGCTCGGCATCGGCGCCTTCGCCGAGAAGACGCTCGTGGCCGCCGGCCAATGCACGAAGGTGAACCCGGCGGCGCGCCCGGAGGCCGCCGGTCTGCTCGGCTGCGGCGTGATGGCCGGTCTGGGCGCATCGATGCTCACGGGCAACGTGCAGCCGGGTCAGTCCGTCGCCGTGTTCGGCTGCGGTGGCGTCGGCATCGCCGCGATCATGGGCGCCCGTCTCGCCGGCGCGACCACCGTGATCGGGGTCGACCTCGACCCGCGCAAGCTCGAACTCGCGACCTCACTCGGCGCGACCCACTCCGTCAACGCATCGACGACCGATCCCGTCGTCGCCATTCAGGAGTTGACCGAGGGCAACGGCGCCGACGTGTGCGTCGAAGCGGTCGGCAACCCGAAGGTCTTCGAGCAGGCGTTCTACGCGCGCGACCTCGCCGGCACCGTCGTGCAGGTGGGCGTACCGACGCCCGACATGCGCATCGACATTCCGATGATCGACTTCTTCGGTCGCGGCGGTCAGCTCAAGCCGAGTTGGTACGGCGACTGCCTGCCCGAGCGCGACTTTCCGCTCCTCATCGACCTGTACCTCCAGGGCCGCCTCGACCTCGACGCGTTCGTGAGCGAGGTCATCCCGCTCGACGGCGTCGAAGGCGCCTTCGAGAAGATGCACAAGGGCGAAGTGCTGCGCTCGGTGGTGAAGCTCTAGCAATGGACCCTGTCGTCGCCCGGAAGACGTTCCGCACGCTCGAGCCGATCCACGGGCTCATCTACTTCGCCCCCGAGGCGGTTGCCGAATACGAGGCGCTCGGCGTGACGGGCCGGTCGGGCTATTTCGCATCGCGCTCGGCGCCGATGGGTCCGGCGTCGGCCGAGCTCGTCATCGCCACCTTCTTCAACTTCGATCCGGGCCTCGTGCGCCACGCGATGAACGGCGTGTGGGACATCGTCACGCCAGCCGCGTTGCTCGACGCGCGCTTCCGGGCCGCGGGCGCGGCCATCCGTCGCGCCGCAGGAGACTTGGCCGAAGGGTCCGAGGTCGAGGAAGCTGCGTCAATCGCGCGCGCTGCTGCGGAGGGGGCGTGCCAGCACCTCTCGGGTAAGCCGCTGTTCGCCGGTCACGCGACGCTCGCCTGGCCCGACGATCCGTTGCTCGTGTTGTGGCACGCACAGTCGTTGCTGCGCGAGTTCCGCGGCGACATTCACATCGCAGCCATGTGCGCCGAGGGCATCGACGGTTGCGAGGCGCTCGTCACGCACGCGGCGACGGGCGAGATTCCACGCGGCGTGCTGCAGACGACGCGCTCGTGGTCCGACGAAGGCTGGGACGCCGCGGTCGCGTCGCTCCGGGCGAAGGGCCACCTCGACGCCGAGGGCGCGTTCACCGAGAAGGGGCGCGCGAGTCGTCAATGGGTCGAGGACCAAACCGACGCGGGCGCGCTCGTCGCCTACGAGGCGATCGGCGAGGACGCCTGCGATCGCCTACGGACGCTGTGTCGTCCGATCGCCAAGGCCATCGTCGCGAACGGCGGTCTCGGGCGCTGATGGAGCCCAGGGTCGCGGCGACGATCGACGAGCTGATCGACGGTGCGACCGACCGCGCCGTCATCAATCCCGAGGACGGCAAGTCCGGATCGGACTTCGAACTGCTCACGATCGACGGTGAGCGCATGTTCCTGAAGGTCGTGTCCTACGACCGCGACTGGATCATGCGCTGCAGCGGTAACACGACCCATTGGGAGTACAAGGCCTGGCGAGCAGGCCTGTACCAGCAGGTTCCACCCGAGATCGACACCGCCATGGTCGCAATGGCGCTCGACGAGACCGAGGGGACACCGCGCCTCGCCATGCTGATGCGCGACATCAGCGACGGACTGATCCCCGCCGGCGACGACCCTGTGCCCGTCGCCCTGCACGAGCAGATGATCGATCACATGGCCGCGTTCCATGTTGCGTTTTGGGGCTGGCAGGACACGATTGGTATCTCGCCCATCGAGGCGCGGTTCAACTTCTTCTCCGACGCGAACATCGAACGCGAGATCGCGACCGACGACCCGCCCGTGCCGATCGTGGTCGCGAAGCAGGGTTGGGCGGCGCTGCCCGAACGGGCGCCGAAGCTCAACGCGCGCGTGCAGGCGGCGCGCGCGAATCCGGCGGCTCTCGGCGACAAGCTCCGGGCAACCCCGCTCACCTTCGTCGCCGGTGACTGGAAAATGGGCAACCTCGGCTCGCATCCCGATGGCCGCACGATCGTGTTGGACTGGGCCTACCCGGGTGCGTCGGCGCCGTGCCTGGACATGACCTGGTACCTGGCCATCAACGCGGCTCGCATTCCGATCAGCAAGGAGGACACGATCGCGATCTATCGCGAAGGATTGGAGCGCCGTGGCATCGACACCGCCGGCTGGTTCGAGCCGCAACTGGCCGGCTCGTTGCTCGGTGCGATGTGCATGCTCGCGTGGAACAAGTCGCTCGGCGACGACGACGAACTGGCGTGGTGGGAAGAAGCAGTTACGAGGACAAGTGCCGAGTGAAGAACTGCTCGTTCAGCCCGAACATGAACGGCGGGATCGCCGCATGGGCGCCCGGGTTCACTATCAGCGTCTTCTCGTCTGACGCGAACGCGTCGTAGAGCGCGATCCCGTCTTCACGGGAGAACAACTCGTCGCCGCTCTGCAGCATGAACTGCAACGGGATGCTGATCGAGCGCGCCTTGTCGCCGTAGCTGCGGCCACCCGAGGTGAGACCGGCAAGCCCGAGGACCGCACACTGGATGCGTGGTTCGGCCGCAAGAAGCGGCACCCCGAACAACGTGCCCATCGACACGCCCCAGTAACCCGTCGGCCCGGCCCCCACATCGGACAGCTGCTCGATCGCGTCGATCGTCGCCTGCCATTCGGCGACGGCCATCTCCTGGCGACGCTTGCGCTCTTCGCCGGTGATGGTCTGCATGCGTTCCCAGACCTTGTCGCGCTCGTCGACGGGTACACGGTCACCGTGGTCGGGGGCGTCGATGGCGACGCTCGCCCAACCGTGTTCCGCCAGCCGGCGGGCGAACGACGGGATGTGCGCGACCTTCTTGTGCTGCGTCCCGCCGTGACCGAACAGCACCTTGGGTCGCGGCCCCTCGGCCCCCTCGGGCACCCACACGATGCCGGGCACGACCTCGTCGCCGACCTTGAGATCGAAGCGGCGCTCGATCAGTCCGCCCTTGTTCTGCTCGCTGACAATGTCCATATCCGCGCACAGTACGTCTACCTTCAGTGCCCGTGCCGGAAGAGCTTCACGATCTGGAACCCGGCGAAGAGGCGATCCTCGAAGGTGATCACCCCTATCGCCGAGGCAGCGCGCGGGCCGCGCTCGCCTATCGAGACTTCCGTCTGGTCTGGTCGGGATCGCTCGCCTCCAATATCGGTACGTGGATGCAGAACGCTGCGCTGGGCGCGCTCGCCTTCGAGCTGACCCACTCGTCGAGCTTCGTGGCCGTCCTCGGCTTCGCCCAGCTCGGTCCCCTCTTGTTGCTGTCGCTCGTCGGCGGCCTGCTGGCTGACTCGATCGACCGCCGCCTGCTGCTCGTCGGGAGCCAGGTCGTACAGATGCTGCTGTCGTTCGCGCTCGCGGCCGTGGCCTACCAACCGCATCCGGCGAAAGCAGGCCTGTTCTTCTGCGTGCTGGGGATCGGCATCGCGAACGCACTCAGCGCCCCGACGATGTCGGCCGTGCAGCCCCAACTCGTCGGCTTGGACGACCTGCCGGGCGCGGTATCGCTGCAGTCGGTGCAGCTCAACCTCTCGCGCGTCATCGGCCCGCTGATCGGCGGCGTGATCATCGTGGCGATCCACCCGTGGGGCGTCTTCGCGGTCAACGGCGCCACGTACCTCTTCGCCATCATCACGCTGCTGATGGTCAAGATCCCGCGTCCGTATCCAGACCACAGCGAGACGGGCATTCAGCGCGTGCTGGGCGGGTTCCGGGTCGCCCGTGAGAACCCGCTCGTCGGCCGCTGCCTGTCGATGGTGACGGCCTATTCGTTCTTCTGTCTGCCCTTCATCGGCCTGCTGCCGGTCATCGCCGGCGAAAACCTCGACATGAACGTGACGGGCCTCGGCTACGGCATCTTCTTCGCGTGCTTCGGCACCGGTGCCGCGCTCGGGGCGATCTCGGTGGGCACCGTGCTCGTCGAGGTCTCCAAGCCGAAGGTCATCACGATCTCACTGCCGCTGTTCGCGGCGTCACTGACAGGACTGGCGCTGATCCGCCACGTCGGACCGGCATACCCGCTGGTGTTCTTCGTCGGGCTCTTCTACTTCTCCATGCTCACGTCGCTCAGCACGGTGTTGCAGAGCAACCTCGAGTCGTCGATTCGGGGCCGCGTGATGTCGCTGTGGATCATGGGTTTCGGCGGCACCGTCCCGATTGGCCTGCTCGCGTTCGGCTGGGTGGCCGACCGGACCTCGGTGACCACCGTGTTGATCGTCGGCGCCGTGGTGGCGCTGATCCTCGATGCGGTGATCCGCATCAAAGAGCCGGTGTCAGACGGGCAACTCGCTCCATAGCGCCGTCATCGACGAGCCGATCCGCGACAACTCCTCGAGGTGCGCAGCCGACAGTTGCGCGAGCGTCTTGAGGCCTTTGGTCGTCAGACGGACACGGACGACGCGGTGGTCGTTCTCGTCGTGATCACGCCGGACCAAGCCTGCATCGACCGCTCGGTCCACCAGTTCCACGGCGCTGTGGTGGCGCAACATCAGATGGCGCGCGAGGTCCGACACGCTCGGATCCGTGCCGTGGCCGGCGACTGCGAGCAGCAGCTGGTGCTGGGCGGCGGTGACGCCCGCGGCCTTGGCCTGCTCTTCGCTCCACGCCAAAAATTGGCGCAACCCGTCGCGAAACGCCAACAGACGCTCGTAATCGGCCTGCGTCGGCGTACGCGCTGCGACATTCATATCGACACACGATACTATTGACCCAGTCGGTAGTTGCCCCCTGCGTTAGTCCCCTTTCGCAGCCTGCTGCCGGCGGCTCCTGTGTTCGGCCGAGTCGTCTCCTTGGACGGCTCGGCCGAACGTATTTAGGCCTTAACGTGAGCGGCCGTGGAGACCCTTCGAGCCGCTGCGGTTGTCACGCCCGACGCCGTACTCACACCCGGTGAAGTCTCGATCGACGAAGGCACCATCGTCGACGTGCGAGCGACGACCGGTGTGGTGCCCGATCGCGTGTTGTGTCCGGGGTTCATCGACGTTCAGGTCAACGGCCACGACGACGTCCACTGCTCGACCGCCGAGGGCGCGGCGTGGGAACGCATGGACTCACTGCTCGTTGCCCAAGGGGTCACCGCATGGTGCCCCACGCTCGTGACCGCGCCGCTCGACACGTTTGCGGATCCCCTGAAGCGCATCACCGAGGCGGCGGCGCGACCGGCGACTGCGTCGCGGCCCGCCATTCTCGGCGCCCACCTCGAAGGGCCGTTCCTCGGCGACGCCCACGGAGCGCACAACCCGGCGTGGGTCCTCGACCTCGACATGGACTGGATCGCCGCGCTGCCCGACATCGTCTGCTTGATGACGATCGGTCCGGAACTGAACGGCGCGAGCGAGGCGATCACGGCGATGGTCAAACGCGGCATGCTCGTGAGTCTCGGGCACTCGAACGCCACCTACGAGCAGACACTGGCCGGCGCCGACGCGGGAGCCCGGCTGGTGACGCACCTCTTCAACGGCATGGCCCCGCTGCACCACCGCAACCCGGGAATTCTCGGCGCCGCGCTCGCCGATGATCGGTTGACGCCGTCGCTCATCGCCGACGGTGTCCACGTGCACCCTGCCGCCCTCCGGGCTGCGGCACGCGCAAAAGGCCGCGGCAAGTGGATCCTGGTGACCGACGCAGTCGGCTGGCGCGACCCGGGCACGGTCGGCGGACGCGGCGTGAAGATCGTCGACGGCGCGCCCCGTCTTCCCAACGGCACGATTGCGGGAAGTTGCCTGACGATGGACGCGGCGATCGCGCGAATGGTCTTCGAGGCCGGCATCGACTTGATCGACGTGATCCAAGCTGCGTCGACAACGCCTGCGGAATTGCTTGGTTTCGGAGCCGAGCGCGGCGCCATCGGGGTCGGGCTCCGGGCCGATCTCGTCGCGCTCGACCCGTCGACGCTGCTCGTCAACGAGGTCTGGATCGCCTCGTAGCGTGAAGAAGTTTCTTCGCCCGCTGCAAGAGGCGCCGATCGCGTTCCAGCGTCTCGCACTCGTGCAGCTTCTGCACGGCGTGGGCGACGCAATGGTGGCGGTCGCACTCGCCAACACGCTGTTCTTCGCCGTGCCCCTCGGCGAGGCGCGCGACAAGGTAGGCCTGTACCTGCTGCTGACGATGACGCCCTTCGCCGTGTTGTCACCGCTCGTTGGCCCGTGGCTCGATCGGCGGCGAGGCGCTTACCGTCTCGGGCTCATCCTGAGTGGCGCCGCGCGCGGCGTGCTCGCAATCGCCCTGTCGTCACGAACGGACGGCCTCGCCCTGTTTCCGTTGGCGTTCGGGCTCCTCGTGATGTCGCGCGTGCACGGCATCAGCCGGAGCGCGATCGTTCCGCACTCGATCGCCGAGCACAAGCCACTGATCTGGGCCAATGCGTGGTTATCCGTGATCTCGGTCGGCGGCGCGACCGTGGGCGCCGCCCTGGCCGGCGGCATTCAGAAGCTGTTGTCGACCGACGTGTCGCTGTGGGTCGCCGCCGCGGTGTTCTTCGTGATGACCGTCCCAGCCGTCGCCCTTCCACGACCGCCCCGCGAGGCGAAGTCGGCCCCGGACAAGAGCGACTTCCGCACGCTGCTCACCTCACGACTCATCGCGGCGGGCGTGACAATGGGTGCGTCACGGGCGTCGGTCGGCTTTGTGACGTTCCTGCTCGCCTTCATCCTCCGCGCGCGAGGCGAAGGCACCCGCGGCATGGCCGTCGCCGTGGCAGCGGCCGGCGTCGGCGGCCTACTCGGATCGACGCTGGCACCGATCCTGCGCAGGATTCTGCGCGAGCCGGTGATGCTCTTGACGTGCCTCACGGTGATGGGGCTGATGGCGTTGGTCGCCGCGTCCAACTTCTCACTCCGGACCGCAGCCTTCGCCGCCGCCGCGGTCGGCTTCGGCTCGAGCGCCGGACGGCTGGCCTTCGACAGCCTCGTGCAGCACGACGCACCGGAACACGTGCGCGGCCGCACCTTCGCCCGCTACGAGACGATCTTCCAGCTGTGCTGGGTCGCCGGCGCCGGCATCGCCACGCTCATCCCGTTCCACTCCCGCGGCGGCATGCGCACACTCGCGCTCATCTGTTTCGGCGGCATCGCCCTGTCCGTCTATGGCCTCGCCCGCCGCGCGTCGGCCCAGTCGACTTTTGACGTGTTCGTTACCGACGGGGGTAACGAACACGTCAAAAGTCAGGATGGTTAGCCGACGTTGCGGTCGCGACCCTCCCAGAAGGGGGCACGCAGTTCGCGACGGAGGATCTTGCCTGAGGGGTTGCGGGGCAGCGCGTCGGTGTAGCTGACGCTGGTTGGGCACTTGAAGTGCGCGAGGCGTTCGCGGGAGAAGGCGATGATCTCCTCGGGCGTCGGGTCGGCGCCCTCAGCCTTCACGACGACGGCGTGCACCGTCTCGCCCCACTTCTCGCTCGGGATCCCGAAGCTCGCGACGTCGGCGACGCCCGGGTGCGACATGAGGCAGTTCTCGATCTCGGCCGGATAGATGTTCTCGCCACCCGAGATGATCATGTCCTTCACACGGTCGTGGATGAACAGGTAGCCGTCGGCGTCGAGATAGCCGGCGTCACCGGTCTTCAGCCAACCGTCGTCGGTGATCGTCTTGGCGGTCTCCTCCGGCTTGCCCCAGTAACCCTTCATGTTCTGACCGGTGCGAATCCAGATCTCACCGACATCGCCGACCGCCGCATCGGCGTTCGTGTCGGGATCCACGATGCGCAGCTCGACGCCGGCCATCGGACGACCCGCAGCGCGCAGGCGATGGGCGTTCGGACCGGTCGGATCGTGGTCCTCCGGCATCAGGGCGACGACGGCGCCCGTCGTCTCGGTCATGCCGTACGCCTGGATGAACTTGCATCCGAACGTGTTGATCGAGCCGGACAACACTTCGACCGAGATCGGCGACGCGCCGTAGACGATGTAGTTGAGCGAGGAGAAGTCCATCTCGTTCACGCCCGGCATCATCAGCATGAACTGCAGTACGGCCGGCACCGCGAACATGTTGGTGACCTTCTTCTCGACGATCGTGGTGAGCATCGCCATCGGGTCGACCTCACGCAGCAGGATCGTGTGGCAGCCGACGAAAATGCCGACCACCGCGTAGCCGCTACCCCCGATGTGGAACAGCGGCATGGCGACGAGATTGATCGAGTCCTCGGTGAAGCCCCAGTCCGGCGCCGCCGTCGGCAGCAACGAGAACAAGTTCGAGTTCGTGAGCATGACGCCCTTGGGCAGACCGGTTGTACCCGACGTGTAGAGCTGGAAGCCGACGTCGTCGGGACCCGACTCGATGCCGGTGTCGTTGGCTGCTTGCGCGTCCACCCATTCGGCGTAGGACTGGTAACCGGCGTGGCCGTCCACCACGACGATCTTCTTCACGTCGGGTAGGTCCGCGGCGATCGCGTCGAGCACGTCGACGAACGCCTGACCGACAACGAGCACCTTCGCCTTGGAATCCTGCAGGATCTGGGCGACTTCGGGCGCGGCGAGGCGCCAGTTGACTGCGACGTTCGCCGCGTTGACCTTGCCGCCGCCGAAGAGCAGCTCGAAGTATTCGATCGAGTTCTTGTCGAGGATGGCGACCCGGTCCTCCGGACCCACGCCCTCGGCGAGCAACGCCTGCGCAACCTGATTCGAACGCGCGTCGAGTTCGCCGAAGGTGACCGTGCGCCCCTCGAAGGTGATGGCCGGGCTATCCGGGCGCTCTTTGCCGTGGACGCGAACGAGATCAGCGATCGAGTTGATACTCATGCGGCGTAGTTTGGCGCGATGGACGACATCGTTGCTGCCCTCGACGATCAGCAGGTCGAACTCGACGAGATCCTGCGGGGATTCGACGCGGTCGAATGGGCCTCGCCGTCCCGTTGCGCGGGCTGGACGAAGTCCGACGTGATCCTGCATCTCGCTCAAACCAACGAGATGGCGATCGGGAGCCTGACCGGCACCTACGACGAGGTCCTGAACGGCTTCATCGACGGACTCGACTTCGCCAGCAACGTCGACGACGGCGCCGGGCTCATGGTCGAGAAAGAACGCGGGGCGACGGGTGCCGAGGTGTACGAGCGGTTCCAGCAGACCGTCTCGGACCTCATGGGCCTGTTCTGGGACGCCGACGCGCACGACCGCGTGCAGTGGGTCGCCGGCACGTTGTCGGCCCAGACGCTGGCGACGACCCGCCTCGCGGAGACGTGGATTCACACCAACGACGTCGCCTCGCCACCACCGTCGACACGACTCAAGTACATCGCCCGACTCGCCTGGCGGACGCTGCCCTACGCGTTCCAGCGCGCCGGTCGCGAGATGAAGGGCACCGTTGCGTTCGAACTCGAAGGCACCAACGGCAAGCCGTGGGTGTTCGCGCCGACGGAGCAAGCCGACACGGTCGTGCGCGGTCTCGCCGTGGATCTGTGCAACGTTGCTGCCCAACGCGCAACGGCGCCGGGCACCTCGCTGGTCGCTGAGGGTCCCGACGCCGCCGGCGTTCTCGAGTTGGTGCGGACGTTCGCCTAAGCGGACGGAGCCGGCGCGGTGGCGCCGTCGGGGCGCGGGCCGTCGTGGCCGCGGCCACCCGGACCACGCTGGGGTGCCGGGTCCTCGACCTTGGTCACCTTGAAGTTCGCATCCTCGTGCACGAGCACGTGGGTGCCGTCGGCCTTCTCCATCATCGCGACGTAGCCGTCGCCTTCACGGTCCTTGCCGGTGTGCTCCACCGTCGCGTCCGGAACCGCAGCCTTCGCGGCCGCTTCGACCTTGGCGGCGGTGTCGGCGTCGAGGGGAGCGCGGTCGCCGTGATCACCGCGGGGGCCGCGAGCCGGAGCCGGGTCCTCGACGCTGGTGACCTTGAAGCTCGCATCTTCGTGGACGAGCACCTTGGTGCCGTCGGCCTTGGTCAGCAGAGCGCCGTAGCCGCCGTCACGCTCCTGGTGGGCGTGTTCGAAGGTGGCGCCGGGCACGGCGGCGAGCGCCGCGTCCTTGACCTTGGCTTCGGTCGCGGCGTCGAGCTGGCCGTGATCGCAGTGCTTGCCGTCGGCCGGCGCCGCGTTGCCGCTGCCCGTCGACGGGGTGTCATTGGCCGCCGGAGCGGTCGTGGTGGGTGTGTCGTTGTTCTGCGGCGCAACGGTTGTCGACGTGGAGTCGTCGGTTTGGCCCAGCGCGGCGGTCGGCGTGAAGTTCACGACGGGGTTCGCGTTGCTGACGAGGGCCATGACCCCAGCGCCGCCCAGTGCGCCGACGGCAACCGCACCAATGGCGATCGCACGGCGAGAGTTCGGTGTCTTCATGAAGTCAAGGATCGACCCCCAACCTGTGAAATCCGGCCTCCAAAGATGTGAGTTTCCTGATTTTCGGGCAATTCGGACAGGCTGCGGGGAGATTCTCGTTTGCGCGAGGATCACCGACCTACGAATGAACCTTTTGGGGGGTTACTGAGCAATGGCTCGTCTATGTGAAGGCCGCGTCGTCGTCATCACCGGTGCCGGCAACGGCATCGGCCGCGAACACGCGCTGGAGTACGCCCGGCAGGGCGCCAAGATCGTCGTCAACGACTTGGGTGGTGCACGCGACGGGTCCGGCCAGTCGCATTCGGCGGCCGACGAGGTCGTCAACGAGATCAAGGCAATGGGTGGGGAGGCCGTCGCCAACTACGACGACGTGTCGGATTACGACGCCGCGGGTCGCATGATCCAGCAGGCGATCGACACCTTCGGGGGCCTCGACGTTCTCGTGAACAACGCCGGCATCCTGCGCGACCGCATGCTCGTCAACATGACGATCGACGAGTGGGACGCCGTCATCAAGGTCCACCTGCGCGGCACGTTCTGCCCGACCCGTCACGCGGTCGAGTACTGGCGCAACCGTTCCAAGGCGGGCGAGGACAACGCGGCGGCGATCATCAACACGACGTCGAGCTCGGGCATCTACGGCAACGCTGGCCAGACGAACTACGGCGCGGCCAAGGCCGGCATCGCGTCGATGACGATCATCCTGTCGAAAGAAGTCGGCCGCTACGGCGTCACCGTCAACGCGATTGCGCCCGGCGCCCTCACCCGCATGACCGAGGACCTCAACCCGAACCGTCCGCAGATCGAAGAGGGCAAGTGGAACCCGTTCGGCGCGGAGAACATCGCGCCGATCGTCGTGTGGCTCGGCTCGACCGAGGCGCGTGAGATCACCGGTCGCGTGTTCAACGTCGCGGCAGGTCGCATCTCCGTCGCCGAGGGTTGGGTCGCCGGTCCGGGCGAGGACAACGGTGCTCGCTGGGACCCGAACGAGCTGGGCAAGGTCGTGCCCGGCCTGGTGGCCGCGGCGGCGCCCAACGCCGAGACGAACGGCATTCGCAAGCCCCGCGACTAGCAACTTCACGTGACACAACTCGAGGACGCGTTCCCGCCCGGCGCTTGGCGCGCCGAGTGGATCTGGGCGGAGAACGCGCCTCGAGAACGTCACGTCGTCGCCCTGCAGACGCAGGTCAACCTGTCTTCGGTTCCCGCCGTTGTGCCGGCGCGTTGGTGCGCCGTGTCGCGCGTGACGTTGTACGTGAACGGCCACGAGATCGGCCGCGGACCCGTCCGTTCCAACCCGCGCAACCAGCCCGCCGACGACTGCGACCTCGCGCCGTACCTCCGCGTCGGCCGCAACACGATCGCCGCGCTCGTCACCCGGTACGACCGGGCGATGACGTGGTACCTGCCACCTCCACCATCGACGCGGGTGGCGTGGGGCGCGTTCTTGTTCGAGGCGCGCGTCGACGACGACTGGATCGTGTCCAATCCGGCGACGTGGACCGGTGTTGTGCTCGACGGCTGGGGCGCCGAAGTCGGCGGCGGCATCTCGGGTCGTGGCAAGGAGTCCGTCGACGGGCGATCGCTGCCGACGGATTGGACGACGGACGAGGTCGGCTGGCCGCACGCGATCGTGCGCGACAGCCACAGCAGCGGCGAGTCCGGCCGGCGGCGAGCGCCGACCTATCCAATGGGCCCGTTCGGCGGACGGCCGCTCACGTGGCCGACGCCCGTCGACGTGCCGCTGGTCGCGCACGGTGGAGACGCGTGGCGGGTCGAGCGCGTCACGGTTGGCACGGTATTGCTCGATGCGTCGGGCCCTGAGGGTTCGATCGTGACGCTCACCGCCGCGGAGTTCATCGACGACAACGGTCGACCCAAGCCCAACGAACACGACTCGTCTGTCGCGTTCACGCTCGACGGCACGCGGCGCACGCTCGAGTCGTTCGATTACTACGGCGGCCGCGGCTTCCTGGTCGACGCGCCCGAAGGCGTGACCGTGCACGGCGTGACCGTGCGCGAACGATTGCACCCCGTCACCGGTGACGCCTCGTTCGAGTGCAGCGATCCGCTTCTCAACCAGATCTACGCGGTGGGGCGACGCAGCGTCACCATCAACTCGTTCGACGCGTACACGGACTGCCCGACGCGAGAACAGCGCGGGTGGACCGGCGACTCCGTCATCCACCAGATGGTCGACCTCACGACCAACTTCGACTGGTCGCTCGCCCGTCGCCATCCGGCACTCACCGCGGTTCCGCGCGCGGACGGCATGTTGCCGATGGCGGTGGCCGGCGACATCGAGCACGACGACTGGGGCATCATCCCGGACTGGCCACTGCACTGGGTCCACTCGGTGTGGACTCTGTACCGGTACGTCGGCGACAAGGACGAGATCGCCTCGCTGCTCGGTGTTGTCGAAGGCGTGGTGCGCTGGTTCGAGAAGTTCTGCGACGACGACGGCCTGCCCACCGACGTGTACTCGTGGGTGATCATCGACTGGTCGGCGATTTACACCGACGGCGTGTCGGCATCGCTGTGCGGGCTGTGGGGACGGGCCCTGCTCGAGTTCGCCGAGATGGCGACGTGGCTCGGCGATCGCGGGCGCGCGAAGTGGGCTCGGACGACACATGCCCGATTGAAGAAGGGCTTCGAAAAGCTCTGGGATCCCAAGCGCAAGCGGTACGTCGACTCGTTCGGTCACGGCCGCGTGCTCGCCTCGCAGCACGGCCAGGCCTCCGCCATCGTCGGTGGCCTCGCGCCGACACGGCGTTATGCGCGCCTGGTCGAGGTCATCACGGACCGCTCGCGCCATGTGCACGCCGCGTTCTCGGTGAACGGACCGGCGAACCCGTCGACCGACGAAGACGCGCCCATGCGCGTCGGGGGCGCGTATCTCGCCCAGGGGCACCCTGAGCAGCAGTGGTGGGATGAGGACCTCGTCGTCGCCGCGCAACCGTTCTTTCGCTACGTGGTCCACGACGCGCTCGTCGCCGCCGGACGCAGTGACCTCATCGTCGACCAGTGCCGCGACTGGGAAGTCGCGTTGCAACGCTGCGATACGTCGTGGACCGAGTGTTGGTTCGGCGGCACCGTGTCGCACGCGTGGTCGTCGACACCGACGCGCGATCTCATCCAACGCGTGATCGGTGTGACCCCCGCGTCACCCGGCTTCGAAACGGCGCTGCTCGACCCACACCTCGGCGACCTCGACTGGGCTCGCGCCACGTTGCCCACGCCGCACGGAGCGATCACGGTCTCGATCGACAGGAACAAGGTGGAGATCGACTCCCCCATCCCGTTTGAGTACCACGGCGTCGCTCACGACGCCGGCACCCACACCCTCGTCCGCTAGTCGGCGGAGCGCTCGATATCCGGCAATAACGAGCGGTCTTTGGTCGATCGTGGCCCTACACGGTGCCGCCACTGACCAAGGAACGAGGCCTTCCCGCTCGTTGGTCAATCGTGGCCTGTAGCGCAGAAGTGTCGATTCCGAGCGGTGCCAGTGGCTCCTTTGGAGCCTTTGCGCACTAGTCGCCAAAGCGGCGTTGGAATTCGGCGTAGCTGATGGCGCCGTCGAGGAAACCGAGGGTTCCCGTTTCCAACAACTCACGGCCAGCGCGTTCGACGAATGACAATGCGGCGCGGGTGATGCTGCCGCCGAGGCTGACGCGTTTGACGCCAAGAGCGAAGAGTTCGGGCGCGCTACGAATGGTCGGGGCGAGGCCGGCGACGATGTTGAGGGGCGCGGCGACGGCATCGGCGAGCGCCTCGATCGCGTGGGCGTCGTCGACGCCGGGCACGAAGACGCAGTCGGCGCCTGCGTCGACGAACCGCTTCGCGCGTTCGACGGTGGTGGTGAACGGATCGCCGCCGTCGGGATAGAAGTAGGCGTCGGTTCGAGCGTTGAGGACAAAGGTTCCGCTCGGCGCCGCCGCTCGTGCGGCGACGATCTGCGCGACGGCGTCGTCGATCGGGAGAAGCTCGCCACCGACCTGGTCCTCGATGTTGGCACCCACCGCACCAACATCGACGGCTCGCGTGATCGTTGTCGCAACGTCGCCGTACCCCGACTCGAGGTCGGCGGTCACGGGCACGCGCACCGCGGCAACGATGCGGGCGACGTGCTCGATCATCGTGTCGCCGTCGACAGTCGCGTCCGGACGGCCGAGCGCGAACGCGATACCTGCGCTCGTCGTCGCCAGCGCGGAGAAACCCACCTGCTCGAGGATCTTCGCGGTGCCGGCATCCCATGCGTTCGGCAGCACGAAGCCGTCACCGTGATGCATGGCCAGGAAGTCCGAAGCGCGGCTCATAGACCGACGCTAGGTCGCTAGGTTGATCGCATGTCGATCGAGATTGGTCAGGAAGCACCCGACTTCGAACTGCGTTCGAGCACGGGTGACACGGTGAAACTGTCGCAGTACCGCGGCGAGAAGAACGTCGCGATCGTGTTCATTCCGTTCGCGTTCACCGGCGTGTGCCAGGGCGAATTGTGCGAGCTACGCGACGACATCTCGAAGTACGACTCGGCCGACGTGCAGGTCCTCGCCGTCTCGTGCGACCCCGCGCCGTCGCAGAAGAAATGGGCCGACGAGCAGGGCTACACGTTCCCCGTTCTCGCCGACTTCTGGCCCCACGGCGCGGTCGCCCAGGCCTACGGCGTGTTCAACGACAAGCTCGGCTGCGCCATGCGCGGCACGTTCATCGTGAACAAGGACGGCGTGCTCGTCGACAGCTTCGAGACCGAAGGCCTCGGCATCGCGCGCGAGCGCTCCCGCTACGACGAGGCGCTAGCCAAGCTGTAACTCTTCGTTCAGCGCCGCTGCGTCCGGGTGGACGTCGGGAATCGGCGCGGTCGTCGCTTCCTTCGGGAAGTGCTCCATGTAATAGGGCGTGACTTCCTTCCAGCGACCGTCCTCGCCGAAGGGCCACGGCTCGTCGTCGAGGTCGTACCGCTGACGGTCCAGGCACGCATGCCAACCCGCCGCGTCGCGCGCCGCCTTCTCGTACTCGGCGAACGTGTCAGTCAACGTCAGTTGCGTTCCACCGGTGACCGGATGCAGCTCGATACGCAGCACGTCCTCGCCCCACACGAACTCCATGACATGGGGCGGGTCGTACACGTTCATCACACCTTCGAACGACGGCGCATCGGGGAACGGAAAGGTAAAGGTGAGCTTGGCGCCCGCCGCGCGCTCGCCTTCGATCGTGGTCGGGAACCACACCTTCAGTTGTTCGGGCTCGGCGACCGAGGCCCACACCTTGTCGATGTCGTGGCCGAGGTGGCGGACGAAGGTGAGCCGGCCGTGACCGTTGTCGAGACGATCGAGGGTTCCGTGTTCGAGATCGAGGGGCATTACGAGTCCTCCAGGTGACGTTCCAACTTGTCGAGCGCGTTGTTCCACATCGCGCGGTACGGCGTGAGCCACTCGTCGATCTCACGCAGCGGTTCGGGTCGTACCCGGTACAACCGTCGCTGCGCATCCGTCCGCACTTCGACCAGGCCGGCGTCGCGCAACACCTTGAGATGTTTCGAGATCGCGGGCTGGCTCATCGAGAGCGAGTCGACGAGGTAGCCGACCGGTCGCTCGATGCGGAGCAGGTCGAGGATCTGCCGACGGGTCGGTTCGGCGATGACTTCCATCACGCTTGGCACGCGATAAGTATGCCTAGTTAGTTATATGCCCGTCAAGCTATAGACCGTCGGGACGAGGCAGCCGCTTTACGAGGTAGTCGGCGGGGTCCCGGTGCAGCACCGTCTCCCCCGACTCGTCGAGATGGCCCCACTCGTCGAGCACCTCGCCCCAGTACTCGTAACCAAGGCGTTCGTAGAGACGGCGTGCCGCGGTGTTGTCGACGAGCACCGCGATGCCAATGCGATCGAAGCCGCGCTCGCGCGCAATGTCTTCCGCAGCGGCGATGAGGAGCGAACCGACACCGGTGCCGGTCGGCCACGCGTCGAGCGCGTTGATCTCGGGGAAGACACCGAGCTTGTCGCGCACGACGTCGTACTTGCTGGCGAGATAGAGCCGACCCATGCGACCGACGATCTCGTCGCCCTTCCACGCGATCAGCAGGATCGAGACGCCCGCTTCCTGATCGGCGAACCGTTCCCGCTCGAGCAACCGGTGCTTTTCTTCAGGCCAGCGGGCCGCCAACTTCTCGGCGTCGGCTGCGGTGGCCTGGCGGATCTCGACCTCGCTCACGTCGACCACCCTAGGGTGGCGCCTCATGGCGACCATTCACGGGACTTGTGACGACCGCTTCACCAGCGTGCGCGACACGATGGCGGGAAATCTCGACAGCGGAGCTGACGCCGGTGCGTCCGTCGCGATCTATCTCGACGGCGAACTCGTCGTCGACCTCTGGGGCGGCACCATCACCGACCTCGACGGAAACGAAGGCGAGTGGCAGCAAGACACCCTCGTCAACGTGTACTCGACGACGAAGACGATGTGCAATCTCTCGGCGCTGCTGCTCCACGACCGCGGCGAGATCGACGTCGACGCACCCGTCGCCACCTACTGGCCGGAGTTCAAGGCGAACGGCAAAGAGAACGTGCTGGTCAAGCACCTCCTCTCTCACACCGCGGGTCTCTCCGGGTGGGAAGAGCCGCTGCAGCCGGAGGACCTCTACGACTGGGAGAAGTGCACGTCGCTGCTCGCCGCGCAGGCGCCGTGGTGGACGCCGGGCGACGGCGCGGGGTACCACGCGATCACGCAGGGCTACCTCGTCGGCGAAGTGGTGCGACGGGTGACAGGTTTATCGCTCGGCACGTTCTTCAAGAACGAGCTCGCCGATCCGCTGGGCGCCGACTTCCACATCGGCGCGCCCGCTTCGACCGACGCTCGCACCGCTCGCCTCATCCCGCCGCCCGAGACCATCATCCCCGACGGCGTCGACGAGAACAGCGTGCTGGCCAAGACGTTCCGCAACCCGAACGTGAACCCGACGCAGTCGTGGGAAGAGGGCTGGCGTCGCGCCGAGATCCCGGCGGCGAACGGCCAGGGCAATGCGCGTTCCGTCGCGCGCGTACAGAGCGTCGTGAGCCACGGCGGCGAAGTGAACGGCACGCGCTTCCTCGCGCCGGGCACCATCGATCGCATCTTCGAGGTGCAGTCGTCGACGCCCGACCGCGTACTCACGCTTCCGATCAACCACGGCATTGGCTACGGCGTGATCAGCGCGTCGATGCCCGTCATCCCGTCGGAGCGCGCGTGCTTCTGGGGCGGCTACGGCGGCTCCGTGATCGTGAACGACCTCGATCACCGCATGACCGCGGCGTTCGTGATGAACAAGATGGGCGGCGGCACGACCGGCGACGCTCGCGGCATCGGCGTGATGTGGGCCGCAGCCAACGCGTTCAATGCCTGAGTCACTCGACGACGCGCTCGGCGCGGGACTCGACGCACTGCGGATGACGGCTGACGCGATCGCGTGCCTACCCGACCGCAATGCCGACGCGCTGCGCGCGGCGGCCGAGTTGGTGCTCGGGCGTAACGGCACCCTGATCGTGACGGGTCTCGGCAAGTCCGGCCTCGTCGGCGGCAAGCTTGCGGCGACGCTGGCGAGCACCGGCACGGTCAGCTACTTCGTGCACGCGGCCGATGCGCTCCACGGCGATGCGGGCATGGTCACGCCCAACGATGTCGTCCTCGCGCTGTCGAACTCGGGTGAGACCAATGAAGTGGTTGCTTTTTCCCGCATGGTCATGGCGCGTGGTGTTCCCGTGATCTCCATCACGGGGTGCGGTGGCTCGTCGTCGCTCGCCACCCTGGCCGACATCGCGCTCGACGGGTGTTACGAGCGCGAGGCGGATCCGCACGATCTGGCGCCGACGGTGTCGACCAGCGTTGCGCTCGCGCTCGGCGACGCGCTGGCCGTCACGCTGATGGTCGCCCGCGGTTTCGGACCCGACGACTTCAAGCAGTTCCATCCGGGTGGGTCACTCGGGAAATTGCTGGAGGGCCAGTGAGTTCGGTCTGCGTCGTCGGCAGCTTCATGATGGACATCGTCGTGCGGACGGCGAAGCGGCCGTCGGTCGGCGAAACGGTGATCGGCGAGTCCGTCGAGTTCTTCCTCGGCGGCAAGGGCTTCAACCAGGCGCTGGCGTCGGCTCGATACGGGGCCCCGACGGCGATGGTCGGCCGACTGGGAAATGATCCCTTCGGCGACCAGTTCGCGGCCAAGCTCGCCGACGAGAAGATCGACGCGAAGTACGTCGACCGCGACGACATGGTCGGCACGGGGGTCGGCCTACCGATTGTCGATACGTCGGGCGCCAACTCGATCATCGTTGTTCCGCAGGCAAACCTGCAGTGCACTCCGACCCACATCGAGGCCGCGTCCGATGTGATCGAGAATGCCGACGTCGTGCTGGCGCAACTGGAGCTGCCGTACGAGTCGGTAGCGAAAGCACTGCAGATAGCCAAGGACGCGGGCGTCCGCACGATCCTGAACCCGGCCCCGATGGGCGGGCAGCCCTTGGCCAACTTTCGGGGATTGTGCGACCTGGTGATCCCGAACGAAGCCGAGGCGGCGGCCATCGCGCCCGGCGCCGGTGGCGACCCGATCGAGATCGCCGCGTCGGTTGCCGAAGCACTCAGTGCGTCCGCCGTACTACTGACGCTTGGAGAAAAGGGCGCCCTGCTGTGGGACGGCGGCGCCGTCACTCGCTACGACGCGCATCGCGTCGAGGTCGTCGACACCGTCGGCGCCGGCGACGCGTCGTGTGGCGCGCTGAGCGCGGCGTGGGCCGGCGGCGCGTCCCTCGCCGAGGCCGCACGAGTCGGCAACGCCGCAGGCGCGCTCGCCGTCACCAAGGCCGGCGCCGAACCCTCCATGCCCAATCGCACCGCAATCGAAGGACTCCTTGCATGACCCAACGCATCCAGCTGCCCGATGACCGCGTCGCCGTCGAAGGCGCCGTGGGAATGGACGTGAGCGACGGTGGCTTCACGGCGCGCCGCCTCGACGACAAGTACCGGCACCAGTTCCCGGTCGAGGTCGAGTTCCTGGCGTCGTCACCGAGCGGCGTGCGCCTGCGCTTCGTGACGGATTCGGCGTCGATCGGTCTCGAGGTACTGCCCACGCATTTCCAGATCGGCGAAGAACCACTCGGCGTGTGGAGCAAGTTCGATCTCGTGGTCAACAACGAGCCCCTCGAGCAGCAGGAGACGCGCACTGGCCATCTCATGGTGATCGTGCGGGAGACGGCGTCGTTCGACTTCCGTCCCGGCGAGCCGTCGACGGTGTCGTTCACCAACCCGAACCCGGGTGAGCCCGTCGAAATCTGGCTGCCGAATGCGTCGCTCGTCGAGGTGCGCGCCCTCGAACTCGATGACGGCGCGTCGGTCAGCGCCCCTCCGGCGGACGAACGCAAGAAGTGGCTGCATCACGGCTCGTCGATCAGTCACTGCCTCGAGGCGAAGGGCCCCGCGTTCACGTGGCCCGCGACCGCGGCACGGGCGGCGGACGTGAACCTCACCAACCTCGGCCTCGCCGGCCAGTGCCACCTCGATCAGTTCACGGCGCGCACGATGCGGGACCTGCCCGCCGATTTCATCAGCCTCAAATGCGGCATCAACATCGTCAACGGCGACACGCTGCGCCTGCGCACGTTCGCGCCTGCGCTGCACGGTTTCCTCGACACCGTCCGCGAAGGCCATCCCGACACGCCGCTGCTCGTGGTGTCGCCGATCCTGTGCCCAGCCCACGAGGACCACGCCGGTCCGAGCGACGGAACCAGCGGCACCACCGTCGCCCTCGGCAACGAGACGACGGAGTCGCAGGGAGCGCTCACGCTCAACCAGATCCGCGGCATCATCGAATCCGTCGTGGCCTCACGCCAGAAGGCAGGCGACAAGAACCTGCACTATCTCGACGGCCGCGTCCTGTTCAACGAAGACGACCTCGATCATTTGCCCGACGGCCTGCACCCTGACGGCGTCGGTTACATCCGCATGGGCGAACGCTTCGCCGAACGCGCCTTCGGCCCCGGCGGCGCGTTCTCGCTCTGAGTCTTCAGCCCTGGGCGATGTCGCGGCGTTCGAGCGCGGCGGCACCGACGAGCGCGCCGAACACAGCGATCACCACCATGATCAGTGTCGGCTGCCAGCGCGGGTCGACGGCGGGCGCCGCGGCGACGTGATGGATGATCGACGTGTCGAGCACGAGCGAGTTCATCCGCACGAGCGCCCCGACCATTTCCACGAAGAACGACCACGCCACGAGCGCGTACGCAACCGCGACGCCGGCGCGTGGCGCGAGACCGTACGCCGCGGTACCGACGCCTAGCACCAGCAGACCAGGGGGAACGACGTTGAGGCCGGCAAGCGCCATCGCACCGAAGGAGATGTGACCGCCCGACGCAGCAACGCCGAGCCACCCGCCGAGTCCGGCCGCCGCGCCGATCAACACCAAGGCAACGGCGGCGACACCGACACGACCGAGGAACCACTGCGCTCGCCGTAAGGGGCCCGCCGTCAGCACCTCGAGCCGCCCAGCGCTTTCTTCGTCCCGGCACGCACTCAACAGTGTTGCCGCGGTGAATCCGAGGAGCGCCCCCAACATCACAAAGGTGACGCCGATGTAGCCCCGGGCTGACAAGTCGGCGCCAAGCCGGCTGAAGATGTCCGACGCCGCCTTGTTGTCACCGAATGAATCGCTGACGGCCGTGCTCACGATCCCGAAGATGGCTGCGAAGAGGGCGACGCCGACCATCCAACTTGCGGCCACGCCGCGGGTGAGTCGTACCGCGAGCAACCACGGTGATCGCAGCAAGGCGACCTTCGGCTCGGCGACGTCGCGCGCCTTCCAGATGCCGGCACCGATGTCGCGTCGCCGCGCCAGGTCGATCGTGACGAACACGCAACCGACGATCACCAGCAGCGCGGGTGTCATCGGAGCGATGGCGGTGCCCGTCAGCGGGTGCGCTCGATCGATCCACCCGTACGGGCTCAACCAGGCCAACCACCGGGCGTTCTCGACCGACTCGGCGATCGCCCTCATCAGGAACGTCAGCCCCAAGAGTCCGCCGGCGACGGCGGCGGCAATGCGCCGACTCGATCCCAATTGCGCCGTCACTGCGCCGACCGCGGCGAACAGCGCCGCGCCGGCGCACGCAACAATCGAAAACCACAACGCCGCCGTGACCGAGAAGTAGTCACCAGCGACACCAACCGTGACGAACCAACTGAGCACGGTGACAAAGAGCAACAGCACCGTTCCCCCGATGCCCATGAGTTGTCCCACCAGGCCGCTGCGACGCGTGACCGGCGATGCAAACACGAGTTCGGCGCGCCCCTCGTCCTCTTCGCCGCGGATGACCTTGGTGGCCAGGAGGAGGCCCCAGATGCCGCCGATGGTCGCGAACAACATGCCGGTACGCCAGGTCGTGAACCCGTTGACCGTGTCGAGCGCGCGTGCGGGGCCGAACAGCGCGCGCACTCCGGTGTTGGAACCGAGGGAATTCACGATCGCCGCGCGATCGCTGGCGGATGGATACGCCGACGCGTAGCCGTACGCGCTCACCCAGACGAAGACACCGAAGACGCTGCCCCACGCCAGGGCGCCGCGCCGCTGCTGACGGATGATGAACTTGGCCAGTGTCGTTGCGCTGCTCACGTCGGCACGGCCTCGTCGTGGCCGTAGTGCGCCAGGAACAACTCCTCGAGTGACGGCTCGCGGCTGAACATCTCGACGACGTCGTGACCGGACAACGCATCGAGCAGAGGCTGGATGGGACCGCTCACGTGACAATGGACGCGGTTCCCGTCGACTTCGACGCCCGAGATGCCCTTCACCCGACTCAAACCAGGTGGCCGCCCGGCGAACACCATCTCGACGCTGACCGTGGACGAAATACGCAATTCGTCGAGCGTGCCGGCTTCCACCAAGCGACCGCGGCGCAGGATCGCGACACGGTCGGCGACGGCCTCGACTTCCGACAGGATGTGCGACGACAGGAACAACGTCTGTCCGCGCTCTTTCGCCTCGACGGTGCACCCACGGAAGTTCTGCTCCATCAACGGATCGAGCCCGCTTGTCGGCTCGTCGAGAATCAGCAACTCGGCCCGCGACGACAGCGCGGCGATCAAGACGATCTTCTGCCGGTTGCCTTTCGAATACGCCCGAGCCTTCTTCGACGGATCGAACTCGAACCGTTCGATCAGTTCCTTCCGGTAGGCGTCGTCGACCGAACCGTGCAGGTTCGCGAGCAGCTCGAGTATCTCTTGGCCGGTGAGCGTCGGCCACAGCGCGGCGTCGCCCGGCACGAACGCGACGCGCTTGTGGATCTCGACCGCGTCGCGTTGCGCGTCGAGCCCGAACAACGACGCTCGTCCTGACGTCGGGTGGATCAAGCCGAGCAGCAAACGAATCGTCGTCGTTTTGCCCGCTCCATTCGGTCCAAGGAATCCGAGCACCTCACCTTCGTCAACCGTCAGGTTGAGGTCATGAAGCGCGTCCGTGTTTCCGTAGCGCTTCGTGAGGGCATCGCACTCGATCACACTCATACGCGGAACATAACGCCACGGCGAGGGGTTGGAACGGGACTATGCGAGCGATAACTGCCGATCACGACCTCGCGCACTCGCGGCGCTGGCTCACGTTGACCGTCTTGTGCGTGAGCCTTCTGGTGATTGTTCTCGACAACACGATTCTCAACGTCGCCATCCCGACGCTGGCGCGACCGGGAGCACAGGGCGGCATCGATGCGACGGCGAGCCAGCTGCAGTGGATCGTCGACTCGTACACCGTCGTCTTCGCCGGTCTGCTGTTGACGGCCGGCAGCCTCGGGGACCGCTTTGGCCGCTATCGGGCGCTCGTGCTCGGTCTGTCGGTGTTCGGCATCGGCTCGGCGTTGAGCGCTCTCAGCGACTCCCCCAACACGCTCATCGCCACGCGCTCACTCATGGGCATCGGTGGCGCGTTCATCATGCCGTCGACGCTGTCGATTTTGACCAACGTCTTCACCGACCCGATCGAGCGCCGTAAGGCGATCGGCCTCTGGGCCGGTGTGGCCGGCCTCGGCGCGCTCGGCCCGATCACGGGCGGCTTCCTGCTCAGCCACTTCTGGTGGGGCTCGGTGTTCCTCGTGAACGTGCCGATCGTCGCCATCGGGCTTGCGGCGGGCTACTTCCTCATCCCCGACTCGCGTGACCCGTCGGCCCCGCGCCTGGACCCGGTCGGCGCGGTGTTGTCGATCGTCGGTCTGTCGACGTTCCTATGGGGCGTCATCGAGGCTCCCGACAACGGGTGGACATCGCCGCCGGTGCTCATTGCGTTCGGCCTCGGCGCGGCGATCCTGGCCGCCTTCATCTGGTGGGAACTCCACACCGACGACCCGATGCTCAACATGCACTTCTTCCAGAACCCGCGTTTCTCGGCGGCGAGCGGTGCGATCACGCTGACGTTTTTCACGCTGTTCGGCACGCTGTTCCTGATGACGCAGTTCCTGCAGGTCGTCCTCGGCTTCAGCGCGCTGAAGGCCGGCCTCGTGCTCGGACCACAAGCGCTCGTGATGCTGGTGTGCGCACCGATGTCGTCGATCTGGGTCGGCAAGTTCGGCAACAAGGTCGTGGTGGCGGCGGGCCTCACGATCGTGGCTGGATCGCTCGCGCTGATCGGCCTGCTCGGTATCGACACCCCGACCATCGCCGTCATCGGCGCCACGATGATCATGGGCCTCGGTATGGCCAACATCATGGCGCCAGCCACCGACTCGATCATGGGGTCGCTCCCCCGGGCCAAGGCCGGTGTGGGCTCGGCGGTCAACGACACGACCCGTCAGACCGGTGGCGCGTTCGGCGTCGCCGTGCTCGGCTCGTTGCTCGCGTCGCGCTACTCCGGCCGCGTCACCGAGTTGCTGGGCAACGTGCCCTTCCTCGAACACGTCAAGAACAACGTGGCCGAGGCGCACGGCTACGCGGCAACACGTCTGGCCGACCAGCCCGACTTGCAGCACCGCGTGATCGAAGCATCGAACAAGGCGTTCATGCACGCGTTCCACACGACGTCGGTCGTCGGTGTCGGCGTGATCCTGTTGACCGCGCTCGCGGTCCTGCGTTTCCTGCCTGCGCGGGCGACCGACGGGCCGGAGGAGTTAGCCCTCCCAGACCACGCTCACGCGGGCGCGAATGTCGGCGGCTGAGAAGCCGACCTGGAGCTGAAACTCGCCGGCATCGGCCCGCCAGCCGTGCTGGGCCGGATCCCAGAACTGGAAGGCCCTCTCGCCCAGGGTGATCTCGACGTTGCCCGTCGCGCCGGCCTCGAGGTGGATGCGACCGAAACCCTTGAGCTCCTTCTCGGGGCGAACGAGCGTGGTCTCGACGTCGTTGACGTACAGCTGCACGACACAGTCGCCGTCGCGATCGCCCGTGTTGGTGACGGGAACGGTGACGGTGACGGACTTGCCGACGCCGACCTTTTCCGCTGACACCGTCGGGGTCCCGACGCTGAACGTCGTGTACGAGAGGCCGAAGCCGAACGGATAGAGCGGCTCGATCTTGGTCTTGTCGAAGGCGCGGTAGCCGATGAAGAGGCCCTCGCCGTAGAGGACCTCGTTGTTCTCGCCCGGGTAGTTGAGCATGGCCGGGATGTCTTCGAGACGCTTGGGGAACGTGGTCGGGAGACGGCCACTCGCGTCGACCGCACCGGTGAGAACGTCGGCGAGCGCGTTGCCGGCCTCTTGGCCCAAGTACCAGAGCTGCACGATGCCGCTCACCTCGTCACGCCACGGCATGGCAACGGGCGCGCCCGAGTTCATGACGACGATCGTGTTCGGGTTCACGGCCGCGACCGCGCTGATGAGTTCGTTCTGGCCGGCGGGAAGGTCGATGTTCTTACGGTCGAAGCCCTCCGACTCCCAGGTGGAGTCCATGCCGACGACGACGATCGCGACTTCCGCATCGCGGGCGGCCTCGACTGCGTCGGCCACGAGGTCGTCAGGAATCGGCTCGAGTACGCGCACGTCGAGCAGCGAGCCGAACATGTTCTCGGCCAGGATCGACGAGTAGTCGAGGCCAACGGTGACCTGCTCGCCGGCTTTCAGGTCCACCGTCGAAGAGATCGTGCGACGGTCGTCGATACCCGGCGAGTAGTCATCGATCACGTCGTTGTCGCCGACGAACAGGCGGAGCTTGTCGACGGTGCGCGCACTGAACGTGTGCGGCCCGTCGAACTCGGCGGTGAAGGTGCCCTCGATGTGCGCCGACCACGCATTGCCCTTGCCCGCCGGCTCGAACTGCCGACTCCAGCGGAAGGCGGAGCGATTCGTGACTTCCTCGTAGACGGCGTCGCCGGTCGGCTCCTCGCCGGCGAAGTACTGCACGGTCATGCCGGGCGCGCCATTGGCGGCGGTCCACATGAACGGGTTGATGTGGCTGGCGGCCCGGCCGAGGGTGGCGCCGCGCGCGGTCGTGATCTCGACGCCGGCACCGAGCGCGTTCTGGAGACCCTGCAAGGCGGTGACCATGTACGGCGAGTTCACCCCGGCGGAGCCGCCGCCTTGCGTCGAGGCCGCGGCGGCGAGCGGACCGACGACCGCCACCTTCTTCAGTCCGCTCTTCAGCGGCAAGACGTTGTTCTCGTTGCGCAGCAACACGATTGCCTCGCGCGCGACGCGGCGCAGCAGCGTGCGACGCGAGGGGTCGTCGTCCCAGAACTCGGCGCGGGGTTCACCGCCGTCGAGGACTCCGGTGCGCTCGCTGAGCGTCAGCACGGCGCGAACTCGTTCGTTCAGTGTCTCCTCGCTGACGTCACCAGCCTCGACCGCCTTGAGCAGCAGCTGGCCGCGATAGGTCGGCGGGCCGGGCATCTCCAGGTCGAGACCCGCATTGGTCGCTTCCACCGTCGTGTGGGTTCCGAACCAGTCCGACATGACCAGGCCGTCGAAGCCCCACTCGTCGCGCAGGATCGTCTCGACGAGATCCGGGTTCTCCGAGCACCACGTGCCGGCGACCTTGTTGTAGCCCGTCATGATGGCGAGGGTTCCCGCCTCGACCGCGGACTCGAACGGCAAGAGGTAGAGCTCGCGATAGGCACGCTCCGGAATCTCGGAGCTCATCGTGAAGCGTTCGAACTCCGAGTCGTTGCCGACGAAGTGCTTGACCGTCGTCGCCATGCCCTGGCTCTGCACGCCCTTGATGTAGGAAGCGCTGAGCTCGGCGGTCAGCACCGGGTCCTCGGAGTAGCACTCGAAGTTCCGGCCGGCGAGCGGCGTGCGGTGCAGGTTGACCGTCGGGGCAAGGATGACCGTCGCCCCCTTGCTGCGCAGTTCAGCCGCCAGCGCCACGCCGACCTCGCGGAGCAGTTCGACGTCCCACGTCGCGCCCAGCGCGGTGCCGCACGGGAAGCTGGCACTGGCCGGCCCGCCGCTGAGATGCGCCCCTCGCACCCCGGCGGGGCCGTCGCTCACCTTGAGCGTCGGGATGCCGAGGCGCTCGATGGCGTTGACGTGCCACCAGTCCTCACCGGCAAGGAGCGACACCTTTTCCTCGAGGGTCAGTTCGGCGATCAGCTTCTCAACGCGCTCAGACATAGCCGGAGAGTCTTTCACTTCGCACCCGAATGATGCTGACCGACCAGTCAGTCTTTTCTCCGGTGGACGGAGACGGCATAGTCGCTCGTCTCGGTGAAGGATTCGCCTGACCACGTGGAAAAGCGTTCGGCGAGGGTAAGACCGGCCGCTTCGCAGTCCGCGTCGAAGTCGGCGACCTCGTAGCCGCGGCCGAGGGAGAAGCCTGATACGAGTACGCCGCTGCCCGGAGCGACGTGCTTCGCGACGCCAGCGACGAGCGCGGGCTGCGTACCGGGCGGGGTGAACAGCGGCACGTTGCCCGCCATCACGACCACGTCGAACCGTCGGCCAAGGTCGAGGTCACACAGATCCGACGTCACCCAGTTGATCTCGGGCGCGAGCTTGCGGGCGGTGGCGAGCATCGACTCGTCGACATCGGCACCGACCACAGTGGGCACTCCCCGCTTGACGAGTTCGATGGCGACACGCCCGGTTCCGCAACCGGCATCGAGCACCGAGTTCGGCGTATATCGCATGACGAACGCGACCTCGCCGTGCATGTCCATGCCGGACGCCGCGAGCTTGTCGAAGCGTTCTTGGTACTCGTCGCCGTCCCAGGTAGTCACGCCTCGTAACGTACGCCGGTGCACGAAGGTGGAACCAAGGCAATCATCGCGGCGTTTCTCGCCAACCTCGGGATCGCGGCGGCGAAGCTCGTCGGCTTCGTCTTCACCGGATCGGCGTCGATGCTGGCCGAGGCGATCCACTCGGCGGCGGACACGACCAACCAGGGCCTGCTCATGCTCGGTCGGCGGAAGTCGAACAAGGAGGCCACCGAGGAGCACCCCTTCGGCTACGGACGGGAGCGCTTCTTCTGGTCCTTCGTCGTCGCCCTGGTGATCTTCTCCTTCGGCTCGATGTTCGCCCTGTTCGAAGGCATCGAGAAAATCAAAGAGCCCCACGAATTGGACTCGGCCGGGTGGGCCTTCGGCATCCTGTTGTTCGCCATCCTCCTCGAGGGCTATTCGTTCCGCACTGCGATCGCCGAGAGCCGCCACTACAAGGGCGACTCGTCGTGGTGGGAGTTCATTCGACGGGCCAAGGTGCCCGAGCTTCCGGTGTTGCTCCTCGAGGACTTCGGGGCGCTGGTCGGCCTCGTGTTCGCGCTCGGCGGCGTCGCGGCTGCAGAGATCACCGGCAACCCACGTTTTGACGCCGTCGGGTCGATCGCGATCGGCGTGCTGCTCGCGTTCATTGCCGCCACGCTGATCGTCGAGATGAAGTCGCTCCTGATCGGCGAGTCGGCGACGCCCAAGACGCGGGCTGCGATCAAGGCCGCGATCAACGCTCACCCACTCACCTCGAAGCTCATACACATTCGCACCGAGCACCTCGGACCTGAGGAACTGCTGGTCGGCGTGAAGATCGAGTTCGCGTCGGTCGAGAAGACGACGGACCTCGCCGACGCGATCGACTCCGTGGAAGTTGCGATCCGTGCTGCCGTTCCCGAGGCCCGCGTGATCTACATCGAGCCCGACGTCTTTCGATCTACGGGCCCGGGAACGCCTCGGTGAAGCTCCGGGCGAAGTCGTTCGAGTAGACGACGTCGCCTTCGCAGTCACGACCGAGCATGAGCGCGATGAGATCGCGGCTCGACGCGTCGATGACGCCGTCGACGGATTCCAGCGGTGTCGCCGGGCGGGTGACGATGCCGTCGACCGTTGACGTGACCGCGTAGGTCGGCCCTTCGTCGGCCCGCAGCAGCCACGTTCCCGTCGGTCGCGGCGACGCCGCTTCCGGCGTGTTGGCGAGTCGCTTCGACAAGCGGTCGATCCGCAGCGGCAACCCGACCGCGGCGAACGTGTCGCTCCAGCGCTCGATGCCGATGTCGAGATCGACGGCGTGCACGTCGACCTCGGTCAGACGCAACACCGCGAGCGCGTAGAGCGACTGGGGGCCGAGGTCCTGCTGGCCGTCCGGCTCATGATGGACAATCGTCCAGTCGTCGACCATCGCGAGCGCCTCGTTGAGGCGGTCGCAGTTGGCGACGAACGACGCGACGACGTCGTGCGGCGACTCGCCGTCGGCGGGTACCAACGTCCCGGGCCGAGTCTCGGCGCGACCGCCGGGATAGAAGAGCGTGCGCTCACCCTTCAGCGCCGCGCGCACCATTCGGTCTATCGCCTCCGCACCGAAGCGGATGTGGCAGACCAAAGTGAGCCGCGACCAGTCGGGCAGACGCGAAGGCGCCCGGAGATCGTCGTCGCTGAGCGCGGCGAGCCTCCGGGCGATCTCGTTCTGCGACGCCGCGATCGCGGCAGCGACCGCAGCGCCTTCCATCGCTTAACCCTCGACGGAGTTGATCAGGCTGAACAGTGAGTGGTCCGGGTCGTAGGCGCCCTCCGGGTTCGCCCGCACCGCCTCGTCGAGCTTGCGCGCGTCCTCGCCGACGAGAATGCGCCACTTCCCGGCGCGCACGCCGTCGAGGATGATCGTCGCCGCCTGGGCGGCGGAGGTCGGCGCATTGTTCTTGAAACCGTCCTCCATCATCGTGCGGATGTTCGCGACGTCGTCGTCGGACATCTGCGAGGAGTCGAAGCCCCGCTGCTGCATCGCTTCGCGAATCGCCTTCACGTCAGTGGGCGCACCACCCTCGGCGACGAGCCGGGAGTTCTTGATGATGTCGGTGCCGATGTGGCCGGGCATGACAACGGCGACCTTCACGTGCGGCGCGTTGACGCGGAAGTCCTCGATCAGGGCTTCGGTGAAGCCCTTCACTGCGAACTTCGCCGCGCTGTACGCGGTGTGCGGCACGCCGGGGCCGATCGAGGCGTAGAAGCCGTTGACCGACGATGTGTTGATCAGGTAGCCCTCGTCGCTCGCCACGAGCAGCGGGATGAACGCTCGGCACCCGAGGTAGACGCCGCCCCAGCAGATGTTGAAGGTGCGCTCCCACGCGGCGCGGTCGCCGTTGACCATCGAGGCTGTTGTGCCGATACCCGCGTTGTTGAACACCAGGTTCACGTAGTCGGTGTCGTGCTGGTCGATGACGGCGTCACGGAACATGAACATTGCGGTCTCATCCGAAACGTCGGCGATGTGTGTCGTGATCTTGTTGTCGCTTGTAGGCGACGCTTCGCGCGCCAACTTCTGCGTCTCGGCCAGCGTGTCGGCGTTCACGTCGCACGTCGCGACCGATGCGCCCTCGGCGGCCAATTGAATGACGAGTTCCCGCCCCATTCCCGTGCCACCACCGGTGACCACGGCCAACTTGTCAGCAAACGATTCCATGGGTATCGACACTACGCGCAACGACTACCGTCCGCCCGTGGCCGACGACTCCCTCGACGATTTCGAAAAGACAACCTTCACCTACGACGGCAAGACGCGTGACGTCTTCCGCAAAGGAACCGGCCCGGCGGTGATCGTGATGGCGGAAATGCCCGGCATCACCCCCGGCGTCGCCAAGTTCGCCCGTCGTGTTGCCGATATCGGCTGCACCGCCGTGTTGCCCCACCTGTTCGGTCGACCGGGCTACGACCCGGTGGGCCACGGGAACGCGGCGGCGGCGCGCTACATGCTCAGCTCGATCGTGCCGGCGTGCATCTCGAAGGAGTTCACCGTGTGGGCGACGGGAAAGACGTCGCCGGTGATCGACTGGTTGCGGGCGCTGGCCCGCGAGGAGCACGCCAAGTGCGGCGGCCCGGGTGTCGGCGCGATCGGCATGTGCTTCACCGGGGGCTTCGCCCTCGCGATGGCGACCGAGCCCTCGGTGCTCGCGCCGGCACTGAGCCAGCCGTCGCTCCCCATGTCGTCGCCGTTGAAGAAGGCAAACGCTCACAGCATCGATTGCTCGGCCGAAGAGCTTGCCGTCGTCAAGGGTCGCTGCGCCGCCGAGGGCCTCACTGTCTTGGGTATGCGGTTCAAGGGCGACTCGTTCGTCCCCGGTGAGCGCTTCCAATTCCTCAAGGAACAACTCGGTGAGGGCTTCGTCGCCATCGAACTCGAAGACGAAGACGCAAACCCCAACGCGACGATGAAAAACCCTCACTCGGTGGTGACCGAACATCTCGTCGACGAGCCCGGCACGCCCACCCACGACGCCCTCACCGCGGTGCTCGACCTCTTCCGGAAGCGCCTGCTGTCGACCTGATCCGACTTTTGACGTATTTGTCACCCCCGGGGGTAACGAACACGTCAAAAGTCGAGCGCGGAACCGTTCAGACGGACCAGCGGGCGAAGTCGTCGCCGACGATCGTGCGGAAGCGATCGATGTCGTCTTGCAGGGTGTCGGTCACGAAGCGTCGCTGTCCGGGCGACAGCTGCAGCCGCCCCACCAGTTCGGCGTCGAGCGACGCCTTGTTCAGCGTGCGGTGATGAACGACATCGAACGTCGGTGAGGTGAACGAGGCGTCGACGCCGAGGAACGCGAACACTCGCTGCAACGTCACAACTCGCTGATCGCGGAGGTCCTCGGACGTAATCACCAGGATCCGATCTCGTCCGTACGTGTCCAGGTACGGATCGAGTTGGAATGCATACCGACTCGTCTCGAAATACGTGCTCGTCGGATCGGCGAAGACCGCGTCGAAGTCTTCGGCTCGCACCCGGCCTTTGTCGAGGTCGTGCAGGAAATGCGTGACCGCCCGGTCGACGGGATCGCGCACCAAGTAGATCAACCGCAGGTTGGGCAGGAGCACGTGCATGCGTTCCGCGACACCGTCGCGCTGATGCCGCTTCGTGTACCACGTCGTCGATTCGCCGAACTGTGGACCCCGTCCGAAGAACTGTTTCCGATACCAGCGAAGGTCGTGACCGTTGTGGTCAGGGTTGGTGAAGAAGTTCGTCTCCTTCGGCCGCGACATCCCGATCTCGGGATGCGTGCGCAGGTAGTTGTGGAACGAAACCGTCCCGCTCTTCATCGCACCGATCACGATGAATGTCGGCAGCGCCCCTCGGTTCAACGCGTGCCGCACCCAGTCGCGCGCCTCCCGAATCACGCGGCGACTGTACGGCGCGTATACCTATCGTCCACGCTTCTGTGGATAGCCCCCGGACCCGATCTTGACCGGACGGTCAAGTTGTAAGTTCAGCGCCATGGCTGATGTCGACGTCGTGGTGGTGGGGGCCGGTTTCGCCGGTATGTACATGTTGCACAAGCTGCGCGGGCTCGGATTCACGGCGCGCGTGTTCGAAGTGGGCGACGGAGTCGGCGGCACCTGGTACTGGAACCGCTATCCGGGCGCACGTTGCGACGTCGAGTCCATGGAGTACTCCTACGGATTCGACGACGACCTCCAGCAGGAGTGGAACTGGACCGAGCGCTACGCCCCGCAGCCCGAGATCGAGGCGTACGCGAACCACGTCGCCGATCGCTACGACCTACGCAAGGACATCACGTTCAACACCCGGGTGACCGCCGCCCATTTCGACGACGCGACTCACACGTGGACCACGACGACCGACGGGGGCGAGACGATTGTCAGCCGCTTCGTCGTCTTCGCAACCGGCTGTCTGTCGGCGGCCAACATGCCCGAGATCGAGGGCCGCGATTCGTTCCAGGGCCAGACCATTCACACCGGCATGTGGCCCAAGGAGTACCCGGACTTCGCGGGCAAGCGCGTGGCTGTCATCGGCACCGGCTCGTCCGCCATCCAGTCGATTCCGATCATCGCCGAGCAGTGCGCGGATCTCACCGTCTTCCAGCGCACCGCGACCTACGCGGTGCCGGCGTGGAACCAGAACCTCGATCCTGAGTATGTGCGTTCGGTCAAGGAGACCTATCCGCAGTTCCGTGCCGACAACCGCACGATGGGCGCCGCCTTCGGGTCGCGTCTGACCCCCGGCACCGATCAGATGCTGTTCGACGTGCCGGAAGACGAGCGCCGCGCCGAGCTCGATCGCCGCTGGGCGCACGGCGGACTGGCCTTCCTCGGCGGCTTCCTCGACGTGCTGCTGACGCCCGACGCGAACGAGTACGTCGCCGAGTACGTGCGCGAAAAGATTCGCGAGCAGGTGAATGATCCCGAGGTGGCCGAAGCGCTGTCACCCAAGCAGGTGATCGGCTGCAAGCGACTCGTCGTGGACACCGATTACTACGTGACGTTCAACCGCGACAACGTCCACCTCGTCGACCTGCAGAAGACCCCGATCAAGGCAATCACGCCGACCGGCATCGACACGACGGACGAGTCCTACGAGTTCGACGTGATCATCTACGCGACCGGCTTCGACGCGATGACGGGCGCGCTCCTGCGCATCGACATCACGGGACGCAACGGCGAAGCGCTCAAGGACGCGTGGCACGCCGGGCCGCGCACCTACCTCGGCCTCGGCGTCGTCGGATTCCCGAACATGTTCACGATCACCGGTCCGGGCTCGCCCTCGGTGCTCACCAACATGATGGTGAGCATCCAGCAGCACGTGGAGTGGATCGGTGACTGCATGCAGTACTTGCGCGACAACAACCTCGAAACCATCGAGGCGACGCTGCCCGCGCAGGACAACTGGGTCGAGTACGTCAACAACGTCGCGGCATTCACGCTCTTCCCGACGTGCAACTCGTGGTACCTCGGCGCCAACGTGCCCGGCAAGACCCGCGTGTTCATGCCGCTGCTGGGTTACCCGCCCTACGAAGAGATGTGCACCAACGTCGCCAACAACAATTACGAGGGTTTCGAACTGACGCCTGCGTAGCGTTCGTGTCGTGTTGACGGCGAAACAACGCGACGAACTCTCGGCGACGGGCATCACCTATTTGCGTGGTGCGGTCGCGCGCGATGTCGCCGACGGAGTCGCCGATCGCATCTGGGAGGCGTACGCCGCAAAAGGAGTCCGGCGCACCGACCCGTCGACCTGGCCCGCGCCCACATTGCTGGAAACGAAGCTCCAGCGGATGCGAAAGACCGGGATGTTCGCGCCGTTCGGAACGCCGGAACTCGAGGCAATTGCGACGGACCTGCTCGGCAGCTGGTGCGAGATGGATCGCTGGGGTGCGCCCCTCATCACGTTTCCGCACACCGGGCCGTGGCAGTTACCGAAGAAGAACTGGCACTTCGACTACCGCGCCCAAGGTCGACCCGACCCGCCGATGCTGCTGCGAATGTTCGGTTTCGTGAACGAGGTCACGTCGCACGGGGGTGGCACGCTTGTCATCGAAGGCAGCCACGAATTGGTGCGGCGTCGCGTCGCGGCCGCCGTCGACCACGACGCTGGTTCCTCACAACAGATCAAGCGACGCCTCGCGGCGGAGTACCCGTTCTTCGCCTCCCCGAGCGAGGAGCCGGCGGATATCGACGGAGTACGTGTGCGCGTCGCCGAGTTGACGGGTCAGCCGGGCGACATCGCAGTGATGCTTCCCTGGACGATGCACAACATCTCCATGAACTGCAGCGACCAGCCCCGCTTCATGGTGACCCACACCTACGTCGCGACCTAGATGATCTCGCGGTCGTCGCGGTTGGGCAGCGGCGGGAACGGGGCGACAGGCAGCGTCTGATACCAGAACGCGGTGGTTGCGATGTCGTCCTGCAGTTGCAGGTAGCGCATGCCGCGGCGCCACCCGAGCGCCTGCATTGTCACCTTGATGTCGGTCTTGAACCGAATCGGGTCGGTGATGTGCCAGCGGTACAGCGAGAAACGCTGTTGCGAGCGGTACGTGCCGTCGGGCCGCAGCACCTGGGGCATGCCGGCGTAGGGCGTGACGAACTCGGTGTACTGGCCGTCGCGGTCGAAGTTGTAGGAGCCGCAGAAGTAGTCCTCGGTGCCGGTGCCACAGATCGTCGGGAACTCGCCGTCGCCGTCGAGGAAAAACTTGAGCTCGCCCTCGCCCCACCAGCCCGAGTTGTTCACGCCCCAGCAGCAGTGCAGGCCCACGAACTGGCCGCGGCCCTGCACCCCGTCGAGGATCGTGACGACGTCGCCCTTCGGCAGCGGGTTGACCCGTCGCCACTGCGCGCAGAAGTAGGCCGCGTCTTCGGGGACCTCACACTCCGTGTAGTCGATTTGGTAGTAGAGCCGACGCTCTTCCTCGGAGTCGTTGGTCAGCGTGATGCGGGCGCCGGTGCGGAAGGGCATCTCCCAGTAGCAGTTGAACGCGCTGCCCGGATTGACGCACACCGCGAGCGAACTGATCGGCGCGTACTCACCCCATCCCGACGCGAAGAAGTCGCCGAGCGGGCACTCGACCGACGGATTCTCCTGGCCGTCCCAGTAGATGCGGATGATCTGATTGCGCCAGCCACCCGTCGGCGTGAGCCAGATGTGCTGGATCGCACCCGAGGTCTTGATGTCGCACATCGTGAAGGTCTCGCCCGGCGCAATCGTGACCGACGGGCTGATCTTCCACCCCTGGCCGAGCTCGCGGCCGGGGATAGCCCCGGTCCCCTCGGTGGCCATACCGCCCTTGCCCTTTTCCCCGGTGAAGTTCTCCGGCGAGATCGATCGCGTCTCCGCGTCGGCGATCCGCCAAAGGTTTGCCATTCCCACGCCCATGCCATTCCACATACCGTTGGAATCTATGAGACGAGTGGCCCTTCTGCGTGGAGTGAACGTCGGCGGTAAGGCAAAGGTGTCGATGGCGACGTTGAAGACGGTGCTCGAGGAGGCGGGCGCGAAGAACGTCGTGACCTACATCCAGTCCGGCAACGTCGCGTTCGACGGACCCGCGTCGCTCAACGCGAAGAAGATCGAGCACGCGATCGAGAAGCATTTTCACCTGAACGTTGCTGTCGCAGTTCGTACGCATGACCACCTCAAGAAGGTGATCGACGATTGTCCCTACGACGACACGTCACTCGTCCACGTCGGGTTCCTGGTGACGAAGCCGAAGACGACCGACATCGACGTGTCGCAGTTTGCGCCCGAGGAGTTCACGGTCAAGGGCGACGAGATCTACTTCCACCTGCCGAACGGCGTCGGCACCTCGAAGATGATGCCGTTCCTCAGCCGCCGCCTCGGCGCCGACATCACCGTCCGCAACTGGAACACCGTCCAGAAGATGTTCGAGCTCTCGAAGAAGTAGCCGCCGACTTGGACGTGCCACCGAACTCGACTTTGCACGCATCAGGACAGACAGGTCTGTCCTGATGCGTGCAAAGTCGGGGGGGGGATAAGCGGGATCAGCCGTTTCTGCATTGCTTTTCCGTACGGCGGGTACGACTGGCTCATGGCAAAGGTGGACTTTCAGCCGCAGCGACCGCATGAACTTCTCGCGGTTTACCCCGACGAAGCGACCGCGGAGCGCGTGCTCGACGACCTGCGCAAGCAGATGAGCGAGTGGACCGCCGAGCGTGGCTCGCACGCCGACGAACAAGCGTCACTCAACGCCGAGATGATGGAAGAGATGGAGAACAGCTGGGTGTCACCCCAAGCCGGATTCATCACGACGAAGGAATCGACCAAGACCGCCGCGGCCATGTTCCCGCTGTCGGTCATCGGCTCACTGATCGTCGCCGTCCCGATTTCGTTCGCGTTCAGCGGCGACCTCTCCGCGGGCAGCCGCGCCGTCCTCGCAGCGGGCATCGCCTTGATCATGGGCGGCACGATCACCCTCATCTTGATGTCGCTCGGCCAGAAGCGGCCGAACGAACCCATGGCGGCCGAGAAGGGCGTCGTCGTGCGCGTGCACGACGATCGCGAAGAGCTTCGCCGTCTGATGCTCAACTCACATCCGCTACGTCTCGATGTCGTCGACGACACGGGCCGGCCTATCGAAAACCTGATGAGTGAGGGCGACTCCGCGTCGCCGCGCGAAATCGGCAAGCGCATGAACCAGTGGCCGTAGTCGCGACCTAACCTCTGCGCCCGTGAGCATCGATTGGGCGACCGAGTTCAACCACTACACCGACGAGTACGCGCAGAACGCGTTCGCGATTTGGGACGAGTTGCGCGGCACGTGTCCCGTCGCCCACTCCGACTCTTTTCGGGGCATGTGGGTGCCGACGCGACACGAAGACATCGTGGCGATCGCAAACGACATCGAGCACTTCTCGTCGCGCAGCCCGCTGGTCGCGCAGTACGGATCCATGGCGGACTTCGGCGTCGTCGCTCCCCCGATCTCGAGCGACCCGCCGTATCACACCGAAATTCGGCGGATGCTGCTGCCGTTCTTCTCACCCGGTCGGATCAATGCCTTGAAGCCGTCGGTGGAAGCGCATTGCGACGAACTGATCGACGCGTTCATCGACGCTGGTTCGTGCGACGCCGCCCGTGACTACGCGAACTTCATTCCGGTACAGGTGATCGCCACGATGCTCGGCATCCCGACCGAGGACGGCGACCAGTTCCGCGTGTGGGTCGAACAGCTTCTCGAGAACGCGGCGACGAACATCGAAGTCGCCGGCATGCACCTCTTCGAGCTGTTCCAATACTTCGGCGAGCACATGGAACGCATGAAGGCGGACCCGGGCGACAACCTGATTTCGTTCCTCGTCGCCAACGCGCACGAAGTGATCGGGCGCGAACTCCAACAGGACGAGTTGTTCGGCATGTGCCTGCTGCTCCTGCTGGCCGGCATCGACACGACGTGGTCCGCGATCGGCGCGTCGATCTACCACCTCGCGTCGCACCCCGAAGATCAGCAGCGCCTACGCGACGACCCGTCACTGTGGCCCGTCGCCATCGAGGAGTTCCTTCGGGCGTACGCGCCGGTGACGATGGCGCGCGAGGTCGCAAAGGACGTCGAGTTCCAGGGCTGCCCGATGAAGGCCGGCGATCCATTGCTGTTGCCGTTCCCGTCGGCCAACCGCGACCCGTCCGCCTTCGAGCGCGCGGACGAAGTGATCATCGACCGCGCCGAGAATCGGCACCTCGCGTTCGGCGTCGGCATACACCGCTGCCTCGGATCCAACCTGGCGCGACTCGAAGTCAGCGTGGCCGTGCAGAAGTTCGTCGAGCGTGTCGGGCCCTTCCGTCTGGCCGATCCTGACGCGGTCAAGTGGGCCAAAGGCCAGGTCAGAGGGCCGCGCCTTCTTCCGATTGTCTTCTCGTCCTGAGGGGTAAAACCCGCTCCATGGCAGGAGAGAGCGGCAAGCAACTCAAGGGCAAGATCAAAGAAGCGATCGCCGTCGCCACGGGCGATCGTGACCAAGAGGCAGAGGGATACGTCGAGCGGCGCACCGGCCGGGAACCCACCGATCGCGAGCAGGAGCGCGCCAAGCGCATCGTGAAGGCCAAGCATCACGACTACGGCGATCGAACGCCACCGCAGCGGGTTCCTCACCACGAACGGTGACACGTCACGCCTAGCGTGAGGGCGTGCCAATCGAAGTCGCATCGCCCCTGCAGGGCGTAGTCGTTTCTGTTTCCGTCAATGTGGGCGACGTCGTCCGTCGCGGACAGACCGTCGTCGTCATCGAGTCGATGAAGATGGAACACACCGTCGAGGCCGACGAGGACGGCGTCGTCTTCGGCATCATCGTCGCCCCCGGTGATCAAGTGTCGGCCGGCGACGTCCTCGTGACCCTCGCCGAGCCCACCGCCGAGACTTTTGTCGTGGCGTCGGGCGACGGGGTCCGGTCCGACGACATACGTCGGAGCGGGGTGCGGCCCGAACTCGCCGAGGTGATCGAGCGGCACGAGATCGGGCTCGACGAGTCGCGTCCGCAGGCCGTCGCCCGGCGCCGCAAGACCGGGCAGCGCACGGCGCGCGAGAACGTCGCCGCCTTGATCGACGAGGGCTCCCTGATCGAATACGGACCGCTGGTCATCGCTGCGCAGCGACGCCGTCGGCCGATGGAAGAACTCATCACGCAAACGCCGGCCGACGGACTCGTCGGCGGCATCGCGAAGGTCGACGGGCACCCGACGATCGTGATGTCCTACGACTACACGGTCCTCGCCGGCACGCAGGGCGGGCAGAACCACCGCAAGAAGGACCGCCTGTTCGAGCTCGCCGAGCGACTGAAAACACCGCTCGTGTTCTTCACCGAGGGTGGCGGGGGTCGCCCGGGCGACACCGACGGGATTGGCGGCTCCGGCCTCGACACGCTCGCCTTCCGCTACTTCGGTGAACTCAGCGGTCTCGTCCCGCTCGTCGGCATCAACAGCGGCCGCTGCTTCGCAGGTAACGCGGCAATCCTCGGTTGCTGCGACGTCGTGATCGCAACGCAGAATTCGAACATCGGAATGGGTGGGCCGGCGATGGTCGAAGGCGGCGGGCTCGGCGTGTTCACCCCCGACGAGATCGGACCGATGAGCGTGCAGGTCCCCAACGGCGTCGTCGACATCCCCGTCGCCGACGAGGCCGAAGCAGTTGCGGTCGCCAAGAAATACCTCGGCTACTTCCACGGGCCGACCGACGACTGGCACTACGGCGACCCGGACCGGATGCGTGACGTCGTGCCCGAGAACCGTCTGCGCGTCTACGACTCGCGCGACGCGATTCGCGCCATCGCCGACGACGACTCCGTCCTCGAAATTCGCGAGCACTTCGGCCTGGGCATGATCACCGCGCTCATCCGCGTGGAGGGACGACCGCTCGGTGTCATCGCCAACAACCCAATGCATCTCGCCGGCGCCATCGACGCCGACGGTGCTGACAAGGGCGCTCGCTTCATGCAGCTGTGCGACGCGCACGACATCCCGCTACTGCAACTCTGCGACACGCCGGGGATCATGGTCGGCCCTGAGGTCGAGAAGACGGCGTTGGTCCGCCACGTCAGCCGCATGTTCGTCGTCGGCGCGAGCGTGACGGTGCCGACGATGACCATCGTGTTGCGCAAGGGCTACGGCCTCGGCGCGATGACGATGGCCGCCGGCTGTTTCAAGTCACCGATCTTCACGGTGTCGTGGCCAACCGGTGAGTTCGGTGGCATGGGCCTCGAGGGCGCCGTGCGGCTCGGGTACCGCCGCGAGCTCGACGCCATCGAGGACGACGCCGAGCGCGACCGCGTCTTCAACGAGATGGTCGAGCGCATGTACGCGCACGGCAAGGCGATCAACGCGGCGAGCTACTTCGAGATCGACGACGTCATCGATCCCGCCGACAGCCGCCGCTGGATCGTGCAAGCCCTCGACGCCGCACCCAAACCCGCACCGCGCGAAGGCAAAAAGCGTCCTTGCGTCGATACCTGGTGAGTTAGCTCGCAGCGCGCGCGTGTTTGGTGATGTGGCCGACGAGCTGGTCCCAGAATTCGGGCGGGTAGTCGTGGCCCATTCCTTCGACGACAACGAACTGGGCGCCAGGGATCAGCTCGGCGGTCAGGCGGCCGGCTTCGATCGGGACGAGGCGGTCCTTGTCGCCGTGCATGACCAGCGTCGGCACCGTCACGGAGCGCAACGCGTCCTGCCGTGACGGCGACTTCATGATTGCGTTCATCTGACGGGCGCGACCACCGGGATCGAACGAGCGGTCGTAGATCCGAGCCGCGTCGGCCGCGAGGCGCTCGTCGTCGATGAAGCCGGGCGAGCCGATGACGTGCTGCGCGGCGACGAACTGCTGAATCGACTCTTCGCGCGACTTCGGCGCCGGCGCGGTGAGCGCGGCCATCGCCTCGGGGTCCGGAGTGGCGCCGACGTCACCGCCGGGTGACGACATCACCGACGTCATCGACAGCAGCCGCTCAGGACGCGCGATCGCCATCGACTGCACGATCATCCCGCCCATCGACCAGCCGGCGATGTGGGCCTTGTCGGCGCCGACCGCGTCAAGCACGGCAAACCCGTCGTCGGCCATGTCGCCGAGGCGGTACTCGGGCATGTCCTTGGTGTGCGTGGAGAGGCCGACGTCACGGTTGTCGAAGCGCACGACGTGGAAGCCCTCCGCCACGAAGCGCTCGCACCACTCTTGCTTGAAGTTGATGCACTGGCTGCCGAAGCCGTTGACGAGCAGTAACACCGGGTCAGCCGGGTCACCGAAGGTCTCGTAGTAAAGCTCGACGTCGCCGTTCTTCGCAGTAGCCATGACGACAAACGTAGTCCCGACTTGTGAGTGAGTGCTCGCTCACTTAAAGTAGTTGCTGTGACAACTACCGAGCCGACCCAGAAACGGGCCAGCGCACTTCCCCCGGAGGAGCGGCGGGCGATGATCGTCGACGCCGCGCTCCCCCTCATCCTCGAGCACGGCGAACGCGTCACCACTCGACAGATCGCCGATGCGGCGGGCATCGCCGAGGGCACGATCTTCCGCGCGTTCACCGACAAAGACGAGGTCATCAAGGAAGCATTGGCGACCGCGCTCGACCCGGCGCCGCTCGAGGTTGCGCTCGAACTCATCGACGTGAATCAGTCGCTCGAGAAGTGCCTCGACGCCGCGATCACCGCGATTCAGACCCGCGTGTTCGACACGTGGAAGCTGATGTCGGCCGTCGGCCCGCGCTTCCACCCCGAGAAGCGGACCACGCCTCAACCCGTCAGCCTGGCGCTCACCCGGATCTTCGAGGCCCACAAGGAGCGCCTCAGCCTGAAGCCGACCGAAGCGTCGAAGCGTCTGCGTGCGGTGACGCTCGCGTTGACGCACCCCATGTTGAACGACCAATCGATGTCGCCCAAAGAAGTTGCGAAGCAGTTCCTCTACGGAGTTGCAGTTAGGAACGACCAGCCATGCTGATGAAGGTGCTCAAGCGGCATCTGGCGCCGTACAAGAAGCTGATCTGGGGCATCGTCGTGCTCCAGACGATCCAGACGAGCGCCGCGCTCACGCTGCCCACGATCAACGCCCGCATCGTCGACAACGGCATCTTGAAGGGCGACAACCCCTACATCTGGCGCATGGGCGGCATCATGCTCGTCTTCTCGCTGATCCAGATCACGTTCTCGATCGGCGCCGTCTACCTCGGTGGCCGCGTCGCCATGGGCTTCTCCCGTGACCTGCGCAACAGCCTGTTCCATCAGGTGACGAGTTACTCGGCCCGCGAAGTCGGCACGATCGGCGCGCCGTCGCTCATCACGCGCATCACCAACGACGTGCAGCAGATCCAGATGCTCGTCGTAATGGTCTCGACGATGGCAATCGGGGCGCCGATCACGATGGTGGTCGGTGTGATCATGGCGATGCGGGAAGACGTCGGCATGTCCTGGATCCTGCTCGTCGCGATGCCCGTCACCACGATGGTGCTCGGCGTGATCGTCTCGGGCATGGTGCCGTCCTTCCGGCTCATGCAAGAACGCATCGACCAGATCAACCGGGTGCTGCGCGAGCAGATCACCGGCATCCGTGTCGTACGGGCTTTCGTGCGGGAAAAGGAAGAGACCCGCCGCTTCGAGCAGGCCAACACCGACCTGACGACGGTGTCGCTTCGGGCCGGCCGACTGATGTCGTCGATGTTCCCCACGGTCAACATCCTCACGAACATGTCGAGCGTCGTCGTGTTGATCGTGGGCGCGCACCGCGTCGCGCAGGGCCAGGTCCAGGTCGGCGTGATCATCGCCTTCCTCAGCTACCTCGTGCAGATCCTGATGTCGGTGATGATGGCGACCTGGATGCTCGCGATCATCCCGCGTGCTGCCGTGTCCGCCGATCGCGTGCAGGAAGTTCTCGACACGTCGACGTCCGTCGTGCCGCCGGAGTCACCCACTGCGGTGCGGGCCAAGGCGCAGGTCGAATTCCGCAACGCCGGCTTCCACTACCCGGGCGCCGAGCACCCAGTGCTCAACGACATCTCGTTCCTCGTCGAGCGGGGCCAGACGACCGCCATCGTCGGTTCGAGCGGTGCCGGCAAGACCACCCTGGTCAACCTCGTCGCCCGCTTGTTCGACGCGACCGACGGCGCCGTGTTGGTCGACGGAGTGGACGTGCGTGAGCTCGCCCCACTGACCCTGACCGATCGCATCGGTTTGGTGCCGCAGAAGAACTTCCTGTTCTCAGGCACGATTCGCTCGAACCTGCAGTACGGCAAGTCGGACGCCACCGACGAGGAGATGTGGGCAGCACTGCGAGTCGCCCAGGCGGCGGACTTCGTCAAGAAGCTGCCGGGCCAACTCGACGCGCGCATCGAACAGGGCGGCACCAACCTGTCGGGTGGCCAGCGCCAGCGCATGTCAATCGCCCGAGCCCTGATCCGCAAGCCCGAGGTGTTCATCTTCGACGACTCGTTCTCGGCGCTCGACCTCACGACCGACGCCAAGTTGCGCGCCGCGTTGCCCGAGTTCACCAAGGACGCGGTGGTGCTCATCGTCGCCCAGCGCGTCTCGACCATCTCGACCGCCGACCAGATCATCGTCCTCGAGGACGGCGAAATGGTGGGCATCGGCACCCACGACCAACTCCTCGCCACCTGCGAGACCTACGCCGAAATCGTGCAATCGCAGATCGGCGAGAAGGAAGAGGCCGCCGCGTGACGACCACCAATGGACACGAGCCGCCCGTCGACCACGTCGAAGACGAGGAAGAAAAGCCCAAGACGCTTCCGCCCGGTGCGTTGAACCAGGGCGCCGGCGGACGCTGGGGCGCCCTCGGCATGCCGCTGGAGCGATCGAGCAACTTCGGCGCCTCGACCAAGCGGCTGTTCAAGATGCTCGGCGAGCGATGGCCCACCATCGCGCTCGTCTTGTTCGCCGCGATCACGAGCGCAATCCTCACGGTGCTCGGCCCGCGCATTCTCGGCCACGCGACCGACGTCATCTTCAAGGGCGTCTTCCTCGGCCAAGGCATCGACTTCGCGAAGCTGCACCACTACCTGTACCAAGCGGTCGCCCTGTACGCGACGTCGTGGGTGCTCGGCATCATGTCGGCGTATCTCATCGCTGGTCTCGTGCAGGGCCTGATGTTCCAGCTGCGGTCGAAGGCCGAGGACAAGATCAACTCGGTCCCCCTCGCCTACCTCGATCGCTCGGCGCGTGGCGACCTTCTCAGCCGTGTCACGAACGACCTCGACAACGTGGCGCAGTCGTTGCAGCAGACGATGAGCCAGACGGTGACGTCGCTGCTCGTCCTGCTCGGAACGATGTTCATGATGTTCTCGATCTCGCCGTTGCTGGCGCTGGTCGCCCTGACCATCGTGCCGACGTCGATGTTCACCGTGCAGAAGATCGGCGGCCGGGCCAAGCCGCGCTTCATCGCCCAGTGGACCCACACCGGGTCGCTGAACGCACAGATCGAAGAGACCTTCACCGGCCACGCCGTCGTGAAGGCCTTCGGTCAGCAGGGCACGACCGAGGAACGCTTCCGCGAGACGAACGACAAGCTCTACGAAGCGGCATTCGGCGCGCAGTTCATGTCGAGCCTCATGCAGCCCGTCACCATGTTCCTCTCGAACATCCAGTACGTGCTCGTCGCCGTCGTCGGTGGCCTGCGCGTCGCTGCGGGTGCAGTGACGATCGGTGACGTGCAGGCGTTCATCCAGTACTCCCGCCAGTTCTCGATGCCGCTCACGCAGCTCGCCTCGAACGCCAACGTGTTCCAGTCGGGCATTGCGTCCCTCGAGCGTGTCTTCGAGTTCCTCGACGCCGAGGAGATGAGCCCGGAGCCGGCGGAACAAGTCATCACGAAGGCCACTCGCGGCCGCATCGAGTTCGACGACGTGTCGTTCTCCTACAACCCCGACGTCAAGCTGATCGAGCACCTGTCGCTCGTCGCCGAACCGGGCCAGACCATCGCCATCGTCGGTCCGACCGGCGCGGGCAAGACCACGCTCGTCAACCTGATCATGCGGTTCTACGACCTCGACGGCGGCTCGATCTCGCTCGACGGCGTGGACACGGCGACGATGTCGCGCCAGGAACTGCGTTCGCAGATCGGCATGGTCTTGCAGGACACGTGGCTGTTCGGCGGCACGATCCGGGACAACATCGCCTACGGCAAGCCGGGTTCGACCGACGAGGAAGTGCTCGCCGCAGCCAAGGCCACCTACGTCGACCGCTTCGTCCACAACCTGCCCGACGGCTACGACTCGCTGATCAACGAAGAGGGCGACAACGTGTCGGCCGGTCAGAAGCAGCTGTTGACGATTGCCCGTGCGTTCCTGTCCGACCCCGCGATCCTGATTCTCGACGAGGCGACCTCCTCGGTCGACACCCGCACCGAGGTGCAGATCCAGGAGGCGATGAACGCGCTACGCAAGGACCGCACGTCGTTTGTCATCGCGCACCGGCTCTCCACGATCCGCGGCGCCGACCTCATCGTCGTGATGGAGAACGGGCGCATCGTCGAGCAGGGCACGCACCACGAACTGCTCGCGAAGGACGGCCCCTACTTCCGTCTGTACAACTCGCAGTTCGCGGGTGCGGCCGTCGAAGAGGCAGCCGTCTAGACCGACTCGCGTCTCACGGCGCGCGCCAGGCTGAACAGGCGCGCAACCGTGAACAACGCGATTCCGATCATCACGGCCTTGCCGATCGCGGCCTGCACGACGAAGGCCATCGAAACCGCGACCACGACGACCGCCGCGAGAAACGCGAGCCCCAATCGGATACGACGCCGGTCGGGCTCGCCGTCGACGACGGGTACCTTAGGCATGGGCGGCCGGTGGCAGGTGCAGCATGAAGCCCTGCCCGCGGATCGTCGCGATGGCGACACCGAGGGGCTCGATGCGTTTGCGCAAACGGAAAATGATCACGTGGACCCCTCGGCGCTCGGGCCGAGGCTCTTCCTCGGGCCACACCGCGCGGGCCAGAGACGGGCTCGACACGACGCTGCCGTAGTCCTGCAGCAGCAGCGTCATGACCGTTGTTTCCACCGGCGACAGGGCAACCCACGTGTCGCGGTGGCGCAGGATGCCGAACTCATCGAGCGTCAGCTCGTCGGCTCCAATCGGTTGCATGAGAAAACCTCCAGATCGAGAAACGGGAACGTGCGATTTCTCGGGAGGAGGGGTGGGCCGCGCAGGGACGGACGGACAAGGTGGTCACGCCGCACGAGCCGCGCCATGACAACTCCGACGCCGACGGCGAACAGCGCGCCGGCTGCGGTGGCCGACGCCGCCAGGAGCGGCGGACCGCCGGTGACGACGCGTCGCGCCCGACCGAGCTTTGCCGCTGACAGGCCCGCGCCCGTGGTGACGTGCGCGCCGACGACGACCGGTCGGCCGGCCGATACTGACGCAACCGACGACAGCGCGGACACGTCGGCGAATCCGGCCGCGACAAACGCGCACGTTGCGAGCAGCAACAGCGGGAGGCGTCGGCGAACCACGTGACAACAATGCCCCCGACTTGTTTCGCCTTCATTTCAGTTCCCCCAATTCGACCTGAAGTTCACAGACACGAAACGTTGCGGCGTCGATAACGAAACACCGGTCCGAGAGGGTTAGCGCCATCGTCGCCTCTACCCGTCGCTCGACTGCCTTCCGCCCGATCGCGTACTTCGCCGCGGTCGCGGCCGTCGTCGCCTCGGTTGGCATGTTCGGCCTGTCGAACTCGAGCACGCCGCGCGACGACGCGACGTCACGGCGGGCCAGCACGACGACCATCGCCAGTGCGATGCCGCGTCCGGCGCCCGCGGTCGGCCGCCTTCGACCGACGCGATCGCTCACCGGCGCCCTCCGCCTGATCGCCGCGCTCAGCGTGCTGCTGCGCGCCTCGGCCGGCGCCCTGCTCTGCATCCGCACGCTCGCCGCCGACGGCCTGCGTTCCGCCACGCGTTCGTCGGGTCTCCGGCTACGTGGCCCTCCTCTCAGCCTCGCGATCTGAACCCTTCGCCGGTCGACACCGGCGCGGTCACACACGCCCTCGGCGATGCGTCGGCCTTCGTTCATTTCTCCTGCTGAAAGGAAGCAGTACCTCCATGGTCTCCCTTACCCGCGTGCCTTCCCGCGCGCGCCGCTGGTCGTCACGGATATCCGTCGGCGCCGGCATTATCGCAACATCGCTGCTCGCGTCGTCCGGCATCGCAAGCGCGCAATCGGCGTCGGACAAGGTCGATGCTCTGGCCACCCAGACAAACCTGCTCTGGGTCGTGATCGGCGCCGTCCTCGTCATCTTCATGCAGGCGGGCTTCGCTCTCGTCGAAACCGGCTTCTGCCGGGCCAAGCACGCCGCGCACGTGATGTCGACGAACTTCGCCATCTTCGGGCTCGGCTTCGTCGGTTATTTCCTCGTCGGCTACGCCCTCATGTTCGGCGGCTACAGCACGTCGCTTATCGGATACGAGAAGCCGCTCGGCGGCGCCCTGATCGGCTCGGGCCACTGGGTGTTCCTGTGGAAGGGCGGCTGGGCTCTCACCGACATCGGCAAAGCCGGTACCGCGGCCGTCGCGGGCTACTTCCTCTACATGGTCGCCTTCATGGACACCGTCGCCACGATCCCGACCGGCGCCATGGCGGAGCGCTGGAAGTGGAAGGCGTTCGTCGGCTGGGGCCTGTTCTGCGGCGCGGTCTACTACCCGCTGTTCGGCGCCTGGACGTGGGGCGGCGGCTGGCTTTCGCAGGTCGGTAACTCGCTGCACCTCGGCCTCGGCTACGTCGACTTCGCCGGCTCCGGCGTCGTCCACTCGGTCGGTGCCGTCGCCGGTCTGGCGGGCGCATTGATCCTCGGACCGCGCATCGGCAAGTTCAACAAGGACGGCTCAGCCAACACCATTCCGGGTCACCACATCCCGATGGCGATGCTGGGCACGTTCATCCTGTTGTTCGGTTGGTTCGGCTTCAATGCCGCATCGACCCTGGCCGCGACCGACGTGCAGTTCGCGGTCGTCGCCACCAACACCGCACTCGCAGGCGCGTTCGGTGCGGTCGCGACGATGTTCGTCCTCATGATGCGCGGCGACAAGAAGCCGGACCCGGGGATGATGGTCAACGGCATGCTCGCCGGTCTCGTTGCGATCACGGCTCCGTGCGCGTTCGTCGACCCGTGGGCGGCCTCGCTCATCGGCGTGCTCGCCGGCATCCTCGTCATCTGGGCCGCCGGCTTCGTGGAGAACCGGCTCAAGGTCGACGATCCGGTCGGAGCCGTCGCCGTCCACGGCTTCTGCGGCTCCTTCGGCGTGCTGTGCGTCGGCCTGTTCTCGAACGGCACCTACGGCGCCGGCTGGAACCTGACGACCGAGGGCTCGGCCGCCGCCGCCAAGGGCGTCACGGGCATCTTCTACGGCATGGATCCCGGCCTCGGCCAGCTCGGCGCGCAGGCGCTCGGTGTCGCCGTCATCTGGACCGTGATCTTCGCCATTGCGTACCTGTTCTTCAAGGTCCAGAACGCCGTCATGAAGGGCGGCATCCGCCCGTCGGCCGAGATGGAGATCGAAGGCATGGACATCCCGGAAATGGGCGCACTCGCCTACCCCGAGTTCGAGCCCTTCGCTGACGTGCAGCCTGTGCCCGTCACCGTCGGCGGATCGGCCACGGCGGAGCCCCACACGGCTCCCCCCATGCCGACCTCCACGCACTAGTCCCTGTCTGTTTCGTAACAGTGCGGGTGGCGGCTGCTTCCGTCACCCGCACTGTCGCGTATTAGAAGAACCCTCCAATGGATTTCGCCCAGATCATCACCGACCTCATCATCGTGCTGGCCGCAGCCAAGATCGCGGCCGAGGTAGCCGAACGCATCGGCATTCCCGCCGTCGTCGGTGAGATCGTCGCCGGCGTCATCATCGGACCGTCGGCCCTCGGCTTGCTCGGCCACGACAACGAAATCCTCAGCGTCCTCGGCGAACTCGGCGTCGTGTTGCTCTTGCTCAGCGTCGGCATGGAAATGGATCTGGGCGAACTGACGAAAGTCGGACGCGCCTCGATGCTTGTCGCAACGGTCGGCGTGGTCGCGCCGATGGCCCTTGGCTTTGGCGTCATGCGCAGCGTGTTGGACGCCGACTTCAACACCGCGCTGTTCGTCGGCGCTGCCCTGACCGCCACGAGTGTGGGCATCACGGCGCGCGTGTTCGGCGATCTGCGGGCGTTGGCAACAACAGAGGCTCGGGTCGTGCTCGGGGCGGCAGTGGCCGACGACGTGATGGGCCTCGTCGTGCTGACTGTCGTCGTGCGTCTCGTGACCGAAGGCTCGGTGTCGGCGCTGAGCGTGCTCGGTATCATCGGCGTTGCGATCGCATTCCTGATCGTGGGGGCCGGATTGGGGTTACGACTCGCCGATCCGATCTTCTCTCGTGTCAGCCGATTGTCCCGGGCGAGCGGGACCATGGTCGCGGTTGCCTTCGTTTTCGCTCTCGGCTTTGCTCGGGCGGCGGCCGCCGCCAAGCTGGCGCCGATCGTCGGGGCTTTTGTGGCCGGCCTGGCGCTGACGCGTACGAAACAGTCCGATGAGATCCATCGGGACCTCGCACCCGTCGGACACCTGCTGATCCCGGTCTTCTTCTTGCAGATCGGCACGAAGGCAGAAATCGAACGGTTCTTCAGCGGAGCCGTCTTGCGCGATGCCGCACTGCTGCTCGCTGTCGCTGCGATCGGCAAGCTGATCTCGCCGCTAGGAGCGATCGGCGTCAAAGGCGACAAGCCGCTGATCGGCCTCGGCATGTTGCCTCGCGGCGAAGTCGGCCTCATCTTCGCGACCCTCGGCAAGTCGTCAGGCGTGCTGAATGACGACCTGTACGCGTCGCTGCTGCTCGTGGTGTTGCTGACCACGCTCATCACACCGCAGTTACTGAAGATCAGATACGCCCAGATGAAGGTCACGACGGTCGATGTCGACGAAGACGGTGAAGCGGAACCTACGGGCGGTTGGCTGCGCGTCAGCGGAGGGACCGTCGACCTTGCCGCCCGGCCGCCGATCGTCGCAGCGCCCGCGATCGCGCTCGACGCCGCCATGCTCGTTGCTCATCACGACCCGGGTCCCGCTGCCTCCACGTGGCTCGACGCCGTTCCCGAGGTTGCCAAGCGCTGGCGGCCCGAACTCCTCCCCGCGTTTCTCGACCTGGCGGAACGAGGCAATGCGCGATCGTGGCGCTTCCTCGACGTGAACGGTGTGCTCGCCGCCATGACGCCCACGTTGCACAGCGCCTTCGACCGCAGACGTGATGACGCCCGGGCGATGGATCCGCTCGCTCGCTATCGCCTCGTCGCACTCGAGCGGCTGCGCCGGTTGACCGCCGGTGAGCCGATCGCGAACGAAGCACAGCAATTGCTCCGTCCCGATGACCTCGTCCTTGCGCTGTTGCTCGTCGACGCCCTCGACGCGATGCCCGACTTGGCCGAAGCAGCACGGCTCGTGGTGGACGAGCTGGCCGTGGACGTCGAGTCGGCGTTGTCTGTCGTGGCTTTGGTCGCCGACGCCGGCCTCTTCTGGAGCGCGGCCCTCCGTACCGCCGCGTTTGCGTCGGAGAACGTCATCGAGCTTGCGGCACACCTCGGCAGCCCCGAACGGGCGCGCGCCCTGTACGTGTTGACGGCGCTGCGCAACGCCGAGGCCGAGCGTTGGCAGAAGGAGCGGCTGAACGAACTCCACACACTCGTTCAGCAGACCTTGGCGAGCGACCCGGACGCATCGAGCGATGTGTTGGCGCGACACCGATCCGAGGCGCTGGCGCTCGTGGGTGATGACGCCTCGTTGCAGGAGCGCGTTGCTCATGCGCCACGCTCCTATCTCGCACGTCAATCCCCCGGCGCGATCGCGCGCCAAGCCCAGGTGTTGCGACGACCCATCGGCGCCGGCGACGTGCGGGTCGTGCTGAGTGATCGCGGCGATCGGACCGACGACGAGTGGTCGCTGGACGTCGCCACCCGCGACCGGCATGGCTTGCTCGCCGACGTCACCGGTGTTCTCACCAACCACGGCCTGTCCGTTGTCGAGGCCGTTGTCGCAACATGGCCCGATGCGGTGGCCCTCGAGGCATTCCGGGTGCGCGGCGCCAGGCCCGATCCGGACGCGATAGGGCGCGACATCAAGGCGTCGTTTGCGCAACCGCTACAAAGCGACGCGGTGATCGGCGCCAGCGTCGACTTCGATTCGAGTGCGTCACCGTGGCACACGGTTTGTGAAATCGAAGCACCCGACCAGGCCGGCCTGTTGCACATCCTCGCCGCCGCCTTCGCCGCGGCCGGCATCGAAGTCGTCGCCGCCACGGTTGCCGCGCACGGCGGGATCGCCCAGGACCGGTTCGAACTCGTCGACAAGAACGGCCGCAAGTTGACCGAGGAGCAACACGAGTCGGTCCGCCGCTTCCTGCTCGGCGGGGTCACCAGCACCCGCCAGTGGTTCCGGACTCGTTATGCGGTCAGAACGGACGCAGCTCCTCGACCGCAGTCGTCACCTGCGTGACCGCGTCGATGTCGACGGTCACCCCGAGGCCCGGACCGGTCGGCACGTCGAGCAGCCCGTCGTGCATGACGAACGGTTCGGTGATGTCGCGGGTGAAGTAGCGGTCCGACGCGCTGGTGTCACCGGGTAGCGTGAAGCCCGGCAGCGCGGCGAGAGCGACATTCGCGGCGCGGCCGAGGCCCGTCTCCAACATGCCACCGCACCACACCGGGATTCCGGCGCTGACGCACAGGTCGTGCAACGCCACTGCGTTCAGGTACCCACCGACGCGACCCGGCTTGATGTTGATTACTTCACAGGCGCCCAGTTCGATCGCGAGCTCTGCGTCGCGCAACGTACGAATCGACTCGTCGAGACAGATCGGTGACGCGATCTTCTTGGCGAGGCGCGCGTGGCCGAGGAAGTCGTCCTCGGGTAGCGGCTGTTCGATGAGCAGAAGGTTGAAGGGGTCGAGCTTGGCCAGTTGCCCGGCGTCGTCGAGCGAGTAGGCCGTGTTCGCGTCGACCTGCAGGAGTAAATCGTCACCAAACACCTTGCGCACCGCCGCAACGGGTTCCACGTCCCACCCCGGCTCGATCTTCAGCTTGACGCGCCGGTATCCGTCGGCGAGATAACCGTCGACCTGTTCGATCAACTCGTCGACGGTGTCGGTGATGCCGACGCTGACGCCGCACTCGACCGACTCCTTGACGGCGCCGAGCGCGTCGCCGAACGAGCGGTTCGCGATCTTGAGCTGGATGTCGAGCAGCGCCATTTCGAGCGCGCCCTTCGCCATGAGGTGGCCTTGCACGCCGGCGAGCAGCGTCTGGACGTCGCCCGCCTGGACGTCGCGCGCGGCGAGGATCTTCGGCACGAGGTGCTTACGCAAGACGAGCTGCGCGGCCTCGACGTATTCGGAGGAATAGCCCGGCTCCCCCATCGCCACGCACTCGCCCCACCCGTCGCCCTCCGGCGTGCGCACCCGGATGAGCAGCGCATCCCGGTCGGTCTCGACGCCGAAGGACGTACGAAAGGGCCGTACCAAGGGCATGGAAACCCGTCTCAGCGCAATGGCCTCAATCCTCACCGCGCCACGCTACTGCGGGCGTAATTGCCGTTACGGGAGACGTACGCGCAGCGGCGCACGGGCGAACTCGCGCACACCTCGTTCGAAACCGACCTCGGCGCGGAAGCCGATCGACTCCTGCGCCTTCGCCGTCGCCCCGACCACGTGGCGAACGTCGCCGAGTCGGAACTCGCCGGTGACGATCGGACGCAGCGCGTCGTCGCCGAAGGCGTCAGCCAACGCCTGCGCCATGTCACCCACCGTTCGTGGCGAGCCCGAGGCAATGTTGAGCGATCCGTGCCAGTTCGAGGTGAGGGCAAGCACGTTGGCGCGGGCCACGTCGTCGACGTGGACGAAGTCACGCATCTGCCGGCCATCTTCGAAGACACGCGGTGGACGCCCGGCCTCGAGCGCGCTTCGGAAGATGCTGGCAACGCCGGCGTAGGGCGTGTCGTTCGGCATGCGCGGCCCGTACACGTTGTGGTAGCGCAAGGCACAGACGCGTGCACCCGACTCGCGCGCAAACGCGAACGCCAGGTGTTCGCCGTGCAGCTTGGTCGCCGCGTACACGTTGCGCGGGTCCAGCGGCGCGTCCTCGGACACGGGCTCGGCCGCGAGCGGCGCGCCACAGGACGGGCACAACGGCTCGAACCGACCAGCTTGCAGATCGGACTCCGAGCGAGGCGGCGCACCGACGACCCCGTGGACCGCGCAGCGGTAACGGCCCTCGCCGTAGACGACCATCGACGACGCGACCACGAGACGGCCGCGGAAGGCGCGGCGCCACAGCGCGTCCAGCAGCATGGCGGTGCCTGCGTCGTTGTCGGCGACGTAACGATTCACATCGCCGAAGTCGACACCGAGGCCGACGCGCGCGGCCTGATGGCACACCGCGTCGACGCCGGCAACGGCGTCGTCGAGCGCGTCGGCATCAAGTAGATCGGCTCCGATGAACGTCGCGAGCGGGTTGAGATACAGCGGCGGCGTCGCGTGCGCTGCGGGGTCGAGCGAGTCGAGGATCACGACCTCATGACCATCGTCGACAAGACGGTCGACGATGGCGCTACCGATGAAGCCAGCTCCGCCGGTGACGAGGACGCGCACGCCTAGACCCGCGTCCACAAGAACGTCTGAAACAACATGATCACGACTCCTTGCAATGCAAGCCATCCGCGCGCGGCGCGAGCGTCAAATGATTGGTCGTCCCGCATCCACAGAACGCCACCGGCGACGAGCGCAAGAGGAACGAACGGCTGCCAGATACGTTCCGTCTCGGCCGACGAAAGACCGCTCAAGCCAGCGAGAACTGCGCAACCGATTCCGGCCAGCCCCACCATGCGTAGCGCGTCGGGCCGCATGCGCGAGAGGGCAACGAACAGCGCCGGACCGAGCATCGCGGCATAGATCGCCGCGTTGCCCAGTAGCCAATACCGATAGCCGCGGACGTGAGCCACGGAGATCGCGTACTGATGCCGCGTCTCGAGCAGACCCGCGAGCCACGAGTACCCCCACACCGCCGGAAGCGCGATGACCACCAGGGTGGCGGCAGCCGCGATCATCAGCGGCCAGCCGACGCGTCGATACCAGGCAACGGCAGCCATCGGGATAGCCAGCGGCATCAAACCGAAGCTGAAAAGCAACGCCAGACCGAACACCGCGCCACCAGCGACGGCGGTCGCGCTGGATAGTCGGGTGGTTGTGGTGGAGCGAACCACGAGCGCGACAGCAACCAGTCCGATCGCGGCGAAGATCACGTCGGGGTTCGTCCGCCAGACCAACACGGGGCTGAGAACGACGAACGGCGTGGCCGCCCGCATCGCCCAGCGACCGGCCACATCGTGCACCGCGACGAGGGCGGCGACGTTCGCGACGGCGCCCGCGACCAGCATCAGGATCAGATGGAAGGTTCGGCCCGCGAGTCCAAACTGTTCGAACAGCCACAACAACAACACAAGACCGGGTGGATGCGCGCGTAGGTGCGCCGTCAAGAACGGTTGGCGATCGACATATCGCCGCAGGAAGGCGGCGGGGCCGCCCCAGTCATCGACGAGATGGGTGTGGGCGCCGTAACCGAAACGCAGGGACGGCCATCGTGTGTCGGCCGGGCCCGCGCGCGCCAAGAGGTAGGTGAGCACGACGCCTGACAGCACGCAGAGCCCAACGACGAGGCGGTCGTCGATCCGCGTCGACGCCGCGAACTTCGGCAGCGACCAGACCACGGCGCCCAGGGCGAGCGCGGCCACGAGAACCCGAAGCACGAGCGAGGCGTCGAAGCCCCACTGCCCGACCCAGGGCACCGCACCCACCTCGATGGGTTTGCCGCGTCGATACACGACGCCGACGAGGACCGCCACGGCCAACAAAGCCGCCCACGATCCGATCGCAATGGTGTCGCGGCGCTTCAACGAACGACGTGAAACGCCGGATCGAATGCCGACTCCGGTCGGTTGCCAGTGGTCGAAGCTGGGTCACTCATGACTTCCCCGATGTCGTCGAGAAGGCGTACGAGCCTCGCCGCGTCGGGCATCGACGCCGCCATGTCGCGCGCTTCGGCGAGCAGCCAACGCACCAACTCGTCGCGGGACTGGCGTTGTTTGTCTGTCGAAGAATTCACCACCTTTCTGTAACGCCGAGCACGCGGACCGTTACAGAGCAATCGATGCGTACGCGCGCGCACCTACTCGTGATGGCGAAAGCCCCGGTCGCCGGGCGCGTGAAAACGCGCCTGATGCGCGCTATGTCGGCCCAGCAGGCGGCCGACATCGCCGAGGCTGCGCTCCATGACACGCTGACGGCAGTCGCCGGCTGCGCCAGTCCGCGACGAATCCTCGCGCTCGATGGTGACGTGGGTTCGTGGCTCCCGGCGGGCTTCGACGTTGTCGAACAACGCGGCACGACGTTCAACGATCGCTTGGCCGCGGCGTGGCGGCACGCCGGTGCCCCGGGACTCCAGATCGGCATGGATACGCCACAGGTCAGCTCCGCGCTGCTCGACGAAAGCCTGCAGCGGCTGCACGCCCCCGGCGTCGACGCCGTGTTGGGCCCGGCCGCCGACGGCGGCTGGTGGGCGATCGGTTTTCGGGCGCCCGCCGAGGGCGCGTTCGACGGCGTACCCATGAGCGCCTGCGATACGGGCGAACTTCAACTAGCCCGCCTGCGCGAGCTCGGCCTACGGGTGGCGCTGCTGCCGGAGTTGCGAGACATCGACGAGCCGGAAGATCTCGCCGAGGTGGCGAGGCAGTTCCCGCACTTGCGCGTCGCGGCCGTCGCCCAGGAAGCGATCGCGATCTAGTGCGGGTCCTTTCGGTCGTCGAAAACGCCCGTGATCAGGCCCTCGACGAGCCGGTGCACGACGCCCGGACCGCGGCCGTCCTCGGTATCGCACTCGGGATCAGTTTCGCGACATGTTTTGCCACGGGCCTCGTGTCGCACTTCATCCAACAGCCGCCGGCATGGTTCGCGTGGGGTCCCCGCCCGGCGGGGCTCTACCGCGTCACGCAGGGAATACACGTGGCGACGGGGCTTGCGGCGGTACCGCTGCTGCTCGCAAAGCTGTGGTCGGTCTTCCCTCACCTGTGGTCGTGGCCACCGTTCACGTCAGTGGCGCATGCGGTGGAGCGCGCCATGCTCGTTCCGCTGGTCTTCGGATCGACGTTCATGCTCTTCAGTGGCACCGCCAACATCGCGCAGTGGTATCCGTGGCACTTCCCCTTCCCCGTTGCGCACTACTGGATCGCGTGGATAACGATCGGAGCGCTCGTCACCCACATCGCGGCGAAGCTCACCGTCGCGCGTCAGGCAATCTCCGTCCGCATCAACGAGCCGCCGCCGGGCAGTACCGCAATGAGTCGTCGGCAGTACCTCGGCCTCACGGCCGCCGCGGCGGGCGCGGTGACCCTGACCACCGCCGGACAGACCCTGCCGCTGTTGCGACGTGTCACGTTCTTCGCCCCGCGACGACCCGACCTCGGACCGCAGGGCCTGCCGGTCAACCGCGTGTCGACGCCGCAGATTCACGCCGCTGCTTCCGACTCCTCCTATCGGCTCGAGATCAAAGGCGATGTCCCCAAACCGGTGTCGCTGACGCTGGACGAACTACGAGCGATGCCCCGACGCGCGGCCGAACTACCGATTGCCTGCGTCGAAGGCTGGAGCGCGTCGGCGCACTGGCGCGGCGTCCCGGTGCGGGACCTCCTTGCGCTCGCCGGCGTCCACGACGTCTCGGACATCGAGGTCGTCGTGCACTCGCTCGAGCGCGACGGCGCGTACAACCACTCGATGATCAACGCCTCACAGGCGAATGACCCCGACACGCTCGTCGCGCTCGAACTGAACGGCGAACCGTTGCATCCAGACCACGGCTGGCCCTGTCGGCTCATCGGCCCGAATCGGCCGGGCGTGCAACAGACGAAGTGGTTGCGTGATCTCACGGTGCACAAGACATGAGCGATGCACGAACGAACACTGATTACGGAAGGCTTTTCTGGGCCGGGGTCGGGATCGGCGCGCTTCTCATCGGCTTCGGCGTCGACGGTCTGTTGACGCACCTCCGTGCGAGCCGAGTGCTCAACGTGACGGGCTTCGTCGTCGGCGCCGGTCTCGGCCACGACGCGGTGTGGGCGCCGCTGCTCGCCGTCGGCGCGCTCGCCACGCATTACGTACCGATCTCGGTCCGCCGTACGACCCGAGTCGCCCTCGCCGCGAGCGCCGGACTCGTGCTGTTCAGCGTTCCGCTGTTCGCCGGCGGGAACGCGCACGCGAACAATCCGTCGGTCCTGCCGCTGGACTACGCCCGGAATCTCGCCGGGGGCTTGGCGGCGATCTGGCTCATCGCCGGCGCTGCGCTCGCGATTGCTCGACGGCGAGGTCCCCGACGATGACCGCAACAATGCGATGGCGTGACGGAACCGAGGTCCCACTCCAAGTCGGTCGCTGGTGCGCGCCCGCGACGGTCGCGGAGCGTGCACTGCTCGACACCGTGCGCGGTCCGGTCATCGACATCGGATGCGGCCCGGGCCGCCTCGCCGCCGCGTTGAGCGAGCGCGGTGTCCCGACGCTGGGTATCGACGCGTCGACGGCCGCCGTGCGCCTGGCGACCTCGCAAGGTGCCGCGGCGCTGTGCCGCTCCGTGTTCGAACCGCTTCCCCGGGAGCGCGCCTGGGCCACGGCTCTGCTCTTCGACGGGAACATCGGCATCGGCGGCGACCCGCGACGCATGCTGCGAAGGGTTCGCCAACTGCTGCGCGTCACGGGACGCGCATTGGTGGAAGCCGATACGCATGGCGTCGGCCACACCGTCGAAGAAGTCCACGTGGAAAACGGTGGCGTGCGGAGCCCTTGGTTCGCCTGGGCTCGTCTCGACGCACCATCGATCGCCGCGCTGGCTCCGTTGGCCGACCTCGCCGTTGTCACCTGCCACGAGGTCGACGGCCGTCTCATCCTTGAACTCGAAGCGCGATGAGCGCAGCTGCGTCGGTCGACGTTGTTCTGCCGGTACTGAACGAAGCCGAAGCGATTCCTTGGGTCCTCGAGCGCATGCCCGAGGGATTTCGACCGATCGTCGTCGACAACGGGTCGACCGATGGTTCGGCTGAAACCGCGAGCCGACTCGGAGCCTTCGTCGTCGAAGCCCCCCAGCGAGGATTTGGCGCCGCGTGCTTCGCGGGGCTGACTGCGGCGACAGCGCCGATCGTCGCGTTCATGGACTGCGACGCGTCGCTTGACCCCACTGCGTTGCCAACCGTCGCCGCGCCCGTCGAGCAAGGAGACGCCGACCTCGTTCTCGGCGCCCGCGATCCCGAGCGCCGAGCGTGGCCCCTGCACGCGCGGATCGGCAACCGCGTCGTCGCGGCCCGTGTTCGCCGGCTCACCGGCTACTCGCTACGCGACCTGGGGCCCATGCGTGCGGCACGACGCGAAGCGCTTCTCGCGCTGGGCTTGCGTGACCGAGCGTCGGGGTGGCCGCTCGAGATGGTGTTACGTGCGCGCGCCGAAGGCTGGAGGGTCAGCGAGGTGTCGGTCCGCTACTACCGACGCTCGGGGCGCAGCAAAGTGACCGGAACCGTGCGCGGCACGCTCGCCGCGACGCGCGCCATGCGCGTCCTTCTCGCCGATGCGAAACGGGAATACTTAGCCTGACTAATTAGTTTGGTAAAGTATGTCCGTGACGAAGACCAACGAGGAGATTGCCGCTCGGCTTCGGCTGAGCGCGACCCGCTTGCATCGGCGGTTGCGCCGTGAGGCGGGCGACGCGCTCACGCCGTCCCAGATCTCGGCCCTCGCCGCCGTCGAACACAACGGCCCCCTCACGCTCGGCGCACTGGCCGATCACGAGGGCGTGTCCGCGCCGTCGATCACAAAGGTGCTGTCGATCCTCGAGGAGGACGGGCTCATCGAACGCCGTCCGGACCCGTCCGATCGACGGGTCACGTTCGTCACGACGACCCCGAAGGGCGCCGAGCTCGTTGCTGAGTCGCGGCGCCGCAAGACTGCGTGGCTCTCGAGCCGCATCAGCGAACTGAGCCCCGAGCAGCGCCGCCGTCTCGACGACGCCCTCGATGTGCTCGATCAACTGACTCAGAAGGACCTGATCACCCAATGACCAAGCTCAAGCTCGCGGGCGGCGAGACCTTCCGCTCACTGAAGGTCCGGAACTTCCGGCTCTTCTTCATCGGCCAGTCGATCTCGCAGATCGGCAACTGGCTGACGCTCGTCGCCCAGACGTTGCTCGTCTACAAGCTCACCCACAGCGGTGTCGCGCTCGGATTCCTTGCTGCCGCGCAGTTCGGCCCCGTGCTGCTGCTCGGTGGATACGCCGGTCTCACCGCGGACCGTTCGGACAAGCGCAAGCTCCTGCTGATCGTGCAGTCGTTCGCGATGCTGCAGTCCTTCGTGCTCGGCGCCGTCGCCTTCATGCACCACCCGCCCGTGTGGGCGATCTTCTCGGTCGCCATCGCCGGCGGCGTCGCGACTGCGTTCGACAACCCGGCTCGGCGCTCGTTCGTCGTCGAGATGGTCGAAGGCGAAGACGTCAACAACGCGGTTTCACTCAACAGTGCGCTGATGACGGGCTCCCGCATCATCGGTCCGGCGCTCGCCGGTGTGTTGATCACTTCGGTCGGTTTCGGGTGGGCGTTCTGGCTCGACGGTGTGTCCTACATCGCCGTGCTGATTGGTCTCGCCAAGATGCGGCCCGCCGAGCTCCACGCCGCGCCCAAGACCCCCCGCGGCAAGGGCCAGATCGCCGAAGGCCTGCGCTACGCCCGAAGCATCCCGGAGCTGTGGGTGCCGCTCGTGATGATGACGATCATCGGCACACTTGCTTTCAACTTCCAGACGGTCCTGCCGGTCTTCGTAGCGAAGAACCTGCACGGCGGCACGGGCACCTTCACGGCGCTGTTTTCCGTCGTCTCGACCGGCTCGCTCGTCGGCGCATTGATTACGGCCCGTCGACGCATCGTCGGCCTGGATCACGTCACCAAGGCCGCGCTTGGCTTCGGTGCTGCGATGGTCCTGCTCGCGGTGAGCCCCAATACACCGGTCGCCTTCGCCATGGGTGTGCTGCTCGGCTTCACCAGCATCACGTTCATGACGTCGTCGACGGCAATCGTGCAGACCCGCTCCGATCCGTCGATGCGAGGCCGCATCCTGGCGCTGCAGGCGATCGTCTTCCTGGGCTCGACCCCGATCGGTGGTCCGATCGTCGGCACGATCTCCCAGACGCTCGGCGCCCGCTACGCGCTCGGCCTGGGTGCACTCGGGTGCCTCGGCGCCGGACTCATCGGTCTCGTACAGATGCGAAAGAACGGCGCCGACGATCGCCTGGCGAACGCCCCGATCCTGGAGCCCGGCTCGGCCGTCTAGCTCCGTGTTCTAATGGCGGAGGTGGTTGACCAACTCCACCGCGAGTTCAGCTTCCTTGCCGAGCCACTTGGAACGGTAGGCCTCGATGAAGGTCCAACCTCGGTGCATCATCTCGAGGCGGCGACGGATGTGCGACTCGACGCCGTTGGGGTGGATGTCGGCCTCGATGGCGACGTCCCGCCACTCCTCCGCGACGGCGAGGTCGACCACGTGACGCCCGGTCGGATACGACGGCAACAGCGAGATGCCCGCGCGTTGCGCCTCGGCGTGAATCGTCGCCACCCAGGGCGACGGCTCGCGCGCAGCACGCGGCGGGCCGGGCGGGGCATCGGCCTCGGCCAGATAGCCGTCGAGCAATCCTCGGTCGGGCGGGTCGCCGGCGTACACGATGACGAGCTTGTCGCGGGCACGCGTGAGCAACACGGCGGCCAGCGACGGATCCTCGACGAACTTCCACGCCGCTTTCGTTTCGCCGACACCGAGCGACACGATGACCACGTCACGCTCGTTGCCTTGAAAGCCGTGCACGGTGCCGATGCGGAGGTCCATGGCTTCGATCGCCTCGGCAGAAAACGCGCGAAGCGCAGCCGCCTCGATCGCCTCAGCCTGCGCCCGGAACGGCGTCACCACACCGACCGAACTACTCGCGAACCGTTCCGAACGCAGTAGTCGCAACACGGCGTCCACTTCGGCCTGCACGACGTTGCGACCGTCGCGGTCGCCCTCGCAGCGAACGGTGTCGATGCAGTCACAGCTCTGGGTGGTCGGCTTACGAGTGGCGACCTTGACGCGGCCGTTGTAAAGCCGGCGCGTCACGAAGTCGACGAGATGCGGGGCCGACCGGAAGTGCTCGTCGAGCACGATCGGTTCCGCGACGGCGACGGCGGCGTCCAACGTCGAGTTGCGGCGAACGTCGAGACGGGCGCGCAAGATCGGATCGGCGATGCCCTGCGTGTCGAGCGCGTCGCTGATCTCGGCGTCGCTGAGGAATGACACCTGCCGCAGCTGTCGCGGGTCACCGGCGATCACGGCGCGTCGTCCGCGCAACAGCGCCGGCGCGGCCAGCGGCTGCTCGACCGACGCGGCCTCGTCGAGGATGACCAGTTCGAAGAACCCGGGCGACAACGGCAGCAGGTCGTCGACGTCGGCCAGCGTGCCGATCCACAACGGCAAGGCGCCGGTGAGCTCGGAAGATCGCAGTTTGTGGAGTTGCTCACGACGGGCCGCGCGTCCACTGCGCAACGCAACCGCCAGCGCCGAAACCGCCGGACGAGCCTCGTCGAGGCGAGCCGACTCGCGGTAGAAGACCGAAAGGTATGCCGCGAGCGCATCGCGCGACTCTTGGTCGAGCTTTGCGAGCTGCGCCCACAGCTCGGACATGGTGAGGCCGCCTTGGGCCATGAGTTCACGACCGGCGATCGCGTTGATCTCGTCCTGGGCGATCTCGACTGCTTCGTCGTCGGTGGTCTCCGCGTCGCACGCGAGCATCGCGCGCAACCGATCGGCCGCTCGCCGAGCAACCCGCCGGTGCAACAGCCCGTGGGTCGAACGGGCCTCGCTGATCAGGTGCCGTAGGTCGTGGGCGCGCTTGGTCGCGTCGGCCAGCGTCAGGTCGAGCGCGGCCAACGCGTGGCCCTCGGCGATCGACCGCTCGATCTCGAGCAGCGACGAGATGTGTGCATACGTTGCCCGTCGTTGTGACTCGAGCCGACCCGCGAGCCGCTGCGCGCGCTCGATTTTGTCGTCCGAAACCGGCGACAGCCCGCCGGAGCCAAGACGCTCCGCCAGCGCGTCGCGCCGCTCGTTCGAACCGAACACGACGGGCGCCGGACCGGGACACTGCTCGAGCAAGTCGATCAACGCGTCGACCGTCGCATCCGACTTCGCAACGATCAGCACGCTTCCGCCGCGCTGGATCTGGTCCAACGCGATTGCGGCGATCGTGTGGGACTTGCCCGTCCCCGGAGCCCCCTGCAACACCGACACGTTCGCCGTGCGACTGGCGCGCACCGCGTTCGCCTGGCTCGGCGTCAGACGAAGCGGCGAACGAACGAGGTCGCCGCCGTCGTCGATCACCGAGTCAGCATCGGCATACAACGAATGAAACGCCGTCGAATGTCCGAGATTCTCGCTCGCCCATCGTCGCAGCGAACCCGCTCGCGTCAGGTCCTCTTTGTCCTCGGCCCGCAGGAACAGGCCTGCGCCGACGACGACGACGACGTCGTCTCGTCGCATGAACTCTTCGGGACCCGCCGTCGCCTGAACGAGCTTGGCGCCCGGGAAACCCATTGCTCTGGCCGCGTCGCGGGCAAAGGACTGCAGCCGTGGCATCCGGTTGAGCAGGTTCATCGGCACCTCCGGCCCGTAGCCGTACAGCGCCCCACCGCCGAATTCGAAGCGTTTCTCGAGCTCGTGTCGAGCGTGCACGTCCTGCACCATCAACGACAGCTGCGCATCGCCCGCTCGCCCCACGTAGCCCGTTCCACTGATGGGCTGGCGCCAGACACGCAGGGGCGCGTACACGATCGGCTCGAAGATTCGTCGCTTCACGCCGTTCTCGGTCGTGAACGAGCCCGCGACGAAAAGCCAGCCGAGGCGGGCGATCGTCCCGCCTCGTAGTTGGTTGAGCGCGGCGATGTGTTCGGCGTAGGTCCGGTCGATACCGATCGTCGGCATGGTCTGCGCCTCGTATTGCAGCGCGGGCAGGAACGCCGCGAGCGCGTCGAGGTCCATCCAACGGAACCACTCGGTCGGGATTGACAGTGATTCGGTGGGCTCCGTCGAGTCGGGTGACAGCGCGGCGAGCGCGCGTAGGACGGCCTTGGTTCGTTGTTCTGCTTCGTTACTCAACGGCTACCGGAAGTGTGAGGCGACCTCGTTGATGAACAGGTCGCACGTTTCCTTGGTGTGACTGCCCATCGTGAAGTCCGGAACGATGATCTCGTCGGCACCCGCGTCCTGGTACTGGCCGATGATGTCGACGACTTCGTCGGGCGTACCCGCAATCGCGCCCGGACTGCGCTTGTCCTTCAGCCATTCCTCGTCGGTGGACAAGAACATGAGGGCCTGAGTCGACACCTTGATCTCGTCGCGGTCGCGGCCGATGTCGTCGCAGTGACGCTGGAGTACCGACAGCTTGTGCGTGAGCAATTCCGGTGACGTCCAGGCGTTCCACTCGTCGGCGTAGTGCGCGGCGATGCGCAACGTGCGCTTCTCGCCCGAGCCGCCGATGAGAATCGGAAGTTCGTTCTGGACGGGCGCGGGCTGGTTGGGCGCGTCGTCGATCCAGAAATACTCGCCCTTGAAAGTGGTGCGATGTTCACGCGTCATCGCGCGCACGACTTGCACGGCTTCCTCGAAGCGATCGAGCCGATCACGGATCGTGCCGAGTTCGAGGCCGTACGCCTGGTGCTCGTTCTCCTGCCAGCCGGCGCCGAGGCCGAGCAACAATCGACCACCGCTGATGTTGTCGACGGCCGCGGCGATGTTCGCGAGCACCGCCGGATGACGGTAGGTCACGCTCGTGACGAGTGGCGCCAGACGCAAGCGCGGGACTGCGGCGGCGAGACCGGCGATGACCGACCAGCACTCGAGCGTCGGGCCGTCGAGGGGCGACGAGTCGGGGCCGTTCGGCATGAAGTGGTCGGCGTAATACATGCCGTCCCATCCCGTCGCTTCGCAGTGCTGCGTGATGTCGAGAATCTCGCCCCAGGTGTGCATTGGCGATGGCCAAATCGAGAATCGCATGGCGCAGAACCTAGATCGCGGCTTACCCGCGGCTTGGCCGCCGCCGGAGGATGAGGGCACCAAGCGCAGTTGCGACGAGCGACGCCGCGACGATGCCGATCTTCGCCTCGGCAACTTCCGGCTCATTCGCAAAGGCCAGGTTCGCGATGAAGATCGACACGGTGAAGCCGATACCACCAACTGCCGCGGCGCCCACGATGTGACGCCAACGCACATCGTCGGGCAAGGCGGCGACCCCCAGCCGGGTACCGATCCACGCCCCGCCGGCGATGCCGACGGTCTTGCCCACGACCAGCCCGGCCGCGACACCGATCGCAATGGGAGAACCCACTGCGTGGCGAAGCGTCGATCCGGACAACACGACACCCGCGTTGGCGAGGGCGAACAACGGCACGACGATGACGGACGTGAAGCCGTGCAATCCGTGCTCGAGCCATTCGAGTTCCGACACGGCCTGCCGAGCGATCTGCAGGGTGTCGCGCGCGGCCCGAGGTGAAAACACGTCGAGCAACTCGTCGCGACGCGACCACACGATTTCGCGCGACAGCGTCGGGGAAGCCGGAACCAGGAGGCCCATCGCGACACCGGCGAGAGTGGCATGCACACCGGATTCGTGGAGTGCGAACCACAAGCCAACGCCGAGCGTCGCGAACAACAGTGGCGTGCGCACGCCGCTCGCGCGCAGGGCCAGCACGGCCAGGCACGCGACGACCGCGACGGACAGCCAACGCAGATCCAGCGCGTCCGAGTAGAAGACGGCGATCAGCAGAATGGCGCCGATGTCGTCGACGATCGCCAGCGTCAGGAGAAACAAGCGCACGCCCGCGGGTAACGCCGGTGCGACCAAGGCGAGGACGCCGAGAGCGAAGGCGATGTCTGTGGCGACTGGTACACCCCAGCCGTGGCCGGCCGAGCCGCCGCCCACGATGTGAACGGTCGCAAAGATCAAGGCAGGCAGGATCATTCCGCCGACCGCACCGAATACGGGTAGAGCCGCCGCGCGCCGATCACGCAACTCACCCTGCAGGACTTCCCGCTTCACCTCGAGACCTACGACGAGGAAGAACACCGCCATCAGGCCGTCGTTGATCCAGTGCCGAAGGTCGAGCGTGAAGGCGTAGCGGCCCATCTGTAGGCCGATGTCGGTATGCCACAACGTCTCGTAGCCGTGTTGCCACGGCGAGTTCGCCCACGCGATCGCTACTAGCGCCGCCGCCACAAGCAGTGCGCCGCCGGCAACTTCCGTGGCAAGAAAGGTTCGCAGGGCTTGGGTTACCGACGAACGAGGTTCAGGTGGTTCCACGCGGGCTCCTGGTGGCAGCAGTCATCACAACGCCGACCAGACTTCCCGGCACACCTGACTGGTCGACGTTACAGTGCGCACCGGCGCGCAGGTCGCCTCCGGTCCGCGGACAGGGCAGAGCCCACCTGACGAGTAGTTGCTGAGAAGAGTCCAACGCCTCCTTTCAGTTCGGTGATGCGGACCACCGGCGACGAAAGGAGTCGCGTTGTCGACTGTCCAGCTACCCCAACGCCCCAACCTGGAGTGGTTGAAAAAGCGCGCTCGCGAACACGCACGTGCACGCGACCTGAAGCTCAGCACCGCCCAGTTCGAAGTGGCCAGGACCTACGGATTCGCCAGTTGGTCCAAGCTCAAAGCGCACGTCGAGATGGTCGCGGCGCTCACGCGCGAGCCCGACCTGGCTCCCGAGGAATTCCTCACGCTCGTGTGCCTCGCCTACGGCGACGACGACGGAGCACGCGTCGCTCGCGGGCACGCGCTGGCTCCGTCGGAGCCTTCCGACATGTGGGAGGCGGCGGCGATGGGACACCTGCACGCCAGCACTGACCCGTTGGCGCAGGGTGGCGCGCTGCGTTGGGAACCCCTGCTGTACCTCTGCTACTCGCGCTTCCCGATGAGTGAGGCCGACGCACTGTCGACCGCCCGCGTGCTGCTCGATGCGGGGGCCGACCCGAACGCGGGGTACCTCTGGCACGGCCTGGGAACGCCGTTTACGGCGTTGACGGGTGTCCTCGGCGGCGGCGAAGGCGCCCAGTCCCGTCAGCCCTTCTGGAAGTCCTTGGCACGGTTGTTGTTGGAACGGGGCGCCGACGCCAACGATGCGCAGGGCCTCTACAACCGACAGTTCAACCCGAACAACGAGCATCTCGAGTTGCTGTTCGAGTTCGGCCTCGGCCACGGCGACGGCGGCCCGTGGCAGGCGCGCATGGGGTCGCAGATGGAGACACCGACGCAGATGGTCCACCACCAACTGCGCTGGGCGATCCATCACGACATGCTCGAACGCGTTGAACTGATGGCCGATCGCGGCGTCGCGCTCGACGTGCCGTTCGACGAGTACCCGAACTGGGCCGCGCAGGCTCGCGGCAAGACGCCGATCGAGTTCGCCGCAATGTGTGGGCACGACCGGATCGTCGACACGCTGCGAGCCCGCGGGGTCGAGATGCCCTGGACGTCACCCGTGGATCAGTTCATCGGAGCGATCCTCGCCGGCCGCCCCCCGGTCGGCGACGCCTCCGTGACGCGGACCGCCCACGAGCAGCGCCCGTCGCTGGTCGTGCAGGCCGCGGCGACCGGGCGACTCGAGGCCGTTCGGCTGGCGGTGCAGCAGGGGTTCGACGTGAATGCCTTGGGTCGTAGCGATGCGCCGGTCGAGCAACCTTGGCAGACCGCATTGCACACCGCCGTCGAGCGCAACGACCAGGCCATGGTCGATCTCCTACTCGAGCTGGGCGCCGATCCGTCGATCGAAGACGCCCGGTTTCACGCCACCCCGGCGGGGTGGGCCGAGCACTTCGGCTACGAGTTGAGGTTGTGAAGGATGGCGCGCTCGATCTCTGCGAGGGTCTCGGCGTCGGTCACCTTTGACCCTGATCGGTCGGTGACGTAGAAGGCGTCGAGCACGCGCACGCCGAGCGTCTGCACCTTGGCCGAACGCACGTCGAGGTCGAGCTCGGCGAGCGCGCGTGCAATGGCGAACAGCACGCCGATGCGGTCGCCGGTCTCCACGTCGATGACGGTCGCGTCAGCTGACGCGTTGTTGTCGACCGAGACCGACGACCCGCGCGCGAGCGGCGAATACACCTGCCGTCCGTACATCTTCGCCCGTTCGGCGACGCGTGCGTTGACCGCGAGACGACCGGCGAGGGCCCGCTCGACGTCGGCCGCAACGCGATCCCACGGGGTCTCGTCGCGCATGGGGTCGTGGACGATGAACGCCTCGAGCGCCCGGCCATCGTTGGACGAATAGACGCCGGCGGTGAGGACGTCGAGGCCGTGCATTGCGAGCACACCGGTAACGCGAGAGAAAAGGCCTGGGCGGTCGTCGGTCATCACGGTCAGCGTGTTGCCCTGACCGATGATGTGGGTCCCGGGGTTCTGCAGTGCGGCGAGTTGATCTTCGTTCGGGAAGCCCGCCTCGGTCACCGCAGCCGCTTCGTCACCCCGCAACACCTTCTCGGTCCGGTCCACGAGTTGCGCCAGGAGATGCGCCTTCCACGGGCTCCACGCACTCGGGCCTGTGGCGAGCGAGTCGGCCTCGGTGAGAGCAGCGAGCAATTCGAGGCGTTCGAGCGAGCGGACTTGATCGGCCACGCGCTGAATCGTCGACGCGTCGTCGAGGTCGCGGCGCGTGGCTACGTCAGGGAGCAAGAGGTGGTGTTCCACCATCGACACGAGGATGTCGACATCGGGTTCGTCGAAGCCCATCCGGGTGGCGAGCGTGCGAACGAGCACCATGCCGACCTCGGTGTGATCGCCGGGCAGCCCCTTGCCGAGGTCGTGCATGAACGCGCCCATCACGAGCAGGTCAGGCCGGTGCACGCGATCGACGAGTTCGGACGCGTTGGCCGTCGCCTCCAACAGATGACGGTCGACGGTGAACCGGTGGTAGGCGTTGTGCTGCGGCTTGGCGCGCACCGGCGCCCACTCCGGCAACACGCGGGTCCACACGCCCCGCTGATCGAGCGCTTCGACAACCGGGATCGCGTTGCGGCCCGTCAGGAACAATTCGACGAACAAGGACAACGCTTCGCTCGGCCATTGCTCGGGCAGCGTCGGCGCAGAAGCCAACATCTCGAGCGACTCGCGCTCGATGGCGACATTTTCGCGGGCGGCGACCACCGCCACGCGCAACGCCATAAGCGGATCGTGCTTCGCCATGACGGGATCGACGTGCAGCTCGTCCTCGCGTACCGAGATACCGGGAGCGAGATCTTTCACACGACGACCGACACGCCCGAAGCCCCCCTTGGTCGTCGCCCGCACGCGCCGCCACGTGTCATCGCTTGTCCAGGCAATCGTGCGTGCCGCTTCGGCGATTCCCTTCATCAAGACGTCCGGGTCGTTCATGCCGAGCCGTTCGGCCACGGCGCGCTGATCCTGCAACGTCAGCTGGTTTGCGTTACGGCCCGTCAACCGCTGGAGCTCGACGCGCGCGTTCAGCAGCACCGCGTACGCCTCGGTCAACGCTGCGTCGTCGTGGTGCACGAGCACACGCTCGGCCATCTCGGCCCACCGCAACGAGTGCACGTCGCGCAATCCACCGCGACCGTCTTTCAAATCGGGTTCGAGCCGGAACGCAACTTCGCCGGCGGTTGCGTGGCGCTCGTCGACGCGGTCGCCGAGCGCGTTCAGCCAACGCTTACCCTTCTTGCGCCATTGCACCTCGGCGGCCGACGCGAGATCGGCCGCCAGCTTTTCATCACCCGCGAGAAAGCGGGCGCTGAGCAGAGCCGTGGCCGTGTCGAGATCGTCGTTCGCCAACGCCAAGGCCTGCTTTGGCGTCGACACGCTGTGACCCAGCTTCAGGTTCGCGTCCCAGATCGGATACCAGATCTTGTTGGCGATGTCGTCGAGGTCGGCTCGGCCGGAATGCACCAGCATCACGTCGATGTCGCTTCCGGGCGCGAGCTCGGCCCGCCCGTACCCGCCTGTCGCTACGAGTGCGACGCCTTTGTGCTCGTTTGTCGCCGTATGCAACAGGTCACGGAGGAATCCGTCGATGAGATCGCTGTAGGCCTTGCACCACACGGCGCCCGTCATCGACGTGTCGGCCAGCAAGGGTGCGCGGTCGAGCTGCATGCGAAGAGCGTACGGAGCCGTCAAATCCTTCGACGCAAGATTCTTGTCAGTTCACATTGTTGAAACGAAACGCGAACGAAGGCGAAATTTCGCATCTCTACGTTGCCCGACCATGATCCGAACACGCTTATCGCGACTCAAGGAAAAGGAGGCGCGCAAGGCAGTTGCCATCGTTATGACCGGCAAGATGCTTGGCGTCGTCGCCATGTTGGGCCTCATCAAGGGAATCACCTGGTTCCTGCCGCAAGTGGCAGGCGCCGAAGACTTCAAGACGTTCCACGAAGTCACGTCCCAGGTCCACAACACCATCAGCGCAACCAACACCGCATGGGTCCTCGTGACCGCGTTCCTCGTCTTCTTCATGCAGGCCGGCTTCATGGGCCTCGAGATCGGCTTCGCCCGCTCGAAGGAAACCGTGAACATCCTCATGGAGTGCGTGTTCGACACATGCCTCTGCGGCATCCTCTACTGGGCGTTCGGTTTCGCGTTCCAGTTCGGTGTCGGCAACGCCCTGATCGGCCACAGCTACTTCTTCCTGCACGGCGCACCCGACGTCTACAACTACGGCGGCGTCTCCGGCGGCGTGGCGTACAACACCGGCGTTGCATTCCTGGCGTTCTTCCTCTTCCAGTTCGCCTTCGCCGACACGGCCTCGACGATCACGTCGGGCGCCATGCTCGGCCGCACGAGCTTCAAGGGCGACATCCTCTACTCCACGGCGGTGTCGGGCTTCCTGTACCCGATCTTCGGCCACTGGGTGTGGGGTCCGGGTGGCTGGCTGCAGTCTCTGCACACCGGCTTCTTCAGCTTCATCCACTCCGACATCTTCTTCCGTGACTTCGCCGGCTCGACCGTGGTCCACACGACGGGTGGCATCATCGCCCTCATGGGCGCGATCGTCCTCGGCCCTCGTCTCGGCCGGAAGTTCAAGCGTGACGGCGGTGGCCCCACGCCTCCGTCGGACCTCGTGTGGGGCGCCCTCGGTGGCGTGATCCTGTGGTTCGGTTGGTACGGCTTCAACCCGGGCTCGACCCTCGCCGCCACCGACTTCGTCGGTATCGGCCGTGTCGCCGCCAACACCACACTCGCCGCGGCGGCGGGTGGCTTGGTCGCCGTCTTCTTCGTCTACCCCCGGTCCAAGAAGTGGGACCTCGGTATGTCGGTCAACGGTTTCCTCGGCGGCCTCGTCGCCATCACCGCGCCCTGCTACTGGGTGAGCCCGATGGGCGCAGTCATCATCGGCGCCATCGCCGGCATCCTCGTGCCGGTCGCAGTCGACGTGATGGAGTACGTGCGAGTGGACGATCCGATCGGCGCCGTCGCTGTGCACCTCGTGTGCGGCGTGTTCGGCACGTTGTCGATCGGCCTGTTCGCCACGGGCGACTTCGGCCCCTTCAAGGGACTGTTCTTCGGCGGTGGTACGCAGCAGCTCATGGCCCAGGCCATTGGTAGCGCTTCCTGCATCGTCATCATCGGTGGCGTCTCGTTCATCATCTTCAAGATCCTCCGCACGCTGCCCGGTTCGTGGAACCTGCGCATCGAAGAGGACCTCGAACTCGAGGGCATCGACATCGCCGAACACGGCACGCCCGCCTACCACGTCGAGTTCGGACAAGGCATGACCTATACGACGCCGAGCGGCCTGCCGCCCCGGTCGTCGAGCTCCATCCCTGCACCAAGCCCGACGGCATCGGTCGGCGCGAGCGAGTAAGGAGAACAACTGATGCCCTATCTCGTTACCGCAATCATCAAGCCGTTCAAGCTCGAAGAGGTCAAGGAGAACTTGCGTGCCGCTGGCATGCTCGGGCTCACCGTCTCTGAGGTCAGCGGCTACGGCCGCCAGGGCGGCAAGACCGAAACCTTCCGCGGTTCGGAATACAAGATGGAGTTCGTTCCGAAGGTCAAGATCGAGGTGCTCTGCGACAAGGGCGACCTCAACAAGGTCATCGACCTGATCGCTTCGTCAGCGCACACCGGCAAGGTGGGCGACGGAAAGATCTGGAGCTACGAGCTCAACACCCTGATGCGCATCCGCACCAACGAACAAGGCGTGGACGCCATCTAGAGATTCACAACGGCGTGAATTGAGAAGAAGCCCCGGGCACCTCCCGCCCGGGGCTTCTTCGCGCCTAAAGACTGTTTTGTCTCCGCCGATAGGAGTACATGCCCGCTGTTCGTTCGCGGTTGGAGTTCGATTCGTCGCGCCACCCCGAGATGTCGATGCGTATGCGATCGCTTCTGGTCGTTGCCAATTTCGTCACGCTTGCGACGCCGGTCAGCTCTCTGGCGCTGATGAGTTATGCGGATGGCGAACTGAACCCCGCCGTGCCGACGTTCGCCATCGTGCTGATCGCGGCGACTGTGGGCTCGACCCGCGCACGCATCGTGATCATCGACGGCGTGCTGTGGCGACGCGTGCTGCTGCACTATCGGCCCGTCGATCTCAAGCACCTGGCGTCGGTGCAGTTCCGTCGCAACGACCTTCGTCGACAGCTGACGATCACCGACCAGGCCGGGCACTCGACGTGTCTGACGCCAGCTCAGTGGAGCGGCGGCCGCCGGTTGGTCGGCCTCGTCGAGACCGCGGCGCGTTGGCAACTCGTGGAGTTCGACGATCGCACCGCCCACGCGTTCGAGACCTACCCCTCGGACACGGCTGAACTCCCGCTCTGGGCGCGACGCGACGCTCCGCCGCTCGAGGTCGAATGGCCCATCGCCACCGAACCACGAGCACCGCGACGTCTTCAGGCGCAACGATTCGCTGCAGCCCTCGGGGCTGCCGCTGTGCTCCTTCCGTTGAGCCTGCAGGTGAGCCAGGTCGGCACGCATGCAATCGGCACGCACAAATGCGGGATCGCCCGACACCTCTGGACGGAGGCGCCGGACTTCCCGACTGACGCCGGTGACATGAGGTTCGCGGCGGTGTACGCCGCGGGGCAAGCCGGGTCCGGCCGCGCCGGCGGTGTCTTCACTCTCGACGTCGACCAGATCGCAGACAAGCACAACACCAAGGCCGTGCAAGCCGACTCCGCCAAGATGATCGAAGGCATCGACGTCGGTTGGAACGACGGGCGGTACGCCACGGCCGATATCTACTTCGAGCGCTTCGCGTCACATGCCGAAGCCGCGCAGCTTCAGCGCGACTACGGCGAGGACCACTGCCACCGAGGCGATCCCATCTTCGCCGTCGATTCGATCCCGGGCGCGGTCGGTGTGCGGTGCCGATGCACGGGCTCGATCGTGCACGACAAGGTGACCTTCGTGCGGGGCACGGTTCGCGTCATGGCCATCGTGTGGAACGTCTCCGCCAACGACGGCCACGACGCCGCAACGAGCCTGGCGATGTCCGCCCTCGACGGCCTCGAACATCCAGCTGCATGACGTTCTGTGCGGGTGTGGACGGGCAGGGCGGCGTGTCCTCGATCATGTGACGGGCAGAGCCCGTCCACACCCGCACAGAAGCACTACTCGGAGACGCCCTTGGGGGCGCGCTGCTTCATGAAGCCGAACATGTAGCCGGCGACGCGGCGCATCTGGATCTCCTCCGCACCTTCGGTGATGCGGTAGCGCCGGTGGTGCCGGTAGATGTGCTCGAACTGCTTGTGGCGTGAGTAGCCGAGACCACCGTGGGTCTGCATGGCGCGATCTGCGGCGTCGCAGCACAAGCGGTTGGCGATGTAGTTGCACATCGACACCTGCTCGGACTGGCTGAACGCGCCGTACTTGTCCATCTTCCACGCGGTCTCGCGAATGAGCGCGCGCAGCATCGTCGCTTGCGCCTGCAACTCCACGAGCGGGAACTGCACACCCTGGTTGTGCGACAGCGGTTTGCCGAACGGCTTGCGCTCGTTCGCGTACTTGACCGACTCGTCGATGCAGTACTGCGCAGCACCGAGCGACGACGCGGCCTGACGAATCCGGTTCTCGTTGAAGAACAACTGCGTCACGCCAAGCCCGCGCCCCTCACCACCGAAGATCGACGAGTGCGGCACGCGCACGTCGGTGAGACGGATGTGCGCGTGATCCGTCGGCATATTGAACGTCCAGAGGTACTCGACGATTTCGAAGCCGGGCGAGTCGGTCGGGACGAGGAACGCGGTGATGCCATCGCCGTCGCCGGGCTGTCCGGACGTGCGCGCCATGATCATGTCGTAGGGCGCCTTGTGGATGCCGGTGTTCCACGTCTTCTCACCGTTGATGATCCACTCGTCGCCGTCGCGCACCGCTGTGGTCTCCATGAACGTCGCGTCCGAGCCGTGGTTCGGTTCGGTGATACCGAACGCGAATCCACTCGTGCCGGCGAGCAACTTGTCGACCCACTCGGCCTTCTGCTCATCCGTGCCGTGGTGCAGCATCAGCAACAGGCCGACGTTGTTGCCCACGATCGACGACTCGTTCTGCAAGTCGTTGTGCAGACCGAGTCCCTTGCGCGCCAAGTGCTCGCGGATGACCGCCATGCCGAGGTTGGTGCCGTCCTTGCCGCCGTACTCCTTCGGAAAGGCGTAGCGGTAATGGCCCGCTTCGTCGGCGAGGTCGCGCATCTGACGCAGCAGCGCCTCCCACTCTTCGTTCGGTAGACCGCCGCGCTCCCAGTCGGTACGCGCGTCCTCCCGACGGTGGTCGAAGAAGCGGTTGTTGTCGTCCTTGTCCTGGAGCGGCTTGATGACCGTCTCGATGAAGTCATCGAGTTCGGCGAGGTAGTCGACGAGGTCCTGCGGCAGATCGAAATCCATGGCCGGACTCTTACATATACGCGCGTAAAGAATCCCAAACTGCCCAAACGGGTAACGCAGATTCCGGCTGGGCGGTCCTCGATCGACATACGAGGAAACGTGCTCAAGAAGACATTGATATTCGGAGGCATTGCGCTCTCCGGTCTCGCGATGCCCGGCTTGGCCTTCGGTGCACCTGGCGTTCCTGGAGTCGACGGAGTGAGCTCCTTCTTCTTCGGTACCAGCGGCACGAACGGCGGAGCCGGCGACGACGGCATCAGCGCGCTGCTGCCTCCGGCGTTCAACGGCACCGCCGGGGATCCCGGCGGCAACGGCGGCGACGGCGCCTACGGCTTCTTGTTCGCCGGAGATGGCGGCAACGGCGGCCCGGGGGGCGACGGCGGCAGCGGCATCTCGACGATAAGCCTCATCAACGATGGCGTGTGCGGCTTCTGCGCCGCCGCGGGCGCCGGCGGTGACGGTGGCGTCGGCGGCAACGGCGGAAGCGGTGGCGACGCCTGGTTCTTCGCAGGCAGCGGCGGCGACGGTGGCCTCGGTGGCGATGGTGGCGCCGGCGGCGGCGCGGTCGCCATCGGTGACCCTGCGACCGGATTCAACATCCCGACCATCGCGACCGGCGGAGACGGCGGCGACGGCGCCGACGGCGGACTCGCGGGTGATGCCGGCGATGCGTCGAGCATGTTCTTCGGCATCGGCGGCTTCGGAGGCGATGGCGGCTCGGGCGGCGACGGCGGTGCCGGTGGCTTTGCCACTGCGATCAGCCCTACGAACGCCAATGCAACTGCGGGTGACGGGGGCGACGGCGGGACCGGCACCGACGGCGCGGCGGGCGGCTTCGGTTCCCTCTTCGGTGGCGACGGCGGCGACGGCGGCAACGGCGGCGCGGGCGGCGCGGGCGGCGATGCGTCGGCAACCGTCACGACGACCTTTGCCATCCCGACAACGACCTCGTTCGCCAGCGGTGGCGACGGCGGCGACGGCGGTGACGGAGGCAACGGCGGCGACGGCGCGTCCTTCGGCATCTTCGGCGGCGACGGCGGTGACGGTGGCGACGGCGGTGTGGCCGGTCTCGGTGGTTCCGCCGTGGCAACGCTCGACCCTGCGACGGGTGGCACGGTGTCGGCCGTCCCCGGCGCCGATGGCACCGCGGGTGACGGTGGCGACGGCGGATCAGGTGGCTTCGGCTTCCTCGTCGGCGGCAGCGGCGGCGACGGTGGCTCCGGCTACAACGGTGGCAACGGCGGCGACGGCGGGTCCGGCCTGCTGATCGGCGGCACGGGTGGCACCGGTGGCACCGGTGACACGGCGAACGGCGGCATCGACGGCACTGACGGCGCCGACGGCACCGGGCTGTTGAACATCATCGACGCCACAACCGGCACGAACACCGCGCCGACCGTCGGCTCGGCGTTCGGCTCGATCAACAACAGCCTCAATAGTTCCCTCGGCGGTCTGTTCGGCTGATCTCGACCCCCCAGCAGAAGGCGTGCCTCGTTCCTCGGTCGGGGCACGCCTTTTGCGCGCTTCTAGGCCACGAGGCGGTACACCGTGAAGAAGATGCCGAACGCCACGAGGAACACACCGAAGTACTGACGCTGCTTCCCCGCACCGAAGCGACTCGAGTAGTGACCACCCACGACGCTCATCGGCAACAGCCCGACCGCGAAGGGCAGCGACACCGCCCAGTCCACGTGTCCGAGCGCGGCGTGCACGGCGAGCGACGGAATCGACAGGACCGTCGCCACCAGTAATGCCGTCCCGACCGACTGGCGCATGCGCAGGCCGAAGAACAACAGGTACATCGGCATCAACAAAAATCCGCCGCCGTTGGCGAGAAGACCGGCGACGAAGCCGGCCGCGAACGTCGACGCGACGAGCAGCGGCCGATTGAGGCGACGGGCCGTGCCGCGCTCGCGGTGCTCGTCGCTGATCGGCATGACCACACGGACACCGGCGATGGCCAACATCGCACCCGACATCACGAGCAGTGCGGGACCGCCGACCGCCTTGGACAGATACGCGCCGAGGATCGTCGACGGCACTGCGCCGAGCAGCGACCAGCCCGCCGCCTTCGGTCGCGCTTCGCCCGACTTCACGTAGGGACGTACGCCGAGGATCGAGCCCGGGATCGTCGCCGGAAGTGGCGACGCGACGGCGGCGAGCGGAGGGACCCCGATGAGCGACAGCAGCGGCGTCGCAACGGAACCACCTACGCCAAAGGTGCCGATCAGAAGACCGATGACACCACCGGTCAAGACGATCGCTGCCACGTGCACGCGGTGAAGCTTGACCGCTCGGTCAAGTACGGTTCCACTCAAGTAAGAGCGTCAGCGAGGAGCAAGCGCACATGTCGAATCATTCGATGACCATCGCCGGTGAGGCGGTCCCCACCGCCGGCACGTTCGGCGTCATCAACCCTGCGACCGGTGAAGTGTTCGCCGAAGCGCCTGACTGCACCAAGGAGCAGCTCGACGCCGCGTTCGACGCCGCCCAGAAGGCGCAGCTCGACTGGAAGCGCGACGAGTCCGCGCGGCGCGACATTCTGCGCGCCGCGGCCAACAAGCTGTTCGCCAGCGCGGGTGAGATCGCCCCGCTGCTCATGGCCGAGCAGGGCAAGCCGCTCGCCAAGGCCGGCGAGGAAGTCTTCGGCGCCGGCATTTGGTTCAACTACTACGCCGATCTCGAGGTCGAGCCGCTCAAGATCCAGGAAGACGACTTCGCGGTCGCGCACGTGCACCGTCGTCCGATGGGTGTCGTCGCCGCCATCACGCCGTGGAACTTCCCGCTGATCCTTGCGTCGTGGAAGATCGCCCCCGCCCTGCGCGCCGGCAACACGATGGTGCTCAAGCCGTCGCCCTACACGCCCCTCGCCACGCTCAAGATGGTCGAGATCCTCAACGAGGTCTTGCCCGCGGGCGTGCTCAACTGCGTCTCGGGTGGCGACGAGCTCGGCAAGTGGATGACCTCGCATCCCACTCCGCGCAAGATCTCCTTCACCGGTTCGGTCAACGCCGGCAAGCACGTTGCCGCGGCCGCCGCGCCTGACCTCAAGCGCGTGACGCTCGAGCTCGGCGGCAACGACCCTGCGATCATCCTCGACGACGTCAATGTCGAAGAGGTCGCCGAGAAGGTGTTCCGCGGTGCGTTCGAGAACTGCGGCCAGATCTGCTCCGCCATCAAGCGCGTGTACGTCCCCGAGTCGATCCACGGCCAAGTAGTCGAGGCGCTCGCCGCGAAGGCCGCCGCGCTCAAGGTCGGCGAAGGCACCGAAGAAGGCGTCGAGATGGGCCCGATCAACAACGCGCCGCAGTTCGAGCGCGTGAAGGAACTCGTGGCCGACGCCGTCAGCGGTGGCGCCGTTGCGGTCACCGGTGGCGCGGCGATGGACCGTCCCGGCTACTTCTTCCAGCCGACGATCCTCGACAACCTGCATGACGGTCAGCGCATCGTCGACGAAGAGCAGTTCGGTCCCGCCCTGCCGGTGATCCCCTACCGCGATGTCGACGACGTCATTGCGCGTGCCAACGCCACGCACTTCGGCCTCTCCGGTTCGGTGTGGTCGGCGGATACGGATCGCGCGTCGGCGGTCGCCGATCAGCTCGAGTGCGGCACGTCGTGGGTCAACGCCCACCTCGTGCTCCAGCCCCACCAGCCCTTCGGCGGCTTCAAGTGGTCGGGCGTCGGCGTGGAGAACGGCCCGTGGGGTCTCGACTCGTTCACCGACATTCAGGTTCGGTACACCTCGAAGATCTGATGCCATGGACTGAGCGCGACGTTCCGTCGCTCGACGGGAAAGTCGCGCTCGTAACCGGCGCGAACTCAGGCATCGGCCTCGCAGCCGCGGCGATCCTCGCGAAGCACGGCGCCCGCGTCGTGATGGCGTGTCGCAACGCGGCCAAGGCCGAGGCCGCGGCGCAAGAAGTACGAGCAACGGCGACGGGTCCGGTGGAGATCGTTCCGCTGGACCTGTCGTCGTTGGCGTCGGTCGACGAGTGCGCCTCCGCGCTTCTGCGCAACGAAGTGAAGCTCGATCTGTTGTTGAACAACGCGGGCTTGATGTGGATCGACGAAGCGAAGACGGCCGATGGGTTCGAGATGCAGCTCGGCGTGAACCACCTCGGCCACTTCGCGTTGACCGCCAAGCTGTGGCCCCTGCTCGCCTCGACGCCCGGGGCGCGCATCGTGAACCAGTCGTCGTTCGGGCATCGATTCGGCGGTCGCATTGACACCGACGACCTGATGTTCGAACAGCGCGGCTACAACCGCCTCATGCCGTATTTCCATTCGAAGCTGGCGAACCTGTTGTTCACGTCGGAACTGCACCGGCGCGGCGGCACTGCGGTCGCGGCACTGGCGGCGCATCCCGGCGCGACGCACACCGACCTCGGCAGCGAAGGGCGCGGCGTCACCAACCTCGTCACGCGCCTCGGCATGCCGCTGATGCAGTCGACCCACCTCGGCGCGTTGCCGTGCGTCCGGGCCGGTGTCGATCCGTCGGCGAGGAGCGGCGAGTTCTACGGCCCTCGTTTGATGTTCCGCGGACTGCCCCGGAAGGAAACGCCAAGTCGTGCGGCTCGCAACGAGGCCGACGCACGAGCGCTGTGGGAGCGCTCGGAGGCGTTGACGGGGATTAGCTTCGCTCCGTAGATGAGGCGAATTCTCGTTGCCGTGATGGCCGTCATGGTCCTGTCGCTCGGCGCGTGCACCGCCACGACCACCGGCGCCGAAGGGACATCGTCGGGCTCGTCGTCCTCGGGCAGCAACAACGGTTCCTCGAGCGGGTCGTCGTCCTCCAATGACGGGTCATCGGGCTCGTCGTCCGGGTCATCGTCGGGTTCGTCCTCGAATGACGGATCGTCAGGCTCGTCCTCGAGCAGTGACGACGGCGGCGGCGGTGGCGGTGGCGCCGACAACGGCAATGGCGGGGGCGGCACCAATGCGGGTTCCGGTTCGCGCTCCAACGACGGCACCTCAAACGGTGGGTCGTCGTCGAGCGACGACGGATCGTCGGGCGGCTCGAGCAACGGCGGCGGGAACGGGAATGGCGACGGCACGACCAACATCCCGGGCACGTCGGTCACGCTGCCCCCACTACCCCTCGGCTTTACGTTGCCCAAGCCCGAAGACAACGGCAACGGCGAAGAGGTCGAGGTTCCGTCGGACCCGCCGAAGGAGGTGCGCGGCAAGTCGGCGTTGCAGCGTCTCGCCGAACTGCCTCCGGTCCCCCGCAGCTGCCTCGACCCTGACCTTTCCCTGCTCGACGTGTTCGTGCCCGGAGCCTTCATCCCCGTTCGGCTCTTGTACTGCCTGTTGTACGTCGGCACGATCGCGCGGTTCCCGGGCGAGGTCTCCGGCGGTGGCAGTTCGTCGGGTCGATCGGTTGCGCCGGCACCAGTCCGCACCGACAACGGCGACACCATCCGCGTACCGCTCGTGCAGCCCGACCGCACGCAGCGCCCACTGGCGACCCTGGCGCTGATCTTGTTGATCGTTGCGGTCGCCATCACGATCGGTTTCGTGATGGGCCAACGCCGCGCGGAGCGAACCGCCCGCATCGACGGTCGCGCCCGAGGCGCATGACGTTCCTGCGCCGACACCGCGCTGCGGCCGTCGCGCTCGTGCTCGCCGTCGTCTTCTACTCAGCTCTCGCCGCGTCGCGCGGCGACGGTTCGCGCGTTCGCGCCTATCTCCAAGTTCTCGCCGTGCTGGTCGCGTTGATGATGTGGGCCGATCGGGCGGCGAAGTTCAGCCGGCCAATGGTCGTGGCAATGGTGTCGTCGCTCATCGTCCACCTGACGGGCGGATTGATGACGCCCGTCGGCGGCGCGCCGACGTTCTACGAAACGTGGCTCATCACCCGCGTTCTGAAGTTCGACCAACTCGCGCATCTCTGGGGCACCGCGGTGTTGACGTACGCGTGTTGGCACGTCGCCGTCGGCCTGCTCGAGCCGCGGCGGCGCGGCGCGGGTCTGGCGCTCGTCGCCGGGTTGATGGCGTGCGGTCTGGGCGCGCTCAACGAGCTCGTCGAGTTCTTGTTCGGGTTGCACAACCCTGATTTCCACGCCGGCGGACTGGCGAACACGGGGTGGGACCTCGCGTTCAACCTCGCCGGCGCAGTTGTCGCCGCGGTGTTGTTAGCGGCGCACCCACTGCAGGTCGACCACGAACACGAGCGTCTCGTTCGGGCCGATGACGCCGCCCGCGCCCTGGCGCCCGTAGCCGAGGTCCGGCGGGATCGTTAGCCGGCGCCGGCCGCCCACCCTCATCCCGGCGACGCCGCGGTCCCAACCCGAGATGACCTGACCGGCTCCGAGGCGGAACTCGAAGGTCTCGTCGCGGTCCCACGACGCGTCGAACTGCCGGCCGTTGCTCCACGAATGACCGACGTAATGGACCTCGACGAAGTCGCCCGCCCGGGCCTCCTCGCCGTCGCCGACAGTGATGTCTTCGACGACGAGATCGGCCGGAGCGGGTTCGTCAGGAATCGTGACTTCAGGCTTGGTGTTGTCCACCGCGCCGTTTTAGTTCATCAATGGTTCATCGCCGCGGCGCCGCCCACCTGGAAGAGACCGAGCGCCCCCTTGCCCACGTTGGCGAACTTGTGGGTAACCATCGGATATGAGCCGTCGTCGTTGAGGGTGAACTCGACGAAGCCGCCTTGGGCAGGCTGCAGATCGAGCACCTGCGATCCACCGTGAGTTGCGTCGGGACGCAACTCGTAGGCGCCTTCCTTGTAAACGGTGTCGAAGATCGTGCCGACAATGTGGAACGCCGAGTTCTCGGACGGCCCCGCGTCGAGCACCCACACCCGAACCCGGTCGCCCTTGTTCACCACGATGGGGCTGAACTTGTACTGGTTGTAGAAGCCGTTGAACACGACGGCGTCGGCGTTGACGGCCTGCATCTTCTTCAAATCGCCGGGCTGAGCGTTCGGGCCGAGGTAGAGCTCGGACTGCACCATTACGAACTCGTGGTCGACGGCAGGAAGACCGGGCGGGTCGATGATGACAGCGCCGAACATGCCGTTGCCGATGTGGTGCAGCGCGGGTGCCGTACCGCAGTGGTACATCCAGATGCCGGCGTAGTCGGCCTTGAACTGGTAGACGAGCGACTCCCCAGGAGCGATTGTGCGCATGGCCACGTTGGGAGCGACCTTCGAAGCGTGGAAGTCGATCGAGTGACCGATCTTGCCGTCGTTCGTGAGCGTGACGTTGAAAACGTCGCCGATCTTGCCCCGCAAAGTCGGCCCGGGAACTTGACCACCGAAGGTCCACATCTGCTGTTTCACACCCGGCGCCACTTCGAGGACGGTTTCCGTGGCGTGAAACTCGACGTTGTGCACACTGCCACCGGTCACCGGCGCCAGCGTGGGGTCGAACGCGTGCCACGCCGGGGCCGGTGTCGCTTGCGGGTCGATCGTCGCGTCCTTGGAGGCGCTCGCCTTGACAACAGTCTCGGCGGCGGCGCCCACGACGAGCTTGGCCGTCATACCCGCGTCAGCGTGCCCCGGGACTTCGCAGAACAGTGTGTAGGTGCCGGCCGCAAGATGGTCGAGCGGCAGGGTGTCCGACTCGCCGCCCTTCATCATCTTCGTAGCGAGACCATGGTCCTGCACAGCCAGGTTGTGGTCGATCGAGCCACCGTTCGTCACGGCGAGCGAACCGCCCTCTGCGATGCGCACGGCGGCGGGCTTGATCGCGAACTCACTCAACGCGACCTTGACGGAGGTCGGTAGCGCCTTGGTCGAAGCTGCCGCCTTGGGGCTGGTCGGCTTCGCGCTGCCGTTGTTGTCACGCAACGCGAGTCCGCCGGCGACGAGCGCCACCAGCATGGCCATGATCGCCAGACCAACCGTGAAGGTCGTCCAGGACGTGACCTTGTCCTCATCTTGATGAAGTTCGCGCTCGAGTTGCGCCAGGCGCTCGTCGAGTTCGCTGTCCGGAATGTTGGTAAGTGCCATCGGCCCGTCCTGCTGTTAGTCGTTGCTGTAACCATCGGACGGAGAGGCAAAGAGGACATAGAGCCTTTGGTCCCCCGGAAGTTGCGGAAGGACCTGTCTGCTAGGCAAGACCCATGGCAGAGGGAACGATCGACCTACCCGATGGGCGCATACTCGGTTACGCCGACTTCGCACCCGACGCGCCACATGCGGTGTTGTGGTCTCACGGCGGTCCGGGCAGTCGACTCGAACCGAAGATCGCCGGTGAGCAGGCGGCCGAACTCGGTCTGCGCATCATCGGCGTTGACCGGCCCGGCTACGGGCTCTCGACACCACGGCCGGGACGATCGATCGAAGCCTGCGTGCCCGACATCCTCGCCGTTGCCGACCACCTCGGCATCGACCAGTTCCACGTCGTCGGCGTGTCGACCGGCGGCGCGTACTCGCTCGCAACCGCAGCGATCGCGCCCTCCCGCGTGAAGGGCGTCGTGGTGTGTTGCGGGCTGACCGACATGCGGGACGAGGAAGCACGTGCGTCGATGACGGGCGACGGCGCGATCGCAAACATCTGGAACTCGACGACGCGCGACGAAGCGCTCGACTTCGCCCGCGAACAGTTCGGAGACGACGGCTCGAAGATGCTCTCGGCCGCCGGCGACAACCAGCTCGCCGACGCCGACATGGCGATGTTCGCAGATCCGATCTTCCTCGCCGGGATGATGGAGGCGCTCCCGCCGATGTTCGCCTTCGGTGTCGAGGGGTACGCCGACGACCGTCTTGCGGATGGACCCGGCTGGGGCGGTTTCGATGTGAAGGCGATCACCTGTGCCGTGGTCGTCGCCCACGGCACGGCGGACACGGTGTGCCCGCCGATCAACGGCGAGACGACCGCCCGCCTCGTGCCCGGAGCCGAACTTCGGTGGTTCGAGGGCGACGGGCACTTCAGCGTCGTGCGACACGTGCCGGAGATCCTCGTCGGGATGCTCGGCTCGTGAGCTACGAACTGATCAAGGTCGAGCGTGACGCTGAGCTCGACGGCCTCGTCACCATCACGCTCAACCGCCCCGCCAAGCTCAACTCGCTGACGATCGAACTGCACGAGGAACTCCAGGACTGTTTGACACAGCTCGAGTCAGACGTTGCCGCTCGCGTCGTCGTGCTCACCGGGGAGGGCCGCGCCTTCTCGGCCGGCGCTCACCTCGGTCAGCAAAAGGAGGACAAGCCGATCAACGACATCGATCGGCTGTACCGCGCCCATCTCGGTGGCCGTACCTGCGAACTGATCGACCGACTCCCCCAAGTCGTGATCGGCTCCGTGAACGGGCTCGCAGTGGGTGGTGGGGTGGTGTTGCTCAGCGTCTGCGACCTACGCATCGCGGCCGACTCAGCGTGGTTCTCGATCCCCGAAGTCGAACTGAACCTTCCACTGACGTGGCAGGCGCTCCCTCGTCTCATGCGCGAACTGGGACCAGCGCGCACCAAGGAACTCGTGATGCTGTGCGAACGCTTCAGCGCGGCCGACGCGGAACGCTGGGGGTTCGTGAACCGCGTCGTGCCCGACGCGTCACTCGCCGAGGAGACTCGCGCGGTGGTTGCGAAGCTGTTGTCGATGGACGCACTGGCGCTGTCGCTCACCAAACAAGCGTGCGCCGCGCTCGCGAACGACATGGTGTCGAAGGACGTCAGCTACAGCGACAACGCGCTGATGCTGCTGTCGTACCGGAACTTAAATGCGCGAGAGCGCGGCGTTTCGAGCAGCTAGATCGCGGTGACGCTGCGCGTTTTCCTTGCGGGCCCATCGGTCGAGCCGATCCCACTCGGAGGCGGGAAACGGAAGGATCGGGGCGAGCTCTTCATGCGAGTCGTCGGCCAGGTCGTATCGACGGCTCGGTTGCGGTTGCATCCTTGCGGCCATGAAAAAGGCGTACCCGTCGGGTACGCCAAAAATCGCGTTTACTTCTCGCAGCCTGTGATTTTTGGGGGCGGTCTTTGCCCCCAAAAATCACAGGCTGCGTTGGAAGGGCTCGTTACGGAGCGAAGACCAGGCGGGTGATCCAGTCGGCGATGAGGGCGGGCTTTTCTTCGCCCTCGATCTCGACGGTCAGCGTGTTCGTCTGGTTGATCGCGTTGCCCTTGAGCTCGATGTTCTTGCACACCGACGTGGCGCGGATCTTGGAGTTGACCTTGACCGGGTTCATGAAGCGAATCTTGTCGAAGCCGTAGTTCACGCCCGCCATGAGACCGGCGAAGTTCGGCGCCGGCTTCTCGTCGCCACCCTTGAGCGAGCCCTGCAGGTGCACGAGCAACGACAGCGTCAGGAACCCGTGGGCGATCGTCGTACCGAACGGACCGCTCTTGGCGCGCTCGGGATCGACGTGGATGAACTGGTGGTCGTGGGTGACGTCCGCGAACTGGTTGATGATGTCCTGGGTCACCTCGAACCAGTCGCCGGTGCCGTTGTTCATGCCGACGTTGTCCTTGATGGACTCGTACGCGTTCTCTGCATTGGTAGCCATAGTGGGGTGCTTTCTAGTTGAGAGCGAGGCCAGGAAGCTCACCCGACGCTCGCCACTTTTCCAAGATCTTGTAGAAGGCGATGGGGCCGCCGCCGTAGGGGCCGTTCTCTCCGGTGAAGAACCCGGGACCACCCTTGCCCTCGTTGTTGTAGTAACCGGGCGTGCAGTCTTCGAAGAACTGCGACCGACCGGGCGCGAGTTGCTTGATCTGCGCAACCCACTCCTCCACCGCCTCCGGCGTTGCCTCGACGCGCGTCGCGCCCTGCGCACGCGCCGACGCAATCACGTACGCGAAGTGACGGCTCATCTCGTCGAGGTTGTGCGGGAAGTTCGGCGTGAACCCGCCCTGTGCGTTCTGGACGATGAACAGGTTTGGGAAACCGTCGACGAACATCGAATGCAGCGTGCGGATGCCGTCGCCCCAGGCGTCGTCGAGCGTGTCGCCACTCGCGCCGTGAATCTGAAACCCGGAGCGCCGTTGGTACGACGTACCAACTTCGAAACCCGTCGCGAAGATGATGCAGTCGACGGGATACTCGACGCCGTTCGCCACGACGCCCGTCTCGGTGATGCGTTCCACGCCCTTCCCGTCGGTGTCGACGAGGTCGACGTTGTACCGATTGAACGTCTGCAGGTAGTCGTCGTGGAAGCAGGGCCGCTTGCAGAACGTGCGGTAGTACGGCTTGAGCGCCTCGGCCGTCTCCTTGTTGTCGACGATCGCGTCGACGCGGGCCCGGATCTGGTTCATCTTCTCGAAGTCGGCGGCCTCGAGATCGCCGGTCGACACCATGAGTTGGAAGATGTCGGTCCAGCCGTCCTGCACGAGATCCTCTTCGGGGAACGCGCCGCTGACCAACGCGTTGAAATTCTCCATGCGCGCCTTCTGCCAACCCGGCTCGAGCGAACGAGCCCACGCCGGATCGGTGTCGCGGTTGTTCCGCACGTCGACCGACGACGGCGTCCGCTGAAACACATACAGATGTGCGGCGGCCTCCCCCACGTGGGGCACGCATTGGATCGCCGTGGCGCCGGTGCCGATGATCGCGACGCGCTTGTCCTCCAAGCCCACGAGGCCGCCGTCGGGATCGCCGCCCGTGTACTCGTAGTCCCAACGCGACGTGTGGAACGAGTGGCCCGTGAAGTCGGCCAGCCCCGGAATGCCCGGCAGCTTGGCGCGATGCAACGGTCCACTCGACGAGATGACGTAGCGGGTGCGCATCTCGTCGCCCCGGTTCGTCGACACGATCCAACGGTTGTCGTCTGACGACCAGCGCAGGTCGGTGACTTCGGTCTGGAACAGCGCGTTGTCGTAGAGCTTGTAGTGCTCACCGATCGCTCGCGAGTGGGCGAGGATCTCGGGCGCGTGCGTGTACTTCTCCTTGGGTACGTACCCGATCTCCTCGAGCAACGGCAGATAGATGTAGGACTCGATGTCGCACATCGCACCCGGGTAGCGGTTCCAGTACCAGGTGCCGCCGAAGTCGCCGCCCTTCTCGACGAGACGGATCTCGTTCGGGTCGAGGCCTGCTTCCCGTAGGCGCGCGCCGGCGAGCAGCCCCCCGAACCCGCCGCCGATGACGAGGACTTCGACCTCGTCGGTCAGCGCCTCACGCGTGAAGCCCGGAGCGACGTACGGATCCTCGACGTAGTGCGCGAACTGGCCGACGACTTCGACGTACTGCTCGTTGCCGTCCTCGCGCAGCCGCTTGTCGCGCTCGAGCTTGTACTTCTCGCGCAGCGACTCCGCGTCGGTGATGCTCACGACTTGGCGGCCTCGTCGCGCAGCACGCGCCGCAGGATCTTGCCCGACGCCGACTTCGGCACAGCGTCGAGGAACGTGACCTTGCCGAGACGCTTGTAGGTCGCGACCTGACTGGCCACGAAGTCCTTGATCTCGTCCTCGGTGGCCTCCTCGCCGGCCTTGAGCACGACGTACCCGGCGGGAATCTCGCCCGCTTCGTCGTCGGGCAGACCGATCACAGCCGCGTCGGCGACTTTCGGGTGCGTGAGCAGCAGCGCTTCGAGTTCCGCCGGCGGCACCTGGAAGCCCTTGAACTTGATGAGTTCCTTGAGCCGATCGACGATGAACAGGTGGCCCTCGGAGTCGATGTGGCCGATGTCGCCGGTGTGCAGCCAACCATCGCTGTCGATGGTGTCGGCCGTGGCCTTCTCGTTGTTGAGGTAGCCCTTCATCACCTGCGGGCCCTTGATCCAGACCTCGCCGTCCTGATCGACGTCGAGGTCGTTGCCGTCGAGGTCGACGATGCGTACTTCGGTGTTGGGCACGGTCATGCCGGCGGAGCCCGCCTTGAACTTGCCCTGCGGGGTGGCATGGGTGACCGGCGAGAGCTCGGTCATGCCGTAGCCCTGCACCACTTCGCAGTCGAGGCGTTCGCCGCACTCGATGGCGAGTTCGGCCGACAACGGCGCTGCGCCGGAAAAGATGTTCTTGAGCGCGGACAGGTCGTAGTTGTCGACGATCGGGTGCTTCGCCAGCGCAACGACCATCGGTGGCGCCACGAACGCGCGCGTCAACTGGTGCTCCTGGTGCAGCGACAGGAACTGCTCGAGGTCGAAGCGCGGCATCGTGACGATCTTGGCGCCGAGCCACAGCCCGAGGTTCATCAGCACCTGCATGCCGTAAATGTGGAAGAACGGCAGCACGGCGACGAAGGCTTCGTCGTCGGTGACGGTGATCACGGCGCCGGTCTGCACGAGGTTCGCGACGAGATTGCGGTGCGTGAGCATCACGCCCTTGCTGAGACCGGTGGTGCCCGACGAGTACGGCAGCACCACGACGTCGTCGAGGTCGACGGGCACCTGCTCGGCGAGCGGCTCGCCCATCAGGTCGCCGAGGTTGCGGTAGCCCTCGGCGCCCTCCATCACGATGATCTCTTTGACGCCGGTTCCGTCGCTGGCTTCCTTGGCCGTCTCGAGGAACATGCCGATGGTGATCAGCTTCGTGGCCTTTGCGTCGTTGAGCTGATGCTTGACCTCGTGCGCCGTGTAGGTCGGGTTCACGGTCGTGACGACGCCGCCGGCCATCGCTACCCCGTGAAAGATGACTGCGTACTCGGGCACGTTCGGCGACATGATCGCGATCACTTCGCCCTGGGTGAGGCCCTGCTCGAGCAGGCCGCCGGCCAGGCGCTTCACCTGGTCGTACAGCGCGGCGTACGAGACGGTGCGACCGGAGGATCCGTCGACGAACGCGACCTTGTCGCCCAACTCGTCGGCCCGTGCGAACACGAACGGCGTCAGCGGCGACTCGGGAATGACGACATCAGGAAGGGGGCTCTTATGAATCACGGACGCATTCTTTCGCAATAGGGTCCGCTCATGCCGCGCGAGGTCGTCACCGGATACTGCTGGCCCCAATCCGTCGCCCCGGGGGAGGACGTCGGGCTCCACCTGTCGTCCTCCGGCGGCCGGCCCGTGCGGGTCACGGTCAACGGTTCGACCCTCGACGTGACGGCGGACGAGCACGAGACGCCCAAGGACGCGGCGAGCAACGGCTGCGGTTGGCCCGTCGCCCACACCATCACGACGGGCCAGGACTGGGCGTCGGGCTACTACGAGGTCGTCCTCGAAATCGAAGTCGGCGACAAGATCCGACGCGACTACGCGTTCTTCGTGGTGCGCCCGAAGGTCGGGTCGAAGAAGATCGTGCTCGCGCTCGCGTCCAACACATGGGCCGCCTACAACGACTTCGGCGGCCCGAACCTCTACACCGGCGGCACGATCGTGTCGTTCCAGCGGCCGATGTCGGCGGGCTATCTGTTCAAGCCGCCGGGCAAGGGCCGCCGCGTGACGGGCACCGGCGCGCCCGATCCGCAGAACGCCGCGCACGTCGGCTACCTGCAGCTCAACCACCTGTCGGGCTACGCCGGCTCGGCCGGTTGGCCGGACTGGGAGGAGCCGTTCCTCGCGTGGTGCAAGCGGGAAGGCTTTGACGGCGGCGTCTGCCTCAACGCCGACCTCGAGGAACACCCCGAAGTGCTCGATGGCGCGTCGCTGTACCTCTCCGTCGGCCATGACGAGTACTGGTCCAAGGGCATGCGCGACACCGTGGAGGCGTTCATCGCGCGCGGCGGGAACGCCGCGTTCTTCAGTGGCAACACGTCGCTGTGGCAGGTGCGCCTCGAGGGCGATCGAATGGTCGGGTACAAGGGCTTCCTGAAGAACGACCCGCTCTACGACACCGACCGCATGAACGAGGTGACGACGTTCTGGTCCGACCACATCGTCGCCCGTCCCGAGAATCACATGACCGGCGTGTCGTTCACCCGCGGCGGCTACCACCGCATCGGCAAGAACGTCACCAACGGCCTCGGCGGCTACACCGTGTACCGGCCGAACCACTGGATGTTCGACGGCACCGGCATCCGTTACGGCGACGTGCTTGGCAACAACGCGACCGTGGTGGGTTACGAGTGCGACGGCTGCGAGATGACGATGGTCGACGGCCTGCCGACGCCGACCTACGCCGACGAGACGCCGCGCACGTTCGAAATCCTCGGCATCTGCCCCACCCAGCACTTCACGCGGGAAACCGCACCCCGTCCCCCCAAGCCGAATGAGCCGAGCGAGATCGAATACATCGCATCACGCGTGTTCGACACTCGCGACGACTGGGCGATCGAGAAGATCCGGCACGGCCACGCCGTGCTCGGCGCCTACACGAACGATGCGGGCGCAACCGTCGTGACGAGCGGCTCCACCGACTGGGCCCACGGCCTCGCCGAACGCGACCCCCAGATCGAACAGATCACCCGCAACATCCTGTCCAAACTCGGTTCGTAGAACGCAGCCTGTGATTTTTGGGTGCGGTCTTTGCCCCGAAAAATCACAAGCTGCTTAGAGGTCGGCGGCGGCGACCAGTTCGATGTTGCGGGCCTCGATGACCTTGCGGACTTCGGGGGCGCAGAGCGCTTCCAGGTCCGCGATGCGAGTGGGTTCGGCCCAGAAATAGTTTGGGGCGTCGGCCGGGGTGACGGCTTTGATTTCGTCGGTCGAGGTCGACGGGTGGGCCATCACCATGTGGGTGCCGTCGCCCAACTGCTCGAGCACTTCGGCGAACTTGGCGGCGCGGTCGCGACGTGACATCAGCGACAGCCAGATCACCGGCGAGTCCCACGTGTGGTGCGGGTTGATCTGGTCGTACATGAACTTCACGCCGAGGCGTTGGCACGCCGCTTCGTAGCCTGGCGTAATCGAAACGCCCATGTGCGGATCGACGTAGGTGAGTTCGAGCCCGGCGGCCTGGGCCCGATCGATCTGCGCGTGCACTTCGGAGATCGCTTCGTCCACGTCGCCGAGCGCCGCGTTCTCGACGGTGCGCTTGAACCCGCCGTCGGGATCGCGCAACGTCGTACCTGCGGTCAGCGGCCCCCAGCGCAGATACTCCCACTCGCAGGTGAAGGTGACGTGCAGGCCGGTCTTGAGGCCGAGGCGCTTGGCCATGGCCGCGCCCTCGCCGAACCACGGCGTCGGGGCCATCACCGAGGTCTGCGTGAGGATCCCGTCGGTGAACGCGAGCCCGATGCCCTCGTTGACGGCGCGACACATACCCAGGTCGTCACCCTGGACGACGAGACGAATGCTCACGGCGCCAGCGCCCGACTCAACCAGTCGAGCCGTGACCGCGTGATGCGACGCGACGACGGCGCCTGCGGGTTGTAACCCTCCGACGCGTGGAACGCACCGGGGGTCACCAGCAACTCGCACGCAACGCCGGCGGCCAGGAGCTTCTGCGCGTATTCGATGTCTTCGTCACGAAACGAGTCGAGCTCACCGACGTCGATGTACGCCGGCGGGAGACCACGCAGATCCGCGCTCGTCGCGCGGGCCGGCGCCGCATACAGCGGCACATTCTCCGTGCCGTGAAGGTCGCCGAGATACGACTGCCACCCGTAGACGTTCGACGGCCGGTTCCAGCACTTCGGGAACACGATCTCCTGATTGGAGACGGTCGCGTCGCGGTCGTCGATCATCGGGAAGATCAGCATCTGCGCGGCGACGCTCACCTCACCCCGGTCACGCGCGAACAACACCGTTCCTGCGGCGAGACCACCGCCGGCCGACGCACCGGCGACGACGACGCGCTCGCCGAGTTCGCGATACGTCCACAACAGCCCGGCGTAGCAGTCGTACAGCGGCGCCGGGTACGGGTCCTCGGGCGCGAGCCGGTACTCGACGGACACCACAACGGCACCGAACTTCGACGCGAACGTCTTGGATTGGAAGTCGTCGAGGTCGTACCGGCCGGCGACCATGCCACCACCGTGAATCCAATAGAGCACTGCGTCGGTGGTGACTTCGTCCGGCTCGTAGACACGCACCGTGACTTCCGGACCCTCGAAGCCGGGCACGATCACGTCGCGCCACCTCACGTTCTGGATTTCGGGCAGCGAGCCCGCCATCTGCTCGCGCATCGTGATCATGCGCTCCCGCGCGGCGACCGCACCCTTCGTGAAGTCGAGCGGCGGGATCAGCTCGGACTCGAGGATCGGGCGTAGCGCCGGGTCGAGCCGGTCGAGGAATTCAGCGTCGTGCATCAGAAGATTGTGTAGCCGCCGTCGACGACAAGCGTGTCGCCGGTGTGGTACGTGACGGTCGGATCGGCCAGGTACACCGCCACCGGACCCATCTCCTCGGGCTCGGCCCAACGACGCACCGGCGTGCGACGCACGGTGGCCTCGCGGAACTTGTCGCTCTCGTAGCCGCCGCGCGCGAGATCGGTGATCGTCCAACCCGGCACGAGTGCGTTCACCCGGATTTGGTAGCGGGCGAGGCCGACGGCCATCGACTTCGTCAGCGCGAGCAATGCCGACTTCGACGCGCCGTACGCGTCGTTGCCCGCCGCACCGTGAATGGTCGACGTCGACGACACGGGGATCAACGACCCACCCTGGCCGCGCTCGACCATGTGACGAGCGCCGGCCTGCAGCGTGAGGAACGCTCCTTCCAGGTTGATCCGCATGACGCGTCGCCATTCCTCGAGGTCGACGTCGAGGAACGATTTGCCGTTCCCCGTCGTGCCTGCGTTCGCGAAGACCGAGTCGATCTTGCCGGCCATTTCGATCGATGCCTTCATCGTCGAGGTGACCTGCTCCTCGTCACCGACGTCACACACGAACGCGTCGGCAACATGACCGGCGCTGCGCAGTTCCTTGACCGCCGCGTCATTCTTCGCTTCGTCGCGTCCCCAGATGACGATGCGCGCGCCGGCCGCCGCGCACGCCTTCGCCATCCCCAGCCCGATGCCGCCGTTGCCTCCGGTGATGAGGACGACGCGATTTTCCAGTTGTGTCACGCAGCAGAACGTATGCGCGCACCAGTCGCCCGTGCGGTTGCCATCTCCTTGCACACCAGCGACGGGATAGCCCAGCGGATCGCCGCCACCTCGAGGCGTGCGCGCGGCTCGAGGACGAACCGCTCCACGAACGCCGGCTGGTAGGTACCAGTGAGATGACGCGCCCACTTCGGCATCAGCGACATCGACGCCGCGATGCCGAGGCGACGCTCGAGTTGTTCGCGCGATGAACCCTGGTACAGCTCTCCGGCGTCACCCGCGAGGTAGTCGACGAATTCGCGGGTTTGTTCGTTGAACGACATGAACGGCCGCATCCGCTCGACGAACGCCTCGAGTTCGGCGACGGACTCGGGCACCCAGTCGGCGCCGCCCATGCGACCGATCGGCGCCTGCTCTTTGAGGTACTGGTCCTTCTCGACGATCGTGAGCGGCCGGTTGTAGCGCGAATACGCCTCCATGATCGACCACGGGATGCATGTGTGCACCCACGCGATGAGATCCGGCTCGAGCGCTTCGTACGGCACTCCGTCGGGGCGCACCCCGTTGATGTGCGAGTGGATCTTCTTGACACGGTTGATGACTTTCGTCGCGGCGTCGGTCGAGCCAAAGGTCGTACGGAGCACGTAACCGAGCGTGTTCTGCGCCCGCCGGATCGGTTGGGTGCGGAACGTCGATTGCGTAGAGACGCCGGCCATGACCGAGGGATGCAGCACCTCCATGATCACCGCCGCCATGCCCGCCGCACCGACGCTCGCCAGGTCGCCGTTGATCTCCCACGAGATCGAGCCGGGTCCACCGGCGAGGCCCGGGTCGCCGGCAGGCCCGTCGTAGATCTCGGGCTCGTCGTGCTTGCCGCCTATCGCTTCGAGGCCGTCACGAATTTTCGTCTTGAAATCGAGGTCCACACCGGCAGTTTAAGTGACACCTGACCATTTATGTCAACAGGCCGTCGAACAGGATTTCGGTGACGGCTTCGGCGTGGGCGTGAATATCGGTTGCTTCGACCCCGAAGTGCTCCGCCAACCCGGGCAATGCGTACGGACCACCGGCGCCATGCGTCATCAGGAAGTAGAGAAGGTCGACGTTCGCGGTGCGTACTCGCCCGTCGGCATGCAGCCGACCGAGCAGATCACCACCGAACTGCCGTACCGGATCGACGTAGGTCGCGAACAGGTGCTCGAGACGCGGGCCGGGCGAGGTCGCCTCCTGGTTGATGATCTGCAGCAGCGCCGGCCGCTGGGCGTTTGCCTCGATGAAGCGCACGACGAGCGCCCGCAGCTTCACGAGATCGTCGGCTTCCTCCTCGATGTCCTGCAGCGCCTGGGCCAGGGCGACGGCGAGCGCTCCGAACCCCCTGTCGACCGCCTCGAACCACAACCGCTCCTTCGAACCGATCCGCTGCGGAATCAGGTTGTGACTGACGCCCAGCTCGCGGGCGAGCTCACGCACGGACATCGCCTCGAAGCCTCGCTCGGCGAACATGTCGAGCGCCCGGTCGAGCAGCAACTCGGTCGGCAACGTCTCTTCACCCGCCAAGGGGCGTCCGCGCGCACGACCGGTCATGGCGACATCGTGGTTTGGGAATCGATATTAGGCATGCCTAATATTTTTCGTATGGCCATCGGAGGGCATCGACTCAGCGCCGAGCAACTCGAAGAGTTCAAAGACGACTTTGCATCGGTTCCTCCCCCCGCCCCGGAGCCCACGCACGCCGAACGCGCCCGGACACTGGTCGCCTATGCGACCACCGGGTCGCTCGCGACGATGGCGGCCGACGAACCGGGCTACCCCTTCGGCTCGGTCGTCTCGTACGCCCTCGACGGACAGGGCCGCCCGCTGCTGTGCCTCAGCGACATCGCCGAGCACACCCGCAACCTCAAGGCCGAAGGCAAGGCGAGCCTCCTCGTCACCGAACCGGCACACGCCGACACGGACCAACTGGCGCTGGGCCGGGTCACACTGATCGGTGCGATCACTGCGGTCCCGACCGACGAGATCGACGCCGCGTCGAGCGTCTACCGGGCCGCGCATCCACAGGCGTATTACACGGATTTCGATGATTTCGTCTTCTACCGCATGGACGTGCGCGGCATTCGTTACGTCGGTGGATTCGGCCACATGAGCTGGGTGACCGTCCAGGCGTACGCCGCCGCCGAGCCCGATCCGCTGCGGCCCCACGCCGACGCCATCATCGGCCACATGAACGACGACCACGCCGACGCGCTCGTCGCGTACTGCAAAGCGCTCGCCGGCGAGCCCCAGACCACGGCCGCGACCATGCTCACCGTCGACCGTTACGGCTTTGATGTACTCGCCATGTTCGACGAAAACCGCAAAGCCGTACGCATCCCGTTCGGCGAAATCTGCGACACCCCACTCGACGTCCGCCACGCGACCGTGCGTTTGGTGGGCGAAGCGAGGAAACTTCTCGCCTCGTGAAGCGCTTCCTCGTCGTCGTCGCCTGCCTCGGCTTCGTCCTGACGGGCGCGCGTGCTCACGCGGCCGACGAACGCACGGCCACTGACGGCAAACGATCGCTGGCCGTGTCCAAGGTGCGAGACCTCAACCCCGAGGGCGAAGCGATCGAGGTGAAGGGCTCGGGCTACGACCAGAACAAGGGCATCTACGTGGCGTTCTGTCTCATCCCGCCGAAGGGCGAGAAGCCCTCGCCGTGTGCGGGCGGCGAAGACCGTGAGGGCGCCAGCGGTTCCTCGGTGTGGATCTCGGGCCGGTTGTCGGACCAGTCGCTCGGGGCCAAGCCATACGGACCCAATGGGTCCTTCGACCTGAAGCTCTTCGCCAAGGCAGTCATCAACGGCAACGTCGACTGCCGACAGGCGCGCTGTGCCGTGGTCACCCGCAACGACCACTTCGCGACCGACGATCGCTCCCAAGACCTGTTCGTCCCGGTCACGTTCCGGGCGACGAGTGCGACCACGGCACCGGCGCCCGGCTCGCCGACCACGACCGAAGCGCCCGTCGTACTGCCGACGACCACTACCACGACCGTTCCGGCACAATTCGCGGCACCGAACATGACGGTGTCGACCGATCGGCTGTCGGTGTCGGGTGGCGGGAAGACGCTGACTTCGTCATCCACGAGCGACCTGACGACGGGATCGACCGTCGACGTGACGGGCACCGGTTTCGACCCGAACCGCGGCATCTACGTATCCCTGTGCGCCGTGCCCGTCCCGGGTGCCGCGCCGGGACCCTGCGCGTCGGGCTCGGCCGGTGCGCAGGCGTGGATCTCCTCGAATCCGCCGGAGTACGGCAAGGGCATCGCCGTCGCGTACGGCGACGGGGGGACGTTCACCGCCAAGCTCACGCTGTCGTCGGTGATCGATGCCGATCACGACTGCCGCACGCTTTCGTGCGCGATCACCACCCGCAACGACGACACGCACGGCACCGACCGCTCACAGGACCTCTTGTTGCCGGTGTCGTTCGTGACGAAGTCGGCGACCGCTACGACCGTGGCGTTGAGGACGACATCGAGCAGTGACGACGGGTCGCCGCTGCCGTACGCGCTCGCGACCGGCGCCCTGGTTCTCGTGGGTGGCGGCGTGTTCGTCACGCTTCGTCGTCGGGCGTCGACGTGAAGAGGCTGATCGGGGCGCTCGCCGCGCTCGGCCTGGTGCTCGCCGCGTGCGGTCCCGCCGACGGCGGCCAGGCGACGGGCGCGGTGTCGACACTGGTGAAGAACCCCAAGCCGGTACTGCCCGTCACCGTGAAGTCCGACGACGGCCGCATGGTCACGATCACCGACACGAGCCGCGTGATCCCGTTGTGGGACAACCTCGCCGAGGTCGTGTTCGCGCTCGGCCTCGGAAACAACGTCGTCGCGCGCGACACATCGACCACGTTCGCGCAGGCCAAGAAGCTGCCTCTCGTCACGCGCGCGCATGACATCTCGCCCGAAAGCGTGTTGTCGCTGCGGCCGACGTTGATCCTGGCCGACGAGCAGACCGGCCCGGCTGACGCGCTGCGCCAGATCCGCGACATCGGCGTGCCCGTCGTCGTGTTCAAGCGGCCGACCAACGTGGCGGAGATCGGGACCGAGATCGAGCGCATTGCCACCGCGCTCGGCGTGCGCGAGCAGGGCCAGGCACTCGCGGCGCGCGCGACGAACGAGGTCGCTGCGGTCACCGCGAAGATCCCATCGGACGCGAAGAAACCCCGCGTCGCGTTCCTGTACTTGCGCGGCAACGCCGGCGTCGCGCTCATCGCAGGTCCGGGCTCGGGGGTCGACTCGATGATCAGCGCGGCGGGCGGACAGGATGCGGGCACGGCCATCAAACTGCCGAACCCGTTCACGCCGTTGACGAGTGAGGCGCTGGTCAACGCCAAGCCCGACATCATTCTCATGACGACGACCGGCCTCGAATCCGTGGGCGGTGTCGACGGGCTCCTCGAGGTGCCGGGCGTGGCGCAGACGCCCGCCGGACGCAACCGCCGGATCGTCACGATGGAAGACGGGCTGCTGTTCAGCTTCGGGACGCGCACCGCCGGCGCGCTCCGCACTCTGTCGGCCGCGTTCTACAAGACCTCGTGACGCGGCGCGTTCCCGCGCCCGCAGTGCTCATCGCGCTGACTGCGACGCTGGTCATCGCCTGCCTCGTGTCGATCGCGGTCGGCGCGTTCTCCATTCCCGTCGGCGACATCCTCGGCGCCTTGTTCAACCGCGGTCACGGCGACCGCCTCGCCGAGTCGGTGCTCTGGGACATCCGCTTGCCGCGTGTGGCGCTCGGTGTAGTGGTCGGCGCCTCCCTCGCCGCGGCCGGCGCGCTCATGCAGGGCAGCTTCGCCAACCCGCTCGCCGAACCGGGCGTGGTCGGCGTGTCGTCGGGCGCGGCACTCGGTGCCGTCGTCCAAATCGCGTTGGGTTTCACGCTGGCGGGCACGTGGAGCCTTGCGGCCTTTGCGTTCCTGGGCGGCCTCGCGACCGTAACGCTCGTGTACTTCTCGGCCCGTTCCGAAGGCCGCACGGAAGTGATCACACTCGTGCTCTCGGGCGTGGCCATCAATGCGTTCGCCGGCGCGCTCATCGGGCTGCTGACCTATGTCGCCAGCGACGCCCAACTGCGGAGCATCACGTTCTGGAGCCTCGGCTCGCTTGCGCAGGCCACGTGGCCGAAGGTCGGTGTCGTCGCTCCCCTCGCGTTCATCGGTCTCGTCGGCGCGATGACACAGGCCCGCCGCCTCGACCTGCTCGCACTCGGCGAACGATCGGCGCGCAACCTCGGCGTGGATGTCGAACGGTTGCGCATCATCACCCTCGCCGTCGTCGCGCTTCTGACGGCGGCGTCGGTGGCCGTCAGCGGCATCATCCTCTTTGTCGGTCTCGTGGTCCCGCACCTCGTGCGGATGGTCGCAGGCCCGAGCCACCGACTCCTGCTGCCGGCGTCGGCCCTCGCCGGTGCAACGGTGCTCGTAATCGCCGATGTCGTGGCGCGCACCCTCGTCGCTCCGGCCGAGCTTCCCCTCGGTGTGTTGACCGCGCTCATCGGCAGCCCCTTCTTCTTCCTTCTCCTGCGTCGGACGCGCGCGAGCCAAGGCGGCTGGGCGTGACCACGATCGGCGCCTGCGGCGTCACCGTCATGCGCAACGAACGCACCGTGCTGCGCGACGTGAGCGTCTACGCCGCGCCCACCGAACTGGTCGCGCTCGTCGGGCCGAACGGCGCGGGCAAGTCGACGCTGCTGGCCGTCCTGTCGGGTGATGTGACGCCAGCGTCCGGTGACGTCACGCTCGGCGATCGTCCGCTGAGCGCGTGGAGCGTGACGGAGCTGTCGCGCGCCCGCGCCGTGCTGCCGCAGAACCAGACCGTTGCGTTCCCGTTTTCCGTCGCCGAAGTCGTCCGCATGGGGCGAGCGCCGTATCACCGTCGCCCCGAAGCCGCCGACGACGAAGCGATCGTCGCCGCCGCGCTGGCCGAGATGGCCATCGACGATCTCGTCGAGCGTCGTCATCCGTCGCTGTCAGGCGGTGAGCAGGCCCGGGTGTCGTTCGCACGCGTGCTGGCCCAGGCGACCCCGGTGTTACTGCTCGACGAGCCCACTGCGGCGCTCGACGTGCGGTTCCAAGAGCTCGTGTTGCGCGCCGTCGCGCGACGCGTGCGCGAGGGGGCCACGGCCGTCGTTGTCGTCCACGACCTTGCGTTGGCAGCGGCCTACGCAACCCGGGTCGTGTTGTTGCACCAAGGAGGCGTCGTCGCTGACGGCCCTCCGGCGGAGGTACTCACCCCCGAACAACTCAGTCGGGTGTACGAGCACCCCATCGAAGTGATCGCGCACCCGGAAACGGGCGCGCCGATGATCAACCCGAAGCGCTAACGCCGACCGCCGCGTGAACGACGGTTGGCGAGAATCGCCACGATCGACGCACCGCGGTGGAACGCCGAGAACGGCAGCCGCGACAGGAAGTCGATGACGTTGGCGTCGGGCCCGATCAGCGCACGACGCTGATTGCGCTTGACCGCCGCCAGGATCTCCGCCGCTGCCTTGCCGGGCGTCGTCATGGCGATCTTGTCGAAGCCCGCGGCCGTGTCGACATCGGGACGTTCGAAAGGGTTGTTCTCCCCGCTGCGCATGTTGCGAGCGATGTTCGTCTTGATACCGCCCGGGTGGACGGTCGTGGACGACACGCCACAACGCTCGCCGTCGAGCTCGATGCGCAGGCAATCGGTGAACCCTCGCACCGCGAACTTCGCGGCGTTGTAGGCCGACTGCGACGGGATCGACACGAGCCCGAAGACGCTCGAGATGTTGACCACGTGGCCGTCGCGGGTGGCCTTCAGGTGCGGCAGGAACGCCTGGGTGCCATGGACGACGCCCCAGAAGTTGATGTTCATCAACCACTCGAAGTCTTCGATCTTCATGTCGCTGATCGTCGCCGCGAGCGCGACGCCGGCATTGTTGAAGATCAGGTTGACCTTGCCGTGCTCCTCGGCAACTTCATCGGCCCATGCGAACACCGCCGCTCGTCCGGCTACGTCAACTCGCTTGGACGTGACCTTGACACCGCGGCCTTCGCAGGCTGCGACCGTCTCCGCAAGACCGGCCTCGTCGACGTCGCTCAGCGCAAGATGGCAGCCCTGCCCCGCCAGGTTGACGGCGAGCGCTCGCCCGATGCCCGAACCGGCACCCGTTATCGCGGCGACCTTGCCCTCGAAGGACTTCATACCTTGACCTTGCTTCGCTTCGGATTCGTGAACTTGGTGTACTCGTCGAGGTAGGGCTTGCGCTTCATGGCGTTGTAGTCGGCGAGGTAGCTCATCTTCACCTTCCAGGGGAAGGCGGCGCCTTGGCGCGGCATGCGGTCGGCGGCCCGGTTGATGTAACCGGAGTTCAGACCGAACAGCGGCGCGTCGCTGTGCTCTGCGTTGGTCCCGTCGACGGTGACCTGCTGCAAACCGTGGTTGTGCATGTGGTTGAGCAGCTTGGTGACGTAGTCGGCGGTGAGATCGACCTTCAGCGTCCACGACGCATTGGAGTACCCGATGGCGAACGCGAAGTTCGGAACGCCCTCGAGCATCATCCCCTTGTAGGTGAGCCGCTCTGAGATCTCGAGCGGATCGCCGTCGATCGTCGCCTTGATGCCGCCGGCGAACACGATCTCGAGGCCCGTCGCCGTGACGATGATGTCGGCGTCGATGTGGTCACCCGAGTCGACTTCGATGCCGGTCTCGTCGAAGGTCTTGATCGTGTCGGTCACCATCGAGACCTTGCCGCTCCGGATCGCCTTGAACAGATCGCCGTCAGGCACGAGACAGAACCGCTCGTCCCACGGGTTGTACTTCGGCGTGAAGTGCTTCATGTCGTAGCCCTTGGGCAACAAGCTGATCGTCTGGCGACGGATGGCCGCCTTCACGATCTCGGGCCGGCGCTTGCTCAGGAAGTACGACCCCTGCGTGCCGAGCGCGAGGGCCCAGCGCAGGACGGTCTGACCGAACGAGCCCGGGATGTTGCGCAGGATCTTGGCCAGGGGACTCGTGGCCGGCGCCGACGCGATGTACGTGGGCGAACGCTGCAGCATCGTCACGTGCGCCGCCTTGTCAGCCATCGACGGGACCAGCGTCACGGCCGTCGCGCCCGACCCGATGACGACGACGTTTTTGTTCTCGTAGTCGAGGTCCTCGGGCCAGAACTGCGGGTGAATGACCGGGCCCTGGAAGCGTTCACGGCCGGGGAACTCCGGCGTGTAGCCCTTGTCGTAGCGGTAGTAACCGGTGCAGCCGAACAAGAATCCCGCGGTCAGCTGAAAGGTCTCGCCGGTGTCGGCGCGCTCGGCGGTGATCAACCAATGGGCGTCCTCGGTCGACCAGTCCGCCGCGACCACCTTGTGCGAGAAGCGGATGTTCTTCTCGACGCCGGTTTCGCGTGCGGTGTCCTTGATGTACTGCAGGATCGAGGCGCCGTCGGCGATCGTCTTCTCACCGTCCCAGGGTCGGAACGCGAAGCCCAGGGTGTGCATGTCGGAGTCCGAACGGATGCCGGGGTACTTGAAGAGGTCCCACGTGCCACCCATCGAGTCGCGCCCCTCGAAGATGGCGTACTCGGCCCACGGGCAGTTCTTCTGGAGGTAGTAGCCCGCGCCCACCCCGGAGATGCCGGCGCCGACAACGAGAACGTCGAGGTGTTCCATCAGGCGGCGGCGATCCCGGCGAGCTTGTCGTTCAGCGTGCCGTTGGCCCCGAACAGTTCTTCCCGCCACTTGTCGACGAGGCCGGTGTGGTCGGACTGGTTCGGGTGGAAGTCAGGACGGTTGTAGTCCTTGAGTTGGTTCCACACTTCCTTGCTGAGCAGCGGCGACTTGCGCAGGCGCTTGAGGCTCTTGCGGAGACGACCCGGCTTGTACGTCTCCTTGTCGAAGATCAGCGAGATCAACACGTTGAACCCGATACCCAATGGGAAGCCGTAGCGCAGCAGGTTCATCGTGAACACGCGCAGGCGCTCGCTACCACCGACGAGCTTGTAGACGTCGAAAGCAACGGCCTTGTGCTCGGCCTCTTCGAGCGCGTGCCACAGGAAGAGGTTCTTGACCGTCTCGTCGCCGAACATGTCGCGAGCCTCTTCGTTGCTGAGGATGAGCTCGGCGAGCGTGGCGGTGAAGTGTTCGAGGGCAGCCGTCATCGCGAGGCTCGACTTCTTGGGGGCGAAGCGCCAGCGCAGGTTGAGGCCCTTGAGCGTCAGCCACTCGACCTGCTTGGTCGGATAGCCCAGGGAGGCGAGGTGATCGTTGAGCACGCGGTGCTCACGGCCGTGGACCGACTCCTGACCGATGAAGCCGCCGACCTGCTTCTTGAGCGCCGGGTCGGTGATCTGATCGCGGTAGTAGCGAACCGACTTCACGAAGAAGTCCTCGCCGTCGGGGAACACAGAGGAAAGGGCCGAGGCAACGTGGCTCGACACGAGGTCGCCATCCTTGGCGAAGTGCTTGGGGACCGTCTTGATCGCGTCGTCGAAGTTCATGCGACGAGTCGGGATCTGAAGCTCGGGGTTGCTGCTTTGGATTGCGGTCATGCTTGCAAAAGTAAACGAATTGAGAGATTGAGTCAATCCCTCAATTTTCTGATTTCTTCTGGTATCCTCGTCGCATGACCAAGGGCGCGCAGACTCGCCAGGCCATCCTCCGTGCCGCCATCGATCGCTTCGCGCGTGACGGATTTCGCGCCACCTCCGTCGCCGACGTCGCACGCGAGGCCGGCGTATCGGGCACGCTCGTGTACGCGTACTTCCCCAACAAGGAAGCGCTGTTTCTTGCTGCGATCGACGAGGACGCGGCCGACCTGATTCAGATCGCGGTCGATCACCTGCACGATTTCATGGACCACGACGACGGCTGGCGAGCGTCGTTGTTGTTCGCGCTGGTGGGCGCGATCGACGACCATCGCCTCGCCCAGCGCGTGCTCGCCGGCCTCGAACCCGACGTCACCGTGCGGGTGCTCGAAATTCCCGCGCTCGAAGAGCTCCGCAAGCTCATCGCCGAACGCATCCGCACCGAACAACTCGAAGGCCGCGCCCGCCACGACATCGATCCCGTCGTGATCGCGAACGGCCTGGTGTCGATTCACCTCTCGTTGCTGATGTCAGTCACCCAGCTCGGCGCCGACGCCATCGCCACCTACGCCCCCGGCGTCATGTCGGTGATGGAAGCCGCTTTGCTCCCTCCGTCTAAGTAACTTCTCCGGCCATGAGCCGGGTCACTTACGAATTCGACGGAACCATCGGAACCATCACGATGGACGACGGCAAGGTCAACGCCCTCGGGCCTGACATGCAGGCCGAGATCAACGCCGCACTCGACAAGGCCGAAGCCGACGGAGGGCCCGTCATCCTCACCGGCAACCAGAAGGCGCTGTCGGCGGGCTTTGATCTCGCCATCATTTCGACGCCCGGCCCCGCCGCCACGGCGATGTTGCGTGGTGGCTTCGAGTTGTCGATGCGCCTGCTCTCCTTCCCGACTCCCGTCGTCATCGCGGCGTCGGGTCACTGCATGGCGATGGGCTTCTTCCTGCTGCTGTCGGGCGACTACCGCATCGGTATCGACGCGCCCGTGAAGCTCGTCCCGAACGAGGTCGCCATCGGCATGCCGATGCCGTGGGCCGCGATCGAAGTGACGCGTCACCGTCTCACGAAGAACGCGACGCAGCGCATGCTCGACCTCGCCGAGCCGATCTCGCCGTCCGAGGCCGTCGCCGCGGGCGTGCTCGACCTCGTCGTCGCACCGGATCAGCTGATGACGGTCGCCCGCGAGACCGCGACACGGTTCGCCGCGCTCAACATGAACGCCCACCAGATCACCAAGATGCGCGTGCGGGAGGACATGCTCGCCGCCATCAAGAAGGCCAACGACGACGAGTTCCCCGCCGCGTAACTACAGCGAAGCGGCCAGCTTCAGGTCGCTGACCAACAGTTCCATCATCGAGGCGCGATGGTCGGATCGCAGGACGGCCGAAGGGTGGATCGTGCCGACGGCTGGATGACCGCAGCATTCGAGCACCTGGCCGTGCGCTTTGGTCACACGGAAAGACGGTCCCCACAGCGACTGACCCGCCGTTGCGCCCAGCGCGACGACGACATCGGGTTCGACGAGTTCGAGTTCGCGCATCAACCATCCATGGCACGCTTTCACTTCGGTGCGGTTCGGCGTGTCGTGGATGCGACGCTTCCCACCCGCGTGCCACTTGAAGTGCTTGACCGCGTTGGTGACGTACACATCGCCGCGCGCAATGCCGGCTTGCTCGAGGGCATCGTCGAGCACTCGGCCTGCAGGCCCGACGAAAGGCGCACCTTTCTTGTCCTCTTGGTCGCCGGGCTGTTCACCGACCAGGAAGAGATGAGCGCGGACAGGGCCATCGCCGAACACGGTCTGGGTCGCTCGCGCGTAGAGATCACAAGCGGTGCATTCGCACGCTTCTTGCGCGACGACGTGCAACTCTCTCGCCACTGACACATCGGAGTAGTGCCCAGATGATTGGGTACGCGAAACAACATGCGTACTCAGACCAGCCTCACCGCAACTGACCTTCTGCGTCAGCGTCATGAGCAGATCAAGACGCTGTTCGATCAGACCATCGCCGCCGAAGGCCAAGCCCGATCCGAATTGTTCGACTGCCTGCGAGCAACCCTCGCCGTCCACGAAACCGTCGAGGAGATGTTCGTCCATCCGCTGGCCCGCAGCATCAGCGACGCGGCGGACACCAGCGTCATGCAGCGCCTCGAGGAAGAGAACGAGGCAAAGCAGATGCTCACCGAGCTCGAACAGATGACGACCGAAGCGACGGGATGGGGCGCCGCGTTCCTGCAGTTGAAGAATGCTGTGCTGCATCACGCCGAAGCCGAGGAAGCCGATCTCTTTCCCTACATGGATCAGTTCTTGAGCGAGGAGGTCAAGCAACAACTCGCCGACAACATCCTCACGGCCGAGCCGCTTGCTCCGACCCACCCGCATCCGCATGCGGGCGAAAACCCGATGGCGCTGATGGTCGTGGGACCGTTCGCCGCGATGATCGATCGCGCCCGCGACCACATCAAGAAGGCGACGCAGCGCTAGCCGTAACGCGCCCTCGCGCATGCGTGACAATGCATGCATGAGTGATGCGCAAACCGTCGGTCGTCTCGACGCAATCGCCCAGGCGGAGTTGGTACAGACCGGCGAGGCCAAGCCGACCGAACTGGTCGAGTGGGCGCTCGAACGAGCCGCCGCGCTCAACCCGGCGTTGAACGCGATCGTCATCCCGATGGACGCTTACGCGCGCGAGATGGCCCCTGCTGCGACAGGCCCGCTCGCAGGCGTTCCGATGGTGCTCAAGGACCTCGTCGTCGAGGTGCCCGGCGTTGCCTTCGCAGAAGGCTCGCGCTTCGTCGACGGCGTCGTGTCCGAGTTCGAATCGGAACTCGTGGCTCGCTATCGGCGCGCCGGCCTCGTCGCAATCGGCAAGTCGCACTCTCCGGAGTTCGGCATGGCGCCGTACTGCGAGACGGACTTGTTCGGCGTTACGCGCAATCCGTGGAACCTCGCCCACACGACCGCCGGTTCGAGTGGCGGCTCGGCCGCGGCGGTGGCGGCCGGCATCGTGCCGATCGGTCACGCCAGCGATGCCGGTGGGTCGATCCGCTACCCCGCGTCCTGTTGTGGGCTGTTCGGCTTGAAGCCCACCCGTGCCCGGAATCCTCTCGGCCCGGAGTACGGCGACGCGCTGGGCGGCGCGGCCGTCGAGCACGTGCTCACGCGCTCGGTGCGTGACAGCGCCGCCGCCCTCGATGCATCGAGTGGACCTGCTCCGGGCGACCCGTATTGGGCTCCGCCCCACGACGGTGCGTTCCTCGACCAAGTGGGCCGCGACCCGGGAGGTCTGCGGATCGCGTACAGCCGCGTCAGCGCGGAGGGAACCGACCTGCACCCCGACTGCGTCGCCGCGCTCGACCACACGCTGGGTCTGCTCGAAGGGCTCGGCCACACGGTCGTCGAAGCTGCGTTCGAACCGATCGACGCACGCACGGGCAACTCGATCGGCGTTCTTATGAGCGGGGCCGCCGCGTGGATCCTCGCCTACTGGGAACGGCGTCTCGGTCGCACCGCTCAGCCCGACGACATCGAGCCGTGGACAATGAGCCTGATCGAGGGCGCTCGTTCGATCAGCGCGGCGGACTGGCTACTGGCGCGGGACGACATCAACGCGTATGCCCGTCGGGCGACGCGCTTCTTCGACCACTACGACGTGTTCCTCTGCCCCACCGTCACCACGCCCCCGCCCACGCTCGAAGCGATGAAGGAAAACCCGGGCGAGATGATTCGTAACGCCGGCGTGATCGCGAACCTGCTCGGTAATCCCGCTGCGTCGGTACCGCTGTTCTGGAACGGCGACGGTCTACCCATCGGCTCGCATTTCCTGGCGCCCTTCGGTGACGAGGCCACGCTGTTTCGCCTCGCCGCGCAACTCGAAGCGGCGGCGCCGTGGGCCGAGCGCTGGCCGGCTCAGTCCGTTGTCGATTCGTAGGCGAGGCGACCACCGAGGTACCCGCCGCCGGTTGCGACGGCCGCACCGAGCATGCCGAACAAAATGCCGCGCCCGCGCATCTTCTTGAGTCGAGCCACGAAGGACAGCGCATAGAACACGGTTGCGATTGCGTTCATCAGCATGTGCAGGGACGCCTCACGCTTTGCCTTCGGATCCTCGATCTTGGAGAACTCGACGACGCCGGCCGCGATGGTCGGCACCGCAGTGGCTACGCCCAAGCCGGTCATCGCCGTTGAGGTCCGGGCCGTGCGCTTACCGACGAAGTCGAGCACGAACGACGACGTCCAGAACCCGATCGGAAGATCGGTCAGCAACGGGTGCAGCGGATGGCCGAGCCACTCGCCGCCGAGCACGCTCTTCGCACGAGGCGGGATCGCGTGCGCGACATCGTCGAGCCGATCGCTGACGACGTCCTCTACCGGAGCGAGGCGTCGTTCGACGTCATGGGTGACTTCATCGAGGCGTTCCGCATAGCTCATACCGAGCGACGTACCCAGATTCAGTCCAGTTCGTACAACTCCGTTGCGTCACTGCGGTTGCGCAACGTGACCGGACCGATGGGCGACCACCCGGTTGCGGCTCCGTTCGCCGCCGCAATCGTCTGCTTCGTCGTGATGGCGCGCCCGGGCGCGCCCTTCGCCAACTCGCTGACGCGGGCGGCCGTGTTGACCGGGTCGCCAATGACGGTGAACTCGAAGCGGTCCTGTGCGCCGACATTGCCGGCGACGACCACGCCCGTCGCCACGCCGATACCGGCGTCGAGTGCGGGCAGTCGTTGCTTGAGCGCGCGCAGCCCGTCGCGCATGTGCGCGGCCGCTCGCAGCGCCCGATCGGCGTGGTCGTCGTGACCGACAGGCGGACCGAACACGCAAAGCGCCGCGTCTCCCTCGAACTTGTTGACCCAGCCACCTTCGCGTGTGACGCAGGCGACGACTTCAGCGAAGAACTCGTTCAGAAGGGCGACGACGTCGGTCGGCGCGAGCCGTTCACCGAGCGAGGTCGAGGCGGTGATGTCGACGAAGAGCGCGGTGGCGTCGCACTGCTCGCCGCCGAGCGACGACGTCTCGCGGCCCAAGGCCGCCTGCGCAACTTCGGTTCCGACGTGACGACCGAACAGATCATGCAGCCGGTCGCGCTCGCGCAGGCCGTCGACCATGCGGTTGAAGCCGGCCTGCAGTTGGCCGATCTCAGTGCCGTCGTCAACCGCGACGTGCGTGTCGAGGTCACCCGCGCCGACCTCGTTGATGGCGCGACGCAGTCCCTCGATCGGATTGGCGATCGACTCCGACACGGTGAGCGTCATCGCCGCGCCAGTGATCAGACCGAGCAGCACGTAGATCCACGCGTAGCTTGCGAGTTGGGCGCGATCGGCGGCGGATTGGCCGAACAGCACCGATCCGAACAACACGAGCGGGGTCGCCGACCCGGTCAGCCACGCGACCACCAAGCGTGTACGCAACGACAGGCCTGTACGCGCGATGCCCTCGCGGGCGAACGTCTCGCCGTACACAGGCGTCATGGCGCGCTCGACGAGCAGGAACGAGATCGACCCGCACAAGGCGCCCATCAGCAGATTGCGGATGACGACGGCGGCCACATCCCGATCCGACCCGCCCGACACCGATGCGAGAACGGCGTTGAGGATCGCCCCGCCGAACCAGGTCGCGAGCGAGACCGCGGCGCAGAACCGTGGCAACCCAAGCGCGTCGGCGGGATTGTCGCTACGCGTCCGCCGCACCACCACGATCGTGCCGACGGTCAGCGCCGCGATGATGTAGACGGCCTGGACGCCGGTCCACCGGTAGATGTTCTTCGACGCCAGCGACGACGCCGCCGTGATCGGCGTCAGGCTGTTGAGCAGGACGCCGCCGAGGTTCGCTGCGTGCACACGCGCCACGACTCGCTTGGTCACCCCCGCCCCCATTGCTCCCAGTCTGGCGCAAAACTTTTACTTGTCATGCAACAAGTAACTGCGTAGGGTGCCCGGATGGCTGACGCGCCGGTAATGCCGGGGATCATTTCGGCCGACTCCCACATCACGGAGCCGGCGAACACCTACATCGACTACATCGATCCGGCGTGGCGCGACAAGGCGCCGAAGATGGTGAACGGTGGTGAAAACGTCGGCGACATCTTCGTCGTCGACGGCATGAACAAGCCGGTGCCGATGGGCCTCGTCGCCGCCGCCGGCAAGCCGCCGGAAGAGATCCGCGTGCTCGGAGTGAAGTTCGACGAGCTGCATCGCGGGGGCTGGGATCCGGAAGCGCGTATGGCCGAGCAGGTGCGTGATGGTGTGGCGGCAGAGGTGATCTATCCGACGGTCGGCATGGTGCTGTGCAACCACCGTGACTACGACTACAAGCGCGCCTGCTTCGAGGCCTACAACCGATGGATTGCTGAGTACTGCGGCGCGCATCCCGACCGTCTGCTCGGGTGCGGCCAGACGGCCATGCGCTCGCCTGAGGAAGGCATCGAGGACCTCAAGAACATCAAGGCCCTCGGCCTGCGCGGCGTGATGATGCCGGGCGTCCCCGCCGTCGAGGACTACGACTCCCCCATCTACGACCCGTTCTGGGAAGCCGCCATCGAGCTCGAACTGCCGCTGTCGTTCCACATCCTCACGACTCGCAGTGAGCAGGTTCGAGGCCCGGCAATGAGCTCGTTCCTGTCGACTGTGCGCGGCTGTCAGGACATCATGGCGATGTTCGTGCTGGGCGGCGTGTTCGAACGCCACCCCGACCTCAAGCTCGTGTGCGTCGAGGCCGACGCGGGCTGGGTGCCGCACTTCATGTATCGAATGGACCACGCCTTCAACCGTCACCGTTACTGGCTGCCGCCGGGCCAACAGCTGTCGAAGAAGCCCAGCGAGTACTTCGCCGAGAACATCTTCGTGACGTTCCAAGACGACTGGACCGCATTCCGTTTCGCCGACGCCATGAACTCCAAGCGCCTCATGTGGGCCAACGACTTCCCGCACTCGGACTCGACGTGGCCGTGGTCGCAGGACCTGTTGCGTGAGCACACCGCGCAACTCTCCGACGAGCAGCGGTCCGACATCCTGCGGGGCAACGTCGTGGACCTCTACAAGATCGACACGTCGACGCTCGTCTAGCGAATGCCGACCCAAGCCGAACGCGTTGCCGCTTCTGATCGCGCGCTCATCGACGCTGCGATCGACTTGATCGCCGAGCGCGGGTACGACCGCACGACGCTCGCCGCGATCGGCGAGCGCGCCGGGTACTCGCGCGGTCTGGTCACGCAGCGCTTCGGCAGCAAGGAGAACCTGTTGTGGGAGATCATCAAACGAATCCTCGGCGCTTGGAACACCAACGAACTGCATCCGAGGACCAAGGAGCAAACGGGCGTGCCGGCGTTGCAGGCGCTGTTGGCTGCGTACCTCGACGCGTGTGAACGGTCGCCGCAATCGATTCGCGCGTACTACGCGTTGTTGCGCGAAGCCGACGGACCGGTTCCGGCGGTGCGCGACACGATCGCGAAGCTGCATACGCGCGAGCGCGCGTCGATCGCGGGGTACGTGCGCACCGGTGTGCGCAAAGACATCGACCCCGACGCGTTCGCGACCGAGTTTCTCGGCGTCATGCGTGGCGTCACCATGCAATGGTTGCTGGACCCATCGGTCGACATCGTCGCTGCGCTGACGCAGTACGGGGTGTCGCTCGAGCGAAGCCTGGGAGTGAAGTGATGGACATCGTCATCCGTAACGGAACAGTGATCGACGGTACCGGTGCGCCGGCTCGCACCGCCGACGTCGCCATCAGGGATGGCGTCATCGTCGAGGTCGGCCGCGTCGACGAGACCGGCGAGCAGGAGATCGACGCGACCGGCATGCTCGTCACGCCGGGCTTCGTCGACATCCACACGCACTACGACGGACAGGCCGTGTGGGACGAGCGACTGCAGCCCTCGTCGCTGCACGGCGTGACGACGGTCGTCATGACGAACTGCGGTGTCGGCTTCGCACCCGTGCGGGCCGAGGACCGCGATCGTCTCGTCGAGCTGATGGAAGGCGTCGAGGACATCCCCGGCACCGCCATTCACGAAGGGCTCTCGTGGGACTGGGAGAGCTTCGGCGAGTACCTCGACGTGCTCGAGACCAAGCCGCACGACATCGACTTCGCCGCGCAGGTCCCGCACGGGCCGTTGCGTCTGTACGTGATGGGCGACCGGGGTGGACGCGGCGAAGAGGCATCGGCCGAGGAGATCGCCGAGATGGGTCGCCTCGCGGCCGAAGCGGTCGAGGCGGGCGCGCTCGGCTTCACCACGTCGCGCACTCGTAATCACCGCACGACAAAGGGCGAGCCGACGCCCACGCTCAAGGCGCCGCGTGCGGAACTCGTCGGCATAGCCGCGGCGCTGGGCGCCGCCGGCAAGGGCGTGTTGCAGGTGGTCTCGGATTTCTTCGACGTCGAGGACGAGTTCGGCACCGTGCGCGCCATGGCCGAAGAGTCGGGTCGACCGATCTCGATCTCGCTCGCGCAGAACATGGTGTTCCCGGACCAGTGGCAGGCGTTGCTCGACGGGCTCGCCCAGGGCAACGCCGATGGTCTGCGCATGCGGGGCCAGGTCGCCCCGCGACCCGTCGGGCTGATGCTCGGCCTGCAAGCCTCGATGAATCCATTCATCGGCAACCCGGCCTACATGGAGATCGCTTCGCTCCCGCTCGAGGAGCGCGTCGCTGCGCTGCGTGACGATGACCGCCGTGCGGCCGTGCTGGCCGCCGCCGAAGGCACGAACGGGCTATTCGGTTTCGAGAACATCTACGTCCTGGGCGACCCGCCGGACTACGAGCCGAAGCCCGAGAACTCCGTCGCCGCGTACGCCGAGCGTGCGGGCGTGTCGCCGCAAGAGATGGCGTACTCACTCATCCTCGAGAACGACGGACGGGCGCTGCTGTACACGCCGTTCTTGAACTACGTCGGCAAGAACCTCGACGTCGTGCGCGAGATGCTCGCCGATGCGAACACCGTGCCCGGACTCGGCGACGGCGGCGCACACGTCGGTACGATCTGCGACGCGTCGTTCGTCACGACGCTGCTCACGCTCTGGGGCCGCGATCGTACAGAGGGCAAGTTCGAGCTCGAGTACCTCGTGCAGCAGCACTGCCGTGATACGGCCGAGACCGTCGGCCTCTTCGACCGCGGTGTCCTCGCCCCCGGCTACAAGGCCGACGTGAACGTCATCGACTTCGACAACCTGCGCCTGTCCCCGCCCGAGATTCACCACGACCTTCCCGCCGGCGGCCGCCGTCTGCTGCAGCCCGTGTCGGGCTACAAGCACACGATCGTCAGCGGCGTCGAGACCTATCGCGACGGCGTCGCAACCGGCGCCCTCCCCGGCAAGCTCGTCCGCGGCGCCCAACCCGTCCCCGCCTAAGTCGTCGTTCAGCCTGTGATTTTTGGGTGCGGTCTTTGCACGTAAAAATCACAGGCTGAATATTCCGGGCGGACGATCATCGGTCGGCGCCCTAGATTTCGCCGCGTGGGTTTCCTCGACGAGTTACGCGACTTCATCGAAGCGAACACGCCCGTCACCGACAACCCCGGCTTCGTCCGCAAGCTCGGCGAGGCGGGATGGGTTGCGCCGCACTGGCCGACGGAGTACGGCGGCCGGGGCCTGACCGAAGCCGAAGCGCTGGAGGTCTACGCCGAACTCGACGAACGCGAACTGCCGCGCCAGCCCCGCGGATCGGGGTTCGTACTCGCCGCGCCGACGATTCTCCAGCACAGCTCCGAAGAAACGAAGCGCCGCTTCCTCCCACCGATCGCGTCAGGGGAGGAACGGTGGTGTCAGCTCTTCAGCGAGCCGGGCGCCGGCTCCGATCTCGCTTCTCTCGCGACCACGGCAGTGCGCGACGGCGACGAGTGGATCCTCAACGGCCAGAAGGTGTGGACCACGTACGGGCACGAGTCGGAAATGGCGATGACACTCGCCCGCACCGATCCGACCGCGGCCAAGCACGCCGGCATCACGTATTTCGGGCTCGACATGCGCGCCCCGGGCGTCGAGATCCGTCCGCTCGTGCAGATGACCGGTGAGTTCGAGTTCAACGAGGTGTTCCTCACCGACGTGCGCGTGCCCGACCTGTTCCGCATTTCAGATCTCAACGACGGGTGGCGCGCCACGCAGACGACGCTCGGCGCCGAACGCTTCGCGCTGTCGGGCGTGAAGAAAAAGAAGAAGGCGTCCGACGAGATTCTCGGCGGCAAGACCATCGGCGACGTCCTCGAGCTGGCTAGACACGTGGGCGTGACGGGCGCGCAACGCGACACGGTGATGCGCGCCTATGTCGAAGCGCGCGTGCTCGAACTCACCGCGGCTCGTCGCATTCACGGCTCCGCCACCAAGATCGCGAAGGCGCGCACAAACCAACTCCTGCAAGTCATCGCGATCGAACTGCTCGGCGCTCGCGGCGTCGCCTGGGCTGCCGACGACGACGAGATCCCGGGCTACGTCCGCGAGTTACTGCGGACGCGGGCCAACTCGATTGAGGGTGGAACTTCCGAGATTCAGCGCAACATCGTGGGCGAGCGAGTCCTTGGACTGCCGCGTGAACCGGATCCCTTCAAGGGATCGGCATGGAAAGACGTGCCTCGTTCGTGACCCCCGCTTGTCGTGTGTCTTTCGCATGGTCAGTGCAACTCCCGTGACGCCTCGTGCATTCCTGTAGACACTCGCGGTGAACATCGAACGGGTCGGCGACTTCCAACTGCACTGGGGCGAGAGCCTGGTGTGGGACGAACACGAACATCGCCTTTATTTCGTCGACACCCTCGGCATGGCCATCCACTGGCTGGACGAGGACGGCGCCGAGCTCAACACGATGACCGTCGCCCAGCTTCCGAGCGGCATGGTCGCCGCTCCCGACGGTCGATTGGTCGTGACGATGGACGACGGTCTGCATGTCGTCGACGTCGACAAGCAGTCCGACGACCTTTTGTCCGCGTACCCAGCCGAGCTCGACGGACGGGCCAACGACATGGTCGCCGACTTCGACGGCAACCTCATCACCGGCAAGCTCAATCTCGGGCCCGCCGAAGGGTCGAGTTGGTGGTACCAGCCGACCACCGACACGTGGAAGCTGATCGACGACGACATCTCCAACACGAACGGTCCCACCGTCGCCGTGCTCGACGGCCAGATGACGCTCATCATCGGCGACAGCTCGAAGCACTACTACGCCTACGACTACGAGCCGTCGAGCGGTGCCGTCGGCCCGCGTCGCGTCTTCGGCGACATGGACGCGCTCGGCGGCGGCGTGCCCGACGGCGCCACCCTCGACGACCGGGACGGACTGTGGTGCGCGCTGCCCGGTCGCAGCCAGCTCGTGCGCTTCACCACGAACGGCCACGAGGGCACCATCGATCTGCCCTTCGAGCACCCGACCGACGTCACGTTCGGCGGCCCCGACCTCGACCGGCTCTATGTGGTCGGGATCAACGAAGGGCTCTACGTGATCGACGGTGTCGGCCGCGGTCGTGTCGAGCCGCGGGCGAAGTTGAAGCTGCGTTAGGCGCGCCCTCGCGCGATCCAGGCTTCACGCGGCAGCGGCACTTCCCCGTCACCGAAGCGCTCGCGTGCCATGGCCACGACGTAGTCCTGCAACTGCATCTGTTGCTCCGGTGTCAGCGCGGCGAGTGTCTCTTTTGCGGGCGGCGTGTCGAACGAACCGCGTACCGCCTCGGCTGAGGGATACACGGTGGGAATCGATGACAACGTGTCGATCTGCACGTCGTTCCACTGCGCCCGTTCGAGCGCCGACCAGAGCTCGTCGCGCGAATCCCATCGCAGGTTCGAGCGGCGCGGCACGGCGAAGCCGAGAATGGACTCGTAGTTGTCAGGCAACAAAGAGGTCCAGCCATTGTTCGCCTCCGTGGTCCACGCCGTGATCATCAACGGTCCACCACCAGTCGTGATGCGGAACATCTCGGCGAGCGCCTTGTCGACGTCCGGGCAGAAGATGATCCCGAAGCTCGACACACACGCATGCGCGGCGCGCTCACCCAAGCCGGTGTTCTCGCCGGATGCGAGCAGCCCCTCGACCCGGGACGAAAACCCGCGCTCGGCGGCGCGCGCCTTCAACCGAGCGATCATCGCTTCGCTGACGTCGACGCCGATGACGCGCGCGCCGCGTTCCGCCAGCGCCATCGACACCACGCCGGGACCGCAACCGATGTCGACGACGACGAACGCCCGACCGCGCGGGTTCACCCAGTCGACGAAGTGAGGCGCGTAGTACCCCGTGACCTCTTCGAACTTCGCTTCGTATTCGCCTGCGTAGTCGTCCCAGTTCTCGGCCATGCGCCGCCAACATAGGCTCGCCGCATGCACGTCGGCATCCATCAGATCCGGTTCGACTTCGAGGGCGGGACCGAGTCCATCGCCTCAACCGTGGCCGCGACAGCGAAGGCCGCGGAGGCCGGTGGCGTCGCGAGCTTCACCTTCATGGACCACTGGTTCCAGATGGAGCACATGGCGCCGCGGACCGACCCGATGCTCGAGGGTTACACGGCCTTGGGTTACATCGCCGGCATCACCGAGAAGATGCGCCTGAGCCTGCTCGTGACGGGCGTGACCTACCGCCACCCGGGACTACTCGCCAAGATCGTCACGACACTCGACGTGCTCTCGGGCGGACGAGCCCAACTCGGTATCGGCGCTGCGTGGTACGAGCGCGAGCACCTCGCGCTCGGCGTGCCCTACCCGCCGGTCAGCGAACGCTTCGAGCGGCTCGAAGAAGCGCTGCAGATCTGCCTGCAGATGTGGAGCGACGACACCGGGCCCTACAACGGAAAGCACTACCAGCTCGCCGAGACGCTGTGTCACCCCATGCCGATCAGCGCGCCACACCCGCCGATTCTCATCGGAGGCGGCGGCGAAAAGAAGACGCTGAAGCTCGTCGCCAAGTACGCCGACGCCTGCAACCTGTTTGCGTTCGACGTGGCCGACGTGGCGAAGAAGCTCGAGGTCCTGCGCTCGCACTGCGACAACGAGCGCCGCGACTACGACGCGATCAAGAAGACCGTGCTTTACATCGGCGATCCGCTCGGTGACCCCGACGCCTTCATGCGCCACGCCGAGCAATACGCCGCGCTGGGCGTCAGCCTCGTCGACTTCGCGCCGGGACAAGGCGACCCCGTCGCGTTCGTCGAACGCATCGGCGCCGACATCGTGCCGCGCATCGCCGATCTCTAGAAGCCGGCCAACCGTTCCGCAGCGGCGGTGATCGCCGGCGGAATCCCCGTGTCCCCCACCGAGTGGCCGGCGTCTTCGACGATGACGAGTTCGCTGCGGGGCCAGAGCCGGTGGAGCTCCAGCGCGTTCGCCAGCGGGCATTGCATGTCGAGTCTCCCGTTGATGATCACGCCCGGCACCTGCTGCAACCGCTCCAGATGATGAGCACGACGCAGCTGCTCGCCGGCCAACAACACGTCGCCGGTGAAGTAGTGCGTGCAGATCCGGGCCCGGGCGAGCTGAAAGTCGGGATCCTGCCAATGGGCCGGCATGGGCGACGGATCCACCGATGCGGTGAACCAGTCCCACTCCGTCCAGCGCCGCGCGAACTTCGCCCGCACCACCGGATCGCTGTCGTTCACCTTGTCGCGGTACGCCGCGACCACGAACGCCCGCTCCTCGGGAGACAGGCCCTCGGTGAATGCCTCCCACTCCTGGGGGAACAGCGGCGCAATCGTTTGGTACAGCCAGTCGACCTCGGCGCGGCTGCCGAGCGCGGCGCCGGCGACGACGAGACCGAGCAACCGATCGGGATGCGTCTCCGCGTAGGCGAGCCCGAGCGTCGAACCGAACGACATGCCGAACACGAGCCATCGTTCGACGCCCATCACCACGCGCAATCGGTCGACGTCGTCGATCAGGTGGCCGATCGTGTTGTACGCAAAGCCGATCGACGGGTCCGACGCGTGCGGCGTGGACCGGCCACATCCGCGCTGGTCGAACTGGATGACGCGGAAGCGGTTGAGGTCGAAGAACGCGCGATGACCGGGCGACGAGCCGGAGCCCGGACCGCCGTGCAGAACCACGATCGGCACGCCGTCGGGTGCGCCGTGTTCTTCCCAGTAGACGAGTTGCCCGTCGCCGACGTCGAGCAACCCGTCGGGCATCAGGACTCCTTGATGCGCTGCACGGCCCGGGCAAACAGGCCGAGCGTCGATGCGTGCAACATGTCGCCGATCGCCTTGGGCGCCTTGCCGGCGAAGGCTCGGGCGTGGGTGCCTTCGAGCACGATGCCGAGCTTGAAACAGGCCATCACCTCGTACCAGTTCACCGCGGACAGGTCGCGCGTCGAACGCTCGGCGTAGCGGGCCACCAGCTCGGCCGGCGACGGCAGCCCGTCGCCCAGGTTGCCGCCGATGGAGAACTGGCCGGGTGCCGGCCACGTCGCGAGCAACCAACCGAGGTCGAGCAGCGGGTCGCCGATGGTCGACATCTCCCAGTCGACGATCGCCGCGACGTCGGGCGAGTCGTATCGGAACATCATGTTGGACAGGTGGTAATCGCCGTGCGAAATGCCCGGCGTGTACGACGAGGCCGGCAGATTCGCCTCGAGCCATGTGGCGACGTCGTCGACGCCGGGGATCTCCGGCCCGGGATAACCCTCGTGCTTGGCGTAGCCCTCGAGTTCGCTGAGCCAACGCGGAACCTGTCGTTCGAGGAAGCCTTCAGGATGACCGACCCCATCGAGGCCCACCGCGAGGTAGTCGACCGCACCCAGTGACGCGATCGCGTCCACCGCGGAAAGCCCCATCGCGTGCCGAACCTCGCGCGAGCCCGCGTGCAGCGGTGGCAACTCGACCGACGGGTTGAATCCGTCGACGGGCTCCATCAAATAGAACACGCCGTCGCCGACGACGCCTTCCTCGTCACAGCCGGCGATGAAGCCCGGATGCGGGACGTCGGTGCCGGCCAGGGCCCGCAGCACCGTCATCTCTTGCAGGATCTGTGCATTCGAGCGCGGCCGCAGGTGCCACGGGCCACGCCGGAACACGAACCGACGTCCGCCGCGCTCGAAGATCACCATCACGTTCTGCGTGCCACCTGCGAGCGGCGTCAGGTTCTCGATCGGTTTTCCCGCGCCGAGGCCTTGCGTGTCCATCCACGCGCCGAGCGCGGCGAGATCGATCTTGTCGGCCTCGATCTGTTCGGTCGCCATCGGACTACAGGCCCTTGCGTGCAGTCCGTTCGAGGATGCCCAGCGTTGCCCGCAGCGCGGTGTCGGGGATGATCGGGAAGCGTTCCTTCCAGTCGTCGGGGATCAACGACCAGTCGTAGAACGACGTCACGATCGAGCCGCCGTTGCCATCGGGTTCGATGCGGTAGCCGTAGTAGTGCTTGAGCCCGAGCGCGTTGTCGCCGAGATCCCACGCGACTTCCTTGTCCTTGTCCAGCGTGATGAAGCGCACCGTCACGTCGTACTTGCCCATCGGGAAGTCGTTGAGTGATTCGCGATCCATGTGCACGACGAAGGTGTCACCGACGTTCTCCGCCGGCTCGCCGGTGAAGTCCTGCAACATGCCCGACGCATCGATGGCGACGTGTCCGGCGGGCGAACGCACGATGTCGTAGATCACGTTCGGCGCGGAATCAGGCATGGGTCGCGTGACTTCCATGCGGCAATCGAGAAAGACAGAGTCAGCCATATACCGCTGGTATCTAGCAGCTATTCGGACGCGATGGCCGCAAGAACGTCGAGCTTGCCGGCCCGGCGCGCGGGGAAGATCGCCGCCAGCAGACCGGCCACGATCGAGAAGATCAGCAGGAACACCATGCTGGGGATCGGCACGCGGGTCGCCGTGATCAACGACTCGGGCATCGCCTGCAGCGCGGCCAAGCCGAAGACGATGCCGACCACGACACCGACCGTCGCCCCGAAGGCCGACACGATCGCGCCCTCCCACCGGATCATCCGGCGGGTCTGGCGACGGGTCATGCCGACGGCGCGCAGCAGGCCGATCTCGTGGATCCGCTCGAGCACCGACAGCGCCAGCGTGTTGGCGATGCCGAGAACGGCGATCAGGATCGCAAGCATCAGCAAGACGTTGATGATGATGAGGAGCTGGTCGACCTCGCCGCCCGAGCTTGCGATGAACTGGTCACGGTCCTTGAGCTGCAGCTGCGGGAAGTCGTCGAAGATCGGCCGCATCGACTGCGCGAGTTGCGCCTGGCTCACACCCTGCTTGGCGTTGAGCCCGACGAACTGGTCGAGTTGGTCGCTGTAGTTGGCGTTGAACGCGCCGAGCGAGATCACGTAGTTCCCGGCGAGCGACGCCTCGTTGTAAATGCCGGCGACAGTGAAGATCTTCTTGCCGGTTCGGGAGAACTCCACGTCGATCTTCGATCCGACCTTCAGGTTGAGGTCGGTCGCCGGGTCCGACTGCACCAGGATCGAATCGTCGGCGAGGTCCGACGGGCGGCCCGACACGAAGTCGAGGTCGAACAGGCCTTCGGCCGTCGCCGGGTCGACGGCAGTGACGTCTTTGGTTGCGCCGTGGAATTTGAAAGCGCCGAAGCGAACCGGCGACACGGCGGCGACTTCAGGGAGCTTCGCGATGCGTTGGGCGACGGTCGGGCTGAAGCCGAAGCCGAAGCTCGAACCAGGCGCCACGAAGTACTGCGCGGTGACCGACTGCTTGGTCGCCTCCTGCACCGAGGCCTTGATTGACGCGCCGACGATCGTTGCCATCGTCACGAGGGCGAGGCCGATGGTGAGAGCGGATGCCGTCGACGAAGTGCGCTGTGGGTTGCGCGCCGCGTTGTCGCGGGCGAGCCGGCCCGACGTGCCCATGAGCGCCTTGACGGGCTGGCCCAGGAACGTGGTGACGCGACCGGCCACGAGCGCGCTGAGCATCGACACGCCGAGAAAGATGAAGATCGCACCGAAGGCGAGGCTGCTCAGCACGGCTCGGGTTTCGTCGGCCAGGAACAGGCCGTTGGCCAGGATGAGCGCACCGAGTGCGGTCATCACGATGCCGACGATGAACCGGCGCCGACCGTTGAAGGTGTGCAACGACGCGTCGTCGCGCAAGGCGGCGAGCGGCGCGACCGTCGACGCGCGGAACGCCGGCACGACCGACGCGAGGAAGGTGACGCCGACTCCGATCACCAGTCCGATGATCACCGTGCGCAGCTTCAGGATCGGGCTGCCGGCGGGGAGCGTGAATCCGAGCGCGTCCATCACCTTTTGCAACAACGACGCAAGGCCGAGTCCACCGATGACGCCGATGACCGCCGAGATCGCCCCGAGCCCGAGTGATTCGGTCATCACCGAGCGACGCACCTGTTTGGGCGACGCGCCCACGGCCCGCAGCAGCGCGAGTTCGTGGGTTCGTTGGCCGAGGATGATGTTGAACGTGTTGAAGATGTAGAACGCGGACACGAACAGCGCGACACCTGCGAACGCAAGCAACACGCCGCCGATGACGCTGGCGAGGACCTCGAAGGTCGAGGCGTCTTCCTTGGCGACCTGGGCGCCGCTCACGACCTCCACAACGCCCGCCGGCGCGCGCTGCAGGATCGCGGTCTTCACGTCGGCGGCCTTGGTGCCCGGGGCCAGAACGATCTGCACCTTGTCGACCAGGCCCTCGCGGTTGAGCGCCTTCCGAGCCGTTTCGTCGTCGAAGGCCAGGACATGAGCGCCGCCGAAGCCCTTGGACTTGCCGTACTTGATGACGCCGACGAGCGGGAACTTGGCGGCGCCGGAAACGAGCTGCACGTCGATCATCGTCCCGACCTTGAAACCGAACTTCTCGTAGGTGACCTGGTCGAGCGCGACCTCGCCGGGGCCGGGCTTGTGGCCTTCGGCGACGGTGAACGGATTGAGCTTGGTACTCGGACCCCAGCTGAAGCCGATGGTGGGCGGACCGTTGTTCGGCACCTGCTTGCCCTTGGGGTCGAGCAGCGCTGGGATGATGCCCTGCACCGGGCCCTCGGCGTCTTCGACGCCCGGCACCTGCTTGACCTGCTCTACCGCCGCGGCCGGCAGCGGGGCGTGCTGGATGCCACCGGGGCCGGTGTCGAACCCGCCTTTGGTCCGCACCACGAGGTCGACGTTCTGATTGGCCTCGCCGAACAACGAACGGAACGTGGCCTTGATCGTGTCGCTCAACACGAACGACGAGACCACGAAGGAGACCCCGAGGAAGACGGCAAGCGCCGTCATCACGAAACGCCCCTTGTGGTCGGCGATGTTGCGCAGACTGAGCTTGAACATCAGGCGCGGAACTTCTTCATGCGGTCGAGGACCTTGGTCGGGGTCGGCTTCTGCATCTCGTCGACGATCTGGCCGTCGTCGAGGAACAGCACGCGGTCGGCGTAGGACGCCGCGATGGCGTCGTGGGTGACGATCACGATGGTCTGGTCGAACTCGGTGGTCGCGCCGCGCAAGAACTCGAGGATCTCGGCCGATGTAGCCGAGTCGAGGTTGCCGGTGGGCTCGTCGGCGAACACGATCGACGGCCGGTTGGCCAGCGCTCGGGCCACAGCGACACGCTGCTGCTGGCCGCCCGACAGTTCACCGGGACGATGCTTCAAGCGTTCCTTCAGCCCCATCGTGCCCACGATGCGATCGATCAGTGACGGGTCGGCTTTGCGACCGGCGAGGTCGGCGGGCAGCGTGATGTTTTCGATGGCAGTGAGCGTCGGCACCAGGTTGAAGGCCTGGAACACGAACCCGATCTGGTCACGGCGCAACTGCGTGATCTCCGTCTCGCTGAGCGAGCCGAGGTCGATGTCGCCGATGAATATCTGGCCGCTGGTGAGACGGTCGAGACCGGCGAGGCAGTGCATGAGCGTCGACTTGCCCGAACCGGACGGACCCATGATTGCGGTGAATTCCTGGCGACCGAACGTGACGTCGACGCCGCGCAGCGCGGTTACTTCGGTTTCTCCGGAGCCGTACATCTTGACGGCGCCAAGGGTGCGCGCCGCGACCACGTCAGTTTTGGTTGCCATGCGCAGCATCCTAAGGAAGAGGTGTCACACCTGAGAATCAGGTATTTCCCTGCGCGCCTAAGGGTTTCCCCTGAGCGCCTGGTTGACGCGCGCGGCCTGCCGGGTGAGGTGGTCACGTTCGGCCACGCTTGGTGCGGTTTGGGCCGCGGCGACGTACAGGCCGACCGCCTCTGCGAGTTGACCGTTCTTCTCGTGCAGGTACGCGGCGACCGCGTCGCGACGCGGTACCGACCTCTCGACCGCGCGCAGCGCGTCGAGTCCGGCTTCGGCATCGACCGCTTCACCGATCGCGACCGCACGATTCAGACGGACGACAGGTGTGTCGGTCAGCCGCAGCAGTTCGTCGTACCACTCCACGATCTGCACCCAGTCGGTCTCCTCGACGTGGCGGGCATCGGCATGCAGCGCGGCAATCGCGGCCTGCGCTTGGTACTCGCCCAACCGGTCCCGCGCCAGCGCACGCTGCAGGATCTCGACACCCTCGCCGATGATGGCGGTGTCCCAACGATTCCGGTCTTGCTCGGCGAGCGCGACGATCGCCCCGTCCGCTCGGGTTCGGCTGGCGCGACGCGCATGGTGCAACAACATGAGCGCCAGCAATCCGTCGACCTCAGGCTCGTCGGCGAGGCTCGCGAGCTCGCGTGTCAGGCGAATCGCCTCGGCGGCCAGATCGACGTCGCCCGTGTAGCCCTCGTTGAACACGAGATAGAGCGTGCGCATCACCGTTCGCACGTCGCCCGGTCCTTGCAGCTCGGCGTCGGCCACGATGCGTTTGGCCCGGCTGATGCGTTGCGCCATCGTGGCTTCGGGCACGAGATACGCCTGCGCGATCTGTTTCGTCGTCAGGCCGCCCACGGCCCGCAACGTGAGCGCGACGGCGGATGAGGGCGTGAGCGATGGATGCGCGCACAGGAAGTAGAGGTGCAGTGTGTCGTCGGCGTCGGGTACGTCGCCGGACGCGGGCTCGGCGTCGACGCGCACCTCGCGGTCTCGTCGGGCCTTGTCCGAACGTGTCATGTCGAGGAACGCGCGCCACGCGACTGTCGTCAGCCACGCGCCGAGATCCGCCGGCTCCTCCGTTGCATCGAGAGCTCGGAGGAACGCTTCTTGCACGGCGTCCTCGGCGGTCGCGAAGTCCGCTCCACGACCGACGAGGACGCTCAGTGCTCGGGGGACCAGCGCTCGCAGCGCTGCGTCGTCCACTACCCGTGGAAGTCGTTGTCCGGAATCGACATGACCGGACGCAGCTCCAGCCACTCGTGGATCGGATCGCCGTTCGGGCCCGGGGCGTCGGAAAGCTCGCCTGCGAGTTCGATCGCGCGGTCGTAGCTGTCGACGTCGATGATCATCCAGCCCGCGATGAGATCCTTGGTTTCCGCGAACGGCCCGTCGACGACCGGCGCCTTGCCTTCGCCGTCGCCGCGCACCCACACGCCGTCGGTCGACACGGCTTCAGCCGCCACGAACTCGCCGGTGCCCTCGAGCTTGGCGGCGAAGTCGCGCATGAACTGGATGTGATCCTCGACCTCGTTCGGCGTCCACTCCGACATGGGCGCGCAGTCGAGCGCCTTGCCGCCCCGGTAGTGCTTCAGCAGTAGGTACTTCGCCATGGTGTCTCTCCTTGGATGACCCGGCCCCGTCGGCCGGTCTCACCACGTAGACGGAGCCGGTTCGGCGTTCTCGACATCCTCGCGAAACTTTTTCCTAGATTTCGCGCCATGCCTGTCACCACGCACCGCGACACGATCAATGCTTCGGCCGACGAGGTCTACGCGCTGTTCAGCGCCTTCGGCGACAACCGTTGGATGGGCGTCGAGGTCGCGCTCGAGGGCGAGGGCGTGGGCGCGATCCGCAAGGTCACGCTGCCGAGTGGCATCGCCACCGAGGTGTGCGAGGAACTCGACCCGCAGACGCGGACGATGCAATACGGCCTGATCGACGGCAACCCGTTCCCGTGCACCGACTACCACGGCCGCATCACCGTCACGCCGATCGACGACAACTCGTGCGCGCTCGAATGGACCTCGACCTACGAAGCCGACGACCCCGCGTTCGTCGACGAACAACTCAGCGCCTTCCTCACCGGCGCCGCCGGCGCGCTCAAGCGCTACGCCGAGCGCAACCGGACCTAGACGCGACTGTTCCCGGGTTTCCGTCAGTGGCTGACGGAAACCCGGGAAGAGTCAGAGGGTGCTGCGAGTTATTTGGGGGCGAAGCGGGTGCCGGCGTCGAGGCGCAGGCACTGACCGTTCAGCATCGCGTTCTCGACGATGGCGACGGCGAGCTTGCCGTACTCGTCGGGGCGGCCGAGGCGCTTCGGGAACGCAGCGTCCTTGGTAAGGACTGCGGCGTACTCGTCCGGGATGCCCTGCGTGAGGCCAGTCGCGAAGAGCGACGGGGCGATGGCGAGGCAGCGGATGCCGAGACCACCGAGGTCACGGGCGATCGTGAGGCACATGCCGGCGATGGCGGCCTTGGAAGCGGTGTAGGCGACCTGACCGATCTGGCCTTCGAACGCGGCGATCGAGGCGGTGTTGATGATGACGCCGCGCTCGTCGTCTTCGGGCTCGTTGTGCTGCATGAGGTCAGCCGACAGACGGGTGAGGTTGAACGTCGCGATCAGGTTCAGCTCGACGAGGAAGCGGAAGTCCTTCAGCGGGAAGGGCCCGTCCTTGGAGAGCGTGCGACGGGCGTTACCGGTGCCGGTCGTGTTGACCATGATGTGCAGACCGCCGAGGTCCTGCTTGAGGGCGGCGAACGTCGCGTCAACCGCTTCCTCGTCCATCACGTTGAGCTCGTAGAAGGGGCCGCCCAGCTCCTTGGCCGCAGCCGCGCCGGCTTCCTTGTTCAGGTCGACGATCGCAACCTCGGCGCCCTTTTCCTTGAGCATGCGAGCGGAGGCGTTCGCCATACCCGACGCGCCGCCGAAGACGACGGCCTTCTTGCCCTTGATTTCCATCGATTTGCTCCCTTGTGCAGAATCTTTCCGGGTGGACCATACTCTCTGGTATGTCGATCGCACTTACCGATGATCACCGCGCTCTTGCGGAGACCGCTTCTGACTTTCTGACCGCCCGCAAGACCCGTTCCATTGCGCGTGACCTCACCAACGGCGCCGAGGACGGGCTGCCGGCGTTCTGGGCCGAGCTCGTCTCGATGGGTTGGCCCGGCCTGCACCTCCCTGAGGAGTACGGCGGCTCCGGTTACGGCCTGCTCGAACTCTCGATCCTCGCCGAAGAGCTTGGCGCCGCGATCGCCCCGGGACCCTTCGTCCCGACGGCCATCGTGTCCGCTGCGCTGAACGCGGTCGGCGACGACGCCACCAAAAAGGAACTGCTCCCCTCGTTCGCCGACGGCTCCCGTCAGGGTGCGTTCTCGATCGGCGCCGGCGTTTCGCTGTCGGGCAACAAGGCCAGCGGCACCGCCGTGGTCCTGTCGGCCAACTTCGCCGACACGCTCCTGCTCAAGGCCGGCAACGACCTCGTGCTGATCGACGCCAAGGGCGCCGGCGTGACCATCGAGACCCCGGCCAACATCGACCTGAGCCGCAAGTCCTCCCGCGTCACGCTCGACGGCGCCGAGGGCACCGTGATCGCCGGCGGCGCGCAGGCGCTGACCGACATCGCCCGCCTGATCATCGCGGCCGAGGCCACCGGCGTCGCCCGGGAGACCACCGACATGGCGGCCGAGTACTCGAAGGTCCGCATCCAGTTCGGCCGCCCGATTGCCATGTACCAGGGCGTCAAGCACCACTGCGCCAACATGGCCGTCGCCACGCAGCTGTCGACATCGGCCGTGTGGGACGCCGCCATCCAGGCCTCCGAGGGCGAGGGCGAGCACGACTTCAGCCTCGCCGCCGCCGTTGCCGCGTCGCTGGCGCTTCCGTCGGCCGACCTCTGCGTGAACCTGTGCCAGCAGGTCCACGGCGGTATCGGCTTCACGTGGGAGCACGACACGCACCTCTACATGCGCCGCGCTACCGCCCTCGAGGCGATCATCGACGCCAACGAGGCCAAGGAAGCCGTCGTCGACTTCACCCGCAAGGGCGCCAAGCTCCAGCGCAAGATCGACCTCGGCGCCAAGGGCGAAGAGATCCGTAAGGAAGTCCAGGCGTTCGTCGAGAAGGTCAAGGGTCTCGAGGGCGACGCGCTGCGTCACGCGCTGGTCGACGAGGGCTACCACATGCCCCACTGGCCCAAGCCCTACGGCCGTGAGGCGGGCCCCGTCGAGCAGCTCGTCATCGAAGAAGAGTTCCGCAAGGCCGGCATCAAGAAGCCGCAGTACGGCATCACCGCCTGGAACATCCTCACGATCATCCAGCACGGTTCGGAGATCCAGGCCGAGCGTTGGGTCAACGGCGCCATGCGCGACGGCATCGTCTGGTGCCAGCTCTTCTCGGAGCCCGAAGCCGGTTCGGACGCCGCGGGCGTCAAGACCAAGGCCACCAAGGTCGACGGCGGCTGGCTCGTCAACGGCCAGAAGGTGTGGACCTCGGGCGCGCACCTGTCTTCGTACGGTTTCGCGACCGTCCGCACCAACCCCGACGTCCCGAAGCACGACGGCATCACGATGATGGTCATCGACATGCACGCCGAGGGCGTCGAGGTTCGTCCGCTCAAGCAGCCGACCGGTTCGTCGGACTTCAACGAGGTGTTCTTCACCGACGTGTTCGTGCCCGACGAGGACGTCGTCGGCCCGGTGGACGGCGGTTGGACCGTCGCCCGCGCGACCCTCGGCAACGAGTCGGTCTCGATCGGCGGCGGTGGCGGCGGTGGCGGCATGGGCGGTGACGCCGTCCTGCCGATGTTCGATGCCAACCCGCAGCGTCTGCCCGGTGGCGTCGAGCGCATCGGCAACTACCTCGCGAAGAACGAGGCGCTCGCTGCGGTCAACATGCGCTCGGTCAACCGGGCCGTCCTCGAGGCCGGCCCCGGCCCCGAGGGTGCGATCACCAAGCTCGTGCTCTCCGAGCAGGGTCACGACGCGGCGGACATGCTGCGCGAGCTCGCCGGCGAGTCCGCGGCCTTCACCGAGGGCGAGGGCATGGTCGCTTCGATGATCGTGCTCATGCACCGTGCGATGTCGATCGCCGGCGGTACGTCGGAGATCAAGCGCAACCAGATCGGCGAGAAGATCCTCGGCCTCCCGCGCGACCCGCTGCTGAAGTAGTGCGTTCTGTGCGGGTGTGGGGGGGGGGGGGGGGGGGGGAGACACGAAACAAAAAAGGTACACCCCCC
>JBEHXL010000004.1:0-243232 GCA_048498715.1 Actinomycetota bacterium | reverse complement strand
CGCCATCAAGCAGTTCGACTTCATCGACAAGGACCGGCTCGGGGTTCTCGGTGGCTCGTACGGCGGCTACATGACGAGCTGGATCGTGAGCCACAACAACAAGTTCAAAGCGGCGGTGTCCGAACGATCGGCGAACAACCTCGCGCTGATGGAGGGCAACTCCGACATCGCGACGATGTTCTTCTCCTACCACGGCAAGTCCGTCGTCGATGATCGTGACGAGTACGTGCGTCAGTCGCCTACGACCTACCTCGACAAGATCACAACGCCGCTGCTGATCATGCACAGCGAAGAAGACTGGCGCTGTCCAATCGCGCAGGCGGAGGAACTGTTCGCGGGTCTGCGGTGGCTTGGTCGCGACGTCGAAATGGTGCGCTTCCCCGGCGAAGGTCACGAGATGTCGCGCAGCGGCGCGCCGCGTCACCGGCAAGAGCGCTTCGAGATCATCCTCGAGTGGTTCGACCGCTACTTGAAGTAAGCGTCGACCTGCTCGCGCCAGTCCGTGTGGTCCGGATAGTGGATCGCGTGCCAGCCGTGCGCGCGGGCTGACTCCACGTTGCCGAGCGCGTCGTCGATGAACACCACCTGGGCCGGGCCCAATCGTTTGTCGGCCGCGCCCCAGAAGCGGGAGTCGGGCTTGCCGACGCCGAGATCCGCTGAATAGAAGACGTCGACGAGGTCGACGTGCTGGCCGATGAGTTCTCTGACGAACGCCGCGCGTCGGTGTTCCTGATTGGTGGCGAGCACGAGCCGAGCGCCGTTCGTCTGCCACTGCTTGGCCGCATCGATCATCTCGTGATTTATGCGCGTCGACTCCTCGCACCATCGCTGCAGAAACCGATCTGCGTCGAGCGTCGGCCGGAACTCGCCGAGCGCGTCCTCGACCGCGCGTCGACCCGTGACGACGGGCTCCCAGTAGTCCTGAAAGAACGGGGTGAGGTCGTCCATCGCGAGACCAAACTCGGCGCCGATGATGTCGAGCCAGTGATCGTCGTAGCCAACCTCGACGAGCACCCCGTCGACATCCAACGCAATCACGAGATCGGCTGCCACACCCCGAAGGTAGCCTCGGCCTCGGATGGGCATTCTGGCGGAGGACATAGCGCGGGTACGTGAGGCAACGGACTTCGTTGCCGTCGCGTCCGAACGCATGTCGCTCAAGCGGGTGGGGATGCGGTGGACGGGCCTTTGTCCGTTCCACTCCGAGAAGTCCCCGTCGTTCTCGATCAACCAAGAACAGGGGCTCTACTACTGCTTCGGCTGTTCGGCCAAGGGCGACGTCATCACCTTCGTACGCGAGACCGAGCACGTCGACTTCCAACAAGCCGTCGAGAAACTCGCGGCACGTGTCGGCATCGAGCTGCGGTACGACGAGAACGCCAACCAGGGGCAAGACCGCAAGAGGCGTGATGCTTTGCACGGCGCAATGGAGAAGGCGGTCGACTGGTATCACCAGCGGTTGCTCAAGGGTGACGATGCCGGCAAGGCCCGGGGCTACCTGCGCGAGCGCGGCTACGACAAGGAGATCGTCGAGCAGTTCAAGATCGGCTGGGCGCCCGACGACTGGGATCAGCTGGCCCGTCACCTCAAGCTGAACGACAAGGACCTCGCCGACACGGGTCTCGGCTTCGTCAACAAGCGCGGTCGTCAGCAGGACAGCTTCCGTGCTCGTGTGATGTTCCCGATCTTCGACACGGGCGGGCGGCCGGTCGCGTTCGGTGGACGGATCCTGCCGGGCTCGCCCGATCCGGCGAAGTACAAGAACTCATCGGAGACGCCGATCTATTCGAAACGCCGAACGCTCTACGGGCTCAACTGGGCCAAGGAAGACGCGGTCAGGAGCGGTGAGGTCGTCGTGTGCGAGGGCTACACCGACGTCATCGCCTTCTATCTCGCGGGTGCGCCTCGAGCGGTGGCAACGTGCGGCACGGCTGTCACGGACGAACACCTTCGTGTGTTGCGGACCTTTGCGCCTCGCATCGTGTTGGCGTACGACGCCGACGCTGCCGGCCAAGCTGCCGCCGAGCGGTTCTATGCGTGGGAGCGTGAACTCGACCTGTCGTTGCACGTGCTCGCGTTGCCCAAGGGCGCCGATCCGGCCGACCTCGCCCGTCGCGATCCTGCCGCGCTCAAGGACGCTCTCTCGCATGCTCGTTCGTTCCTCGACTTCCGCGTGCAGCGCGCCTTGGACAGCAGCGACCTTCGCTCACCGGAGGGAAGGGCGAAGGCCGCGGAGAACGCGCTCGCGATGGTCGCCGAGCATCCAAACGAGCTGATCAAGAACCAGTTCGTCGCGCAGATCGCTGGCCGCGTGGACATTCCGGCCGAGCAGCTGTTGCGCAGCATGGGTCGCGGTGGTCGCCCATCGGTGCAGCCGGTGCAGCAGCGCGTGGCGCGTCGCCATGATGGTCCCGAAACCGAAGCGCTCAAGGTTGCGATCCATCATCCCGAAGCCGTCGCGGGCCGGCTTCACGAGGCGTTGTTCACGGACCCGGCCCACCGCGATGCCTTTCTCGCCATCGCGACCGGTGATCCGCTCACGGATGCGATCGAGAACGCGCCACCCGACGCCGCGGCCTTGCTCAGCCGCCTCGCAGTGGAGGACGCCGAGGCCGATCCGATCGATGTTTTGGCTGGCCTCGCGCGCGTTGCCACGGACGCGACTGTCACGCGACTCACGCGCGAGATGTCGGCTGGGGGCGACATCGATGCGCTCGCACCCCAGATCGCGTGGCTCAAGCAAACCCGCGAACAACTCGCGGACGAGGATCTCGTCTCCGAGGCCACCGAGGCATTGGTAACTTGGCTGGCTCAGCAAGCCGACGCAGAAGGGGGGACAACATGAGCGACGCTGACGCGTTCGACGGGCCGGCGCCCGACACCAAGCTCGAAGAACTTGTTGCCCTTGGTCGCGTCAAGGGCGAAGTCTCGAGCGACGAGGTCGTCACCTTCTTCAAGGACGTCGAGCTCACGCCCGAGTTGATCAACACCACGGTCGCTCGTCTCAACGACGAGGGCATCGTGTATCAGGACCTCGACGTCGAGGACCGGGCCGCCGCGCAGGACGTCCTTGTCGAGCCGATCACCGAAGAAAACGCCGTCGTGCGTCCCCTCCGGCCCGAGAAAGCCGTGGCGAAAAAGCCGCGGGCGCCTCGTGGTTCCCGCAACGACGCCGTGCCCTACGACGACGGTCGCGGCGGAGCGGGCGATCCCGTCCGCATGTATCTCAAGGAGATCGGCAAGTTCCCGCTGATCACCGGTGAGGAAGAGGTCAGCCTCGCCCAGCGCATCGAGAAGGGCCTCGCGGCGGCCGATGAGATCGCTCGTCTCGAAGCGGAGCACGGCTCGCCCTTGCCCGCCGAGATCGGCCGTCCGCTGGCCCGCACTGTGGCCGACGGGCAGATCGCGAAGAATCAACTGACCAACGCCAACCTGCGCTTGGTGGTCTCGATCGCCAAGCGGTACCGCAAAGGTGCGATGCACTTCCTGGATCTGATCCAGGAAGGAAACATCGGGTTGATGCGTGCTGTCGACAAGTTCGACTGGACCAAGGGCTTCAAGTTCTCGACCTACGCAACGTGGTGGATCCGCCAGTCGATCACTCGGGCCATCGCCGACCAGGGACGCACGATCCGCATCCCGGTCCACATGGTGGAGACCATCAACAAGGTGCTGCGTGTGCAGCGTCAGATGCTCCAAGAGCTTGGTCGGGAGCCCACGATCGAAGAGCTGTCCGAAAAGCTCGAGGACATGTCGCCCGAGAAGGTGCGCGACATCCTCAAGATCAATCAAGACACGGTCTCGCTCGAACAACCGGTCGGCGACGAAGACGACTTCTCGCTGTCGGACACGATCAGCGACGACTCCGCCGAGGTGCCCGCCGACTACGCGACCCGCATGATGTTGACGGCCGCGGTCGCCGAAGCGCTCGACCAGCTGTCGGACCGCGAGCGCGACATCATCAAGCTCCGCTTCGGCCTCGACGGCGGCGAGATGCGCACGCTCGAAGAGGTCGGCCGCGAGTTTGGCGTCACTCGCGAGCGGGTCCGCCAGATCGAGTCGAAGACGCTGGCCAAGCTGCGGCATCCGATCCGCAGCCAGGGCCTGCGCGGGTTCCTCGAAGAAACCGACTAGCCCGCTACACCCTTTCCGTACCGTCGCCGGTATGGGCTACCGGGGCAAGGTCGAACACCAACAACGAGCGCGTGAACTGCGCGCTGGCGGTCGCACGCTGCTCGACATCGCAACCGAACTGGGCGTGTCGAAGTCGTCGGTCTCGCTTTGGGTGCGCGACGTTCCCTTCATCCCATCGAAGCGACGCTACGGGCCGCGTGTCCGGCCCAACGTTCTGATGGTGCGCAAGCAGGAGGAAATCGACCGTCTGCTGGCGGAAGGCAAGGAACGGATCGGTCAGGTGTCCGAGCGGGAGTTCCTCATAGCCGGCGCGGCCCTGTACGCCGGTGAAGGAGGCAAGACGGACCGCGAGGTCTGCTTCGCAAACTCCGACCCGCGCATGCATGTCCTGTTCCTCGGCTGGCTTCGCCACTTCTTCGAAATCGACGAGGCGCGACTGCGACTGCGGCTGTATATCCACGACGGTTTGGATGTGCTTGCGGCGGGTGAATATTGGGCCGAACTTCTCGACATTCCTACGTCTCAACATACGAAGCCGTACCTCGCGGCAGCAGACCCGACCCGCAGGACCAACCGGCATGAGAACGGATGCCCCAAGGTCACCTATAGCTGCGCAAAAACCCATCGTGAGGTCATGGGTTTGGTGGAAGGCTTGCTAACCTGCCTACTCCCTTCCGGGGTGGCGCAATCGGCAGCGCGGTTGACTGTTAATCAATAGGTTCTGGGTTCGAGTCCCAGCCCCGGAGCTCATAGTCGTAACTTCCTCCGCCAACGGGGCGGTAGCTCAGTTGGTCAGAGCAGAGGACTCATAATCCTTGGGTCGCAGGTTCGAGCCCTGCCCGCCCCACCCACCCGCCCTGTCTCTTTGGGGGCGGGCTCAGCCCGCCCCACCCACCACCCTGCCTCTTTGGGGGCGGGCCTGCCCGCCCCACTAATCCAGGGAATGCGCCTGTACCATGGTCGGTCCCATGGGTTGGTGTCACGAGTTCGGTCCGCAAATCTCGGAGACCTGCGAGCATCCGATGACCGCAGGAGCCACGAGTTGCTCCTGCACGGTGTGCGGCACGGTCTGCACGGGCCGTTTTGCCGGCTGTGCTGCGGTGTGGGCGCGCGGGCCTCGTGAGGTTTCGGTCGACGCCCCGCACTTCGCTCACGCCGAGGTGAAAGTCAGGACCGACCTGTCACTCGGCGACGATGCGGACGCTCGCTGGCGCTTGCCCCTCGATCCGCTCACGAAGCCGATTGCACCTGCTGTGAAGAAGGAAGTGGAGGCTCCGGCGCCGCTGATCACGACCAACGGCAACGGCCACGCCGCCGACATCGATCATTTCGAGCAGGAAGAGCACGCGCCCGATCCCGCCGAGATCGCCGCGAGCCTCGAGTCGCCCGACATCACCGCGCGGTTCGCAGTGGCGCAGCTCACCGAGCTCAACGAGCGCGTCGAAAAGCTCACCGACTTGGCCACCGAAACGACCGCCGAGAGCCTCGAGAAGGTGCACGGCGAACTCCGTCGCCTCACGTCGATGCGCGAAGTGGATCTCACCGAGCAAGCCGCTGGCATCTTCGGCGCCGTGCAGGCCGGAACCGCTGCGCTCGAGTCCTTCGCGACGGTGGTGCGCGAGGTCACCGACGACCTGCGGCAGATCCTCAACGACTCGCTCGCCGCGCTCGGTGGAGCCGATGGTCTCGCGGCCACGATCGCTGATGCGCAGGCCGACGTCACCAGCATTCGCGAGGATTTCGGCGCTGCGCTGGCGCGCATTGAGCGGGACCTGTCGGTGATGCGCCAACGCATTCCGGCGAAGGCGGCGGCGCAGGCCGCGCCTGTTGCGAAGGTCACCGACGATCAGATCAACGCGATCATCGACGCAGTGACCGACGCCGTCATCGGCCAGCTCAACGCCGAGGGTTCACGCCGCCGTCGATAACGCTTTTCTCCTGAACAACTCTTGACCCCGGGTCAATTGCTGTTTACGGTGCCCCGCAAGCTTTCTTCTGGGGGGAACGAGCTTGTTACGACTGGGAGGTCGTCGATCTGTTGACTGGGCTGCGTTTCGGCCCGAGCAGCGGACGCGACGCGCGCTACTTGATCATCCGGGTCTCACGACATCGGCGTGGGCCGTGGCCGCGTTCTTCGCGCTCGTGGGGGTCCTCAACGCGGTGCTGCCCAAGCAGGTGCCCTTCGGCCTGTTGTTGTTCGGCATCGTCATCGGGTCGATCAATGCGCTGATCGCCGTCGGCCTCATCCTGATCTACCGGGCCAACCGGATCATCAACTTCGCGCTCGCTGAAATCGGCGTCTTCGGAGCCATCTTCTTCGAGAACCTCATCCGGTCGAGCGGACTGCCCTGGATCGTGGCGCTGCCGTTGGGTGTCGCGGCGTCAGCCGCGCTCGGCGGACTGCTCGAGTACACGGTGATCCGGCGCTTCACGAACGCGCCCCGCCTGATTCTCACCGTCGCGACCATTGGCCTCGCCCAGATCGTGGTGGTGTTCACCTACGCCATCACCCAGCTGTTCGACGTACAGACGGGCTCGACGCTGCACACGCCGCTGAGCAATTTCAACGTCACGGTCAACAACGTGCGTTTCAGCGGCGACGCAGTGCTGCTCGTCGCCGCGGTTCCCGTCATCGTCTTCGCGCTCAACCTGTTCCTCAAAGGAACCGACTTCGGCGTGGCGGTGCGAGCCGCCGCCGAGTCGAGCGACCGTGCGTCGTTGCTCGGTGTTCCGGTCCGGCGCGTGAGCACTGTGATGTGGGTGGTTGCCTGCGGCGTGACGGGCCTCGCCACGATGCTGCGATCCCCGGTCGTCGGCGTCATCACCGGCGCCTCCGTGCAGGGTCCGGGCCTGCTGCTGCGGGCCCTCGCGGCAGCGGTGCTCGCCCGCATGACGAACATCAAGGTGGCCGTCGTCGCCGCGATCTTCGTGGGTGTGATCGAACAGGCGCTCTACTACGCCTACGGCGGCTCGACGATCTCCGACGTCGTGTTCGTTGCCATCATCATCGTCGGGCTCCTCCTGCCCCGTAAGGCGGCCGGCCGGGCTGAGGACGCCGCCGACGGGTCGTGGCTCGCCGTCGACGAAGTGCGCCCCGTGCCCGAGGAGGTCCGGAGCCTGCCCGAAGTGCGCTTTGCCAAGTGGGGCCTGTTCAGCGTCATCGCGCTGGCTGCCACCGCGCTGCCCCTCATTGCCCCGCCGTCGAAAGAAAATCTCGCCGCCGCGGTGATCATCTATTCGATCGTCGCGGTGTCGCTCGTCGTGCTGACGGGCTGGGCCGGCCAGATCAGCCTCGGGCAATTCGGCATCGTCGGCTTCGCGGCTGCGTTGTCCGCGAAGATGTCGGCCGACTTCGGCGTCGATTTCCTCATCTCGATGGGCATCGGCGCGATCGCGGGCTCGACCATCGCTCTGCTCCTCGGTGCGGCTGCGCTGCGGATCAAGGGCTTCTACTTCGCCGTCACGAGCCTCGGCTTTGCCGTCGCCATGCAGACGTACTTCCTCAACGACTCGTTCTTTCCGCATCTCGTGCCCAAGGCGCGACCCGAGCGCCCCATCATCTTCGGCCGGTGGGACCTCGAAAGCGAAGCGGCGTTCTACATCTTCAGCCTCATCGTGCTGGCCATCGTGATCGTCGCCGTGCGCGCCATTCGCAACAGCCGTACCGGGCGAGTGCTCGTTGCCGTACGCGACAACGAGAAGGCAGCCCAGGCCTACGGCATCGATCACATCCGGGCCAAGCTCACCGCCTTCGCTCTCAGCGGCGCCATCGCCGGCATCGCGGGGGCGCTGTTCTCGGTGCACCAGCACGCGGTGTCCGCCACGGCGTATTCGCCGAACGAAGGCCTGCGCGTGTTCTCGATGGTCGTCATCGGCGGCCTCGGCTCGGTGCCCGGCGCGATCCTCGGCGCCGTCTTCGTGCGTGGCTCGGCCTACCTACTCTCGAACCCGTTCCTCGCGATTCTGACGACGGGCGTGGGCCTGCTCGTCGTGGTGATGATCTTGCCCGGCGGCATCGGGCGAGTGCTCTACACCACCCGCGACCGCTATCTCCGGTGGGTCGCCCGTCGACGGGGACTGATCGTGCCGAGCCTGCTCGCCGACATCCGTGTGGAGGCCGAACCGCAGCCCGTGCTCGACCTGCGCGATGACGTCGTCGAAGAGGCCCTCGAGGAGATGGCATGAGCGCGTTTCGCGACGGCCTGAAGGAAGGCCTCGAGCAGTTCAAGACGTCGGCCAAGAACGGCCCGGCGGCGACCCGCAACTTCCTGAAGGACCCGAAGAGCGCCGTCGGGGGGGCGGCGTTGCTACCGCTGATCGTTCTGTTCGGTCACACCTTCATCGACGCGATCGACGGCGCCGGCTTCAACGTGATCCTCCCGGAGATCCAGAAGGACTTCCACATCACGCTGGCCCAGGTGTCGAACATCGGCGCCTCGGCGCTGTTCATCTCGCTGCTACTCGGCGTGCCGATTGCGGTGAAGTCCGAAGCGACGACGCGACGCACGCTGTACCTCGGCGCCGGTGCGGTCGTGGCCGCCGTGTTCGCGTTCCTTTCCGGTGTCGCGCCGACGCTGGGCATGTTCGTGCTGTCACGGTCGGCGTTCGGTCTCGGCCTGCGCCTGAACGACCCGGTCCAGCAGTCGCTGCTCGCCGACTACTACCCGGTCGACACCCGGTCGACGATCTTCGCCGGACGCGACGGACTCACCCGCTTCGGGCGACTCATCGGCCCGCTGTACTTCGGAGGCATCACGCTCATCTTCGGGTGGCGCGCCGCGTTGGTCTCGGTCGCGATCCCGTCCGCGATCCTGGCGTACTACTCGTTCCGCTTGCGCAACCCTGTGCGCGGCGCGCCCGAACGCGAAGCGATGGGGCTGCCGCCCGTCGAGGAGGAGAAGATCGACGCGCCGTCGCTGCGTGACGCCTTTCGCGTCCTCAAGCGTGTCGGCACCGTGCGTCGGCTGTGGCTGGCCCTGCCCTTCCTGATCGGCGGCTACCTCGCGCTCGGCATCCTCCTGCCGATCTACATGAAGGACGTCTTCAACCTCGACGCCGGCCAGCGAGGTCTGGTCTCGGCGCTCGGCGAGGCCGGCGCGATCTTCGGTCTGCTGGTCGCGACGCCGATCATGCGCCGGTACCTCACGAGCGCGAATCCCGAACGGGTCTTCCCGATGCTGGCGATTCAGGGCGTGACCGGCGGTGTCTTCATCGCCGGGGTGTGCGTATCGCCCAACCTCGGCGTCTTCCTTCTCTTCTACGTGCTGATGAACCTCAACGGCGCCGTGTTGACGCCGGCGATCGGTGTGCTGTTGTCGCTCGTGGTCCCCGCGCGAGTCCGCACGATCAGCTTCGCGACGGCCGCCTTGGTCGCGCTGCCTGGTCTGTTCATGCTCCCGTTCGCCACGGGCATCGGCGACGAGTACGGCCTGCGGTGGGGCATGTCGCTGTCGATCCCGATCTTCCTCATCGGTGGCTTCATCCTCGCGTCGAGCGGGAAGCTGTTCGTCGAGGACATGCGCGGTGCGTTCGCCGCGCTGGCGGCCGAGATCGAGATCCAGCAGGCACGCGAGGCGGGCACGGCAAAGCTGCTCGTCTGCCGTGGCGTCGACGTGAAATACGGCCAGGTGCAAGTGCTCTTCAACGTCGACTTCGACGTGGAGGAAGGCGAGATCGTCGCCCTCCTCGGCACCAACGGCGCCGGCAAGTCCACGCTGCTGCGCGCGATCTCCGGTACGGCGCCCGCGAGCTCGGGCACGGTCGTATTCGACGGCATCGACATCACCTCGACCGACGCGCCCCGCGTCGCCGGCCTTGGTGTCATCCAGATGCCGGGTGGCCGCGGCGTGTTTCCGACGCTGACCGTCGAAGAGAACCTGCGCGTCGCGACGTGGCTGAACCGTGACGATCCCGACTACCTCAACGCGGCGATCACGCGTTGCCTCGAGATCTTCCCTGTGTTGCGGGATCGCTTCGACCAGCCTGCGGGCAACCTCTCGGGCGGCGAGCAGCAGATGTTGGCGCTCAGCCAGGCGTTCATCGCCAAGCCCAAGCTGCTCTGCATCGACGAGTTGTCGCTCGGCCTCGCGCCGCAGGTGGTCCAGCAACTCCTCTCGATGGTGTCGGCGTTGCACGCGGAGGGCGTGACGGTCGTGCTCGTCGAGCAGTCGGTCAACGTCGCCCTCACCGTGTGCAAACGCGCGGTCTTCCTGGAGAAGGGCGAGGTCCGCTTCAACGGCCCAACGTCGGATCTCTTCGAGCGTCCCGAGATCCTGCGGTCGGTCTTCATCGAAGGTGCGAGCGCCATCGACGCACCCAAGAACGGCAACGGCAAAAAGGCCGTCGCCGCGCCGGTTCGCCCGAAGATCGATCTGGCCAAACTCGAGAAGATCGGCGTGCAACTGCCCGTCACCCTCGAGGTGAAGGACCTGCGCAAGAAGTTCGGTGGCATCCGCGCGGTGAACGGCGTGAGCTTCCAACTGCACAGCGGCGAGGTGCTGGGCCTCATCGGCACGAACGGTGCGGGCAAGACCACGATTTTCGACCTCATCTCGGGGTTCCAGGAGCCGGACTCGGGCACCATCGAGCTCGACGGTCTCGACATCACCCAGACGCCCGCGTTCCTCCGGTCGATCATGCGCCTCGGTCGCTCGTTCCAGGACGCCAGGCTCTTCCCGAGCCTGACCGTGCGGGAGACGATCGCCATCGCGCTCGAGCGTCACCTCGAGATGACGAACCCGACCGCCGCCGCAATCTTCTCCCCGGCGCAACGCGCCGAAGAGCACGCCATCAACCAGCGCGTCGACGAGCTCATCGAACTCCTCGGCCTCGGCGCCTTCCGAACGAAGTTCATCTCCGAGCTGTCGACCGGCACGCGGCGCATCGTCGACCTCGCAGCGTCACTTGCGCACGAGCCCAAGGTGTTGCTGCTCGACGAGCCGTCGTCAGGCATTGCCCAGCGCGAAGCGGAGGCGCTCGCGCCGCTCATCGAACGCATCAAGACACAGCTCGGCTGCGCGCTGCTCGTCATCGAGCACGACATGCCGCTGATCTCGACGGTCTCGGACCGCCTCATCGCGCTCGAGACGGGCGCCGTCATCGCCCAGGGATCGCCGGCTGAGGTGTTGGCCGATCCGATCGTCGTCGCGTCGTATCTCGGCACCGACGAGAACATCATCGCCCGCTCGGGCGTCGCCCGCCGTAACGGCAACGGCAAACGCAAGGTCTCCGTGAAAGGAAGCACACGATGAAGTCCACGCAGCTCACCCCGGTGCAGCGCTACGGGCCGTACTTCGGCATCGTCATCGCCCTGGTGTTGATCCTCGCGATCGTGCCGAGCACGTCACCGGACCGAACGAATTCGTTCGCGTCGGGCGACGGGGATGGCTCCGGGCTCAGTGCCGGCAACAGTCGGGTGTCGGGTCGCACTGGCAGCACGACGGGCGGTGTCGACGGTTCAACCGGTGACACGCTCGGTGAGTTCGCCGACGACGGTTCGATCCCCACCAACCTGCAGGACGACCCGCAAAACGTCTTGTCCGAAGAGGCCAAGGACGGCATCACGGGCGAAGACTGCACTCGACGTGCGGTGCTCGGCCCGACCTACCCGTGCAAGCCCCTCTGGGAGGGCGATAACGGCGGCGCGACCTACAAAGGTGTGAGCGCCACCAAGATCCGCGTCGTCTGGTACCGCGCCAAGGCCAACCCTGCGGTGAACGCCGTGCTCGCCGGTGGTGGCATTGCCTCGACCGACGAAGAGCAGGACCGCGAGATCCGCGTCTACACGCAGTACTTCCAAAAGCTGTCCCAGACCTGGGGTCGCCAGGTCGAGTCGATCGTCTTCCACGGCAATGCGGATGCCAACGACGCCGCCGCCTTCCGCGCGGACGCCGTCAAGATCGATCAGGAAGTCAAGGCTGCTGTCGTCATCGGTGCGGGCAGCGCCGACATGATCGACGAACTCGCGCGACGTGGCATCTCCTGCCTGTGCGGCAACCAGATGCCAGGCGATTTCATGCGCAAGCACAAGCCGTTCGTCTACGGAATCCTCCCTGACGGCGACACCACCAATCAGCACAACGCGGAGTTCATCTGCAAGCGCCTCGGCCCGAATTCCAAGGCCGACTACTCCGGCGACATGATCCACCCGACCATCGGTCAGAAGGGCAAGGTCGCTCGTCGCTACGGCTTGCTGTATCCGAACACCGACTTCGGCCTGCCGAACGCCAAGGATTTCGCCGCCCGCGTGAAGTCGATGTGCGGCATCTCCATGGCGGTGCAGGTCGGCTACGCATCGGACATCAACACGGCGACGCAACAGGCCGTTGCGGCGGTGCAGCAGTTGATCCAGAACAAGGTCACCACCGCGATTTGCGTGTGCGATCCCATCGCGCCCGTGTTCCTCACGACCGCAGCGCAGCAGCAGAACTATCAGCCCGAGTACCTCATGACCGGGTACCTCCTCATCGACGCCGAAGCCCTCGCTCGCTTGTACAACCAGAACCAGTGGAGCCACGCCTTCGGCGTCTCGTCGCTGCCCGCGCCGGTCGTCAAGCGATCCGAAACCGGCTGGTACAAGGCGTTCAAGACCATCGACAAGGAGAACGAGCCGAACAAGTCGTCGGCGCCGCTCATCTTCCCGGCGGCGCAGATCGTCTTTGCCGGCCTCGAAGGCGCGGGGCCCAAGCTGAACCCGCAGACCTTCGCCGAGGGCATGTGGAAGATCAACACCGCTTCGGATGGTCCGACGGTCGTGGCCTTCGGCTACAGCCCGACGGACTTCGGCGGCATCGACGACTTCCGCGAGGTCTGGTGGGACCCGAACGCCACCGACGTCAACGGTGACAAGGGGCTGTACCAGGGTGTCGGCGGCCACTGGCGGTGGTACACGAACAAGTGGCCCAACTCGAAGACGCTCGTCTTCCGTCGGGACTGCCTGGCCCTCGGTAGCTGCGGGACTCCCAAGTGGTGAGCTTCGAGGAGTGGCTCGAGTCGCTCGATCCTCGGATCCGGCGCCTGTTGCCGTTCCTGGCGCTCGCAGTCGCGATCGTGTTCGCGTGGCTCGGCCCGACCAGGTAGATCGACGGGGCGAGTTGCTCGCCCACGCCGAGCGGCTCTTCCGCGAGCGAGGCTTTCGCGACACGCGCATGGTCGACATCGCCAAGGAGGCCGGGGTCGCCAAAGGGCTTCTCTATTGGTACTTCGAGTCCAAGGAGGCGCTGTTCCTCGCGGTCGTCCACGACCTGCGCGCACAGCTGCAAGCCGCCCAGCTCGAGGCGATCGCCGACCTCACTGCGCCGCTGGACCGGATCTACGTGGGCACCGTCGCTTCGGTGAAGTTCGTCGTGAAGAACTTCCCCCTGTACGGGCTGATCACCCTGGCCTCGAACGATCCACTGGTGGGCCAGGCGCTGCGCGATTCGTCGAGCGCCCATGCGCAGGACACCGTCGCCGAGATCGAGCAGGGCCAGCGCGACGGAACGATCCGCCGCGACGAGTCACCCACGGCGCTGGCGCATGGCAACCAAGGCGTGGTCAACCACTACTGCACCGCGTTCGTGCGCAAGCAACTCGAAGGTTCCCTGACCGATGCCGCCCATACTGCGGCGCGATTCGTCGTGCGCGCGATAGCCGCGACGCCCGACGCCGCCGCAGCGGCAATCGAACGCTGCGCGCGATAGGGCGCGCTTAGCCGTCGAGCCAGACAGGGGCGTTGTCCAACAGGTGGTTGGACACCGCCAGGCACTTGTCGAGCACTGCGCAGAGCAACTCTTCGCCCGCGAAGATGCGCGCCAGTGAAACATGTTGCTTGGCGACGACGGTGAGTCGACGCTCGGCTGCGTCGGTGGCCGACGGGATCGAGTCGATGGCGCTTACCTCGACGGGCAGTTCGATGCCACCGACGCCGGCGAGGTCGATCGCGAGGCGGAGCAAATCCGGCCCGTGCGGGAGCGGGGGGAGCGACCACGTGAAGGTCAGCGCGAAGAAGAACTCGTCCGCCGGCTGCGCCTCGTCATCGTCCTCGTCGAGAGCCATCACCGCGTCCTCGAAGGCCAGCATGACGCGGGGATCGAGTTCCAGGGCGAGGTGCAGGTCGAGTGGGCCGCCGCAACCGGCCTCGGGGTGCAGTTCCACTTCCCACGCCTGGCGCAGCGAATACGTCTCGACGAAATGCCGCTCGTCGTGCACGTGAAAACCGTGGTCGACGGCGTGATCCTTCAACTCAGCGACGAAGCCCGGGACATCGATAACTGCCACGTCCGTGATGCTACGCGTACCGTGTCACGCGACATGAATGACGACGACCTCCTTGGCCTGCTGCACGAAACCGTCGACGCGATCGCTGCGGCGCTGTCGACCCATCAGGACTGGGGTCTCGTCGGAGGGGCCAGGGACGACGAGTACAAACACGACGTCGTCGCCGATGCGGCGGCCCTCGCCGTGCTGGCCAAGGCACCGGTTGGCGTGCTCAGCGAGGAGAGCGGGATCACGGACTTCGAGCGCGACATCATCGTCGTGCTCGATCCGGTCGACGGTTCCACGAACGCGTCCCATGGCCTGCCCTGGTTCGCCACGTCGATCTGCGCGGTCGACGATGCCGGACCCCGCGCCGCGATCGTCATCAACCATGTGACCAAGCAGCGCTTCGCGGCGGTCCGAGGTGGTGGAGCGACCCTCAACGGCGACCCAATTCGGCCGTCGGGAGCAACAGAACTCTCGCAGTCGATCGTTGCGCTGTCGGGGCTGCCTGCGAATGGCCACCTGGGCTGGAAGCAGTTCCGGGCCCTGGGTGCCTCGGCGCTCGACTTGTGCGCCGTTGCCGCAGGCATGCTCGACGCCTTCCTCGACTGCACCGCCAGTCCGGCCCACGGCCCCTGGGACTACCTGGGTGGCCTCCTGATCTGTCAGGAGGCCGGGGCGGTCGTGGCCGACCGGTACGGCGAGGAGCTGGTGGTGCTCGAGCACCAGGCCCGGCGCACCCCCGTTGCGGCCGCTACGCCATCCCTGTTGGAGAACTGCATAAAAAGTTTGAATAAAACTGAATAATCAATTGACGCGCCCCTACGAACGTGGTTGAGTCGACGGACCCCAGCAGTACCGGGGTCGCCGCGCTCGCCAACACCTAACCCGCTTCTTACGAAGCACAACACGAGGAAGTCCCTTCAGATGCTCTTGATGACGCTCTGCGCAACCGCAAAGGCAAGCCATGCCGATGCCGCCGCGCGCCCGCGCGTCTGGATGCATGTGGAAGTGATCTCCACGTTTGCAATGCCGTCCTACGGAACGCTCCTTAACCAGGGCAATTCGAAGGATGGTGCCGGCCTCAGAGGAGTCCGAAGTTCTGGGTGACACACCCAAATCTTCGAGAAAGACCCTCAGAGGCCGCCGGGAAATCCCGGCGGTCTCTTTGTTTTCTCAGTCAGATTCGATCAATGGGGGAAGTACAACGATGTACGCAGACACAAACGACTGGACGACAACCGACACTCGTGAGACCGGCGTAGCGCCGTCTGTGGCCAAGTGCCAGGACGGTTCCGCGACGATGGTCGGCCTGTTCTTCTCGGAGCAGCTCGACGACATCGCCCGCGCCAAGGCCATCTGCAACACCTGCCCGCTGCAGGAGTCCTGCCTCGACGGCGCACTCGCCCGTCGTGAGCCCTGGGGCGTGTGGGGTGGCCAGCTGTTCTTCAACGGCAAGGTTCTGGCGTTCAAGCGCAAGCGAGGCAGGCCTCGCAAGGATGAACAGATTCCGTTGACCGCCTAATGGTCTTGGAACACAAGTCCTGCCGGCGGCGTTTCCCATCGAGGAAGCGCCGCCGGTGTGGTTTCAACCCGCTTTACGGGCTCTGGCATCCGCCAGGGCTTGCAACTGTCGCAAGTTCGAAGGAGTAGCAGGATGCCGCAGCTTCGTCATCGCCTTCGCCTCGATCTGGCGGATGCGTTCCCGCGTGACACTGAAGTACTCGCCGAGTTCTTCGAGCGTCTTGGGTTCGTCGCCATCCAGGCCGAAGCGAAGCATGAGGACCGACCGCTCACGCTCGTGGAGCGTGGCGAGAGCAACCAGCAGGTGGGACCGGTCCTCATCGAGCTCTGCTTCGACGAAGCCGCGCTCTGATTCCGGGTCGGCCACCGTGTCGAGCAGTTCGCGGTCCTCGTCTTGGGCCAGCGACAGCGACAGGGGATCCGGTGTGATGCGTTCCGCCGCCGCGACCTGTGCCTCGGTCATGCCCGTCGCTTCGGACAACTCGACCCGCGTTGGCTCACGGCCGTGGGTCTCACGGAACGCATTGCGGGCTCGCTCGATTGCGGCGGCCGCATCGCCGACGCGAGTGGGCACACGAATCGTGCGGCCCTTCTCGGCGATGGCGCGGCCGATCGCCTGACGGATCCACCACGTCGCATAGGTGGAGAACTTGAAGCCGCGATCGTGGTCGAACTTCTCGACGGCTCGGATCAGACCGAGGTTGCCTTCCTGCACGAGATCGAGCAGTGGCATGCCGGCGCGCTGATAGCGCTTGGCAATGTTCACGACGAGACGCAGGTTCGAGACGATGAACGCCTGCTTGGCGTCTTCGCCGGCCCGAATCGCGTTGCGCAGTTTGCGCTTCTCGCTCGGCGACGTGGCGCCTTCGAGAGCCGCCGCCGCCACTTGACCTTCGGCGATCGCCTTGGCGAGACGAACCTCGTCCTCAGCGGTCAGAAGCTGGTGCTGAGCGATCTCACGCAGGTAACGACCGACGAGATCATCAGCCGCCTCACCATCCCCTCGAGCCACGACCGAAACGGTACCGGTGCGCGTTCGCCGAATCGGGGATACGCGGCTCGGCCAGTATCCTGTCTCCCTTCCGGGCGCATAGCTCAGTTGGCTAGAGCGCTGCCCTTACAAGGCAGATGTCGGGGGTTCGAGTCCCTCTGCGCCCACGCAGTTGTCGCAGGTCGGAGCACACACCTGCTGGACGGCTCTCGCGACAACTTCGCCTCGGGGCACAGCCGGGGCACGGGAGTTGCCGGGCGTCACCCAGAACGGACTCCCGATTCAGTCGTCAATGAAGTAGTCGTCGCTCATTGCGGGGTCCGGCGTCAGGGGTGCCCTCCGTATGGCGATACCTCCTGCAGCGAACCGCCGTTCCTGCTCCCGCTCGTAGACTTCGTTCACACGATTGCACTGCTCGTCTGTCAGGTAGAAGCGAAGTTCTTGGACGCGCGAGATCGCGCGCCCAAACGGTTCACCGTCGATGTCCGCCGTCTCCGCTGCGGCTAAGAAGGTCGCAACTGCGTCGTCGACCACCTCGCGTCGGATTCGCGGTTGAAGCCTGGGCACGAGGTCGACCATCCCATCGTCAGAGATGACGACGACGACGGCGACCGCAGGCGCTGAGTTCACATACTTAAGGGACGAGTTGAACCTCGACCCGCGCGACGGATCTCCGATCCCTGAGGCGGGACCGTCGAGAATCACCCCAACGGCATGACAGATTCCATCCCGATCGAACAAGATTGCACCGTCGATTCGGCTGGCTCTTTGGAAGTCTCCGACCGACAGGCGTGCCGGCGCGATCAACGTGGCTTCACCGGCCAATCGTTGAGCCTCAGCATCGGCCCCGGCGGAAACGACGATTGTCGTTCCATGGCGCGACACCGCCGCAGCCTCAACGTAAGGCCACAGGAGGTCCGAGTTTGCGCCATCGAGGCGGCGCGTGAGTACCTCCTCGAATGCAGAGCGATCAAGAACTGGACGCGGGAGGGTGGCCTTGCCGTACGCGACACGCATGAGACCGCGACCACCTGAACTCATTTCCCATGTCGCATGTGCGGGGAGGCTCACGCGGAAGACGTCCGCGTGTTGGTCAATATCATCGACGCGCCCGACGCCGTAGACATCCCGTCCGTCCGTTAGAAGCGACGCTTCTTTGTCGGTAGTCTCGATCAGCTTCCGGACTGCTCGGTGTTCACGAATCGAGACCGGGTTTGTCAGTTCGACGTGCAGCGACAGGGCGGGGTGGTCCGGACGCACCACAAGAAGTTCGCCGAGCGCAGGGGTCTTCTCATAGGCGAGCGCCGTGATCTCATTGAGGGTTTCGAACGGTTCGCCGCCCAACATCTGACCGCTTCGGACGACGCATCCGTACGCGAATCGTTCCGCTGCAGACCGAACGAACGCTTGAGTTGAAACGCCGAGAACTTCCAGCCCCTGTCCGGGGTCCGGAAGGTACAACGCTCGGTCAGCAAGCCACAACGCCTCGCGAACGACGGCGTGCGCGAGCGACTCGCCCGCGTACTGACGGTCAAAGAACTCTCCGTCGAACACCCGAAGGCCGTTGAACTGCGGCGCATCTAGCGCGACACAGGTGTGTACCTCGTAGTCGCCAACTGGCGACGACTGACTAACGGTTACCGCCACGTCGCCTAACGCGCCGGACGCCTCGATGGCTTCGGCCGTCGCTGTCGCTCGCGCTCGGTGCCAGACCCACCTCTGACGGGCGTTGTGAACGTCCGGATGACTATGGCGGAGGGTCGACTCTGGGTCCTCCTCGTACGCTCGCTGCGTCCGCTCGGCGACACTCGCGAAGTCGGCAACGGTCAGTGCGCCGGTCTCAGGTTCGACGCAGATGGCATGCCGAACGCTGTCCAGTCGATCGTCGCGCGCGTACCCAATAAGAACGACCCGTGGGTCCAGGGCCACCCCAATCGCGTCGAGAGCATGTTGAATCTCGTACTCGACGGACGTTCGGAAGTGCTGCTGAAAGCTCCACATGAACTGGTCGATCGTCGATCGCATCACACCATTCAATCGTGGTCGTTGATCGCGGCCGCTGAACGCTCCGAAACTTGGCAGCGCAAGCTCGCCGTCAGTCTCCAACGTGAAGCTCGAACAAACACGCAGTCGCGCGTCGGCTGCCTCCACTCTTCGCAACGAACAGGTCGACAGATGAAGCGAACAATGGCAATACAGAATGCGGCGAATCGCCTGCGAAGACCCGATCGGCGTCGGCGCGGAAGACACGGAGGATCTCCCGAGGGGTGCTCTTGCGTAGCGGAAGTTCTTCGACCTGCCACAGGAGTACAAGCGACTCAACGGACTCAAAGCCTGCAAGCGTGTTTGGCGAGAGCCGCGCCAGTTTCTCGCAGTCACTCCGAAGCTTCGTGAATGAGTACAGCCCAAGCTCAAGCCGAGTCTCGACCGCGGCTTCCTCGTCGAATAGAGAGATGTCGACGGCCTCTGGGCGGCCTCTGCGGTTCGTCGGGAAGGATCGCTCCCAAACGGCTCGCCAGTTTCTCTGTTCGAAGTACCGGCGTGCGACACGATGAAGCACATCGACAACCGTCACCTCGTAGGCGGAAGTTCGAAGCGTGTGAGTGAGCGCAGGTGGCGGCGGCACATCGCCAATCTCAAGCGCCCACCGTTCCGCATTCGCGATCTCGATTGAGGCTTGGAGCAGCATCACTAGTTCTTCGCGTTCCTGCGTAAGCGCGGGTGGTCTGCCGACGGTCGGATACGCGATGTAGCGACTCACCGTCCGTCATGCCTGTTCCAGGGAGGCAAACCATGGCGTCGCATGAACGCTGTTTCCGCAAGCTTTGCTTCCCCGATAGGGGTGACCAGATACCAAATGTCGATCGAATCACCGCTGACAAGACGGCTGTTGGCGAGTGCGTTGACTCGACAGTTGGTTTGTTGGCCACCGTTCCGACGACCGGGTTGCGGAGCGAGCGTGTTGTACCTCGAAATCGTCGCGTAGCCGTTTGAACCAAGGCGTTGCCGAAGAGTGCTGCTCGTTTGTCCGACGTAAAGGACCTCGTTACCGGCAGCCCACACGTACATGCCGGCCGACGCTGGCAACGGCGGCATCTGCAATTTTGCGAACGGACCGTCGCCGTAGCGGTGAAGTCGGCGGTCTGTTGGAAGGTCAGCTATCGAGACGTTCAGAGCCAGTGGCACGATCCGCCCCGCGTTCGTCATCCCTCTCTGCCACTCTGCGATCACCTACCCGTTTGTATCAGCACGCGCGTTTCATGACATCTGGCTACGAAACCAGCAGCATGATCGCAGAGAACGAATGGCACGCAACCCGGCACCGGACAGCCAAACGCGTGGTGACTACGACCTACGAGATCTCGAACGGGGGGCAGCAAGGCTGAGGACAAGCCGAGTCCACGCGGTGATGAAGCGTTCGCCGTTCACGCCGTATGGGGTCGCGTCCTCCGCCTCGCGTTGCAGCCAGTAATTCGTTAGCGCGTCGACAAGAACAAGCGCCATCGCCTCCGCATCTTCGATCTCAGCGAGCTCACCTCGGTCGTCAAGGTCTTGCAACCACGCGGCAACGAAGGCAACTCCGTTGCCCGGAAAACCGTTCGCGGCGTGTGTGTAGTTGGACGGCCTAAGCATCGGATCACGCGTCAGGACGATCACGAGGTCTCGATGGTTGTCGAAGAACGCCCACGCACCCATCGCGATGAGTCGCGCTTGATCTGCGAGCGGCAAGGTTTCGAGTAGGGACAACTGATCCGCTGCGATTTGCGACGCCGCGGCGTCATCCACTGCGACTTCGAGCAGCTCCGCCTTCGATCTGAAATAGCGATAGAAGCCGCCGGAACTCGGGGCCAATCCGGCCGCCTCCTCGACGCGTACGACAGGCGTACCGGCGACGCCGTGATCGGCGAAGAGTTTCAGGCCGGCTTCCAAGATTCGCTGCGCGGTCGGGTGGCGTTCCTGCACGAACAAAGAATACTCTTTGCTGGCACCAAAGAGAGTTCTTTGATGGAAGGTGGGTGACTGATGGCAACGCTGGTGATCGCGGCATTCGGAAGTTGGGGGGACGTGTTTCCAGCGTTCGGGCTTGCGACTGCGCTTCGCGATCGCGGCCACACCGTCCGTATCGCGGCGACCGCGAACTACGAAGAGTTTGCTGAGTCTGAGGGACTCGGTTTCATTCGTTGCGGGCCACCGTGGGCTCCGGGAGATGTGAACGACATCAGAGTCATCGACGGACGACTCGCCGGCCTGATCGGCATTCGCTACATCCTCCGCGAACACGTGATCCCCTTCATCGACGCGGACGTCGACCGACTCGTCGATGCAGCTGCGGACGCCGACGCACTAATTGCCCATCCGCTGATGTTCGCTGCGCCGATCGCCGCTGAGGTGCTGAATCTGCCCACCGCGACGTTCAGTCTTTTCCCCGAACTCATTCCAAGCGACTTCACACAACCTGTTCGCTTTCCAGTTCCGTCGCGCGGGGCCATTGGCCGCTTGTTCAGTCACAACGGATGGGTGATGACCCGCCGAATGTTCGACGTACTCGCCGCCAAACCAATTAACGCCGCAAGGAAGCGAGTCGGGCTCGTTCCAGTACCGAACCCCTGGTTCTGGCCACTCGACTCCGGCCAGCCGTTCCTCGTCCTCGCGTCGCCGGCCGTTGTTGCCCGACCCGCGGATTGGCCGCACAACGTTGAGTTGACCGGCTACGTCGGCTGGGACCGCTCCTCGACGGAAGCGTTGCCTGACGAGCTTGAGGAGTTTCTTCGCTGTGGCGCGCCACCCGTCTTAGTCACACTCGGCACAAGTTCTGCCATGAAGCCTGGACAATTTTTCAACGACGCGAGCGCCGCACTTGAGCGTGTCGGTCGACGAGCGTTGTTTCTTACCGGCCCAGCTCCTACTGATCTCGTACCGGGCAACTCGCCCAGCCAATTGGTTGCCGAGTTCACCCCGCTCTCATCTGTCGCCCCGCGGTGCGCGGCCGCAGTCCATCACGGTGGTGCTGGTACCGCCGCGGCGTTCCTCGAAGCCGGCATCCCGCAACTCATCGTGCCAGGCATCTACGGCCAACCACACACGGCACACAGGCTTCGCGAATTGGGCCTAGCCGAGGTGTTGCCATGGCGGCGCGTGACAAGGAGTCGGCTCGCGACATCCCTTGAACGGTTGTTGAGCGACGCCAGCTACGCGGACGCCGCGACAAGAGTCGCTGATCAACTCGCCAACGAATGTGGCGCGACTCTCGCCGCTGAGCGCGTCGAGGGGCTGCTGGGGCCAAACTCGAACGTCACGTAAGTAGCGACAGGCTCATCACGCGGCGCAGCCAACGAACAGCGAGGCCCTACTGGAACTGGGTCGCTTCGGAGTGTGACTTCTGCCATCGTCTTTCGCGTGGCGACGAATCCGTTCGAGATCATCTGCGAAGTCGAACCAGCAACGAGGCCCGACCTCATGCGCGTGCGTCACCAAATCGGCGTCATGAGTCGGCTCGCTTCGGCGTTTCTCATTCCCGACAACCACATTGGTCGGGCGACCGTTTCGAGCATCGCCGTCGCCCACGAAGTGGAGTTGATGGGCGGTCGTGCGATCGCTTGTTTGAATGCACGCGATCGCAACGTGCTCGGATTTCGGCGTGACCTTCTCACGGCAGCGGCGTATGGCGTTCGCGAGTTCCTCTTCGTTTACGGCGACCGCCCGGAGACTGGATCTCGTTCTGACGATCTGACGGTTCGCACGATGTTGAGTGAGGCGCGTGCGTTCGCAGCGGAGACCGGAACCCCGTTGCGCCTGGGAGCGACGACTCGGCCGGGTGCTTTCCCAGCGTGGAAGCACGATGCGGACTTCTTGTTTGTGCAGGTGTCGTTCGATCTCGATGCGCTCGTGAAGTGGCGGAGCACGATTGACTTCGACGGACCGGTTTTTGCCGGAGTGATGGTTCCGGCCTCCGCGGCAATGGCTCGCAAGATCACAGCGGACGTGCCGGAGCTCGCGGTACCGACGAGCCTGATCGACGAACTCGATACCAACCGCGATGCTGGCGTCGACCACGCGGTGTCATTCGTCGGGTCGATTCGCGCGTCAGGGGCGTTCGACGGTGTTCATCTAATTCCGACCGCGCGCTACCGCGAAGTGGCCGCACGCATGGAGTCCTAGAACCGTGGAAGGTGACGAGGCTTCCGCGGGCGGCGACGAACGGGCCGTACCGATCGCCGGGGGACTTAACAACCAGCTCTTTGACGTCGACGACGCTGAACATGGCCGGCTGTGCCGAAAGGTCTACAAACAGGACGGACACAACCGGGACGGTCGCGAATGGACCGCGCTTACGACCCTTGAGCGCCTCGGTGTCGACTTCGCTCCGCGTCCGTTGCGCCGAGCCCGCGGTGTGATCGAGATGTCGTGGGTCGAGGGACAACCCCTCGGCGGACGAACGCTCGACCAGTCACAAATTGAGGAGCTCTTTCGCGTCCTCACCGTTCTCTACTCGCTTCCTGCGAGCCCAACACTCGACCCAATTACGGGCAATCCGCGAGCACTTCATGCCCGCATGACGGCAACGCTGGAAGACAAGGCCGGGTCGAACCTGGCAATCGACACGGTTAGTGACTGGCTCCGCGGTCCCGAAATGCAGCGGCTCGTTGACGCGCCGCTTGACACACTCGGACGTGGCGATCCCAATCTTGCGAACTGTCTTTGGAATGACGGCAAGATCGCCTTGATCGACTGGGAGTACTTCGGTCGGACTTCGCGTCCGTACGAATTGGCCGACCACGTTGAGCACCTGCAGGCGCGAAACACGGACTGGTCCGAGTTCATCTTGCGTTTTGAATTCACACCGGAAGAGCAAGACCTGTACGAGGTCTCTCGCCGCTTGCTCGCCGGCTACTGGCTGCTTCTCCTACAGCCTGGCGAGCGCGGTTACGACTTAAACCCGCCCGGCACGCTTGAAGAACAGGAGCGTCGCGTCTTAGAGCTCTTCTCCTAGGAAGCGGTTCCTGGCGCTTCGTACGTACCGTCGCCTCGACTGAATCCCGTTTGAGAAGTCGCCGACATCGACGAGGAGAGCACAAGCCTTGTGTGGGTGGATGGCGATCCCGTCGGCCGCCTCCGTGTTCTTCGAACGAAGGAACAGATCGAACTCGCAGGCATTCAGCTCCTGCCTCGGGTTCAAGGGTTGGGCATCGGGACATTGCTCGTCGAGTCACTGAAACTCGAGGCCGCTGAGGTCGGCGTACCGCTGACGCTCGGCGTCGAGCGGAACAATTCAGCCGCCCGGCGTCTCTACACCCGACTCGGGTTTGTCGATTTCGGCGAAACTGAACGCGAGTTTCTGATGGCGTGGCATCCGCCGTGCGAATAGCGCCACGCCTGTGGCCGGGACCTTTGACACCGTCGACCCGAGGCTCCGCACCGACGACTGTTCCGTAGCCAAAAGCCGCTTGTTGCACCGTCCTTTTGAAAGGGCGGCTATCCAAAGAGGTGTCGGCGCGTGGCCTGCACGTACTCGTCGAAGCCGTCGCTGGTGTAGGACGGAGGAAACAAGGGTCCCGTGATTCGAAACACAAGCGCGCTGAGCGACTCATCACCTGGACCGAACGCCGCTTCCACGAGAGCAGACTCAACGGGCAGCAAGCCACGTTCGGCAGCCGAAATCAGGTACTCGTATTCCGTGATGCTGCAGACCATCGGCAGAGAGACCTGCGTTGGTTCGAACAGCTGCTCGGCCGCGATGTACTCCTCGAGTAGCGATCGAAGGGCGATAGACCACTGAAACGGCTCGTCAACGACCAGGAGAGGTAGATAGGGCGCGGATGCCGGCACCCCATCTCCTTCGATGGCAAACTCGCCAGCGAGATGGTCCTTGATGGACCTGTCGAGCTGGTGAAGTTTTCCTTTGAGGTCATCGACGTACGCGATGAAGCTCAAACGATCGCCAACCTCGAAGACTTGGCGCGGCGGACGACCTGCTCGACACTCCACGAATACCCGCGCCTTTCGCGTCTCGTGGTTGATGGCAAGCATCACGTCGGATGACTTCCTTCGCGCGGCCTTTGGCCCGTACTCCACTTCGCTCGATACGACTACGCCCACGCTCGCCAGGGGTCGGGCCACGTCAACGCAGTACGACTCGAAGATCTGACCGAAGTGACTCGTAAGCGCGCCGGTGTGGGCACCGGCATCGCGGTGCAGCATCCAGAAGATGCCTGTCGTCGCGCGCTCGACGGCAAAGCGTAGGCACGCGGGTACAAGGAGGTCGGGGCCACAGGGGAGAAGTGGCGTATCGGCAAAGTCATAGAAGCACCAGTACGCCGCCTCCTGGCCCGAGATGTCCGCGCGGGTCGTTTGGAACGTGAGTTGGTCGAGAACCGATGCGGCAATCTCTGGGTCGACAGTCGTCTCCTTGAAGTAGTTCCGCACGTTGAAAACAGGGTTCGCACCTGAAAGCTTGAGATCGAGCAGCAAGAGTGCCGGGGCCATGGCAATCGCACTGAACCGGCTCGTGTCGATCCCGAATCTCCGGATGCAGTAGTCGTCCACCGTCTCTAAACCAGACGGCCAGTTATTCGACGCGTTCATCCAGAGCCGGTAGGCGCGACCACCCGCAGTCACAGCGGACACTGTCCGGTTGATCTCCGCTGCGCGCATCGGGTACATCGCCATGTCAACGATGTCCCACGCGTCCGGGTCCGACGCACCGAGTAGGTCTCGAACGTCGTTGACTTGGGCTGCCGCCAGCACGAAGTCCTCCACTTGCTGCCCGTCCTGAAACGACGAGGGTTCACCCTCCGCCCCCATCGCAAGCGCAAGACGTTCGAGCGCCATTAGCTGGCCAGGGAAGAAGAGAGCGTCGTAACGGCCCGCCTCGTTGCCTGCGGCTAGATCAGCTTCGTAGGCCGCTGCAATGTCTGGCGGAAAGATCTCCCGAACCAGCTCGCACTGCGACTCCAATAGCGTGCCCCGGTCCGACTGTTCGAGGGTGATGCTCAACCGCGCGGCAGCTTGCACGACGTCGATCGCAGACATGTTGCCGATAAGCCGCGCAAGTGACTGGGGCGTGCCCGGCTCCCCAAAGTGGTCACCGCCAGCGCCGACCGCCATCTGACTCATTCCGCGTTCCGTCACGCCACATTCTTGGCGATTCAGTAGTCGAACGTATGTTCTTTCACCCTCGTGATTAGCGATACATTTGTGAGATGCCTTTCGCGAATCCCGACGATCGACGTCGCTACCAACGGCGCTGGCTCGCTCGAAGACGCGCGGAGTTTCTCGTAGACAAGGCTTGCGTCGACTGCGGGGCCGGATCCGACGAAGCGGCGCTCGAGTTAGATCATCGTGACCCAACGACAAAGGTCTCCCACCGAATCTTTTCGTGGTCGCCCACGAGCGAACGCTTCCTCCTCGAGGTTGCACGTATCGACGTCAGGTGCCGGCGCTGTCACGTAAAGAAGGGGATTCGCCACGGCGAACTGATGCGTCGAGCGGTGCTGGACGGTGAGGACGTGATTGCCATTCGTGCGATGGCCAAGCGAGGAATGCCAGTGGCGCGAATCGCCGATGCTTTTGGGCTTTCCCAGAGCGCAATTCGCGCCGCGATCAACTACGGGACGTGGCGCGACGTCGACGAGTCAGGCAGTGAAACGGCGAGGGCGGCACAGCTTCTGTTTGGCGGGTCTCCGCAGGCGGCGTAGGGGATCGAAACCCAGTTCGAGGCAGACAACCGTGCCGACGAGGTCCTCACCAACCTTGTGCTCGAAGGCGGCGGCGGCGGGCAGATGACCGACTTCTACGAACACAGCTCACGCGCAGTCGAACTCTTCTCAGGCAATGCCGATGACTAGTACTGAGATGTGTGACATTTGCGAGCAGCCGCGTCAGATCCACCGAAGCGAACCACCGCTCGGCTGCTTCGAGTTGGCAACCGACGCGCATCGCGCCGTCATCGCGGCTGCAGGGGAGTTGGCCGCGAGGGTCGAGCGCATCGAAGCCTGGGTCTGGCGCAGGTTCCTTGATGGAGGTCCACGGCCATGATCGACAAGCGAATCTCGGAAACCGATAAGGGTCACATAAGGGAAGCCGACGCTATGCCGACTCCTATAGGCGCGTTGCGAGCGGAGGTTGATCGGTTCGTGAACCTTGCACGTGCTGACAACACGAAGGCCGCATACCGCAACGACTGGACCCACTTCTCTGCGTGGTGCGATTCGCACGGCGCTTCGTCGTTGCCGGCGTCGCCCGAGACGGTCGCCGCGTACATCGCTGACCTCGCCACCACCCACAAGCCGTCGACGCTTGAGCGAAGGCTGTCGTCGATCTCGGTGGCGCATGCGGCGGCCGGTTTGCCATCGCCGACGAAGCACCTGCTGCCGCGAGCGGTGCTGTCCGGCATTCGTCGCTCCAAACATGCCAGGCCCGAACAGAAGCGACCGCTACTGCTCGACGACCTACGAGAGATCGTTCAGGCTCTTCCGCTGACCGCAGCAGGTCTCCGCGACAAGGCGATAATCCTTGTGGGATTCCACCTTGCTGGCCGTCGCTCAGAGGTCGCGGGGCTTGACGTCGAGGACCTGCGCGAAGTGCCGGAGGGAAGGGTCGTTCTTCTGCGTGCCTCGAAGACCGACCAAGAGGGCGTTGGTGTTGAGCTGCCGCTTCCGCGACTGCACGAACCGGATCTCTGTCCTGTGCGATCTGTCGAGGCGTGGCTCGCGGAGTCAGGAATCACGACGGGCCCGATCTTTCGAATGGTCGACCGAAACGGACGGGTCCGAACGAACCGGCTGACCGGGCGCGCGGTCGCCGAGGTAGTGAAGCGGCGGGCGGCAGCGGTCGGTCTTGATCCTGCTGGCATTGGTGGCCACAGCCTCCGCTCCGGATACTGCACCGCGGCAACTGTTGCCGGGGCGTCGGAGCACCGCATCGCGCAGCAAAGTCGCCACAAGTCGTTGAAGGTCCTTCGCCAGTACATCCGACGCGGGGAACTGTTCGAGGACCTTCCGTTTGACGGGCTCTAGGCCGCGACGCCGCCCTGATTGCTTTGCCCCTCTCGGTCGCCCCGATCACCGCGGTGCTGCACGGGTTCGCGAAGGGTGAAGACCATGCTCCCGGTTGAAGACCGCTGGGTTGGCATACGGCCGGTGCGCGCTAGGTGACGCGATGCGGTTCGCCATGTCTTTGATTCCTGCCGGAAGGTGCGCCTGATCGTTGCTAAACGGTCTCGGCCGCCGTTTGTGCGGGCGATTGCCCCGAGAAGCCTCGTCAATGTCTTGTGGGGACGCGCCCTAAGCCCGCCTGAACGTCGAACTACCAGGCCTTGCTCGACTAGGGGCCGCAACAGTCGATTCGCTTGGGATTCGGACCAACCGCAGATCTGGCCGATCTCGCCGACTGAGACATCGCGTTCGGCCGAAGAAATCACTCCGAGAAGCACGCCAGCGTCAGGTGGCAGGCCCTCGCCGCGGAACGCAGCATGGAAGCCAAGACGCATCTTTTGATCACACATTCGCCAGAGAGGGGCGTAGCTCTTCGCATGCGGTGGTGGTCCGTCAAGGCCGATCGCGCGGAGTGTGAGTCGAGAAGCATGCGTTGCGATGTCGGCCCGTTCGCGTCCGATCCAGCCCGTTTGCTCGAGTCGACCAGCGCCGGCCCCAACACTCGGAAGCGACACGTTCGCGCGCAACGCCCAGTCGCGGTTCGACAGATCGAAACTCGCCTTCCGGAGGTCGTGGGCAAGAAGAATGGCCGCGATCGCGAGCCGCCGGTCGACCCCGCGCATCGTTTGCACCACCTCGTCCATGGCGTCGGCCAGCTCCGCGCGCAGCGCGACCAAGTCGCCATCACGCACCTGGCGTTCGGACCTCGGCCGCCACGGAACGAGCAGGCCCGCCCGAGCCGACTCGAGCGTCCGCTCAACGTCTCGCAGTGTGAAGCTGCCGTCAAAGCCGTTCGATCGCGACGCCTCGACAAACGCCGGCTCGATCCTCCCAACATCAAGCTCGCCGGCCGCGGCCCTGCGAAAGCACTCGAAGGCGGCGGAGTTCAGTGTGGTGTTCCTGCGGCCAGTGGGCGCATGACGCACCAAAGCACACAGCTCGCGGAGGCGCTCAAGCCCGCCGCCCGTAGCCGCCGCATTTCCAACGCCGAGGGCTCGGGGCGACTTAACTTTCGCGCTGGTAATCGCTCCGACGATCGAGTCGGGCGCTGCGCCGAGCGGCCGTGTGTCATCCCATACGTAGCGGTCCCCGGACGCCCCCCGTGACGGCGGAAGCATTACGAGTCCTTGGGCGTGGACCTCCATGCCGGGTCGAAACGTGGTGTTCCTCAGTTCGGTCAACCCCTGCCGCAGAAACCAGAAATGAGCTGAGCCTGACCCGGTGCGAACGGTTCGCGTGCCGAGGTCCATGTGGTCGGGAACAAGCTGGGCAAGGCTTTCAGCTCCACCGTTCCGTTCGTCCACGTCGAGCACCCACTCGTCGTTACGTGGAATGGCTCCCAGGTTGGCGTCCGGGTGATCGCGCAGCAGCGTCATTACAACTGTCCGATCATGGGAATCGGCTTGCCACCCATCTCGAAGGGGGTGCTTGCCCGCACTTGAACATTGTGCGCCCCGCGCGCACGTGCACTGCCAAGTCGCGCCCGCCCTTACAACGCCATAGCAAGGCACGAGGCTGAATCCCATGTTGAAGTAGAGCTCGGCGGACGCGAGGACGCTTTCCGACGTCTCGGACTTTGGGAAGTCGAACGTCGCGGTCACGACTCGGCCGGTGACAGGGGAGCAGAGCCTCGAATTAGAGGGATGCACCCACAGATCAGCTCAGTCTCTGCGGGCGGGTCATCGCGCGGCGGATCGCTGCGAGGTGTCGGCAGCACCTCGAGTTGCTCATAGGGGGCGGTATGCGGATCAGTCTCCGGCGGTGTGGTCATGCGAGTCGCCAGCCGCGCGTTGTGCTGGCAACCGGGATCGCCGATTCGCTCCTTCGGCTATTCCGCCTGCAGGAGAGAAATCCAATCGGCCACGTATGTCGTGGTAGCCGCTCCGTCTGCGCCACGGCGTCGGCGTGCGTATCGGCGAAGGCGCTCAGGCCCGCCATCATCGGGACCACCAACGTTCGCAGCGCCCGCAATCGCGAGTTCGGTGAGCTTCGTGGTCGCCGTCTGCGCCTCGAGCACCTTCTCGTCGAGCTGCGACTGCAGGTCGGCGATCTGTGCTTCCAGCGGAGCCTTCGCTTCGGCGATCTGCGGGTTTCGATCCCTCCGTCGTGACGCGGCGGTGCGCTTGGGTGGTCAAGCATGCGCCTTTCGGGTCGGCGAGCTAACCGACTCAACCCACGCGTCGATGTCCTCCCATCGGTACCGAACGTGCCGTCCAACGAGCGCGCTGCGGGGACCAACACCCTTGTAGCGCCACTGATAGAGCGTCTGCTCGGGCACGTCCAGATACGCCGCTACTTCACGCACGCCAACAAGCGAACGACGCTCCGAAATTGTCGGTGGTTGCCGTTGACTCCCGTCACTCATCGGTAATAATAGTGCCCTAGAGTATCCATCTACTAGGAGCTTCTTTTCGATGTCACCGAAATCTGGTTCTACCGGAACGGTCACGATTCTCCGAGAGCTCGAGGCTCTTGGGGGCGGCCTGCTCTCCGTCTTTGCGACTCACTCCGAGTGGCCGACGATGAGGTTTCGGTTGACGTACTCGGGTCAGGGCCAGCTCATTGGGCTTGACGTCAGTGACACTCGCGCGGCTGCAAGCCGCGACCGTCTTCTTCCAACCGATGCACCCCTTGACGCCGACGATTGGGACCCGCCGCCGTTAGAACTCGTCGCCCAGGTGCGTCGTGACCTTCCCATCGCACAAATCAACCGAGTCGCGCGCGCACACGTCGTTGAGCGTTTCGGGTCGATCGACGACGACTTCGGTCAGGAGTTCGGTGCGACCCGTGTTGGTCGGCGCGGCCACGAACCTGAGTTCTACGCGCGTCTTGCCATCCGATACGCGCAACTCGCTCCATTCGGCAATCCACTCCAACACCTCGGTCGTGAACGCCACTACTCGGAGTCGACCGTGAAAAAGCTGGTCCGCCAGTGCCGCGCGCGGGGCTTCTTGACCGCCGCGCCACCTGGAAAGGCGGGCGGTTACTACACGGAGGAATGCGAGCGCGTCCTCGGTAAGGCGACCTTGAAGGCGCTCCTCGCGCTCGAGGTCAGCCTGAGGCCGCCCGAGGCATAACCGCGACACGTTCCCGCACGACCGGAAGAAGAACAAGAAGGAGAATCACCTTGGCAAGTGTCGAGAAACGAAACGGTCGTTGGCGTGTCCGATACCGAATTCCGAGCGGAGCACAACGGTCCGCAACGTTCGACCGCAAGATCGACGCCGACCGCTTCATGGCCGAGGTCGAGACCGACAAGGCGCGAGGCACGTTCGTTGACCTCAATCTCGGCCGCGTCACCTTGGGGGAGTGGTGCGACAAGTGGACGGCAACAACGGTGAACCTGCGGCCGTCTACCCGGGCGCGCGACGACAGCTACCTGCGAACTCACATCCTGCCGACGTTCGGTGATCGTTCGCTCTCGTCGATTGAACACATGGAGATTCAGGCGTGGGTGGCCGAACTGTCAGGCAGGCGTGCTCCCGCAACCGTACGAAAGGCGGCGCAGATTCTCGGCAAACTGCTACGCGCGGCTGTCGTTGCTCGGATTGTTCCGAACAACCCGTACCTGGGCGTCCAACTCCCAAAGGTCGATCGCGAGGAGATGCGATTCCTCACGCCCGGCGAGGTCGCCGCGCTCGCCGACGAGATCGACGTCCGATATCGCGCTCTTGTCCTCGTCGCCGCCTACTGCGGACTCCGCATCGGTGAGCTCGCTGGGCTCAAACGGTCGCGGGTTGACCTGCTCCGTGGTCGTATCGACGTCGTCGAGACCGCTGTGGAGGTTCGCGGCAATGTGCATTGGGGTGCCCCTAAGAGTCGGGCTGGTCGTCGCACGATCTCCCTTCCGCGCCCCGTCCTTGACGAATTATCCGACCACGTCGTGAAGTACGCGGGCGATGAACTCGTATTTCCCGCGGCTCACGGCGGAGTACTGCGGACACCCAACTGGCGTCGGCGAGTCTGGGTTCCGGCGATAGAAAGCGCGGGCATGTCTCCACTTCGTCCGCACGACCTTCGCCACACTGCAGTGGCGCTGTGGATCAGCAACGGTGCGAACGTTCTTGAGGTTGCCCGGCGCGCTGGCCACACGTCGACGGCGTTCACGCTCGATCGGTACGGCCACCTCTACGAGGATGCGGATCAGGCCCTGAGCGATCGCCTTGCGGATACGTTCGTCGCGGGCCGAAGGCAGCCCGGTGCGATCGTCCCGCTGAACCCCTGAGCTTCCGTCGGCCGCGGCGGCCGGTCACTCCTCTGGACTTCCCTCGCCAACGAAAGACGTCGGGTCAATTGTTCCCGGCAGCACCCGAAGGGGCGGCTGGCGCTCGTAATAGAACCCCGGCGGCTTGCACTCCGCGTCGCCGTTTGGCGTCCATGCTTTGTGTCCAAGTGCTTCGTTCCCTAGGACGGCGAGGTCGCGAATAACGAGGCGGGCATTCGCGATGTTTTCAAGGGCACCATCAGGATTTCCGAACTCGAGATCTACACCGATTACGAGCGCAAGAGTCGTGTACTGACCGAGGTGGGTGAGGAACGCGTCATCGTCAACCCTGCTCGCGAGAACACGAACCGACTGCAAAGCGTTCTTCGCTGGCGAGAAGGCCGCTACCGCTTCGCTCTTGAACGCGGCTGTGACCTTGCGAGCGTCCGCATTGAACGGATCGGTCGGCTTGTTGTCGGCCCAGCGCGACAACACAAGCGATGCGGCGTTCAAGGCAGAGAGGTGATCGCCGTCAAGTAGTTCGAGAAGCGACAGAACCGCCGCCTCGGACCGCACCTTTCGACGCTCACTCCGCTCGATCCGACCTCCGAACAACAGGGTCACGAGTCCAACTCCGATGCCACCTGCTACCGCGCCAAGGGTTGCGCCGAGGATGCCCGCAGCAAATGGCTTGTCCCACTTGACGTCATCAAGCGCATAGACCCACAACGCGACGGCTACAGCGACAAGCCCGACCGCGATGACCACGCGCAGACCCCATTTCTTCACAGAAGGCACGCTAGGCAACGGCGGTGCGGCCGTCGCTCGGCCCTGTGCACAAGCCCAATCTCATTACTCAGATTGGTCGGACGGTCGTACGTTTGAAACGTGCCGCCGCTTACGTCTCCGCTCACGCCGACGTCCGACGAATTGGGCGGCCTCAGGTCGGCGATGCGCGACATCCAGGTCTCCATCGCCAACTATCAACGCGCCAGCGCAGGCTTCGGCGTGGACGCGGAGACGCTTGCGACACCGGTTCGAACGCTCGTTGTTTTTGTCGAGGTCCTGAACGAAGTGCTTTGCAAAGACTTCTCCGGTAAGGCTGCCTACCTATCGCTCTTTGCTTCTCCCGCTGATCCGCGCGTCGAACTCATCGAAGCGTTCAAGTACGTGCGAAACGTTGGTCAACATCTCATTCACCCCGTCGCACCCGATCCGACGGCTGTCGTGGGCGGAATGGGCCTGGGCTTTCGCACGGTGGCTACCTGGCAGTCGGTGCCGCCATCCGTTCACGCCCGTTTACGACCGAGCACGCAAAAACTCAAGGTTCATTTCGACACGCATCTCGTGGGCAAGGACGTAACTGAAACGGTCCTCGATGCGGCGAGATTCTTCTGGGAGGTGTGCCCAGACCTTGTTCACCGGGACTCCAATTTCGAGTGGACCGGATTTCCGCTCCGCCACCAAGCCGGGGTGTCGACTCGCCTGCATCCTGAGGAACCCGTCGACCGCGCCGCAGCTCTCACGTGGATGGCGACGCGAAGGCCAGGCGGAGACCTCCGAGTCGTGAGCGGATCCCTGTACGACGCGGGAGATCCCATCGTGTTTGGACTCACCCTGCGACAGGGCTGCGCCTTTTCTCCGTTCTTCGAAACAGCCGAACAGGTTGAGGCTGACATTGCAATGGGCTACCCCTACTTCGAGGCTGAGTTCGAGCCCAACATGTCCATCCGCGTGCTGCATGACGTGACTGGACCCTTCCCCCCGGTCTGGTGCAGCAACGACCTGCCCTCAACCTGGATCGGCTCACCAATCGCAAAGCCCCGCACAAGCTCCGAATGGTCGTCGCACGACACGATTGACTTCTGGCGGACTCAGTGGGTGGGCGAACGCGATCCCCACGGGTTCCTCACGAGGAGAGAACGTCGATTGAGTGCCTGGTTTCCTCTCAACTGACATGCACCGCGGCGGAGTTCAACCGCGAAGGCGCGAGGGCTCGACTCCGTGCTTTGAGAACTGTGATTTTCCAGCGCCGACCGTTCCGCGACCTCGTACCTGAACGTTGTCGGGAAGTTGAGTCTGGGCCAGGTCGACGACTTCGAGGACGTCCGCGACGTCGAAGACCCATCGCGCCACATCTCCAACCTCAAGCCGATAAGGGATTCGAGGATTTCGCGCCGGGTTGACCTCGCCGTATGCGATCTTCGGGCCGATACCCACACTGCATTCCGTGACGGTGACCGGCAGTCGCCCAACGTTCATTATCTCGACCATCAGCGCCGCGATAGAGCCCGTCTCCGGCGGTTTCGAGACATCGAACGAAGCGATGGGGAACGACGCGTACGTCGTACCGGTTATCCACGCCCCGCGAAGCTCGACTGTCGCTCGTCCGGCCGTCAAGAAATGACTCGCGATGTTCCAACCCAGCGATGCAGCTCCTGTTAGCGCGCCAACAATCCCGAGAACCAGCGCAGCCGCACTCACCTCTGCCGCCCTGCAGTATGACCAATCGGCATCGCGTTCACTCCTCGTCCGCCACCAAAAGCTCGCGAACAACAGAGACATGTTGCGCTAACTGAACCGCATCTTCGAGGATCTCTCCGATCGGTACCGGTCGGCGCGAGTGCCTGCTGACAAGGCGACGCTCGAGAACAGGCCACAGAGCGTCGGCCAACATGGGCTTGCTGATTGTGACGCCGCGCCACTTCTTCCAAATCGACTCAACGTTGCGGTCGCCGGCTCGATGCTGTGCAACTCGCAGCGTTAGCTCGCCAACCGGCGGCGACGCCTTCCCCGCCAGGCTTCGAATGCCCCGAGCAAGTTCTGGATCGCTGAAATGGGCGAACTCGAATGGTCCGCCATCACCCCAAGTTCGCACGACTACTAAGTGCTCGAGATCGCTTCGCATCTTCGAAGTGCGGACGGCGCTCGGGACCGAGGCAAGTATCTCGTCGACGACCTCCTGACGTTTCCGTTCGCAAAGTTCAGGTGTCGCGTATCCGTGCTCAGCATCGACGGCGATTACCAAAGCGGTCAATCGCCGGAGAACTCGAGCGCCGCGAAATCCGTTGGGGTCGAGCAACGGTACGGCCAGCGCACGGCCAAGTAGGCGAACGTCTCCTCCGACGCCTTTCAGGTTCACAAATTGGATCAAGCCTTGGCGTTCCTCGACGCCCATAAGCGCCAGGACTCGTGGCGCAAGCTGCATTTCGGTGTCGCCTTCCAATGCAACGACCACAGCCGGTGTCTCGCTGAGCCGGAAGTCGAGCAGTGTCTCTGCGCGTTCACGAGCATCGACCACCAGACGGCTGTGGCGCGCCTCGCGCCACTCGGTTGATACGGGCTTGAGTTCGGGCGCACGCCCCGACGCAGCGAGGTCCTCGCGAAACAGCAGCAGGTGCTCGGCGGCGATCCGAAAGTCCATCGCGATCAGCGCGTCGAAACGAAGTTCGTTCCACTTGCTCGGTGCGCCTATACGAGCAACCCGTCCCCATTTCCCCAACGGGTCGAACCAATCCGCCGTGCGAAGCAGATGCTCGGCCTGGGACAGCATGACGCCTGGCTTCGTCGCTAGGCGACGCCATTCCGGCAATGGTTCGATGCCATCGACGTGTGAATACAAGTCGTCCGACGGCGAACGGAGGGTCGCCAGAATCTGAGGGCGATACCTCGACGCGAGAAGTTCGAGTGCGATCGCGAGGTTGCGTGATTGAGCCATCACGGCTTGAACCTCGACCGATGTGGGAGGCAGGGTCCACACGATGTCGTCGCCTGCTCGGCGACCCTGGAAGTCTTTGGCCAAATCGCGCAACTGTCTGACCGCAAGAAGCTGGTACTCCGAATAGCGGACGTCTCGATCGCGCGAGTGACGTGGCCACCGGCGAAACGGATGCTGCGCGGGGTCCGTGACGCGGCCGTCGACGGCAGCCCGAAGCACTTGCCACTCACCGGTGTGCGAGCGCACGTTGTTGCCGACTCGGATCGGCGGGGCGACTCGCGTCGGCCAGACCCGGAAGATCGGGACAAGCAGGCCGCGCCGATGAAACTGTTCGAGCTGACCCGATCGAAGTCGGAGACCGCGCTTCTCGGCCTCGCGCTCGAACTCCCGCTCACTTAGCAATCGTGTTTGCGAGAAGGTCCATGGGGCACGCAACAGGTCGAGCGCCGAACGCACAGGTGGGTTGGCAATCAGCGAGACGCGCGACGGTAGGGACCAAGCATGGACGGGTTTGTTTGGTCGACCTCGTTGACGCGTCGCCACACGACAAGTCTCGCAACACTGATCGAGTCGCACGAGCGACCGACCGAACGCAGCGTGAACATTGGGCACAGGCTGGGCACAAGACGCCCGAAAATGACGGCAACTAGCGACAGTTGGCGAAGACCAAAATCGCTGGTCAGCTACCGTTTCGGCAGGACGACCAGGTGGAACGTGTAGCCCTTACAAGGCAGATGTCGGGGGTTCGAGTCCCTCTGCGCCCACCACAAAGCCGCAGGTCACACGGTCCGAACGATTGCGACACCGCATCGAGTCCAAGTTTCAGGCCGCGAACAGGCCGCGGGAATCAGCTGATTTGGCGGAGCGGGAGTGCTGCGGGAGTCGCCGTTGCGCTCTCGATGAAGGCACCGAGACGCTCCGCGAGAGCATCGCCGTGCTCGGGAAACAGGTGCGCGTACCGGCTCTTGGTGAACGCGGCTGACCTGTGGCCCGCCCACTTCGCGACCTCTAAGTCGTTCGCTCCGGCCGCAACCCAGAGGGAGACGGCTGTGTGCCGCATGTCGTGAGGAGTCGGAACAGGGTCGAGGCCGCTCGCGTCGACCGCTGCCGCCCACTGACGAGGCCGAAACTGGTTTGGTCGGAGCATCTTGCCGTCGGGCGATGGGAAGATGCGCGGTCCGTGGGCGAACCTCGTTCGGTGCGCTTCCAACTCTGCGACGACCTGCGAGGGGAGCGTCACGCGACGGCGACCGGCCTTCGTCTTGGTCGACCCCTCGATCACGCCGTATCCGCTGACCTCGACGACACCGCGCGTGATCGAGAGCGTCCGATGAAGGGCGTCGAAGTCGCTCCACTGGAGCGCGCACAACTCGCCGATGCGAGGTCCGGCGTAACAGCCAACGAAAACGAGAGCGCGGTACTGCGGTGCGACGGAGGTCATGGCGTCGGCAAGGCGCGCTACCTGTGCGGGCGTTAGGTACACGTCGTCCGGTTCGTCGATGGATGGGAGGATGACCTCGTTCATCGGATTGACGACGACACGGCGACTGCGGACAGCCGCCTTCATGATCTTGCCCATGATCTGAGCGACTTTGACGACCGTCGCGGGCGCTCGGTTCTCCGCGAGGTCGTTCACCCAACCCTGACAATCCGTGTAGTCGATCGTCGAGAGCGCGACTGCTCCGAACACGGGGCTGATGTGCGTTCGGATGTAACTCTCGTCACGGGCGAGCGTCGACGGCGCGAGGTTGGTCTGTGTCTTGCGGTACTCCGTCGCGATGAACTGATCGAGGGTGATCCTTCCTGCGGCGCGGTCGACGTAGGAGCCGCTCAGCTTTGTGTGCTCGATCGACGTGATGAACCGCTCGGCGTCGATCCTTCGGGCGAAGGTTTGCGACCGCTCGCGACCGTTCGGCGCGCGATAGCTGACCTTGTAGCCGCCCTTCGGGTAGTTGCGGGACTTCGCAGTGCGCTCGATGTATGCCATGTCAAAGCTCCTTTGGAAACCGCGGACCGGGCAATCGCCCTGCGACCCCGCGCTGCGCCGGTTCGAGGTATTTGTGATCCTCCGCTTTCGTGACCCAGCGGCGCACGCTGCCGAGCGTGCAGTCGCGGCCGAACTCCTCAGACAGCACCTCTCGCAGGCGGTCCATGAGTCCGTTGCGTAGGCCCTGCGCTTGGAGCCTGAGGTAGTGCCTCGCAACCACGAGGTAGTCGGAGTCGGTCAGGCCGCCCCCGGCCTTTCGGGTGAACGCCGGGAGGATCTCGGTGCGCCATTGCCGCTCGTCAGTGTTGGGCGGCCACGCGCACCACTGGACAAACGAGCGAGCGACGGCGAGGAACTCCTGCAGCTGTGGGCCGAGATCGCGGAGGGCTGTGCTCGTAACCCCGAAACCCGGGACTGACGCTCGCGAGGTTCGTCTACGAGTCGGCTTCGCCGTGATCGTCAGTTGAGTCACCACGATGTCGGACTTCCGCAGTTCGAGCACACCTTCGAGTGACCACTGACTCTCGTCGCTCTCGAACTTGAACGTGGTCGTAAGCGTGCCGTCATCGGCGCGTCGCCAGACAGCACCCATCTGGGTGAACTTGCCCGCGTGTCGCAGTTCGAGCTGCTCGGTTTTCAGGTCGCCGGTCCCCGTGAGCTTCGGCATTGGCTGGGCCTGCATGGCAGAGGAGAGTAAGTGTTCGACAACCAATCGTCAATAAGTCTGCCGAACTTACGCACCCTGCAGTCTGGTCATAACCGCTGCCGTTCGGCACCTTGGCGAACGTGCTTCCCAACACCGACAACTCACCGACCATCGAGCAGGAACTCGCAGCGCGTCGAACACTTCCCCCGCCTCCGGTGCGACGTGCTCTCCGCGTCGCCAGCGGTCTGTCCCGATCGCGCATCGCCGCCGAGATCGGGGTCACAAAGCAAGCGGTCGCCCGGTGGGAAAGCGGCGACAGCGAACCTCGGCCCGAGCACGTCGTGCCGTACGCCGCGCTACTCCATCGAATTGCGGGCGGCCAGTGATGCCCGATGACTCGTCGACGTTTCTGACGACGGAGGAACTTGCGGAGCGGCACCGCACCACGCCCGCTGCTATCGCAGCTCGTCGTTACCGCGGCGAAGGTCCGCCCGCGCTGAAGGTTGGGAAGCGACTCTTGTACCGCCTCGATCTCGTCGAGAAGTGGGAGCGGGTCAATACCGAAGGTGCCCCGCGGCTTTACAACTCCCGGACCGCGTGAGCTTCGTGAGAGTCGAGCGCGACCACATCGTCGCCGTCGCCACCGGCCGGGTTCCCCATGACGAGACGCTTGCCTATCTGTGCGACGTGGCGTGCGGGGCGGCAGATGATGCCGATGCCCTCCAGGCCCTACGAGGCGTCCGTAGTGAGCTTCTCCCGTTCCTTAGGGACTGTCTCGAAGCGGGAGAAACAGCGCCGCTCGTAGAGAAGCCCCGTGACGAGTTCTCGATAATGCCTGAGTCAGTCATCTGTAGCGGGCTGGATAGCGACTGCGTGCGCATCTACGCGTACATCGACCTTGTGAACGGCCAGAGCGGGCGACGGGCGAAGGCGGCTGGCTACCAAGTCGTCGGCGACGCGATCGGTATGCAAGCGCGCACCGTCTCTGTTCATGTCGATCACCTGCGAGCGTGCGGTTTAGTCGAGGTCACGGAGGACGGAATGAAGCGCGTGGCTTTGCGAGTGCGTCACAACCCGGGAAGGCTCGAAGGTGACCCCAAGCGCGTACGGCGCGCCAGGGGCGTCCGGATCCCGCCCGTGGTGCCAACGGCTCGTCCGAAGCGAGCCAAGCCGAAGATCGCCGATCGGAGTCCGGACGCAACCCCTGCCGCGTCCCACGCGCCACAGGCAGCCAACTCGTCTGGATCTCCACAGCTATTCGCCGATCCATCCACAGTCGAGGAGAGCGCGCGCGGAACGCACGACACGACGCGCGGCGCTCGCGCTCTCGACATGCACGAAGCGCGTCAGGGGCGCCCGGTTGCTTCTGCTTCTGAAGTAACTCTGAAAGACAACCCTGTTCCGCGCGTACTTGGGAAGCCTGAGAAACGAAGTCATCCGGAACCTGCAGCTGAAAAGGCGTGGCCCGTAGAAGAAACGCACGACCGCTTGCTCGCAGCGTTCCCCGGGAGCGCCGTCGTCCAAGTCGTCGAACGGCCACGACCGGCGATCACAAAGCCTCACCGAACCTCACCCGGCACCGGGCGATGAAAGGGCATCATGACCAAGCCAAAAACCATTCCCACAACGTCCGCACTCAGATCGGCGCTAACGAATCTCGATCCGGCGAAGGCGGCAGCAGTCGCTGCGCTCGCGTCTGGGGCGACCCATGCCGAGGCAGCCGACGCAGCGGGCGTGAAGCGCGAGACGGTTACGCGTTGGCTCGGCAGTCACGCAGGCTTCCGCTCTGCCTTGGCGACGATGCGTTACGCGGACGCTGACGAACAGGCGACGCGAGTCGGGCGTATCCGAGGCAAGGCACTGGCCGCGATCGAGGCTGCGCTCGACGCAGCCGATGCAGATCCGTCGCTCGCGCTTGCGGTGATTCGGGCGCTTCCGTCAATCGACTGTCCCGGTCAGCCGCCCGATGCTGAGGCTGTGCTCGCTGACGACATTGCACGCGTGCGCCCGACGATCCCGCCGCCGCCTCCATTGCGCGATGCCAACGGTCGCGTCGACACGTTGACTCCGATGCTCGAACAGCTCAACGGAAATTACGCAGGCGAGACGCCAATGGAGCGCACCGAGCGCCTTTCACTGGAACGCCTTGCTGCTGCTTCCGGGATCGAGGTCGACTCATGACGCTGAGCGACCTCCGGACGGCTCTAGAGGTCGCTCTAGGACGTTCCGTGAGCGAGATGCGCGACAGTGAGCGATCGGCCGTCGCCGAGCGTCTGCGGATCTTGGCTGCAGCGTTTCCCGGAGATGACTTGGCGAGCGTGCTCGTCGACGCCGCGAGGGTGGTCGAGAGCGGAACCGACTGAGCCTCGGTTTTCACTGCGATTAATGGGAATGGTTTTCGGGAGTTTCGCGAGGGTGTACATAAAGCGACCCTTTTCTGTACACTCGCAGTTGTGAGGGCGATCGCGTACCACCGAGTGAGCACCGACGAGCAGGCCGAATCGGGCAACGGACTCGAAGCACAAGCAACAACCGTGGCTCGTGCTGTCGAGCAGCGTCGTTGGAATCTCGTCGCGACGTTCACCGACGAGGGGCGGTCTGGCGGCAACCTCCGCCGCCCCGCGCTCACCGAGGCGCTCGATCGCCTCGACCGCGGAGAGGCGGATGCGCTCGTCGTGTCGAAGCTCGATCGTCTGAGCCGGTCGGTCGCCGACTTCGCAGCACTCACCGAGAGGGCGAAGCGTCGCGGATGGAAAGTCGTCACGCTCGACATTGACGTTGACACCACCACCCCCACAGGCGAGATGGTGGCGAACATCACCAGCGCAGTTGCGCAGTGGGAGCGGCGAATCATCGCGGCGCGAACGAGCGAAGCGATGCAAGCGATGAAGGCGCGGGGAGTCCGCCTCGGTCGTCCGGTCGAACTGCCCGACGCCATCCGCAACCGCATCGCCGCAGCACGCACCAGGGGCCAATCGTTTCGAGCTATCGCCGACGCGCTCAATGCCGAGGCGGTGCCGACGGCGCGAGGCGGTCGCTGGCACGCATCAACCGTCCGTGCGGTCCTCGACTCGCTTGCCCTTGATGCCTTGGCTGCCTGAGAGGGCTAGCGAAGCGCCCTGTGCAGACCGTCGACCGCTAGCGCGTTCCACAGGCGACGCCGAGCCTCGGTGTTGGACGCGCGGGCTGCGCTACGAACGAGGGTGATCCACCACTTTCGGCCGTAAGTCTCCGCAACCAGAGAGCCACCCGCGAGGCTCTGAGTCGCGAGACGCAGCGGATCTCGCATCGCCGAATCACGGAGCGCGGTCAGACGCGACGCCTTCTTCGGTGTTGCGATCGCCCGCTGCCAGGAAGCGGCTGCGCCGTCGAGCGCAATCGCGCGGAGGTTGCGCTCGTCGAGGGCGATCGTCTCGTCGAAGAAGGAAGCGTCGCGGCGCTTATCTACGGGAATGTTGAGCAGCAACTGCACTGTCGCAGGGTCGCCGTAGGACATGACGCTGCCGCCGAACTGCGGGCGACGCACACCTCGCCCCGTCCATGCGCGCGTGCGATTGAGCGCGTAGAACAAGTCCAGCGCCGTCGCCGTTCCGCGATGCTCGTATTTTCCGAGTTCGGCTGCGATTCGCTCGGCGCAGACCGACCGCCACGGTTCCGGTACTTGATCGGCGGGTCCGGCAATCAGACGCTGCATCGTCGCGTCGAGGTCCGTCGAGTTTTTCCAATAGAAGGCGCGACCGATCTCGCCACCGTGACCGGAAACGAACGTCTGGTCTTTGAACGGAGCGTCCCAAGGCGCTGCGTAGAGATTCCGTGCTGTCTCTAGCCCATCGGTCCAGGGCGCTAACTGCGACAGCTTGCCGAGGTTGATAGGGACCGGCTTGAAACGCCAAACGCGCCGATGGTCCCATCCCATCGCGTCACTGAGTGCCTTCGCGCCATGAACGTCCCAGTAGTCCGGGTCGCCAAACGTGAAGCAAGTCGTCCTACCGCTCTCTGCCGCGAGAGCACTCGCTATCAACGTGGAGTCGCGGCCGGAGGTCAGCCCGAGCCATGAGTCGTGCGCGGCGAACACACGCGCAGCGTTCTCGCGCAGGCGCTCCCACAGGTCGAGCGGTTTCGGTTCGGCTCGCTCAGCGAATCGTTCGTCGGCCGACCAGTAAGTCGAAACCGAGATTCCCGCGGACGACAGACGAGCGACTGAGGCTTCCGGCACGAGTTCGACACCGGCAATCAGTTCTGCGTCGGAGAGCACGCAATCGAACGCCAGGTACTCGGCGATTCGTTCGGCGTCGATCGCAACGGAGTCGCCGCTCAGCAGCGCAGCGAGCGTGCCCGAGGTCGCCACCACGTCGCGCCTCGCGCCACGAACGATCTTGAACACGTGGGACAGCTCCGCTCCCGAAATGAGCAGCACGCCGTCGTCAGTCGGCGCGGCGATGCCGAACCTGCCGAGAAGGTCGCGGGCGAGTCCCGGCGAGTCGATCACCGCTGACACTTCGGCGTCTGTTGCGGTGCCCCGTCGACCGATGCAGGTGCCCCACACGACGGGTTGCCCAACGGCGTCGACGCCGGACTCGGACAGCCACACGAATGAGACGGTTGCGCTCAGCGCGTGAACGTCGACACGGAGGTCGTCGAACGAAGGTGCAAATAGATCCCGTACTCGACGAATCTCAGCCTGAGTGGGCTGCGCTGCTTCTCCATGCCGCACAACGGCGAAAGCGGTGTTGGAGGGCTGTCGGTCGATCACGTGACTCTACGCGGCGTCGTTCTCGACGAACCGCGCCGCCACCAGCGTTCCGGTTTCGGTTTGGGCAGCGGCTCGTATCCGTCAGGTAGCTCGCCCGTCAGTCGATAACGAAGCTCCGACAGCAGCATCCCCTGCCGTCTCCCGAACTCCCGAAACAGGCTCTCCGTCGGAGTATCGACTCCCATCGGCCGACCCTCTCTGACCTCTCGCAACAGTTGGTAGCCGACAATCTCCAGCTGGAGCACCTGATCGCCGACGTGGTGCGGTAGCAGCGGAACAATCGACGCAGAGGCTGCCGACAAGTCGCGAGAGTTCGTCATGACTTCAGTGAGGTCAACATGCTGACCGCGCGAGATCGAATCGCTTACCGCGCTCAGGTTGTGCTCGTACGCCTTCACTGCAGAAATGAACTCGCCTCCCGACTTGTGGAGCGCCCCGCGCAACCACTCGGCGCGAGCGTCGGCGCGGTGCCACTCGCGCCGCTTGCTTTCGGCGTACTGCGTCAGCGCCCAGCCGATGAGGATGCCGACGATCGGACCGATCGCGCTCCACACCGCCACGAGCGACAACCTAGTTTCGAGCTGCCTGACGAACTAGTAAGCCCAGACTGGTGACGGCGGCTCCAGCCAGAGAGCGGCCGAGATGACGTTGCTCGCTAGCGGCTTCGCTCTCGTGGACAGACGAACCTGCGCCCTCACGTTGGCTCTCTCAGGAAGATCGTTCGGCTTCTGAGGCGGTTCGTTCGGCGAGTCCTCAGCCACGCCGGTTAGGTAGTAGCTGGCCGTGGTCGATTGACCGTCAGCTAGCAAGAGATGGTCAGGCAACACAGCATCCGGGACGGGCCGAGTTTGGACGGCGAGCACGCCTTCGGCCGTCTCGGCGAGATCGAACTCGACGCTCTCGACCGTCACGGTTCGGCCGCGGTTTCGGATCGTCAGATTGAGCACTTCGTAGTTCGTCCCCGACTGTCCGTTTATGGCGAGCCGCGACTCCAAGTGGAGCGTGGTCCGGTCGCGGTTGAGCCACTCTCGACGGACCGCCAAACCAAGACTGACAAGGCCAAGAACGACGCCCGCAGCTGCAGTCCAACGCGCGAATGGATCCGCATTTCTGGTAGCCGCAAAGGTCACGGCGAGAACGAACATCTCGACAGCATCTCAGGCCGCGACCAGGCCGCGAGGCGACCGAATACGGCGTCAGATGACGCGAGTCGACGTAAGGTGGATCCGCAGGTCAGACCGGCTTTCCCGGTAAACCCGCAGGTCGCGGCAAGGTGCCAGTTAGCCCTTACAAGGCAGATGTCGGGGGTTCGAGTCCCTCTGCGCCCACGCACTGCGGTCACTCGCAGAACTGCACGACGATCACGTCGTCGCACTTCGGCGGTTGGTACGGCGGGGTCGTCGGCTGCGTCAGCGTTGGTGGCGTGTAGGGCTGATACGTCGGCGGTGTGTACGGCTGATACGTCGGATACGGACGCGTCACGTAGGTGACCTGGTTGCGTTTCGCGTAGGCCTGCATCCGCGCTTGGGCTTGGTCGTAGGTGCGCGTCTGCGGCAAACCGCAGGTCGTGTAGGTCACTGGAGCGTTGGCCGGTGGTTGTTGCACCTGGCCTTCGACGATGCGTCGAGGAAACGACGGGCCGCTCACCGACGAGTTTCCGTGCAGGTCGGCGACCCGACGTAATGACTCCGCCAGGCTCGCCGCGTTGTATCCCGTGTCGAGATGCACGGTGAACCGCACGCACGCGTCGTTGCCCTGCTTCCAAGCGACGTAGCGGCCACCGGTCCAGCCGCCGTACCAGCTCGGGCCGTTCCACTGCGCCATCAGAAACGCGTACAAGAGCAGCACGCCCATCGGGCCCTCGGCGATCTTGTCGCCGTCGCTCGGTGGCGTCGCTACTGCGACGGGAAGGGGCGTGCCCGGGTTGATGAGCTGGTTCGTCGACGTGGGCGGTGAGCGGAAGTTCCCGTCGAGTTCCGCTTGGCCGCCGCGTTCGATCAGGCGGGCGACGACCTGCTGGCCGGTTTGGTAGGGAAACACGCTGAGGTACTCCGAGGCGCGGTCGCCGGGCCACTGCGGCGTGTTCTGTGTGGCGACGGCGGCGGCGTTGTCTGCCTCGCGGTCGGCTTTGATCTTGTCTTGGATGGCGCGCTGGTCGTCGACGGACATGGCGTTGAAGTAGGCGCGTTGGACGCGCATCGCGTCACCCTCTGCCAAGGCTTCCAGGCTGATGTTCGATTCGTCGGCCAGGCCGAACTTGCGGCCGCGGTAGAGGCCGAAATGTTGGTCCTGCAATGCGTGGGTGATTTCGTGAGCGAGGACCATGCGAACGAATGGGGTCGGGTCAGCGCCGCGCACGAACAGTTCGTCGTGAACGGCGTCGTAGAAGCCGAGCACGTCGTCGGCCGCGGCGGCCGCCGCCTCGTCCGCGGAAGCGTTCGGATTGATGAAGCCCAGCGTGCGATCGATCAGGTAGCCCGGATCGTCTGCGTCGCTGCCTGCGCTGTACGTGTCCCCGAAAGTCTTGTCGTCGAGCAGGGTGGCCTTGACCGAATGCTTGAACTTCAGTCCGCGCGACGTCTCGACGAAGCGGGAGATCTCCTCCACGAGGGGCGCGAGTGGCGACGGCTTCTCGATCGGCTCGAGCGAGCGGTACGGGCCGAGTTCGGCCGGCTTCGGTGCTTCGACAATGACGACGCCGACGACGCCTAGGGCCAGTTGCGCGGCGATGACAGCCGCCAGTGGGGCTGTCCACTTCATGCCGACGTGGTACCGACTCCTGCGTGGGCAGCCAATAGTCAGAACGCGTCATTTCGACGCGTACGGTTGGGCATGATCCCGCAGCCGTCGCTCGTGAGCGTCGGTGCGCGTGCGGTCGGTGTGTACGAATACGGCGATCGGGACGGAAGCCCGGTTTTCGCATTCCACGGCGTGCCGTCGTGTGGCGCCGGCTTTGATTGGTCCGACGAGCCTGCGAAGCAACGCGGCCTCCGCATCCTCGCTCCGGACCGACCCGGCGTTGGTCTGTCGTCACCGCGGCAGCCGTGGAGGGTCGCTGACTATCCGGCGATGCTCGCCGCTCTGGCGAACGAGCTGCGCGTCGATCGATTCGCAGTGTGGGGCTACTCGGGTGGTGGTCCCTACGCCGTCGCCACGGCTGCGCTCCTCGGTGACCGAGTCACGCGAACGGCGATCTGTGCCGGCATGGGTGAGATCGGTGAATTTGCCACGGTGAGCGACTTCGAAGGTACCGACAGCCGCCTCTTGCCGCTGTCGCAGTCGCATCCGTGGCTTGCACAACTCCTGCTGGAGGTGCCCGGTCGGCTGGCCCGGTTCGCGCCCAAGATTGCGTACGACGCGATGGCGAAGGAGCTCAGCGAGTCTGATCGCGCCGTCGTCTCCAGTCTGCCGGGTGGTGCGGCCGAAGCGATGGCGATGTTCACGCAGGCATTTCTGCGCGGCGCTCGGGGTGTCGTGCACGACTATGCGGCGGTTGGCCAGCGGTGGGGCATTGACTTCGCGGCGATCTCGACGCCGGTGCGAGTCTTTCAAGGCACGGCCGATCGAATGGTTCCCGAGCAGCACGCCCACGACCTCCTGGCTCGGATTCCGGGCGCCGAGTTGGTGCTGTGGCCGGGTGAAGGCCATCTCGGCGTGATCACCCACGTCGGCGACGTGCTCGACTGGCTCGGTTAGGACCGACGTTTCACAGGCATGACGCTAGGTTTTTGCCTATCGACTGGGCCGGGGCATCGGAGGAGTCGTAGAAGAGTGGTACCGCGTGAGGGCTGAGAAAGGCTTCTCGGCCGATGTGTCATCGGTACGCGCCGCGCGGCAGTTCGTCTCCGAGACGCTGAGCGATCTTCCGGCGTCGTTCGTAGAAGACGTCGTGCTCATGGTGTCGGAGCTGGCGACGAATGCGATCACCCACGCGGATTCGCCGTTCACGTTGCGGCTCGACGCCGAAGCGGCATCGCTGCGCATCGAGATCAGCGACGCGGGACACGATCTCCCTCGCCGACGCACGCCGCGCCCCGACGAGCCGTTCGGGCGGGGACTGCACATCGTCGACACGCTGTCCGAGAGCTGGGGTGTCGAACTCGGGGCCGAGGGCGGCAAGACGATCTGGATCGTCGTGCCCTTGCCGCAGGAAATGCCGGCCGAGGGCGAGGCGCCGATCTTCACGGCCGACGAAGTCGCCTTCGACGAGCTGGTGCCCGCCTGGACGTTTGCCTCACGGCCGCTCCCCGCTCGCCTCCTGATTGCGGTCGGGGTGCCGCTGGCCTTCTGGCCGGTCATCTCGTGGTTCACGGATCGCTACGACGCCCGTCTCGGTCCTTTCATCACGCTGGTGATGCTGTTCGCCGCTGCGACCGCCGGCTGGCCCGGCGCCGTCATTTCGGGACTGGCTCTGACGGCCCAGTACTGGTACTTCAGCGCAACGCCAATCCACACGTGGGCTCGTCCGACGAACGGCAGCGGTGCGGGCCTCCTCGGTTTCGCGATCATGATCGTGGCGCTCACCGTGATCACCGTTCGGATTGACCAGGCCGTCAAGCGGATGCGCCGCCTCGATACGGAGCGAAGAGGCACGGTGGACAGCCAGGCCGATCTGCGCCGCCGGGCCGAGCGCACCGCGTCCCAGGCGGAAGCCGTTCTGGCGATCGGCACGGCACTGACGTCGGCGCGCAGCGTGCAGGGAGTAGCCGAGGCGGCGCTGCGTGAACTCAACATGCCGGCGGTGCCGACCTTTGCGTCCATCGCCTTGATCGACAACGGACACCTGGCGACCCTCGCGTCGATCGGGGCCAGCGACGACCTCATCAGCGACATCGAATCGGTCGATCTTCGCCACAGCCCCTGGCTCGGCGGCGTGCTCGAAGGTGAACCGATGTACATCGAGGACCGCGCTGACTTCGCGTCGCGGTACCCGAGCGACCTCGTTCTCGATCGCTACCGAACCGGATCCTGGCTCGTGGTTCCGTTCCGCACCGAAGGCTCGGTCGGCATTATCTCGGTGCACTACGAGGAGCCGCAGCCGCTGCGCGACTACCGCCTCTATTTCTCGCTGATCAGCGAGCTGCTCGGGACGTCACTCGAGCGAGCGCGGATCGAGGACCAACAGCGCCGACAACATCGGGAACTGCAGAGTGCATTCGCCGAACGGGACCGCATCGCGCGCACCCTGTCGACCACGCTGCTGCCGCCGGCGCTGCCGCGCCTGAACGGGTTTCGCGCAGCGGCCTGGCTCATGCCCGCGCACGGCAACGAAGTGGCGGGCGACTTCTACGACCTGTTCGCCGTCGAGGGTGACAGCTGGGTCGGTGTCCTCGGCGACGTGTGTGGCAAGGGCGCCGAGGCCGCGGCGGTCACATCGCTCGCTCGCTACGCCGCGCGCACCGCGGCGCTCGACAATCCGGATCCGGCGCACATCGCCCGCGTCGCGAACGCCGCGCTCGACGCCGAACCCAGCGATCTGTTCTGCACCGCGGCGATCGTTCGGTATGTGCATGCATCGGGGGAGATCGACGTCACGCTCGCTGGGCACCTCCAGGCGCGCATGGTGTGCGACGGGGAGGTGACGCGCCTCGGCCGGTACGGCGGGGCACTCGGCCTCGGCGCAACGAGCCCCACGGTCAACCGTTACTCGATGCCGATCGGGGCGTTGGTGGTCTTGTTCTCCGACGGGCTCGTCGAGCGTGACCCTTCCTTCGGAGAGAAGGATCTGGATGCGTTTCTTGCGAACGCAAAGGGGCGCAACGCGACGGAACTGGCGAGCGACATCCGTGGTGTCGTCGACGGGCTCTCGCCGCGGCACCCCGACGACGTCGCGGTGCTGGTCCTGGAACGCCTCGGCTAACGGAACAGCGGCAGCGCGCCGAAGTCGCCGCCGAGAATCGGCGCCGGATTGGTGCGCAGCCAACTGCCGAGCACCGACGCATAGATGCTGCGCAGGTCGACGCGAACCGGCAGGTTGCCGTCCTGCAGTTGTGAGACGTCGAGCGACGGGCCGTAGATGCCGCCCCGCACGCCGGGGCCCATGAGGAATGCGCTCGTGCCGAACCCGTGATCGGTGCCACCCGACCGGTTCTCCTCGACCCGACGTCCGAACTCCGAGACGACGAGGACGGCCGAGTTGCCGGCGACACCATTGGCGGAGGCCGTCTGCCAGAACGTCGAGATGATGTCGTCAAGCTTCTTCGACGCCGAACTGTGCCGGGAGCGCTCATCGGTGTGCGTGTCGAAGCCGTTCGCAGTGAGGAACACGATCTCGGTGCCCATGTTGGCGGCGAAGAGTTGTGCCGCGCTCTGCGCGTTGCTCTGGTGGCTGTCGGTCAATCCGGCGGCGAGATCAGTCAGCGGCGCCGCTTCCTGAAGCAGGTCGCGCTGGGAGCGCTGCATCGTCTCGAGCGCGCTGCCGGGCGCCGCGGCGCCACTGGTCATGCGCGCCAGCGCGGCGTGACGCGCAACAACATCGCTGCGCGTCCGGTCGTAGAAGCGGAAGTTCCACAACGCGGGCATCGACAGGGCGTCGCTGTTGCGGCCCGCCAACGTGAGCGGCATGGCGTCGCCGAAGGCAACGGCGCGGACCGGACCGGCCGCCGGCGTGGTGTCGAGGTATCGGCCGAGCCAACCGGACGGGAAGCGTTCGTCGGGGCTGCCCGACTCGACCTTGCGCGTCGCGTTCGCGTGCGAGAAGTCGGCGATGACAGGGCCGGTCTGCTGGACGACCGCGAGCTGCCCGGCCTGCCACTGGCTGAAGAACGACGGCAGGTCACGGTTGAGGCCGTAGCCGTTGCCGAGAGCGAACGTGTCCTGCGCGCGCAGCCCGAGGTTCGGACGCAGCTTGGTGAGCGCGTCGTACCCGATCGGCGCGACGGTGCGCAGCGGGTCGTTGCCGCCGCGGAGGAACACCACGAGCAAGCGTCGGCTGGTGTTCGCCACCGGTGCGGCGTTCTTCGTCGCGGCCGCCGCGGCTGGCTCGGCGAAGCGGATCCAGGTGGGCGCGGTGGCGCCAATGGCGATGCCGCGAAGGACGGCACGGCGGCTGATCGGCTTCGTCATGCGATCTGAAACTCCGGGGAAGAGAGCAGCAGCGTCAACACCCCGGCGGTGCGGGTCGCCGTGGTTTGGCGGGCCGTGTCGCGTCGGTAGCCGGCGATGGCTTCGCTCGTGCTGGTCGACAGCGACGTGATGCCGAACTCGGGCAGCCACGCATTCACGTCGGCGCCCCGAGGCGTGCCCGGGGAGCGATGTTTGGCGTGCAAGCTGGCGAAGTACGTCGCGGCGTTGTAGCGGGCGAGCATGTTGCCCGTGCCGAGCATGCGTGGGCCCATCGGCCAACCCGCCACGCTCGGCGGGCGGAACAGCGTGTGCCCGGCCAGGGTCATGTTCACGACACCCTCGTCGTATTCGGTACGGCGCAGGCCGCGCATCATGCCGACGATGTACTCCGCCGGCGTTTTGGCGACCGAGTGCCGTACCGACTCCACCCGGAACTGCGACGACAGGAAGATCGCGCGGAGCGCAGCCTGCAGGTCCCAGTTCCGCAGCGCAGCAGCAACGGTGCCCACGAGAGTTCCGTCGGGCGAGGGGCTGACGAAGGTCGTGACGAGCTTGGTTGCGATGAACTGCTTGGCGACGGGCTGCGCCAACAGCCAGTCCACGACACCATGCGGTGTGAAGTTGCGGGTGAGCCCGAGAATGGTCTTGGGCCCGTCGTCGTGCAGCGAATCGCGGTACACGAGCGTGGGTCGGGCGACGGGCGGCACGACCAGCTCGTAACCCGTCAACGCGCGAGCGACCTCTTTCACGTCCTGTTCGGTGAACGTGCCCGGACCGAGCAGGAACAACTCCATCAGCTCGCGAGCGAGGTTTTCGTTGGGGTGACCCTTCCAGTTGCGGTCGTTGTTGAGGTAACACGCGAGCGCCAGGTCGTCGATCATGGCGTGGGCCAGGTCGGCGAAGCTGCCGAGCGCATACCGGCGGATGGTCGCCTGCTGATGCACGAGCGCGGTCGCGTCGACGTAGCGAGGCGTGTACGCGGTCGCAAAGTGGTTCGCAAAGAACAGCGTCATGCGTTCGACGAGCGGAGCGCGGGTCTCGACCATCGATCGCATCCAGCTCGACTGTGCGTCCTTCAGCGCCGCGTCGAGCACCGGAAGTTGGTTTCCCACGCCGTCGAGCACGACCGAACTCTGGTCGGTGCGGGCGCCGGCTTTCGGTGTGACGAGCGCGTCGACCAGCGCGGTGTAGTCGTCGACGGGGAACTGGCGTCGGTCGTCCGGACGCAGACCGAAGCCAGCGCGACGGAACAGATGTGCCACAAGGGCGTTGTCGACGGCCACTTCCCAACCTTCCTGAAACTCGCCAGAAGGGTACTTCGGACACGCCTCGCGAAGGAACACCTCTCAATGACAATTAGCCTGCAGTCCGCTGTGCGACCTCTGACTCGAATGCTCCGGACCGCGGTCGTCGGCGGTGTGCTCCTCGCCGTGGGCCTGACCATTCTGGCGCCCGTCGCTCGTGCCTTCGCGGGCTCGTGGAGTACGGCGAACGGCGACCAGTTGGCGCAGATGACCGAGTTGAGCGAACGGTCCGTCGTCGAGCGACGGGACGGCACCACGCTCGCGGTCCTCCACGCGGATGAGAACCGGGCGCCGGTGAAGCTCTCGCAGGTCCCCGACGTCGTGATCAATTCGGTCATTGGCATCGAAGACGACCGATTCTGGAAACACCACGGGGTGGATCTGCGCGGCACGATGCGCGCCCTGGTCACCAACGTCGGCGCGGGCGAAGTCCGTCAAGGCGGTTCCACGATCACCCAGCAGTTGGTGAAGAACTCCCTGTTGACGCCGGAGAAGACCGTCGACCGCAAGGTGCGGGAGGCGTTCCTGGCCTGGCGACTCGAAGATCACACCAGCAAGAAGCAGATCCTCGAGCGCTATCTCAACACCGTCTATTTCGGCAACGGCGCTTACGGGGTGCAGGCCGCGGCCGAGGTGTACTGGGGCAAGAAGGCATCGCAGCTGAATTCCTCGGACGCCGCGTTGCTCGCCGGCCTCATTCGCAACCCGGTCGGTTATGACCCGATCAAGAACCCGAAGCAGGCGACGGCCCGCCGCAAGACGGTCGTGGCGCGGCTTCAAGTGCAGCACGTGTTGTCGGCGACGCAGGCGCAGCGCATCCTCGACACGCCGCTGCCGACCAAGGTGAAGAGCCTCGAGACCGAGACCAACGACTACTTCGTCGAACAGGTCAAACAGGAACTGCTCGACGACACCCGCCTCGGTGAGACCGCGCAGGAGCGTTACAACGCGGTGTTCAAGGGCGGCCTGCAGATCGTGACGACGCTCGACAAGTCCGTGTCGGAAGCCGCGCAGTCCGCCGTCGACAAGATCCTTCCGGACACCAAGGGCAAGTTCACCGCGGCGCTGGCCTCCATCGAACCGTCGACGGGCGCGGTCCGGGCCATCGTCGGCGGCAAGGACTTCGAATCGACCAAGTTCAATCTCGCGACCCAGGCGCATCGCCAGGCCGGCTCCTCGTTCAAGACGATGGTGCTCGTGGCCGCGCTGCGCGAGGGCTACGGGGCGGGCACGATCGTGAACGGCTCGTCGCCCTGCACGGTGCAGTTCCCTGGGCACCAGCCCTACACGCCGGGTAACTACGAAGGTGAAGGCGGTGGCGTTTCCACGCTGACCGACGCGACGGCGCACTCGATCAACTGCGCGTACGTGCGCCTCGCGCAGGCCGTCGGCCTCGACGAGGTGGCCGAGACTGCGCACGACCTGGGCATCACGTCGAACCTCAAGGTCCACGACTGTGACTGCCTGACGCCGTCGCTGGCGCTGGGTGGTCTCGACATCGGTGTGTCGCCGCTCGAGATGGCGTCGGCGTATTCGACCATCGCCAACGACGGCGTGTTCCACAAGCCGTACTTCATCGAGAAGGTCCTCGACCGCAACGGCAAGGTGCTGTTCCGCGGGGGTGGCAAGGGTGAGCAGCGCGTGCCGGTACAGGTCGCCCGTCAGGCGCAGCAGATCCTCAAGTCGGTGGTCACCGGCGGTACAGGTACCGCGGCGAACCTCGGCAAGTGGCCCGTGTTCGGCAAGACCGGCACCGCCCAGGACTACACCGACGCCTGGTTCGTCGGCTCGACCCGTCAGCTCACCGCTGCGGTGTGGATGGGCTCGCCGGCGGGCAAGGTGCCGATGACGTCGGTGCCGGGACAGGGCCGGGTCACGGGTGGCTCGTACCCGGCGCGTATTTGGGCCGCGTTCATGAAGACTGCAATGAAGGGCCGCCCGTCGTTGCAGTTCACCGCGCCAGACCCGAAGCAGATCGGCAAGAAGCAGATCAAGGGCACGCCGGCGATCGGGGTGACAGGTCCGTCGGGCCCGACTGATACGACGGTCCTTGTTCCGGGCGATGATGGGACCGTGATCACGGTTCCGGGAACGCCAACGACGTCGGGCCATCCACCGACGACGAAACCGCCGTCGCCACCGACGACGAGCGGTGGGGGCAACGGCTGTCAGGAGCCGCCCGACTGGCCCGACGACTACCCGCCGTTCTGCGGATGAGCGACCTCGAGGCGCTTGCCGCTGTCCAAGAACACGACACAGCGATCGACCAGCTGCAGCGCAGCCTGGCGTCGCTGCCCGAGCGCGCCGCGGCGCAAGCGTTGAACGAGCGACGTCGCGACGCCGAGGCACGGGTGGCCGACCTCACGGCCAAGCTGAACGCGCTGGCCGAGACCGAGGAATTAGTCGAGAAGGAACTCGCGACCGTCGAGGGTCGGGCAAACCAACTCGACGCCACCCTGCGGTCGCCGGGCTCGGCGACGCGCGATGCGCAGGCGATCATCCACGAGATCGACCAGCTGCGGGAGAAGGCGGGTGGTCTCGAAGAGCGCGGCCTCGAACTGCTCGAAGAACGCGACGGACTCTTGCAGGAGCAGGCGGCGGCACAGGCCGACATCGACGCCGTCGCCGCCGAGGCGCCTGCGGCGCTCGCCGCGCTGAAGCAAGCCGAGGGCGCGGCCGATGAGGAGCTCGCGAAACTCCGGGCCGATCGAGACACGGCCGCCGCCGGTCTCGACGCCGCGATGCTGGCTACCTACGACAAGTTGCGGGCTCGACTCGACGGGGTCGCGGTCGCCCGCGTCGTCTCGGGGGCGTGCACCGGCTGTCACCTCAGCCTGCCGGCGGTCGACCTCGAGCGCATGGCCAAACTCGCTCCGGGTCAGTACTCGACCTGCGAGCAGTGCGGCCGCATCTTGATCCCGTCCTCGTGATCCTCTGGTTCGCCGCGTGCGCGGTGATGGGGGCGTGGTCGGTGTTGCGCGATCAGAGCTTCGACTATCGCCTCGTCGCCGTCGGTGCCCTGCTGCCCGACCTCATCGACGTGGGTTTCGGCCATCGCGCGCTTGCGCACACCTTGGCCTTCGCCGTCGGTGGTCTTGCCCTCGTGATGGCCGTCACCGTGAACCGGCGTTCCGTGCGCAAGAAGTTGATTGCGTTGCCCATCGGCCTGCTGGCGCACCTCGTGCTCGACTTCGTGTTCGCGCAGCAGCGCCTGTTCTGGTGGCCGTTCTTCGGCTCGTGGCGCGCGTATGCCGTGTTCCCCTCGCCGATTGTTCTCGTGGTGCGAGAAGTCATCGGTGTCGTGGTGGCGGTGCAGATAGTTCGCCGGTTCGGGTTGGCGCACAAGGATCGCCGCGCCGAGTTCCTTCGAACGGGCAGGATCACACCGTGCTGATATTCGCTCGGCATGGCCGCACGACGGCCAACGCGCAACGACTGCTGCTAGGTCGGATGGACTTGCCCCTCGACGAACTCGGCGAGGAGCAGGCGCGGGCGGTCGGCGCCGCGCTCGGTCCGCTGGCCCCGGTTCGGATCGTGGCGAGTCCGCTGTTGCGGACGCGGACGACGGCGGAAGCCATTGCGGCGCGTTGCGGGGTGTCGGTCGAACTCGACGACCGGTTCCTCGAGGTCGACTATGGCGAATACGACGGCGCGCCGTTGGCGGAAGTGCCGCACGAGGTGTGGCAGCACTGGCGTACCGACATCGGCTGGGTGCCGCCCGGAGGCGAGTCCTTGGCGGCCGTGGGGGAGCGGGTGCGCGCCGCGTGCGCCGACTACGCCGAGGAAGCGGCCGAACGCGACGTCGTCGTGGTGACCCACGTGTCGCCGATCAAAGCTGCGGTCGCGTGGGCGTTGGCGACCGGTGACGAGGCGGCGTGGCGGATGTTCTGCGACGTGGCCTCGATCTCGCGGGTGCGAACCGCAGGCGGTTCACCCACGCTGGTCTCGTTCAACGAGACCGGTCACCTGACGCTGTAGTTCAGCCGTACCTGGCGGCCCTGCGCGGCCGCTGTCAGTAACGAGTTTTCGTACCCGTTACGCGGTACGTCGAAGTGGTGGGCCTTCGGGCAGACGTCGGCGACGACCCATTCGCTCGGTCCGGCGCGGCACGCGAGGGCCCGGGGCGTTGCGCACGGCTCGGTGGCCCAGCGGCCGTCGGCGCGCGTCGTTGCGCAGCCCGTCGCTCGTGGTTCGTTGGGCGCCCAGGACCACACGATGGAACCAAGGCGTGGATCCTCGGGTGTCAGCTGGTCGAACCCGATCAGATTCACACCGCACGTGGCCATCGCAGCCGCCTCGTTCGCGGTGAGTTGGCTCTGCGACCCGTCGACCATGGCCGAGAGCCACGTCGAGTCGTCGTACCACCGGGTCAGCGCCGTGCCCGGCCGGGTCGTGCACCGGAAGTCGTCGCCCTGCGGCGAGGAAGACTCGATCCACGTCTTCGCGTCGCCCCGCTCGTGGACCCACGAGCCCCAGCCGCCGGGGCCGCAGTTGCCGACGATCAGCACGCGATGGCCACGCGCCCGCAGTTGCGCCGGCGTGACCGACGTGTCGATCGTGGCACAGCGCTGGTTCGCCGGCGGGCGCTCGACGAGGTCACCCAGCGAACGCTTCAGTTCCGACGCGACGAGGTTGTGCGCAGTCACGTTGTCGTCGAGGTTGTTCTCCAGGTAGAGCAGTACGAATTCGTTGCGGTTCTCGGGACGCCGCAACCACGTGCGTAACTCGTTGAGGCCGTACCGCAGCGGCCGGTCGATGGAACAGCCGATGTGTACGCCGACCTGGACCTGACCGTGACAAAGCGTGACTGCCTTGTAGTTCGTCGTTGCGTTGCCGTAGAGCGACGGCACCCAGTGCACGTCGAGCTCGATGGCTCGCACGTCCATCCGGAGCTGGTCGGTCAGCGAATAGACCTGGTTGGGATCTTGATTCGTGACCGTCGGCGTCTCGTACGCGAACGAATTGAACGAGTTGTGCGTGTGCGGGATGAGCGAGCGGGCGAGTGGGACGTCGTCGTCGAGTCGCCGCTGCAGCGTCAGAGCGCGATGCACCCACGACTTCTCGTACGTGTTGACGTGCGCAGGACCAATCTTGCGCCCGTCGGCCGCGGCGCACGCGTCGCCCTGACCGGCGATGCGGCACTTGTCGGCAACCACCCGCTGGAGTTGTTCGGTGCCGCGACACACACGCACACCGACCTGCGGGACACCACCGATCGAGCCGTAGCAGGCCTTGTCGACCGATGTGGCGGCGTTCGCGTGCGCGGCCGGACCCGTGCCCGCGAACAGTGAGAAGAAGAGTGCCAGAGCCCCCGCCCAACGCATCTCCCCATTGTCGCGGACAGATGGTGGTGACGGTGAGTCGGCCTGTAAGCGGGATTTTGTCCTCCGGAGAGGGGTGACCATCCATCTATGCGGCCCACCTGGGGAATAGCCGGGCCGGCCTCCCCGATTTGGCCTTGCTCCGAGTGGGGGTTACCTAGCCACCCGGGTCGCCCCGGATGCTGGTGCGCTCTTACCGCACCGTTTCACCCTTACCTGTGCCGGTTTCCCAGCCATCGGCGGTTTGCTTTCTGTTGCCCTGTACCGACACGTCGCCGCGTCCTGGCTCTCGCCAGCACTCTGCCCTGTGGAGTCCCGACTTTCCTCGACACAGCCTCGATCGAAGCTGGTGCCGCGGTCACCCGGCCGACTCACCGTCAAATGCCAGTCTCGCAGATGCCCGGCTTGCAATCAGTGTCATCAATCTCTACCGTTTTAGTTGAGTTATGCATATCGACGGGCTGGTGGCCCTTGCTGGGCTGCTGGTCGGCTTCGTGGTCGGACTGACCGGCATGGGCGGCGGCGCGCTCATGACGCCGGTGCTGGTGCTGCTGTTCAACGTGCAGCCGCTGGCCGCGGTGTCGAGCGATCTCGTGGCGGCGGTGATCATGAAGCCGGTCGGAGGTGCGGTCCACGCTCGTCGCGGAACGGTCGACATGCGCCTCGTGAAGCTGCTCTGTACGGGTTCGGTGCCAGCGGCCTTCGTCGGTGTGCTCGTGCTCAAGTCGCTGGGCTCGGGCGAGCATTTGCAGGACTCGATCAAGAAAATCCTGGGAGCGGCGCTGCTGGTCGCGGCCTCGGCGATCATCGCCAAGGCCACGGTGCAGCGGGGCCGCAACGTGAAGCTCGACGTGCGAGAAGTCGAGATGAAGACCGCGCCGACCATTGCCATCGGTGTGCTCGGCGGCTTCGTCGTGGGCATGACGTCGGTCGGCTCGGGCTCGCTGATGATCGTGTTGTTGCTGCTGCTCTATCCGTCGCTGTCGGCCGCGCAGCTCGTCGGTACCGACCTCGTGCAGGCGGTGCCGCTCGTTGCGTCGGCTGCGCTCGGGCATGTGTTGTTCGGCGACTTCCAACTCGGTCTGACCACGTCGCTCCTCATTGGTTCGATTCCCGGTGTGTACCTCGGTGCTCGGGCGTCGGCCAAGGCGCCCGACTCGGTCATCCGTCCCGCGTTGGTGACGGTGCTGGTGCTGTCGGGCATGAAGCTGCTCGGTGCCTCGAACGAGGCGCTCGGCGGCGTGCTGGTTGCCGTGGCCGTGCTCGCCGCTGGCTATGCCGCCCGGGTGTTGCTACGCCGGTCGGAAAACACCGACAACGAACTCGATCGTCGTCGGGAGCGGAGTCTCCGCTAAGACCGCCCGCTCGATGACCTCGGGCGGAACCGCGAACCGATACGGCGTCATCGTGAGCAGGTCGCTCAGCGACTGATTGTCCGGCAGCGTGATCGTCGAGCGCACCCGCACCACGTCGATGAGTTCGAAGCGCTCGTCGGATTGCAACGGCAGCACCTCGTCGTGGGGGCGCGGCGTTTCGTAGAGCAGCGCCCGAACGGCGTCGAGATGGTTGGCGCCGGGAATCGCGATGACGGCGATGCCCTCGCGGCTCACGACTCGGGCGAACTCGTTGGGCTCGACCGGAGCGAACACCGAGACGGCGGCGTCGCAAGAACCGTCGACGACGGGCAGGCCGAGTGCGTTGCCGACGGCGAAGGTGACCGACGGGTACGCGCGGGCGGCCGCCTTGATGCCCGGTGCCGAGATGTCGATGCCGACGACCTCGGTGCCGCGTAGGTGGGCGGTGTAGTAGCCCTCGCCGCAGCCGACATCGAGGACCGTCGCCGCTCCGTGCTTCGCGACCGCGGCGGCGACGGCCTCCGCCAGCGGTGCGTAGTAGCCGGCGTCGAGGAACCGCCGTCGTGCCGCGATGGAATCTTTGTCGTCTCCCGCCTTCTTTCGGCTGGGCCGGCCCGGGGGCAACAGGTTGACGTAGCCCTCGCGGGCGATGTCGTAGCTGTGTCCGGCTTCGCACTTGAACGTGTTCCCGACTCGAGCCAGGGCGCGACGGTCGATCGGGCAGCCGAGGATCACGCGGTCAAACTACGACAGCGGTCGCCCGGCGCTCGCCCGTCACCCGAACCTCGATGGAGCTCGGCAGCTGTTCCTTGACGTCGTCGGCGTGGGTCACCACGAGCACCTGCTTGAACCGGGTCTGGAGGTTGGTCAGCGCGTCGAGCAGCCGACCCCGGCGCGCCTGATCGAGAGGACCGAAGACTTCATCGAGTACGAGCAGGCCGACGGCGCCGCCCGATTGGAGCGTGACGCACTCACTGATCGCTATCCGCAATGCCAGATTCGCAAGGTCGACTTCGGACCCGCTGAAGCGCTTGATGTCGAAGGTCTTGTTGGCGTCGGTGAGTTGCACCGAGAAGTCGTCGGTCAGATCGAGGCCGTTGTACATGCCGTCGGTCATGCGATCGAACAGGTCGCGGGCATGGCCAGCGAGACGCGGTCCCACCGTGGCGGCTTCGTGGTCCTTGAACGACTTCAGCAACTCGCTCAGGCGGCCGAGGACGAGCGACTCGTCGCGCATGGGTTGGATGCGCTCGTTGCGTTCGCGGGCTCGCTCGTAGGTGTCCTCCGCATGCTTGGCGTCGGCAACGGCAGTCGCTTCGGACGAGATCGCGCGGGTGTGGCGTGCTTCGGCGTCGACGACGGCCTGCGCCGTCGCGTCGCGCTGCTCTTGGGCTTTGGCCAGGCCCTCGCGTGAATGACCTTGTTCCTTCGCCTGGGCGCGCCGCCGCTCGAGGTCCGCGCCGACTTCGTCGCGTTTCGCCGTGACCGCGACGAGATCCGCTTCGGTCTGCGATGCCCGTGTGAGCTCGCCCTGCAGTTTCGTTGCGCGTCGATCGGCATCCTCGGCGAGGCTTGCCGCTGCCTCGGCGGTCGCGAGGTCGACGTCGGCGATGCCTGCCTCCTTGGCCGCGGCGAGGGCGTGCTCGTACGCATCAACGGCCGCCTGACGGGCGGCGAGTGCCGTCGACTGCTTGTCGCGTGCTGCAGCTTGGTCACGCCAACGCTGCTTGGCTTCGGACAACGCCTTCTCGGCGGCGGTCGCGAGCGCGCCCGCTTCGGCGGCCGTCTTGGCTGCCTTCCGTGCCGCCTTGTCGGCCTGCTCGTGCTCGGCGCGCGCCTTGTCGACGTCGGCCAGTCGATGGTTCCGGACGTTGGCCAGCTCGTCGGGGCCCAGCGCACGGTCACACATCGGGCAGTCGGCCTCGCCTTCGAGGTCCTCGGTGCGCAACAGGGCCGCGCTCGCCTGGTCCAGTACGGCCTGCTTGGCGGCCACCGTCGCTTTGAGGGCGGCGACGTCGTTCTCGGCCGCGGCCGCGACCTGTCGGGCGCGAACGGCCTCGCGGTCGTCCGGGGGATCGGTCGCGGCGCCGATTTCGCCGAGCGCAGCCACCGCCGCTTCCGCCTTGGCCTTGGTCGCGGCCGCGGCAGCAAGCGTCCGCACCAGCTCGAGTCGAGAGCGGGCTTCGTCGAGGGCCGGACGCGTATCACCGAGCAGCGTGAGTTCGTGACGGGCGGCCGCGATGTGTTCGACGCTCTCCGTGAGTTCCTTCACGCGGGTTTCGAGCTCCGCAAACTGACTGGCTACTGCGCGACCGTCCTCGATGGCTTTGGTGATCGAGTCGAAGGTCGCCCGCGCCGTCTCCGCCGCGAGACGCGCCGCGTCGAGGGCCGCCTTGGCATTGGTCGTTTCGGCTCCGGCGGCCACCACGGCGGCGGCCGCGTCGTCGCGCTTGGTGGCGAGTTCGTCGAGGTTGTCCGCGATGCCCTCGAGTTCGCTGAGAACGCGCTGCGCCTCTCGGTAGTCCTCTCGTGCGGTGTCGACCGCCTTGGCCATTGGGGTGATGCCGAGCAGATCGAGCACGAGCTTGCGACGCGTTGCGCCGGTCTGGGCGGAGAGGGCCGCCAGCTGCTTCTGCTCGGCGAACACCGACGCCATGAACCCGGCTTGGTTGACGCCGAGCAACTGGTGGACGAAGCGCTTCGAGTCGTTGAGTCCGGTTGCCATCTGCATGCCGTTGCAGTGCACTTCGGCTGATTTCTGCAGGTTCTTGCCGCCGCCCTTGGCCGTACGGCGGACCACGTAGGTCTGCCCCTCGTGTTCGAAGGTCAATTCGACGATGCACTCGTCGTTGACGTCGGTTGTGCGCGGCTCGGCCTTGTCGCGGGTGTAGCCGAACAACGCGTAGGGGATCGCTTCGATCAGGTAGCTCTTGCCGGCGCCGTTGGGTCCGTAGATGCCGACCAGGCCCTCCGGAAAGTCGAGCTCACAGACGCCCTCGTAGACGCGGTAGTTCTGCAAATAGAGGTGGCGGAGGATCACGGCTCGTCTTCCACCGTGACGGCGTCGGCGAGGTACTGCTTGCCGCGACGAACCAGCTCGGCACGATCGAAGCCGATCACGTCCTGCGGTTCCATCCACGACTCGAAGCGCGCGCCGACGCCCACCAGCTCGGGGAGGCCTTGCACGGGTACACCGGCGTGGATGATGTGCGGCTCGACGCGGATGAACAGCGCATGCTTGCCCGCCTCTTTCCACACGCGCGGATCGGTCTGACCCCACACTTCGGGCGCGACACCGTCGACCTCGATCCACACCATGGCGCCGTCGGGCGCTTCTTCGGCGAGTGCGGCGATCTGCTCGGTCACACGGTCCGGGCCGACGCCGCGGGCGTCGACCGGAAACGGATGAACGAGCGGTCGCCGGCCGTCGAGGGCGAAATGTTCGATGACGCCGGTGTCGGTGTCGAGGGCGACAAAGCCCTTCGGGTCGTCGTATTCGTCGGCGAAGCTGAACGAGTCCGGCGCCCCTGCGTACCAGATGCCGCGCGCAACCTCTTGGTGGGAGTGGTAGTGGCCGAGCAGCACGAGGTCGCAGTCGAGGTCGGCGGCGTCGACCGTGATCTCGTTCAGGTCGGCGTAGCGGGGCTCGACCTGCGGTACACGCGGATGGGTCAGCAGCAGGTTGACCTTGTCGGCGCTGCGGCTCGCCTTGACCGTGGCGAGCGCGTCGAGCGTGTCCTTGACGTTCTGCATCTGCGGGACGCAGTGCACGAGTAACCCGGGGAAGTCGAAGGCCTGGTATTCGAAGCCGGGCGCGAACTTGAACTCGCTGAACACGTCGGCCAGCGGGCGATACGGGGTGCCGCTGCCCACGACCCGGGGCGTGTCGTGGTTGCCACTGATCGCTACCAGTGGGATCCCATGGGCGCGGATCTTGCTGAGCTCGCGCTGCGCGTTGCGATACGAGCGGTACGACGGGTTGGGTCGGTCGAAGATGTCGCCAAGCCAGATGAACAGGTCGGGTTCCTGCGCGAGGGCAAGGTCGACGGCGCGCGTGAACGAGTCGTCGAAGTCCAGCTCGCGCTGGTTGACACCGCCCGCGCCGGTGACCGGCCCGATCGTGCGGCCCAGGTGCGCGTCGCCAATGGCTACGACCTTCATCTAGTCGAGCATCCCGGCGACGTTGGCTTCGGCGGTGGGACGCGGGGGAGGTGGCGGCGGCGTGTCGCGCAACACGTTGCCCCACAGATGGATCGCGGCGGGCACGGCGAAGGGTGTGTCGACGCCTGCGAGCAGGCATTCGCCCGGCATGAGGGTTTGGATCTCGGTGTTGAGCGCGGAGAGGTCCTGCTTGGCCGACCCTTTGAGGATGTTGCGGTCGCGCTCGTCGGCGAGGCCGAGAATGAAGAAGGTGTTGAACTGGCTGAGGAGTTCGGCGTCGACGAGCTTGGGCTGCTGCGTGACCGCCACGAGACCGACCTTGAACTTGCGGCCTTCCCGGGCGATACGGGGGAACACGTTGATGTCAGCGTCGTTGGCACGACCCAGCACGCGCTGGGCCTCTTCGAGCACGACGGCGACGGTCGGCAGCCCTGCGTGCGCGTTCCGATCTTCGAGGAACGCCTGTTGCCACGCCTCGAGCACCTTGCGGGACAGGAACGACGCGACGAGCAATTCCTCGGTCGAGTCGAAGCCCGATGCGTCGATCAACACGACCTTGCCTTCGCGCAGGTCGCGCTCGATCTGGTCGGCGACCGATACGCCCGGGTCGGCGCTGATCGCCGAGAGGTTGCAGATGCGACGGGCGCGGCGGTGCAGCACCTGCAGCGTCGAGAGGGCGACCGACTTGCCGAGGTCGACCTCGCGGAAGCCGACGAGGTCGTCGAGCTGGGCGAAGGGCAACAGCCACGACAGACCCGGGTACTGCGAGGCGTAGTAGCGCTCGAGTTCGAACAGGCCCTCGGTCTGGGCTCGTGACGTGTCGCCGGTGGCGGTGCGCAGGTCGTCGCTCGACATCTCGGCGAGGCTCACCTTGAGTTGGCTGGCGGTGCCGCCGGGCGCAGGCACCGACGTGTAGGTGCGCAGCCGGCGCTCGGCCCACGGGTGACGGGCCAGTTCGCTGCGGTATTCGCCGTGCGGGTCGATGATCAGCAGGCCGTAGCGGCCGTTGGCCTGCATCGCCGCACCGGCGATCACCATCATCAAGTTCGACTTGCCCATGCCCGTGGTGGCGAAGATGCCGACGTGCTTGGCCAGGCTGTCGCCGCTGATGCCGACGGGCACGTCGACGGTGGTCTCGCCGGTACGCAGGAGGCCGACGTGCAGGTCGCCCATCGACCGTTCGAGGAACGCGAGGTCGGTCGCCTCCGGGGATACGACGCGGGAGAACTGCGTCGGCAGCGACTTCGGCTTGCGGAACTCACGGCTCGCCGAAGGCGAGCCCAAAGTGATCGGGTGGGCGGGTGGGCCGTCGGGCGTCAGGTAGCCGAGGCAGCGGGTTTCGGCGACGCGGTACGTGCGGCGTTCCTGTTCGTAGAGCGGGTGCGCGCCGGGCGTGTCGCGGGCGTCGTCCGCGAGCAGCGTGCCGGCCACGCGCTCGGCCCACCCGGGCTCGCGGTGTTCGTGGCCGTAGGTGACGTCGACGACGCGGAACAGGTAGCGGCGGCCGGTGGCCTCGTCGATGCCGACGAGCAGTTCACCGAGGAACAGGTCGTCGTCGGGCGCGGCGCGGAACTCGCCCTCCAGAACGTTCTTGCCGTACAGGCGGCCTCGGGTGTTCATCTAGGACGCTCGCTCCATGAGGCGGTGCCGGTCGGCGAAGGCGCGGTGCAACACGTCGCCCGGGATGCCCGACAGGCGCAACTTCTCTTCGATGGTCATCCACGCCTCGTCGCGCAGCCACGGCGGGCAGGCAGCGAGTCGGTCGGCCACGGTGAGCGGATAGGGGTAGCCGGGGAAGGCGGCATCGTCGCAAACCGTTGCGAGCTTGGCGATCGCAGATTCGGGATCAGCGCCCGCGGCGATGTCGAGACGGAACGAATACGGCGCGTCGGGATCGAGCCGGGCCGCGACCACGGTGAAGGGAACGCTGGTCTCGGCGGGCGCGTGACCAACCCGGGCCCACCAGCGGGCGCGCTTGCCCAATGTCGTGTCGGCCTCGGCTTCGAGCTGGCCCAGCAGCGGCGAGCCTCCACGCGCCAGGGACGTGTGTTTGGTGACGCCGATCACTGTGACGTCGCGCGTGGTCGCGCTGGCCAACAGATCGGTGACCCACGCCCGGGGGATGCGCGGATCTGGACGCAGGTCGCCGTCGACGAGAACGAGCGCTCCGGCCGCCGCTTCATGGATCGTGCGCTCGATGCCGTCCCACTCCACGCGTTCGCGCAACAGGTTCACGTCGATCGCGGTATTGACGGGCAGCGCCAGCCCACCGTCGAGGCGAGCGAGCTCGACGCCGCGCTGGCCGACGCCGACGAGATGGGCGCGCAGCTCGCCCTCTTCCTCGACGACGGCGACGCGATCGGTGAAGCAGCACCGGCCGGCGCGCACGACGTACACCTGCAGACACCGTGCGTCGCGCACGAGCGCCTGGCCTCCGTCGATCGCCCAGACTTCGCGGGGCGCGGCCGCGGCGGGCGTCAACGGCCGGGGGATCAGATCCCCGTCGATCACGAGATCACCGTCGTCGCCCTCGGTCACCACGCCCGACGGCCCGGCCAGGATGGCAGCGAGACGTTCGGCGACGTCATCGAGTGGTGCGGACCCCAACGGCATGGAACAGATAGTCCCATAGGGGTGTGACAGGTTCGCGCTGGGTCCCGAACTCCTACGCTGACCTGCGTGATCGTCGTGTACACCACGTTCAAACTGAAGGCGGGCGCCGACCGGGAGGCGTTCCTCGCCGCCGACAAGACGATGCAGGAGGAGGTCTTCCACCAGATGAAGACCTTCATCCGTCGCACGGTCGCCTATAACCCCGAGCACAACGAGTGGATCGTGGTTCTGTTCTTCTGGGACAACGGCGAGGACCTCGAGATGCACTCCGAGGCGTTTGCGACGCACCCGCTGGTGCAAGCGACGGGCGAGTTCGTCGACGCCGATTCCGTCGTCGGCCGCGCCTACACCGACATCGGCGGCTGATCGCCTATTGCTGGACGAGGCCCATCGGGTTGCCTTCCGGATCGCGGAAGAACGCGATCGTCGGCCCGCCGGGAACGTCCATCGGCTCCATCGTGACGGTGCCGCCGAGTTCGACGAGCTTCACCAGCGACGCTCGGATGTCGCGCACCTGCACGTACAGCGAGATGCCCGGCTCGCCCGCCTGGATGTGTCCGCCCGGCCCCGGCTCGGGGCTGCCGAGACCGGCGCCGATGTTCATCAGCCCGTCGGCCTCGATGTCCCAGTTGAACAACGCCATGTAGAAGGCGCGCTGCGCCTGCGGATCGCGCGCCGACAGCGCCCAGTGGACGACGGGTCTCGGCCAGTCACTCATTACGCGAGACTCTACGCATGCCTCCCCGTTCGTTATGGAGCGGCGCGATCAGCTTCGGCTTGGTGAACGTGCCCGTGAAGATGGTGACCGCCGTGTCCCAGAAGGACGTGCGCTTCAACCAGCTCCACAACAAAGACCACAGCCGCATCCAGCAGAAGCGGTTCTGTGCGGAGGAGGGCATCGAGATCCCCTTCGACGAGATCGTCAAGGGCTACGAGGTCCGCCCGGGCCAGTACGTGATCATCGAACCCGAGGAGCTCGACGGCCTCGACCCGGAAGCCACCCACACGATCGACATCCTCGAGTTCGTCGAGCTCGCCCAGATCGACCCCGTCTACTTCGACCACCCGTACTACCTCGTGCCGGATCGACGGGCCGAGAAGCCGTACGCGCTCCTTGCGCAGTCGCTCGAGAAGTCGGGCAAGGTCGGCATCGCCAAGTTCGTGATGCGCACCAAGGAATACTTGGCGGCGGTTCGCTCGAGCAACGGCGTGCTCGTGATCTCGACGCTGCTCTACGGCGACGAGGTCGTGAACCCCGAGACCCTCGAGGTGCCCGGCATCGAGACCGAGCTCAGCGAACGTGAGTTGGCCATGGCCGAAGCACTCATCGAAAGCCTCACCGAGAAGTTCGACCCCGACCGTCACGAAGATACCTATCGCGAGAAGGTGCTCGACCTCATCGCCCGCAAGGACGAAGGCCAGGAAATCGTGATCCAGGCCGCCGCGGAGGAGCCCGCCAAGGTCGAGGATCTCATGGCCGCGCTCGAGGCGAGCGTCCAGGCCGCCCGAGCCAAGCGTGCCGCCGAAAAAGACTGAGGTCGACGTCGGCGGTCGACGGCTCGCGCTGTCGAACCTCGACAAGGTGATGTACCCGACCCCGCACTTCACCAAGGCGGAGGTCATCGACTACTACGCCCGCATCGCGCCGGTGATGGTGCCGCACATGGCCGGACGACCGATCACGTTTGTCCGCTATCCCGACGGCGTCGACGGCAAGTTCTTCTTCGAGAAGAACGCTCCCTCGCACAAGCCCGACTGGATCCCGACCGCCTCGCTCGCCGGCGGCGATCGGGAGGACGCCGGAATGATCGAGTACCCACGCATCGAAGAGCCCGCCGCGCTGGTCTGGGCCGCGAATCTCGCCGCGCTCGAAATCCATCCGGGACTGGCGCGCGTCGATCACATCCGTCAGCCCGACCACGTCGTGTTCGACCTCGACCCGGGAGAGGGCACCGACATCATCGAGTGCTGCCAAGTCGGGATGTGGTTGCGGGAAACGCTCGACCTGCTCGGACTCGCGTGCCTCGCCAAGACCAGCGGCTCGAAGGGGCTGCAGATCTACGTGCCGCTGCAGACGCCGTGCGACTTCGAGGACACCCGCAAGTTCTCCCTCGCCGTCTCGCAACTCCTGGAGAAGCAGCATCCGGACCTGATCGTGACGACACAGGAGAAGGTCAAGCGCAAGGACAAAGTGCTGATCGACTGGCTGCAGAACATGTCGTTCAAGACAACGGTGGGCGTGTATTCGCTGCGAGCGCGGGAGTACCCGACGGTGTCGACGCCCGTCACGTGGAGCGAGGTCGAGGACGCCGTCATCGCGAAGGATCTGCGCTTCGAGACCACCGATGTGCTCGCCCGAGTGGCGGAGCACGGCGACTTGTGGGCCGACATGTTGACCCTCGTGCAGTCACTGCCCAGCCTCTAGGTTTGCCCGGATGGAAAAGGTCGAGCGGCTCACGAACATGGTCGCGTTGCTGCTCACGACCAAGCGGCCGCTGACGCTCGACGAGATCGCCGACGAGATCGGCGGCTATCCCGAAAAGGGCGAAACCCGTCGGGCCGCGTTCGAACGGGACAAGAAGACGCTGCGCTCCGAAGGCGTTCCGCTCGACGTCGTCGCCCAGGCCGACGGCGGCTCCGCCTACCGGATCGATCCGAACAGTTACTACCTGCCGGAGCTCGACCTCGCCGACGACGAGCGGGTTGCCTTGAACCTCGCGGTCGCCGCCGTCGCCCTCGACGTGGGCACCGGTCGCGATGCGTTGTGGAAGCTCGGCGAAGGCGGTGTCGAAGGCCAGGCGCTCGCGGCGCTGCCGACCGAGGACGGCCTGATCGATCTCTTCGATGCGTGGCGCCGCCGAGCGCCCGCCCACTTCACCTATCGCGGCGAAGCGCGCGAACTGCACGTCTGGGGCGTCGCGTTCCGCAACGGCCGCTGGTACCTGACCGGCTTCGACGCCGGCCGCAACAACGAACGACTTTTCCGTGTCGACCGCATCGACGGTGAGGTGACGCTCGGCGAGGATGGCACGGCGACGCCGACGCCGTCGGGTTACGACCTCCACGCGGCACTGCCGGGCCGCGGCTACGCCATGTACCCGAGCGACGACGTCGAGACCGTGCTCGTCGACATTGACGCAGGGTGGGCACGCGGCGCGATCGCCGACCTGGGCGAGGACGCGGTGGTCGAGCGCCACGACGACGGCTCGATTCGCGTGAAGCTGCACATCACGTCGCGAGACGGGTTTCGTTCCTGGATCTACGGCTACCTCGACCACGCCGTCGTGGTCGAACCACAGGAAGTGCGCGACGATCTCGTGCGCGCCTTGCAGGAGATGGCGGCCCGTGGCTGATCGCGATCCCGGTACCCGCTTCCGTCGACTCTTGGCGATGGTGACGTATCTCGCCGCCCGCCAGCAGGTGAAGCTGAGCGAGTTGGCCGAGCAGTTCAACATGAGCGAGTCCGACGTCGAACGAGAACTCATGCTCGTGTCGATGTGCGGCCTCCCGCCGTATTCGCCGGACCAGCTCATCGACGTGCTCGTTCTCGACGACGTCGTCGAGGCGCGGATTCCCGACTACTTCCACCGGCCCCGTCAGCTGACCGCGACCGACGGCCTGTCGCTGCTCGCCGCCGGGCGCACGCTGATGGCCGTTCCGGGCGCCGACCGCGACGGCCCGCTTTCGCGCGCGCTGGAGAAGTTGTCCGACGCACTCGGTGGCGCCGACGGGGGAGTCGCGGTCGAGCTCGACGCGCCCCTTCTGCTCGCCGAGGTGCAGCGCGCCAACGAGGCGCGCGAGCAGATCGAGATCACGTATTACTCCGCCACGCGCGACGCCATGTCCACGCGCGTCGTCGACCCGCTGTCGGTGTTCATCGACGCGGGCCACTGGTACCTCTCCGCGTACGACTACAACAACGCGAAGACCCTCACGTTCCGTATCGACCGCATCGAACAGGTAAGGACTACCGGCACGGCGGCGAACCCGCCGGTCGAGGCCGAGCCGAATCAGCCGGTGCGCGTCGCGCCGGGCGCCGACACCGAGCCCGTCACGATCACCGTCGGCCCGCACGGTCGCTGGGTGATCGAGACGTATCCGACCGAGCAGGTCGACGAACTCAAGAGCGGCAAGCTCCGCATCACGCTCACGATCGCGGGCGATGCGTTCCTCGAACGACTGCTGCTTCGCCTGGGCAACGACGTCTCGGTCAGCCGGCCGGCCGCCAAGAAGTCGGCGCAGGCCGACGTGGCCAAGCGCATTCTCGCCCGCTACACCTAGTCGTTGGTCAGGATCACGATCTCGTCGACGGGCTTCGTCTTCGGCGTCACCAACCGGGCGAGCGGCTCGTTGGTGCCTGCGCCGGTGTCGACTTCGAACCACAGAGGCCGCTTGTCGTCGCGATGAGGCCGCGCCAGGTGGCCGACGAGAGTCGCCGTGATGGCATCGGCGTCGGGGCTCGTCGGATCGAGCGCCCCGACGAGGGAGATGTCGGCCGCGCATGCGTCGTCTTCGGAGGCGTGGACGACGCCGATGCCGGTGAGCCGGTTTCCGTCGTAGGTGGCCGCCACCGCCTGGGCGCCATTCAGCATCGCCTGTCGGACGTAACGCCGATTGAGCGGTGCCGGCGGATCCCACCGATGGGTGTTCTCGTACAGCGCAGCGACGATCATTGCGAGGTCTCTGCGATTCGGATCGACGTCCTCCGCCTCGCCGATGGCCTCGAACGCGTTGGCCGGCACCAAATACGTCGCCGAGCGAATGCGTTCGGTGAAGTCCAGTTGCCGGGCGATGTCGAGGTTGGCGTTGTCGTCGGACGGAAACCGCAGTTTCAGCGGCCGCGGCTTGCGGGGCAGGACCGCCCGGAGCAGGTCGGCGATCGTGTGGGGCGACTCGTTCCCCCGCACCCAGAACGTTGCGAGGTCGCGATCGGGATGATCGCGGTGACGTCGTCGTGCCGCGAATCCGACGACCTCGTCGCCCTCGACGAGCGCGGCATGGGCGTCGCCCTGGTTGACCCAGCCGTCGAGATCTCGTCGCAACGGAGGGAACCCCGCGACGACCTGATCGATTGCTTGCGCGTCACGAAATGTTGCGTTGCGAATAAATGACATGCCGCACACAGTCTGACCACTGCGCCGCGGTGGCAGAATCCTCGACGTTGAGTGACCTCTTTGACGGATACGAGCTGGACCAAGCCTTCGACGAGATGTTCGGCGCCGACGGCTCCGAACCTCGCGAGCCGTATCGAGCGCTGTTCGACACACTGAGCGTCCTCTCGAACGACGAGTTCGCCGAGCGCTGCGCGACCCGCGACCGATCCTTCCGGGACCAGGGCATCACCTTCTCGTTGTCGGGCGAGGAACGGCCGTTCCCCCTCGATCTGGTGCCTCGCGTCATCGCAGCCGACGAATGGGCCGTCATCGAGCGCGGTGTGGGCCAGCGCGTCCGCGCGCTCGAGATGTTCCTTGCCGACGTCTACGGCACCGGTGAAGTGTTCGACGCCGGCATCATTCCGCGACGTCTGATCTATTCGTCGTCGCACTTCCACCGCGAGGCCGTCGGCGTGAACCCACCCAACGGCGTGCGCGTGCACGTGTCGGGCATCGATCTGATTCGCGACGAGCACGGCACGTTCCGCGTCCTCGAGGACAACCTGCGGACGCCGTCGGGCATCTCGTATGTCGTCGAGAACCGTCGCGCGATGAGCCAGGTGTTCCCCGAACTGTTCGCCTCGCACCGCGTGCTGCCGGTTGCGACCTACCCGGCCAAGCTTCTCGAAGCCCTACGGGCCGCCGCGCCCGGAGGGGTCGAAGATCCGACCGTCGTCGTGCTCACGCCCGGCATGTACAACGCCGCGTACTTCGAACACAGCTTTCTGGCCCGGCAGATGGGCGTCGAGCTCGTCGAGGGTCGCGACCTTGTCTGTCGCAACAACATCGTGCGTATGCGCACCACGACGGGCGAACGGCGCGTGCATGTGATCTATCGGCGACTCGACGACGAGTTCCTCGACCCGGTCCAGTTTCGAGCCGACAGTGCGCTCGGAGTCGCCGGTCTCATGAACGCAGCGCGTGCGGGCGAGGTGACGATTGCGAACGCGGTTGGCAACGGCGTGGCCGACGACAAGCTCGTCTACAGCTACGTGCCGGACCTGATCCGGTACTACCTCGGCGAGGAACCGATTCTCCCCAACGTCCACACGTACCGGCTCGACGATCCCGAGGTACGCGAGCACGTGTTGTCGCGGCTCGACCAGTTGGTGCTCAAGCCCGTCGACGCGTCGGGTGGCTACGGCCTCGTGATCGGTCCGCAGGCAAGCGACGAGGAGCTGGCGAAGTTGCGCGAGGGCGTCCTCGAGAACCCACGCGACTGGATTGCGCAGGAGGTCGTGCAGCTGTCGACCTCGCCCACGCACGCCGAAGGCAAGTTCCAGCCCCGCCATATCGACTTGCGGCCCTTCGCGGTCAACGACGGGTCCCGGGTGTGGGTCGTGCCCGGTGGCCTCACGCGTGTCGCGTTGCCGAAGGGCAGCCTGGTCGTGAACTCGTCGCAGGGCGGCGGCTCGAAGGACACCTGGGTGCTCGCCGATCCCTTCGCGACATCGCAGTCACCGGAGCGTCCCGGGCCTATTCCGGTCGCCCTCTCGCACACCCAGGAGCAACTGTTCGAGGCGAACCCGCCGGACCCGGGGCCGATGGAGGGCTACGACCAGCAGCAGCAGCAACAGCAGCAACAGCAGCAACAGGGCGGTGGTCGCTGATGCTGTCGCGCATCGCAGAGTCGATGTTCTGGATCGGCCGCTACGTCGAGCGCGCCGAGGCGACCGCTCGAATCCTCGACGTCCACTACCACCTCGTCGTGCAGGACGCGCTCGTCGACGAGGCCGCCGCGTGCGCCGCGCTGCTGTCGGTCATGGGTGCCCGTGATGCCGTCCACGGTGAGGTCACGGTCGACGAAGTAAACGACGTGCTGGCGTACTCCTCGGAGCATCCGAGCTCGATCGCCGCCACGCTGTTCGCCGCACGCGAGAACGCGCGTGGAGCGCGCGAAGCGATCTCGTCGGAAATGTGGGAGACGCTCAACGCGACGTACCACGCCTTGCCCGGACGGGTCGCGACGGCCCGCAGCCTCGGACCCAACTCGTTCTTCAAGTACGTCAAGGAACGCGCCGCGATCATCGGCGGCCTGGTCGACTCGACGCTGTGCCGCGACGACGGCTGGCGTTTCCTCGTGCTCGGACGCGAACTCGAACGCGTCGACATGACCGCACGACTGCTCGTCGCCCGGGCGACCGTCGCAGATACGCCCGGCGGCTGGGTCACGACGCTGTTGTGCTGTTCCGCGCACGAGGCCTACTTGCGGACGTACCGGCGTGCCGTCGACGCGTCTCTCGTCGCGGAGTTCCTGCTCCTCGACCGGTCGTTCCCGCGCTCGGTTCTGTTCTCGTTGAGCGAAGCCGAAGAAGCACTCGCTGCGCTCGATCGCCAGCAGGCGCGCGGCTCGAGCGACGACGAGGCGCGGCGGTTGCTGGGTCGCGCCGCGGCCGATCTCGAGTACCGCCGCCTCGACGACCTCCTTGCGGATCTGCCGTCACACCTCGGTGAACTCCAAAGCGCCGTCGCGCGCGCGGCGGCGGCCGTCGCCGATCGATATTTCCGGCAGACCCGTCCCATGGAATGGATCGCGTAGCGGTGGCCTGGCGTTTGGAGGTGCACCACTCGACGACCTACCGGTACGCCGGACAGGTCGAGTCGTCCTACAACGAGGCGCGGCTCACGCCGGTGACGGGTCCCCGCCAAACCGTGTTGTCGTCGTCGCTCGAGGTGTCGCCGCGGGTCACGCCATTTCGCTACACGGACGCCTTCGGAACGACGGTGCACAGCTTCGACCTGCACCAGCCCCACGACCATCTCACGGTCGTCGGCAACTCGCATACCGAGACGTCACCGCCGGTCGCGATCGTCAACCAACTCGGCTGGAAGGAACTGCACAGCGAGCGTTGCCGCGACCGCTACTTCGAGTACCTGCAACTGACTCCACTCGTGGACGTCGACGACGAGATGCTCGCCGAACTCGACGGCATCCAAGGGGCGGAGGATCCGTTCGCGGCGGCCAACGCAATCTTCGACCTCGTGCGTGACCGGCTCACGTACATGACCGGTTCGACGGAGGTGTCGACGACCGCCAGCGACGCGTTCGGAGCGGGTCAAGGGGTCTGTCAGGACTTCGCGCACGTATCGCTGGCGCTGCTGCGCTGCGTCGGCATCCCGGCCCGCTATGTGTCGGGCTACGTGCACATGCGTCCCGACGCCCGTCTCGGTGAGACGGTGCGCGGCGAAAGCCACGCGTGGGTCGACGTGTGGACGGGGGACTGGTGGGGTTACGACCCCACAGGCGACGTTGCCGTCGGCGAACGCCACGTCGTCGTCGCGACCGGCCGCGACTACCGCGACGTCGCCCCCCTCAAAGGTGTCTACGCCGGCGCCGCCCTCGACAAACTCGAAGTGCGAGTCGAACTGATCAGAAGGGCCTAGACCCTCCGACTTTTGACGTGTTTGTTACCCCCGGGGGTAACAAACACGTCAAAAGTCGACGCCGGAGAGGTCGGGGATCGTCTTCTCGGCGCGGCTGACGGCTTCGGACCAGCGGTCGCGTTTGGGGTCTCGGCCGCTGGGGTCGACGACGGGTGTGGGCGTCCAACGGTCGGCCAGGGACTCGACCGAGTCGATCTCGCCGATACCGACGAGCGCCAGGTAGGCGGCGCCGAGCGTTGTCGCTTCACGCTGGGGCGAGACCTCGATGGGTCGACCGCACGCGTCGGCGAGCGCCTGCACGAAGGTCGCGTTGGCCGACATGCCGCCGTCGACGTGAATCGCTTCGACGGGACGCCCCAGATCCTTCTCGGCGGCCTCGACGAGGTCGGCACCACGATGGGCGACGCCTTCGAGCACCGCGCGCACGATGTGCGCTCTCGTCGTACCCCGCGTCAGGCCGAACAGTGCGCCACGCGCGCCGAAGTCCCACTTCGGGGTGCCGAGGCCGAGGAACGCGGGAACGAAATACACGTCGTCGGTGTCGTCGACCGAAGCGGCGAGCGCGTCGGATTCCTCGGCGGAGGTGATCAGGCCGAGGTCGTCGCGCAGCCACTCGATGCACGTTCCGGCCGACAACATGGCGCCTTCGATGCCCCAGCGGGTTGTCCCGCCGTGGCGCCACGCCACGATCGGGAAGCAGCCGGCGTCGGAGCGGTTCTTCGACGTGGGACGCGAGTCGCCCGTGACGACGTCGAGCATGCCGCCGGTGCCGAAGGTGATCTTGGCGACACCGGGCCGCACGCAGCTCTGTCCGACCAGCGACGCCTGCTGATCACCGACGAGCGAGGCAATGGGCGGTGCGCCCGGCAGTGCTGCCGCGGTGCCGATCACGCCCGCGGTGTCGACGATCGTGGGCATCATCGGCGACGGGATGCGGATCGCGTCGAGGATCTTCTGATCCCAGCCCGTCACGCCGTGGTCAGCGAGGCCCGTCACCCCCGCGTTCGACGCGTCGATGACGTGCAGCGACCCACCCGACAGGGTCCACGCGATCCAGGTGTCGACCGTGCCGAAGCACAGGTCGCGCGCCCGGTCCGGATCGAACGTGTTGAGCAACCAGCCGACCTTCGTGGCCGACACGTTCGGGGCGACGCGCACACCCTCGCCCTGCAGGATCAAGCAGTCGACAACGGTGCGCAGGTCCTGCCAGCCGAGGCCAGGTCCGATGGGCTCGCCGGTGGCGCGATCCCACACGATCGTCGAGGCGCGTTGATTGGTGACGCCCACTGCGTCGACTGCGCCGGATTCGTCGAGCGCCGCGCGTGCAGTGTCGAGCGCGGCCGTCGCAATCGCAACCGGGTCGAACTCGACCTGGCCCGGCTCGGGCGAAGACGGCAGCGTCGCCTGCTGGTGCAGGGCGGTGACGGCTCCGTCATCCGAGACGACCGACGATCGAACCGACGACGTGCCGACGTCGACAACCAGAACGCGACTCATCGAGCCGGGGCTCCTTTCGTAGCGACCCAGCCACCGAGGCAGCCGAGCGCGGTTCCGATCTGCAGCATCACCAGCGCGGTGAGCGACGACGCCAACGTGAGGTGCCCGCGGATCAGCTGAATGGTCAGGGCGACGGCGAAGAGCGCGCCGAGGCCGAACAGGGCGGAAAGCGCGCCGTGGGTGATGGGCGTGGCCGGACGATCCCGGGCGCCGGCGTAGCCGCCAAACGTCGCGCCGAACAACAGCGCGGCGGCGAGTACGAGCCACCAGGACGAGAGCTCGTCGCCCGAGGCGAGGATCTGCACCAGCACGTAGGCGGGCGCAACGAACATCAACACGCCCAGCGCGCCCCGGCGCACCGCGATGTAGTCGACGCCGGTTATTCCCACGGCACCCGGCCCCACGGCGTGTCCGGGAAGAACTTGCCGGGGTTCAAAATGCCGTTCGGGTCCAGCGCCGTCTTCATCGACCGCAGCACGTCGAAGCCCGTGCCGAGCGCCTCTTCGAGGAAGCGGCCGCGGTTGAGGCCGACACCGTGGTGATGCGACAGCGTGCCGCCCTGCGCGAGCACCGTATTGGTGACGGTGTCCCAGCCCTGCTTGTACCAAGCCTCGACCCCGTCGTCCTGCGGGGTACCCGCCCACGTGAAGTACAGGCAGGCGCCGTCGGTGTACGCGTGGCTTTGATGCGACGTGATCGCGATCGTGCCCGGGATCGCCTCCATCGCCGCGACAACGGCGTCGTAGATGCCCGGCAGATCACGCCAGCGGCCGGTGATCTCGGTGGTATCGACGACCATGCTGCCCCGGACCGCCTTCTCGAGACCGGCGACGTCGTTGCGCGTCTCGAGCCAGTGGTCGAGCAGGTGCGGGTCGAGCACCTCGGCGCCTTCTTTCGCCGCCGCGTCCTCGACCACTCGCATGTTCCCGGCGACCAGCGCCGGGTCGGCCTCGTCGAGAACGAGCAAGACGCACTGCCCGCGCGGCGTATCGAAGTGGCGACGGGATTCGCGCGCGTCGTAGAGACGCAGCACCGCCGGGTTGGCGTCGGCGCGCAGGATCAGTCGGCACGCTTCGAGACCGGCGGCGAAGGACGCGAACCCGTACGCGGCCCGGCCTTCACCCGTCGGCAGGGGATGGGCGCGGAACTGCGCCTCGGTGATCACGCCGAGCGTGCCCTCGCTGCCGACGAACAACTGGTTCAGATCGGGTCCGACCGCTTGGCGCGGTCCGCGTCCGCCGGTGTGCACGATGGTGCCGTCGGCGAGCACGACCTCGAGGCCACGCACGATGTCCTCGATCTTGCCGTAGCGGGTCGAGTACTGGCCGGCGCCGCGGCACGCCACCCAACCACCGATGGTCGACAGCGCGATCGACTGCGGCCAGTGGCCCACCGTGAGGCTGTACGTCGTGCGCAACTCGTCTTCGAACACGTCGCCGAACGTGCCGGCCTTCGCGGTGACGAGCAGCGACGCGTCGTCGACATCGGTGATGCCCACGAGGCCGGTCAGGTCGAGGCCGACGCCGCCGAACACAGGGATCGACGCGCCGCACACGCCGCTGCGGCCGGCGACGGGCGTCACGGGGATCTGCGCGTCGTTGCACACGCGCAGCACTGCGGCGACTTCGGCGGTCGACGAGGGCTTGGCGAGTGCAAATGCACGCGCCGGGGTCTCGCCGGCGAGGGCCCAGTGCATCGCGAGCGGCCACCAGTCGCGACCGCTCTCGGCGGTTTCGCCCGCGTCGACACTCACCGACGCACACGCACTCCCGAGGCGGGCCAACACGTCGTCGGGTACCGGTACGGCCGTGGCCGCGAAGCGGGAGGAGGTCGACCCGGCGTCGGTCGAAAACTCGATGGCGGGCGTGGGTGCGCCTCTATTGGGCATTGGCGTACTCCTCGAATTCGCGGACCTGGGCGTCGATGTCGTCGGCGGACCAACCCATCTCGGGCGCGAGCAACTCGGCGACACCGCGTGCCGCTGCGACTGTCCCGGCCTTGTCGAGCAACAGCGCGCGCGTGCGGCGGGCCAGGACGTCGATCAACGAGACGGCCAGTTCCTCGCGCACGGCGTAGATCGCGTCGGCTTTGCGGTACGCCAACCCGGCGACAAGGGACTCGCCGAGTGACGCATCGCCGCGCACAAGCGCAGCGAGGGCGGCGGTGTCGTCGCGCAGCTTGAGTCGCTTCGTCTTGCAGCGGCCGCCGCGACCGAGGCGCTTCACCGCGACGTCGATCGTGTCCTCCGCCATCTGGCGGTACGTCGTGAGCTTGCCCCCCGTCACCGTGATCATCCCGGCGGGGGAACTGGTGACGGAGTGGCGCCGCGAAAGGTCTGCGGTGCGGGTCGACTTCGCATCCGCGATCAGCGGTCGCAGGCCGGCCCACGTGCCGGTGACGTCGGCCGCGGTGACGGTCGCCGTCGTCGACGCGTTGACGGCCCGCAGCACGTACTCGATGTCCTCTTCCGTGCACCTCGGGTTCTCGATCGGCCCGTCGTAATCCGTGTCGGTGGTGCCGAGGTACACGTAGTCGCCCCACGGAATCACGAAGATCGACCGGCGGTCGCCCGGCACGTTGAGCACGACTGCGATGTCGACGGGCACGAGGTCCTTGTGCACCGTCACGTGCACGCCCTTCGCCGGTCGGATTGTGATCGGCGTCGCGGTTGGGTCGAGCTTCTGGATCTTGTCGGCCCATACGCCGGTCGCGTTGACCACGACCGCGGCGCGGATGGTGGTGCCGTCCTCGAGCACGGCACCGCCGATCTTGCCGTTCTCGCTAACGAGCGACGCGACCGGCGCGTAGTTGAGGATCACGGCGCCGTGATCCGCGGCCGTGCGCGCAATGGTGAGGGTGAGGCGCGCGTCGTCGGCGCGCGCGTCCCAGTAGAGGAAGGCCGACGCGAGTCGGTCGGGGCGCAACGTCGGCAGGTGGGCGAACGCCTCGTCTTTCGTGAGGCGCTTGTAGCGATGGCCGATGCGCACACCACCGGTGAAGTCGTACAGGCGCAGCACCGTTGCGTACACCTTGGACAGCAGCGCATTCGCGGCGCCGTCCTTGCCCAAGATCGGGATCATGAACGGCAGGGGAGTGACGAGATGCGGTGCGTTGTTCAACAGCCGCTGACGCTCGTGCAGGTTCTCGTAGACGAGCCGGAACTCGCGCTGCGGCGGCTGCAGGTACCGCAAGCCGCCGTGCACGAGCTTCGACGATTTCGACGACGTACCGGAGGCGAAGTCGCCCTTGTCGACGAGAGCGACCTTGAGGCCTCGCGACGCGGCGTCGAGGGCGGCTCCGGCGCCCGTGATGCCGCCACCGATGACCAACACGTCGAACTGCTCGGACCCGAGGCGGGCGAGGTTCGCAGCACGGTCGAAGCTCATGCGCTCAATTCTTCATAGGAAGTGCGGAACCCGTCACGCAGCAGCGGTCGGATCGCAGCCCGCTCGTTCCAGAACAGGCGTGCCGCGAGCAGCAAGTAGATGACGGCGGTCGTGATGCGGACCGGCCCGTGCCAACTCTCGGGTCCGATCGCCGTCGCGAAGAACTGCACCGCGAAGAGCGTGAACATCTGGATCGCTTCCCGCGTCGACATCGACAGGTTGATCAGCACGGCGCACGCGAATGCGGACTGGGCGGCGGTGAGGAACAGTTCCTCGCGCTGGTGGGCGTCGATCGGCAGGCCGTGGCGTGACGCCGATGCGAACGCGAATGCGATCGGCAGCGTGCCCACCAGCAGCGTCCACTGGTTCACCTTCGAGGACACCAGCGTGCCGAGTGCGTTGTCCGTGTTGAGACGGATTGCGTACAGGCCGGCGACCAACAACTCCGGGGCTTCTGATGCCAGAGGGGCGAGCCACTGCACCAGGAGGAACTCACTGATGCCGAGCGAGCGGCCGGTGCCGACCAGTGATTCGGCGAAGTGTTCGGCGCACAACAGGATGACGCCGGCCGCGAGGATGAACAGGCCGATGACGGTCGCCCGCCGCTTCGCCGTCGAGAACGTGCCGAACCACAAGGCGGGCCCGACGAGGTGGGGCTCCTCCGCCGGCGCCTTGGAAATGCGCACCGTGTAGGCGACGAACAACGAGACGAGGACGACGGCGTCGAGGATCGTGATCGACTGGCGCAGCGCGATGAGCAGCGACCAACCCGTCGCCAGCATCAGGTAGGCGAGTTCGACGGCGTGGCTGCGCTCGAGTTGCAGCTCACGGCCCTTTTCGGGCTGGCCCCGCTTCTTCCACTGCCTCCAGGCCAGGAAGACCACGAGTGACCAGCCGACGCCAATGAGCAATCGATTCGAACCGGTCATGTTGGCCAGGGCCAGAGAACACGGCGACTCGGTGCCGCTGCCGCGGGGCGGAGGACAGGCGGCGAAATTCGCCCCCTTGAAGCTGTGGCCGCCCTTGAGGGCAAACACCAGGTCGACGGCATATTCGGGCAGTACCGCGATGAAGGCCAGGACTGCGATCGCCAATCCGGCCGAAATGTCCAGTTGGGCCACTTCCGCGGCCCAGCTGAGCAGAAACGCCGAGCCGATGATCGCCAGTCCGAACAGCACCGCCGACAGCGGATCGCTGAGGTGGGTGCCGGATACCCGGAGTACGACACCGGGCAGCATGGCGAGCAGGGCCAGGCCCACGGCCGTCATCTGTCGGGTCTGATTGACCTCTTCGGTGTCGCTCACCGCCGCATCCTACGGGGCGGTAACGGCACGAACTGCACCGATATGACCGTCCGGAAATCTATGGAAATTCACAAGAAACTTTCAGACAACAAGAATTGGGAAGGTTTAGCGTTCTCGTCGTTGGGGAATTTGCACCCCTCAACCGATGTTCATGAATATGCAGTGGCCAACGGGTCTCTGATGAAGCACATTGGCTGTCCCCCCAAACCCCAAGGATGTGAAATCGCCTGATGAACGCCACCTGGCGGAACCGAGCGGCATGCCGAGGTATTGATCCCGACGTCTTCTTCCCCGTGACCGAGGAAGATGCCGACGAGGCCAAAGCCATCTGTAATGCGTGTCCGGTACGCGAGGCGTGTCTCGAGTTCGCGCTTGCGGCACGCGAGAAGGAAGGCGTGTGGGGCGGTACGACGGAGCGTGAGCGCCGCCGCATCGTCCGGCAGCGCCGCAAGGCGTCCTAGAGCCGCACTCCCAGCACGTGGACGAACGAGTTCACGTGCAGCTCTTCGAAGCCCAGATGGGCGTAGAAACCCAGCGCCCGTTCGTTTTGCGCGCTGACGCCCAGGTGGAGTCCGTTCGAACCATCGTGCTTGAGCGCGTCCATGACGGTTTCCATCATGCGCCGACCGTTGCCCCCGCCCTGGGCGGGGGGCAACAGGTCGATGTGGAGGTGCGACGGGTAGTCGTCGGTGATCTTGTGGTGCATCCGCGACGGGTTGTGGATCATCGACACCATCATCTTGTCGAGGCCGTCGTAGTCGTCCGGTGACCGATACTGCGCCTGCAGGTCGGGCCAGTAGTCCGCCTCGAGTTTCGACTCGAAGGCGGGGGTGTCGAGGCAGCCGAGGACGTAGCCGATCGCGAGCCCGTCCCCGTCGTCGACCACGTATGCGTGCTCGGGCTCGAACATGCCGTACTGCGCCGCAAACACATGGCCGTACAACTTCTTGTCGTCGATCATGTCGTAGGCGTCCTCGCCGGCCGCACCCGTCCTCACACAGATCTCGTACAGCTGCTCCAGGTCGGTGTCTCGATAGGCGCGGATCACGCCGAGTTTTCTAGTGTCGACGGATGGATTTCGCGCTCTCCGACGAACTGCTCGCCCTCCAAGAGACTGTTCGCAAGCTCGCACAGGAAAAGATCAAGCCGCGGGCCCGTGAGATCGACGAGTCGGGCGAGTACCCGGAGGACATCTTCCAGGCGTTCAAGGACGCCGACCTGCTCGGTTTGTGCATTCCGACCGAGTACGGCGGCGGCGGTGCTGGCATCCTCGGCCTGACCCTCGCCATCGAGGAAGTCGCCAAGTACTCCAACACGTGCGCGCTGATGCTGCTGCTCACCCGTCTGCCCACCGGGCCGATCATGATCGCCGGTACCGAGGAGCAGAAGCAGAAGTACCTGCCGGGTGTCGCCAACGGCTCGCAGCGCTGCGCGTTCGGTCTCTCCGAGCCGCAGGCCGGATCGGACGTCATGGGCATGCGCACCAAGGCGATCAAGGACGGCGACGAGTACATCCTCAGCGGCACCAAGTGCTGGATGTCGGGCGTCGTGCAGGCCGACTGGTACATGGTCTTTGCCAAGACGAAGGAGCCGACCGCGCGCGATCACGACTCGATCACTGCGTTCATCGTCGACCGCGATTCGCCCGGGCTGACCGTCGGCTCGACCGACCGCAAGATGGGCGTCAAGGGCGTCGATACCGGCGAGCTTCTGCTCGACAACGTGCGCGTGCCGGCCGGCAACATCATCGGTGAGGTCGGCGGCTTCCAGCTCGCGATGCAGGGCCTCAACGCGATGCGTCCGATCGTGGCCGCTCGTGGCATCGGCCTCGCCGAAGGCGCCCTGATGTACGCCGTCGACTACGTCAAGGAGCGCGCCGCGTTCACCCGCACGATCGCCGACTTCCAGGGCATCCAGTGGGAGATCGCGAAGATGGCGACCGAGATCGAGGCCGCCCGTCTGCTCACGTATCGCTCGGCGTGGATGGCCGATCGCGGCGAGTTCACCCGCGAGTTCGTGCCCTACCTGTCGATGGCGAAGTACTACGCGACGGAAATGGCTGTCCGTGCGTCGGGTCTCGCGGTACAACTCCTCGGTGCGGCCGGTTACATGAAGGACCATATGACCGAGCTGTACTACCGCGATGCACGCCAGCTCACGATCGTCGAAGGCACCTCACAGGTGCAGCTCGGCCTCATCGGGCGCGGCGTCCTGAACAAGGATCTTTGGTGGGACTGAGCTGGCCGAATCTCTTTGACAAGCTGAGCGGGGGCGAAGATCTCACGCTCGAGGAGTCCTTCGACGCGTTCAGCGTCATCCTCGCCGGCGACGCCACACCGGCCCAGATCGGTGCATTGCTGCTCGGTCTGCAGACCAACGGCATCACCGCCGACGAGCTGATCGGCGTCGTGCGGGCGCTGCGCGAAGCGTGTGTCGGCTTCACCGTCGACGACGACGCCATCGATACGTGCGGCACCGGCGGTTCGGCCCAGCGTCGCGAGGCCGCATTCAACGTGTCGACACTGGCCGCGTTCGTCGTGGCCGGCGCGGGCGGCAAGGTGTGCAAGCACGGCAACCGCAAGGCGTCGGCCACGTCGGGTTCGGCTGACCTGCTCGAAGCGCTCGGCGTGAACGTCGAACTCGACGGCGAAGGCGTCGCCCGCTGCGTCAAGCAAGCCGGCTACGGCTTCATGCTGGCGCCGATGTTCCACCCCGGCATGCGCCACGCCGGACCGGTCCGCCGGGAACTCGGCATCCGGACCGTGTTCAACTTCGCCGGCCCGTTGGCGAACCCGGCTGGCGTGCGCCGTCAGGTCGTCGGTGTGGCCGACGGATCGATGGCGGCCACCGTCGCCCGGGTGCTGCTCGCCAACGGCGCGGAGCGGGCGATGGTCGTGTTCGGTCACGACGGGCTCGACGAGCTCACGCTCACGTGCCCGTCGACCGTGCTCGAGGTCCGTGACGGCATGGTCGTCGAACACGCCGTCGAGCCCGAGAACTTCGGCATCGCCCGTCGTGCGCACGCGCCGACGGGTGGCGACACGGCGGCGAATCTGGTGCTCGCGCAGTCCGTCCTCGCCGGCGAGCCCGGCGAACACCGCGACATCGTGGTGCTCAACGCGGCGGCCGGCCTCGTGGTCGCCGGCGTCGTCGACGAGATCGGCGAAGGAGTCGAAGCCGCCACCGCCGCCCTCGACTCCGGCGCCGCCGCCAAGGTGCTCGACAACCTCGTCACTTCTTCAAACTTGTGATTTCTGAGTGCGGTCTTTGCACTCAGAAATCACAAGCTGACTAGTCGACGAGGCGGAGGGCGACGGCCGGGGGGATTTTGGAGGCGGCTTTGGCGGGGCCGTAGCTCGCGGCGAGCGACGCAATGAGCAGGAGCAGGGCCATGCCGCCGATGGCGACGGGCACCTGCGGGAAGTCGGGTTTGTAGCCGAGCAGCACGAGGATGATGTCGGACCGAGTCAGCGTCATCACGTTGAGCACGCCGAGGCCGGCGCCGATGGCGAGTCCCTGCACGGCGACGAACGCGCCCTCGATCATGAAGCTGGCGCCGATCTGTTTCGACTCGACGCCCATGGCCCTCAACGTCCCGATCTGTCGGCGGCGGTCGCGCACCGAGCGCACCAGCACGACGCCGATGCCCGCGATGCCGACGACCATGCCGATGCCGACGTCGCTGCGGTACAGGTTGACGATGTCGTTGATGAAGGAGAAGAAGTCCTTCGCGGCCGTCTCGACGACGACGGCCTGCACGCCGCTGTCGACGCCCGCTTGGTTGAGTTGTTCGACGAACTGCGCCGGGTCGCCCGTCGTCGCGATCAGCGCCGCGTTCTCGACCACGCGCGGACCGAACATCGCCTTGGCCCCCGGCAGCCCGTAGAACGCGCCGATGCCGGCGACGTCGGAGTACATCGTCGCCGCGACGGTGACGTCGCGCGCAGTGCCCGAGACGGGGTCGAACATCGTGAAGGTCTGGCCCGGTCGTGGCGGCTTGATGGGATCGCCCTTGGTGACGCCTAGCGTCTGGGTCTCGCCGTAGAGGAAGTTCGTCGACACGATGATGAGGTCGGGGTCGCCCACCACTGCGTTGTACGCGGCGTTGTCGGTCTTGTACTCCGGCAGACGAGCGAGCAGCGTTGGCGGCGCGATCTTGGTGATGCGCTTGTCGAAGCCGCTGACGGGCCAGAACCGCTGGTTCACGTTGCCCCGCGAGAACGTCGCGGTGAAGTTGCTCAGCGGAGCGTTGGCCCGGACCCCGGATGAGTCGATGCCGCTGAACCTGTACGGCTGGGCCGGGCTCGACGTGGCGAACACCTGGTAGTCGCCCGCGATGACGGGCCCGAGGTTGCCGACCTCCGAGGTGATCAGATTCGAGAGGCCCTCGGCGTAGACGAGCGTGAAGACCACCAGCGCGAACGGGGCAACGGTCAGCAACGTGCGCACGCGATGAGCGAGGGGATTGGCGACGCCGAGTCGGCTGGCGATGGCATTGCGGCCGCCACCGACACGCCGAACGCCGTTGGCGATACGCGCCTGAATTGCATTCACGAAGACGACTCCCGCCGCCACCTGGATGATGCCGGCGAGCGATCCGGCGTTCTGCGGGGCGTGCGGGTCGCGGTTTACGAGCAGGAACAGCGTTCCCCACACGATGACGGGAATCGTCGCCGCGCAGGCGCCGGCCACGTAGCGCCACTTCTGCGCGACAAACACGCCGAGGCACACGAAGCCGAACATCGGCCCGAGCAGGCAAGGGAACGACATCTTTGTGGCGTAACCGAACACGCCGACGAACTGCCCGAGCACGGCGCCGGTCAGCAGCAGCGGCGTGGCGGCCGGGCGATGACGACGCGGCGGCGCCGGCAGCCCGCGGATGGCGCGAATCACTTCGAGTCGGCTCACGCGATACGACGTGCCGATCACGACGAGCGACGCCAGATAGAAGCCGGCCGCGACACCGGTGATCACGGTTGTCTGGTTGGCGAAGAAGTGGATGTCGAGGCCCTTCGACACGCCCGCGCGCGCCGTGGTCGCTCGCGACGCGAACGACACCATGAAGCGGCCGAGGCCAAGGCCGAAGACGCCGCCGAGCAGCGAACCCACCAGTGCGTAGCTCGCACCCTCGAGCGTGAACGCCGCGATGAGCGGTTCGCGGGCCATGCCCACGGCGCGCATCGTGCCGAGCTCGGCGAGGCGTTCCTCGGCGAGCATCAACAGCACGTTCACGAGCAGCATGAGCCCGGCGATGATGCCGAAGCCGCTGATCGTCACGAGGAACTGCGCCGAGCTCTGACCGAGCTGTTTGGCGGCGGCGAGGTTGTCCGCCCGCACCATCGAGACGCTGCCGTTGAACGGCGACACCATCGAGGTCACGGTGTCGCGCAGCGCGTCCACGTCGGCCTTCGAAGGTGCGGTGCCGGCGACGGAATTCTTGCCTTCGACCAGCGTGAGGAACTGCGGATGTAGGACGTCGGGCTCCTGGGCCTGCAGCGTCGAGATCGTGCCGGGCGTGACGAGCAGGTTGTCGCCGGCGTTGACGACGCCGTCGACGAAGGTGACCAGTGACGAGTCGACGACCTTGGTGACCAGCAGCCGCTGGTCCGGCACCTTGGTGTGGATCGTGAGGATCGAGCCGTTCTTCAGGTTCAGTCGCTTGGCCATCAGCGAACCGACCCACGCGGTGCCCTTGGTCGGCCCGGCCCCCGCCTCGATGCCCGCCGCCTTGGTCAGGTCGCCAGCCCGCCGGTAGTCCACTTCGATGAGGCGGGCTTTGGGCGACGGGGTGTTGCTCGTGTTCGACGTGATCGGCACTTCGAGCACGGCCGCCGCCGCGCTGGCTTTGATCCCATCGACCGGCGATGCGTTCAGCCGCGCGTTCGCCTCGGCCCAGTTGTTCTGCGTTTCGTAGCTGACCTTCGCGTCGATCGGTCCAAGTCGTTCGAACGCACGCTCCCGAATCGAGCCGGTGTAGCTGTCCGAGACCGAACCGCTTCCGACGATGAGGGCCGTGCCGAGCACGCAGCCGAGCATGACGAGCACGGCTTCACGCGGGCGACGGACTGCGTTGCGTAAGCCGATCCGCCGAACGAGCGGCGATCGGATCGCCATGAAGACGATCGCGCCGAACACGATGATCGCTGGCCCTCGCGTGAGGGCAAGAAGCTTGAAGACGTCCACGGGCTACGAGAAGAAATCGTCGTCGTACGACACTTGCTCCGGCATACCGGACTGCATCGGCGACGGCGTCTGCCGCGGCTGCGGGCTCGGATCACGACGCTGCGGCTGCGGCTGCGGCTGCGGAGCCGGCGCGGCGGGCGGCGGCGGGGGCGCGTCGTCGACAACCTCTTCGACGTACTCGGCGACGGGCTCGGGCTCGGGCGCCGGGGCGGGCTCGGGGATGAACTCGGGCTCCGGGTCGAATGCGATCGGCGCTTCCTCGCGGGCCTGGTAGCCCATACGCGACGCACGACGCGCCGCGCGGCGGTCGGCCTTGCTCATGCCGTGCGCACGCGGCGGCAACGGCGGTTCGGTGACCTCGGGGATCGCGACAGTCAGGGGATCTTCGTTGTTCGTCGCGAAGTCCGGCGGCTGCGAGAACGCGGGCTCGGGCGGCCCCGGCAGCGGCGGTTCGGGCGTCCAGTCGGTTTCCGGCGCCAACGAACCGATGGCCTCGGTCGACTCGCGGATCTGATCCAGCGCCGCCTCGAAGCTCTGCTTGCCGCCGCGCTTTTTCTTCTTCGACGCGCGCGGCTGCGGCGCCGCCTTGGGTGGCTGCGGCTTCTGCGCCTGCGGCACCGACACCTTCTTGGCGGCCTGCTTCGCCGACGGCTTCGTCTTGTCGCGCAGGTCGACCTGCGGACGGGCCGCCGGACGCGACGCGCGTGGCGCATTGCGACGGCCGATCGTGTCCTTACGCGTCATGTCCTTCAGCAGGCGCCCGTCACGCAGATAGATACGACGGGTGGCTTGTTCGGCGATCGTCTCGTCGTGGGTGACGAGCACGATGGCGAGGCCGTCGTCGTTGAGCTCGCGCAGCAGCTTCATGACCGACTCGGCGGTGACCGAGTCGAGGTTGCCGGTGGGCTCGTCGGCCCACACCAGCGCCGGGTTGGCGGCAAGGGCACGAGCGATAGCGACGCGCTGTTGCTCACCACCCGACAGCGTGTTCGGGTGGTGCTCGAGACGGTGACCGAGACCGATGCGATCGAGGGTGGCAATCGCGGCTTGGCGCGCCTCGCCGGGCTTCACGCCGTTGAGCAGCAGCGGCAGCTCGACGTTCTCGACGGCCGAGAACACGGGCACCAGGTTCCAGTTCTGGAAGATGAAGCCCATCACCTCGGAACGCAGATGGCTCTGTTCCTTGTCGTTGAGGTCGTGCACCGTTTGGCCGGCGATGAGCACGCGGCCGCGGTCGATGCGGTCGAGACCGGACAAACAGTTGAGCAGCGTCGTCTTGCCGGAGCCCGACGGGCCCGTGATCGCCACGAACTCGCCGGGGTGCACGATCAGCGACACACCGTCGATACCGACGACGTCGTCGGACTCGGTGACGTAGTGCTTCACGACGCCCTCGGCGTGCAGGATTGCCTCGCCTTGGAACGCCGGCGCGGTCGAAGTCGGGATCCACTGATCCGCGTTGCTCGGCGCTGCCGCCGGGACAGGTGCCGCCGGCGCCTGCTCGTAGACCGGCTGCTGCTGCACGACCTGCCCGAACGCGGGCACTGGCGTGGTCGCCTGGGCGGCGAGCTCCGCGCCCGACGCGTCGGCCACGATGCGGCCGTCGCGCACACGCACGACGCGAGGAGCCGCGGCCGCGATCTCGGGGTCGTGGGTGATGAGCACGACGGTCTGGCCCATCTCGCTCGCGAGACGGCGGAGCAGACCCATGATCTCCTGGCCGGTGCGCGTGTCGAGGTTGCCGGTCGGCTCGTCGGCGAGGATGACGCGAGGGCCCTTCGACAGCGCACGGGCGATGGCCACGCGCTGCTGCTCACCGCCTGAGAGCATCGACGGCAGATGGTCGGCGCGGTCGCTCAGGCCGACGGCGTCGAGGAGGCGCAGCGCCCGTTCCTTGCGCTGGCGCTTGGAACCGCCGAGCGGGGCGAGCGCGGTCTCGACGTTCTCGATCGCGGAGAGCGTCGGGACGAGGTTGAACTGCTGGAAGATGAAGCCGAACGTCTTGAGGCGCAACTCCGCGAGCTTGCGGTCGGGGAGCAGTGCGAGGTCGTGGCCCTCGAACACCACCGAACCGGCGCTGGGCCGGTCGAGGGCGCCGAAGAGTTGCAGCAGCGTCGACTTGCCGGAGCCGGACGGGCCTTCGATGACGACGAATTCGCCGGTATCGATGCGCAGCGACACCCCGTCGACGGCGTGAATGGCGTTACTGCCTTCGCCGTAGACCTTGATGACGGAATCGAGCTCGAACATGGGTTAACCGAGCTCCCGCAGCGCATCCGCCGGGCGGAGACGCGAGGCCCGCATGGCGCCGGCCGCACCGGCGACGAGGCCGCCGCCGACGGCGAGGGCGATGCCGAGCAGCAGCATCATCGGCCTGATCGGCGCCGTCAGCAGGATGGTCTCGCTCGCCTTGTCCGACAGCACCCGACCGAGGCCGAAGCTGGAGGTGAGCGGGCCGGCCTGCGAGTCGGCCGCAGCCGAAAGGGTGACTTTGGCGGCCGAGACGCCGAAGGCGGTGATCACTCCGAGGGTGGCGCCGATGATGCCGCCGAGCGCGCCCTGCGTGAAGGACTCGGCGAGCACCTGGCGGATGATCAGGCCTCGCGACCAGCCGAGCGCCGAGAGGGTGCCGAGCTCACGGACCCGCTTGGTGACCGACGACAGCGTCAGCAGCACGGCGATGAGTACGGCCGCGAAGATCGCCAGGGCTCCCAGCGCGAGGCCGAGGCGGTTGGCCAGCGTGCCGGCCGAAACCAGCGAGCCCGAGATCGAGTTGGCGAGATCCTTGGCGCTCGTGACCGAGGCTCCCGGGAAGGCCCGCTGGATCGAACGGGTCAGCGTCGCGACATCCGAGGCTTTGTCGGCCCGCACGAGCAGCGTGTTCACGCGACCCGAGCGGCTCGAGATCTTCTGCAGCTCCGAAAGCGACAGGTACACGTCGGCGGACTGGCCGCCGAGCGGGGGACGGGCAAGGCCGACGATCTCGTAGTTCTTGCCATCGAGCACGAGCTTGCCGCCGACCTTGTACTGCTTGCGCTTGGCGTAGCCCTCGCCGAGCACGACCTGGGAGTCGGCGTCGGCGCCGAAGAAGCGGCCCTCGGTGATCTGCGCCGAGGTGATGAGGCCGAGGTCAGGGCGGGTGGTGTCGACGCCGGCGGCCGTGTAGGGCTCGGTGGCCAGGTCGGTCTGGGGCGGGTTGAGAACCTGCTTGATGATTTCCCGCGGCGTCGTGAAGACCGACGAGAGGCGCTTGAAGCGAGCGGGCAGACAGCTCGGGCCGCCGCCGCTTTGTTGAATACAACGACCGATGGCGTCCCACTCGGCCTGGCTGGGCGCCGGGATGTCCTGCGTGACCGAGACGTTCTTGCCGCCCGTCTCCACGCTGGACTCGATGACGGGCACCTTGCCCTTTTGGTGCACCGCGAGCAGCGACAGGGCGCCCGCAACGGAGTCGACCCCGTCGAGCTTCGAGATCTTCTGGATCTCCGAATCGGGGAAGGTCAACTGGGTAGCTGGGAGGAACATCTCCCGCTCGAACGTGTCGCCCGGCTTGCCGAGCTTGGAGAAGTCGGTCTGGAACAGCGACTGGTTCTCGTCGACGAGCGAGTTGACCTCGTCGTCGTTCACGCCGCCGACGACGGCGGCATTCGAGCCGGAACCGGCCAGTGGGACGTCGACCGGTCGCGTCACGACAAGGTCAGTACCCACCTTGGCGAGCGGGTCGAGAATCTTGCCCTGCGCCTTGTCGAGGCCTGACGACAGGGCGCTCACCGTGACGACGAGGCTCACGCCGACCGCGAGTCCGAGGACAGTAAGAACCGTGCGGCCCATACGGCGGCGCAACTCGCGGTGAAGATAGGTCAGATAGAACATGCAGAAAGTTGGCCCTCAGCCCCCGTAAGCCCCGAGCAAGACTACCGGCCAGCGGCTGAACCACCGAGTCGCGGTACGTTCACCGGCAAATGACCACGCGCTACCGCTGCAATGCCTGCGGCAACCTCACCCGCTTCACCGTTGTCTCGACGCGCCGCAGTCGCGCGTATCACCACTTCACAGTGGGTGGAGAGCTCACGATCGAGGACGAAGAGATCCTCGACGAAGAGGTCGAATCGGTGTCCTGTCGTTGGTGTGGCCACGGCGACAAGGTCGAAGTCGCCGACTGACGACACCGTAAATAGACGCGTGTAACCACGCGTCAGCGAGGGTGTTACACCCCTTCGGCATGCTGTCTGCATGTCGTCCGACCTTCCCCTCGTGATCGATTGTCAGACCTGCGTCGCCCGTCTCACGAGTGCTTGCGCGGACTGCGTCGTGACCTTCCTGTGCGACGCGCCCGCTGAGGTGCCCGTCGTCATCGAAGCGCCCGAGGCGCGGGTGTTACGGCTGCTCGAGAACGGAGGGCTCGTACCCGACTTGAAGCACTCGCGCGCCAGCTGACCTATCCCTCGTAATCGCAGGTCACGGTGGTACCGTCCGCCGCTGTGCAACGTCTGCATGTCGTCGGGTTCACACCAGACAATCAGGGACTCATCCTTAGTGTTCGACGCGGCACCAAGACGGGTGCGTACATCGTCGATGTCGACGCCGCGTTCGAAGAGGCGCTGACCGATCTCATGAAGGAACGCGGGGCCGAGGCGGCGCCGCGCATTCCTCGGGCCGAGTCGCAATTGTCGGTCCGCGAAATGCAGCAACGGCTGCGTTCGGGTCAGTCGATCCGTCAGGTCGCACGAGCTGCGGGCGTCGACGACGACTGGGTGGCGCGCTTCGCGGTCCCGATCCAGGCCGAGCAGGCGCAGGTCGTGCGCGAGGCGTTTGATCTGGTCATGAGCAAGCAGCGGCTCGGTGCGTCGAATCAGGCGCTCGGCACCTCCGTGTGGTGGAACCTGCAAGACCGCTCGGTCGTGCTCGACGAAGAGCAGTGGGCCGGTGGTTGGTCCGCCGCACTCCTGCGCGACAGCCGCTGGGTCGTCAAGCTCGAGTACGAGGCGCGCAAGCGCAAGCAGGTTGCGGAGTGGGAGGTCGACCTCAAGGCCGGCACCGTCGCGTCGCGCAACAGGCTCGGCAGCGACCTCGGCTATGTGGAGTCCGGTCGCCGTCGTCGTCCCGGTCCACCGCCGCCCACTGGCGGGGGTCTGCTGAGCCGTCCCGCGCCGCCGACCAAGGAGCCCGAAGCACCGGCGCCAATCATCGAAGGCGACGCCGCGGCGCCCGCTCCGGCGAAGAAGCGCGCGTCGGCCCGCAAGGCACCGGCCCGCAAAGCAACTGCGCGCAAAGCAACTGCGCGCAAGGCTCCGGCCAAGAAGGCGGTCGCCAAGAAAGCGGCCGCCCGCAAGGCTCCCGCCAAGAAGACAGCGGTGGCCAAGAAGGCCGTGAAGCGGGCGCCCGCAAAGAAGAAGGCGGCCAAGCGACCCGCCAAGAAAAAGAGCGCACCAGCTCGCGTCGCTACTCCTTCGGTCCAGCCGACGCCTCGCGTCGCCGTTCCGACCTCCACGCTGCGTCCACCGGCACCACCGGCGCCACGTATCTCGGCCGTGCGCGCCCTCGACGCGGCGCCCGATCCGTCGCCCCGACCGCCCGTCGCTCCCGCCCCGCAAGCGTCGAAGAACAAGCGCCGAGGCCTTTTCCGCAGGTAGCGACAACTACCGTCGTGGGGTGACCGACCTCACCGAACGGGTGCTCGCCGCCGGGCGCGCCGCCGGTTTGGCGGCGGTGGGTGTCACGACAGCCGAGCCGTTCGACGACGTGCGGGCGATTCTCGAGGCGCGCAAAGCCGCAGGCCTGAACGCCGACATGCAGTTCACCTACCGCAACCCGGCCCGGTCCACGACGCCGTCACAGGCGGTCGACGGGGCGCGCAGCATCGTGGTGGGGGCGTGGCCGACGGCGAACATCGCCGACGACGAGGGCCCGAATCGCGGCCGACTTGGCCGCTACGTCTGGCGGGAGTACTACGCCGAACTCCGGGCCGCGCTGGGCCAGGTCGCCGACGTACTGCGCGGGGAGGGGCACAAGGCGCGTGTCGTTGTCGACGACAACGCACTCGTCGACCGCGCCGCCGCGTACCGAGCGGGCCTGGGCTGGTTCGGCAAGAACGCCAACGTGTTGATTCCGGGCCACGGCTCGTGGGTCGTGCTCGGCTCCGTCATCACCACCGCCGACTTGTCGGCGAACGACGCGCCGATGGCCGACGGGTGCGGCGGCTGCACGCGCTGCCTCGACGGATGCCCCACCGGGGCGATCGTGGCGCCTGGTGTCGTCGACGCGCGCCGCTGCCTCGCGTGGCTCGTGCAGTCACCCGGCGCCTTCCCGCTCGAATTCCGCGAGGCGCTCGGCGATCGCATCTACGGCTGCGACGACTGCCAGGAGGTGTGCCCGCCGTCGCGACTCGTCACGCGGCGCGCGCCAGAAGGCGAGCCTGTTTCCGTCGATCTGGTCGCGCTCGCCACCGCAACTGACGACGACATCCTCGCGGCGCACGGCCATTGGTACATCCCGCAGCGTGACCCGCGTTACGTCCGGCGCAATGCGCTGATCGCGCTCGGCAACACCGCCGACCCCAACTCCGAACGGGTCGTCAGCGCCGTCGCGAACCACGCCGCATCGGACGACGAGATGCTGGCGGAACACGCCCGATGGGCCCTCGACCGATTGAAAGCACGGGCTTCATGAGTCACCTGCTTGTGACCAACGACTATCCACCGAAGCTGGGCGGCATCCAGACGTACCTGTGGGAACTGTGGCGACGCCTGCCCGATGGTCGCGCTCGCATCCTCACCACGACCTATGACGGCGACGCCGAGTGGGACGCGACGCAGACCACGCCGATCCAGCGCGCCGACACGGTGTTGCTGCCGCTACCGCAGGTGCGGGACCGCATCCTCAAGGCCGCCGATGCCATGGACGCCGACCTCATCGTGCTCGACCCCGCGCACGTGGTGGGACTGCTGGGGCCGTCGCTCGGCCGGCCCTACGCGGTGATCGTGCACGGCGCCGAACTCGCGATCCCGGCCCGCACCCCGGGCTACGGCCTCGGCGTGCGCAAGGTGTTGCGCGGCGCGGAGCTGATCATCGCCGCGGGCGCGTACGTGGCCCGCGAAGCGCAGGGGCTCGCGCCCGACGTCGACGTGGTCGACATTCCGCCGGGCGTCGACGGCCACGCCTTCACACCGAGCACGCCTGACCAGCGCGCCGCCGCGCGCAAGCGGCTCGGCCTCGCCGATGACGCCGAAGTCGTGTTGCACCTCAGCCGGCTCGCGCCGCGCAAGGGGGCGGACACCCTCATCAAGGCCGTGGCCGAACTCGCGCCGTCGCGTCCGAACCTCGTCGGCCTCATCGCCGGTGCCGGTCGCGACGAGAGCCGCCTGCGCGCCCTAGCGGCGGGCATGCACGCGCCGGTCCGTTTCCTCGGTCGCGTGCCCCAAGACGAGATGTCGGCCACGTACGGCGCCGCCGACGTGTTCGCCCACGTGTGCCGCAACCGGTGGGGCGGCCTCGAACAGGAAGGCTTCGGCATCATCTTCCTCGAAGCCGCCGCGTGCGGCGTGCCCCAGATCGCGGGCAACTCCGGCGGTGCGGGTGACGCGGTGCTCGACGGCGTTACGGGCTACGTGATCGAACCGCCGAGCGACGCGCACGCGGTAGCCCGTCGCCTGAACGAACTGCTCGACAATCCTGAGCGAGCCGCGGACATGGGTCGCGCCGCTCGCCAGCGCGCGTTGCTCGACTTCTCCTATGACGACCTCGCCGCTCGCCTCGACAACGCCCTTGTGAAGGCCGAACGTGGATGAGCTGAAGATCTCCCGGTTGGTCACGGCGGGATTCGCCGTGTCGGCGGCGCTCGGCGTCGCGCTCGAACTCTTTCGCTGGCCCGCATTCGTCGTTGCGCTCGGACTGTTCGTGTACGGCTGCGTGCTGATGGCCGTCGCGCTCGTGAAGGGCGCCGGACGCAGCCGGACGGAGAACGTCGACATCTTCGGTTTGTTCTTCACCCAGGCGCCGATGCAGTTGCGGCTGTTGTTCGTCGCGCAGATCGTCATCGCGTTCGTCACCGCGGCGATGAAGCAGACCGCCGCCTTCGGCGTGCTCGCGCCCATCGCCGGTCTCGGGCTCTGCTCGATCTACGGCGCGCGGCACGGAACCTTCCCGGACCGCGACCTGCCCACCTCGTGAGCGTCGCGATCCTCATCTTCGGGATGGTGTTCCCGGGCCTGGTGGCGATCGCCGACTGTCACAACCGCCCGGCCGACAAGTTCGCCGGGGGAGCGAAGGACCGGTCCGGATGGATGAAGTGGCTGGTCATCGCCTTGTTTCTCTATCCGGTGGGGATTGGCTACGGGATACTCCTCGGCTACCACCAGAATGTGATCAAGCGGTACAGCGGGCCGATGGCGCCTACTGTCTCTGACGACCCATGGGAAACGACCACCGATGAGTGACCAGGCAACCGAAAGCATCGTCGTCAGCGCGCCGCCCGCGGCCGTGTACGCAATCGTCACCGACTTTGCGAACTATCCGACGTGGGCCGCTGACCTCAAAGAGGTCACCGTGCTCGACGCCGACGACGACGGAACTGCGCACCAGGTTCGTTACCGCGCCGCGGCGTTCGGCCGGTCGACCACCTACGTCCTCGCCTACGACTACTCCGAGGCCCCCGGCAAGCTGAACTGGGAACAGGCCTCGGGCGACATCACGGCACGCATCGACGGGCAGTACGTGTTCGAGCCCCAGGGCGATGGCACCAAGGTCACGTACCACCTCGAGGTCGACCTCAAGTTCCCGCTACCCGGATTCATCAAGCAGCGCGCGGCGGCCCGCATCGTGGGCACCGCGTTGCGCCAACTGCGCGACCGCGTCGAGAGCGTCCACGCTTCGTGAGCCGCATCCTTCTCTTCACCGGGAAGGGCGGCGTCGGTAAAACCACCACGAGCGCAGCCACCGCGCTCGCATGCGCTGATCGAGGGCAGCGCACGCTCGTCCTGTCGACGGACCCCGCGCACTCACTCGCCGACGCGCTCGACGTCGATCTCGGCTCGATGCCCACGCGCGTCGTCGACAACCTCGTCGGCATGCAGCTCGACGCGACCGAGCGACTCGAGCAGGTGTGGGGCGACGTGCAGGGCTACATCGCCGAGGTGTTGCAGTGGGCCGGCGTCGAAGGCATCGAAGCCGAAGAACTCGCCGTCATCCCGGGCCTCGACGAAGTGTTCAGCCTCGGCGACATTCGCAGCGCGGCGGCCTCGGGCGATTACGACACGATCGTCGTCGACTGCGGTCCGACGGCGGAGACGATCCGGTTCCTGTCGCTCCCCGAGATCCTGCACTGGTACATCGACCGCGTCGTCCCGATGCAACGACGGATGACGGGCGCGCTCAAGCCCGTCCTCGAGAAGGTCACCAACCTGCCGATCGCGGGTGACGGCGTGTTCGGCGCGGCGATGCGATTCCAGCAACAACTCGAGGGCGTGCGCGAACTGTTGACCGACGGCACGCGGTCATCGGTGCGGCTCGTCGTCAACCCCGAGCGCATCGTGATCGCCGAGGCCCGTCGCACCGCGACCTATCTCAACCTGTTCGGCTACCACCTCGACGCGGTCGTCGCGAACCGTCTGTTGCCCGACGACATCGTTGACCCGTGGTTCGCGTCGTGGAAGGAAAGCCACACCGAACACCTCAGGACGATCGAGGCGGACTTCGCGCCGCTGCCGATCCTGCGCGCGTCGCTCGCATCGTCAGAATTGCTCGGCGTCGACGGGCTGCGCGCCTTCGCCCACGGTCTTTACGGCGAGACCGATCCGTCGGCCGTGCTGCACAAAGAACAACCGCTGCGCTTCGAACGCGACGGCGAGACCACCACGTTGTTTGTGCGTTTGCCGTTCGCGGTGCGCGACGATCTCGACGTGGCTCGCCGAGGAAACGAACTGCTGATTCGCGTTGGTCCCCAGCGTCGCCGGGTGGTGTTGCCCGACTCGCTGCACAAGCGCGGTATTGCCAGCGCCCGTCTCATCGACGACGAGTTGAAGGTGGTGTTCGCATGACCGAGATCGATCCCCGCGTCAGCGAGACCATCGAGCACGTCCAGAAGGCGGCCCTCGAACTCATCGCCGCGATGCGCGTCGCGCTCGACGTCGCCGAGGACTTCGTGGGCGATCCCGCCGCTCTGTCGACGCTCATCTCAGGTGCGGCGATGGCCGCCAAGATGGCGACCGAAACCGTGACGAACGCAACCAGCACGGCCGCCGAGAAAGTGCAGCGCATCCGCCTCGATGACGAATAAGCGTGTGACCGTCGGCGTCGACGTCGGCGGCACCAAGGTTCTTGCCATTGCGCTCGGCGCTGACGATCACACACCCGTCGGCGAGGAACGCCGTCCGACGCCGGATGGCGCGGATCAGCTGATCGACGCGATCGCCGACACGGCGCGCGACGCGGCCGCCGCAGCGGACGCCGAGATCGGCGCGCTGTGCGTCGGCGTGCCGGGATTGGTCGACGATCGCGGCGTCATGCGGTTCGGCGCCAACCTCCCCGGCATCCTCGAGCAACCGCTGCGCGACATCTTTGGTGAGCGCTTCGGAGTGCCCGTTCTCATCGACAACGACGCCAACGTCGCCGCGTGGGGCGAGCGCGTCGCGGGTGCGGGCGAAGGCTCGTCGCACATGTTGATGGTGACGCTCGGCACGGGTGTGGGCGGCGGCATCGTCCTCGACGGTCATCTCTACCGCGGCGCGCACGGCATGGCCGGCGAGATCGGCCACTTCGTCGTGCAGCTCGACGGTGAGAAATGTCCGTGCGGCCAACACGGTTGCTGGGAGCGCTACGCGTCGGGCTCGGCGCTCGGCCGCATCGCGCGTGAGGCGGGCTTTGCGTCCGGCGAAGAGGTCGCCGCGAAAGCGCAGGCGGGGGAGCAGGACGCCCTCGACGTGATGAGCGTCTTCACGCGCTGGGTGGCGATCGGCCTCGCCGGGTTCGCGAACACCTTCGATCCGGAACGGATCGTGCTCGGTGGTGGGCTCATCGAGTTGGGCGATCTGCTGCTGGCGCCGCTGCGCGCGCATTTCGCATCGCTCATCGAGGGCGGCGACCACCGGCCACAGGTGCCGATCCTCCCGGCGACCCTGGGTGAACGCGCCGGCGCGATCGGTGCCGCGCTCCTAGCGCGCGACCTGTAGACCCGCGAACAACGCTTCGGCGAGCGACGGGCTGACGTCGCGTCGGGCCACCGACAGCACGTAGGCGCCGCCGTGTCCGTCGCTCACGATCCACTCGATGTCGTAGGTCGGAGCGCCGTTCTTGTCGGGCAGCGCGAAGTCGATGCGTGTCGCGTTGCCGTCCGGGCGTTCGCCGTAGATCGCGCCCTTGCCCTTCGTGATCGTGTCGCGGGCGAGCGCGAGCGATTGCTCCGGCGACCGCTTCGCGTCGTGAAAGACGTACGCCCACGTCCGAGACGGTTCGCCCGGTGCGACGGCGAAGAACCGCGCCGCGCCGATGTTGCTCGGGCGTTCGGTCCATCCACCGGGCAGCTTCAGGGTGGCGTTGTCGATGCGCTTCACCCACGGCTGTGGATCGCTGATCTCGAAGCTGTCGACGAGGGCCTCGAGCGCACCGTCGCGGTCGCCCCATCGCTCGGACTCCCACGTACCGACTTGGTACAGAAAGCCGCCGATCAGAATGTGCCGGACCGTGTACGCAGTGTCGCTGAGTCGTAGACGGCCGAGGCCGTGAGGTGACTGCCGATAGCGCAGCACGGCGGAGGGTCGGTCGGCGAGTTCCCCGTCGCCCATGGTGACGTCGTGGCGGCGCGTGCCTCGCGATGCGCGCATCGACTGCTTCACCGAGTTCATCGACATGTCCTCCGGCACCGACCAGCGCGCCACCCAGAACCCGCGCCGCTCGATCGCACCCATGACCCCGCGTTCGTGACCCCGGAGATACTGCGGGTCCGAGGGCGTGGTGGGGTGGCGGATCTCGATATGCCAGTTGCTGGGCGCGATCACCGAAACGCCACCTTCCGCGCTCGTGATGCGCACCGGCGAACCACGGCTTTGCCGGAGCACGACCACGCCGCCGACGGCCAGAACCAGCCCAATGACGACCAAAACGGCCACGGTCAGGCGTCGGGCAACCACGCTCCGAAGTCTCTCGCAATAATTTCGTTATCGGCGTAAGAAACTCGGAGTACGACGTTTTCCATGTCAGATCAAGCCCGGGCCTCGAGGCACCCCAGCCCCTCGAGGCCCGGGCCTGTTCGCGCTCCGGGCCGAGCGAGTTTGGGCTCTCCGGCACTCCGTCGCCGTGACGTTGCCCGGCGCGGGTCCCTTTAGGCTGACCGGCGTGAAGATCGGGATCACGCTGCCGCAGTTCAACGCCGACGCCCAGGCGATGCTGGCGGCCGCGGTGCGGGCTGAGTCGACGGGCATCGATGCCGTCTTCGCGTACGACCACTACCCGAAACCGTCCCGGCCCGAGGCGCAGCACGGCCTCACGATGTTGGGTGCGATCGCGGCCGCCACCACGACCGTCGAGCTCGGAACGCTTGTCGCCCGCATCGGCGTGTCGCCCGACGGGGTGCTGCTGAGCCAGTTCCACACTGCGGCGCGCCTGGCCGGTCCGGGACGGTTCATCTGCGGTCTCGGCATCGGCGACAAGGAGTCCGACGAGGAAGACGACGCGCTCGGGATGCAGCGCCCGTCGATCGACGAACGGTTCACGCGTCTCGAATCCGTCGCCCACCAGCTGCACGGGTGGGGGCTGCGGATCTGGGTGGCGGGCCGGTCGCGTCGCGCCGCAACCCTGTCGGCGGCGATCGGCGCCGCCCGCAATCTGTGGGATCCGACGGACCAGCAGCTCGCCGACGCCGTGCTCGAGGCCGACGGCCGACCGATCACCTGGGGCGCGCAGGTCGACGTCACGAACGACGACGGGGTGAAAGCGCTTGCCGAGAAGTTCGCCGCACTGCACCAGATGGGCATCGACTACGCCGTCGCTGCGCCGACCAAGGCCGGCGCCCCCGACGCCGCCGAACGCGTCATGAACGCCCGGCAGCTCGCCGGTCTCTGAGCACCCCGGCCCCGTTCCGACTTTTTGTGCAACACCCACCAATACGGTGGTTGTTGCACACCGGTTCGGGGCGATGCGTCCAACTGGTGTGCAACACCCACCTATGCGGTGGGTCCCGCACGAAAAGTCGGGGTGGTTATTGATGTCGGGGCGACGGGGATGACGCCGTAACCTGCGTGAATGGAGTTCCGCCGAATCACGGGGTTGCCCCCGTATGTGTTCACGATCATCGACGGACTGAAGCTGCAGCAGCGCCGAGCAGGCGTTGACGTCATCGACCTCGGCTTCGGTAACCCGGACATCCCGTCGCCGGCCATCGCAGTCGAGAAGCTGAGCGAGGCAGCACACAACTCCAGGAACCATCGCTACTCGGCGAGCCGTGGCATCCCGAAGCTTCGTGAGGCCGTCGCCGACATGTACAAGCGCAAGTTCGACGTCGACCTCGACCCCGAGACCGAAGTCATCTCGACCATCGGTGCCAAGGAAGGCTTCTCGCACCTGATGTGGGTGCTGCTCGGTCCGGGCGACTCGGCGTTCGTCCCGTCGCCCAGCTATCCGATTCACATCTGGGGCCCGCTCTTCGCCGGCGCCGACGTGAAGCACATTCGTCTCGGCCCCGATCAGGACTTCTTTGCCAACCTGATGGAGGCGTGGGAGACCCAGTGGCCCAAGCCGCGCGTGATCGTGTTGTCGTTCCCGCACAACCCGACTACCACCACGGTCGATCTCGAGTGGATGGCGCGCATCGTCGAGTTTGCTCGTGAGAACAACGTCGTGCTGGTGCACGACTTCGCCTACTCCGACACGTACTTCGAAGCGGGCGCCGCCCCGTCGATCCTGCAGGTGCCCGGCGCCAAGGACGTCGCCGTCGAGTTCTACACGATGACCAAGTCGTATTCGATGGCCGGGTGGCGTTGCGCGTTCATGGTCGGCAACGCCGAAGTCGTCGCCGCGCTGCAGAAGCTGAAGGGCTACCTGGACTACGGCACGTTCCAGCCGATTCAGATCGCGGCGACCGTCACGCTCAACGAAGAGCTCGACTATCCCCACGAGGTCAACGACATCTACCGCTCTCGTCGCGACGCATTGTGCGACGGGCTCAACCGCATCGGTTGGCACCTCGAAAAGCCCAAGGGAACCATGTTCGTGTGGGCGCCGATCCCCGAGCCCTACGCAGAGATGGGCTCGCTCGAGTTCGCCAAGATGCTCGTGACCGAAGCCGCCGTTGCGGTGTCGCCCGGCATGGGCTTCGGGCCCGGCGGCGAAGGCTTCGTCCGCTTCGCTCTCATCGAAAACGAGCAGCGCATCGGCCAAGCCATCCGCAACCTCAAGAAAGCCCTCGTCAAACTCGGCTAGTTCCGTGTTCTTGTCGTAGCTGGCTCGCTATAGCGAGCCAACTACGACAAGAACGGTCAGTCGAGGGCTTGGCGGGAGAAGGCGGCGGGTTCGCGGCCGGCGACCAGCCAGCCGGCGAGAGTGGCGACGACGGGCAGGCCGAGCATCAGCATTGCGAGTTGCAGCAAGGGCAGCGGTGTGAGCTTGCCGAGTTGCGAGTGGTACGCCGCCGTCAGTGCGGCGTAGGCGCCGGCCATGCCGAGAACGACGCCGAGGGTCGCGAGCGCGCCCGTCGTCGACGCCGTGATCGCTCGACGCGATCGAGGCGACGCCCCCGTCGCGGTGAGCGTGCGGATGTCGCCCGCCGACTCGCTGCGGATGAGGCCGACCGTCATCGCCGCGATCCCGAGCGCAACGAGCAGTCCGACGCTGGTCATGATCGTGCGGATGGCGGCGACGTCGTCCTGCGCGTCGCGGACTTCGATGGCCATGCCGCTCTGCGCGGCGGCAACACGAGCGGCGGAAATCTGTTCACTCGTCAGGGCGTGGGTGGTCTGGAACAGGTAGCTGTTGCGCTTGATCGTCCAGCCGTGTCGGGCGACGGCCGCGGGCGGCACGAGGTTGTGTGGCGCGTCCTGGAACTGCGGGAGCTCGATGTGCTGGGTCTGGCTGACCTTGGTGATGTCGTCTCGTGAGTCGAAGCCGAGCAGCTGCAGCGGCTCGTTGCTGTTCGTCAGCAACTGCGTGTCGGCGCGCACGGTCGACGCGTCGACGCCGAGGAACGCGAGCAGCTCTGGGGTGGCCACGTAGGCCGTGCCGTGGCCTTCGAAGTTGTGCTCGTTGCGTTGGAGCACGGCGTCGATCGGCGGATTCTCACCCCCGCGGGACGGCCCGTACATGACGTCGAGAGCGACGGACCGGGCGCCCGGGAGCGCGTCGTGCAGACGGGCGGCGGCCGCGTCGATCTCTTCGGCCGTGAGCACCGGCGAGGCCTCGGGGCCTTGGCCCGCGGCGCGCAGCCAGATCTGATTCGACCCGAGGTTGCCCTCGTCGGCGCGGAACTCCGTCGCTTTCGAGATGCCGATGATCGTCACGGTGATGCCGAGCACGAGCGCGATCGCGGCGAGCGACGCGGCCGCGCGCGCGTTGTAGCGAACGAGATCCCGCAACGCGAGACGCGTCGTGAACGGGAGGCGGGGAGCGACGCGGCCGAGCAGCTGCACGGCGGCCGGCGTGAGGAACACGATGCCGGCGATCAACGAGACGAGTCCGCCCATGATGAACAGCGGATGGATGTGATGACCGGTCGCGTTCGACTTCACCATCATCCCCACGCCGACGGCGACGAACGCCGCGCCCAGCAAGAACGAGCGGTGCACGCCGACGGGCGGCGCGGGCCGCCCGGACAGCGCCGTCATGATCGGCATGCGCGTGATGGTGCGGGTCGGCCACCACGAGGCGACCGTCGACATCACGACACCGGTCACGGCGCAGCGCAGGATCAGCGACCAGGGCACGTCGAAGGTGTCGATGCGGTGGTTCGCCGCCGCTTCGACCGCCGGCGACGCCAATACCCATCCGAGCACGCCGATTGCGGTGCCCGCGACCGCCGCGACGACACCGACGAACAAGCCGTTGGCCATCATCACCAGGCGCAGGTGACGCGCTTCGGCGCCGGTCGCAGCCAGGAGGCCGAGTTGGCGTTGGCGGCGCTGGGCGACCACGACGAAGCCGGCCGCCGCGATCAACGCCACGAGGATCATCGACAGCGTCACGCCGATGGTGACGATCGATTCGGTGGTCGCCTTGTCGTTGCCGCGACCGAGAACACCGAAGCCGATATCGCCGTTCGTGGGCCCGCTCGCCGACGGGCCGCGATCCGCGCCCATGGTGAACAGCAACGTGAGTTGCGGCGACACGGTGTTGGGCGCAACCACGCCGAAGCTGTCGTCGAGCTTGTGCGGGTTTTCGACAACGCCGACGACGACCCGGTCGACGCGTCCGAGGGTGACGTGTTCGCCCACGCCTGTCGACAGCGTGGAGACGATGTCGGGCGACAGGGCAACTTCGTTCGCGGCCGTGGGGTAGCGGCCCTTCGTGAGCGCGACAGTCGAGTGTGAGAAGACGCCGTTCGGGTCCTGCGCGCGCAGGTCGATCTGCTTGACCGATCCGGGCAACGCCGTCGACTGGTGGCCGACGACTTCTACCGTGCCGAAGCGTTGTCGCGCGGCGGCGACGATCTGGCTGGCGCGCGCCGGGTCCTGTCCGTCGACACGCGTCAGGCCGGTGGCGTCACCGTGTTGGCCGGTGCTGTCCGACGTCGCGCCGTTCACGAGGATCGACGCGCCGGCAACGGCCGCGGCGACGGCCACCGTGATCAGGCCGAGCACCATCGCTTGTTGGCGCCACTCGCGGCGGAACAGCCGCCACGCCCAGCGCAACACGGCTCGACGGGATGCGCTCATTTCGCCAGCAGCAACGACTCGGGCCCGTCGGGCTTGACGGTCTGATCGACGAGCCGTCCGTCGCGCAGGAACACCACGCGATCGGCCCAAGACGCCATCTGCGCTTCGTGGGTGACGATGATCCCGCTCGCGCCGCGCTCGCACACCCGACGCAGCACCCGCATCACGGCCTCGCTGTTGACGGAGTCGAGCGCGCCCGTCGGTTCGTCGGCGAGCACGAGGTGGCGATCACCCACAACCGCGCGCGCGATCGCGACGCGCTGGCGCTCACCGCCCGACAAGTCGTCGGGAAAGTGCGACGCCCGTTCCTCGAGACCGAGTTCTTCCAGCGCCAGCATGGCCTTGCGCTGCGCTTGCTTGGCGCCCAGTCCGTCGAGTTCGAGGGGCATCGACACGTTCTCGAGCGCGGTGAGCCCCGACAACAGGTTGAAGTCCTGGAACACGTAGCCGAGCGAACGCCGGCGCAACGCCGCCTTGTCGCCCTTCGACATCGAGGCCAGCGAGGTGCCCTCGACGAACACCTCGCCGCTCGACGGATCTTCGAGCGTGCCGGCGATCGTGAGCAAGGACGACTTGCCCGAGCCGCTCGGGCCCATGATCGCGACCAGTTCGCCCTTGGCGACGACGAGGTCGACGTCACGTAGTGCGTGCACTTCCGTGGCGCCCTCGCCGTAGCGCTTGGATACCTGACGGAGTTCGAGCGCAGCAGTCATCGCGCCACCTTCTGACGGGTCTTGGTCGGCGTCGGTGTCGACACCTTCGGGCGGTGTTGGCGCAGACGCGCCTCGGCCGAGTCGAGCCACCGCACGGCGGCCTCGACGCGGAACAATTCGGCGTCGACGACGAGTGCCAGCGCGACGTCGTCCTCGTCCGCTGCGGCCTTGATCGCGGTGTAGCGCTGCATCTCGCCGATGAGATGGCGGCGGTGGCCCTGGATTACATCGGTGACGTCGACCCCGGGCACGTGCACGGCGACGAGCACCTTGATGAGCAGCTCGTCGCGCGGAGGCTGATCCATGTCGGGGGGAGTGGCGAGCCACTGGTTGAGTTCCCGCGAGCCATCGGCCGTCAGCGAGTAGCCCTTCTGCGGCCCTTCGGCGACGTCGTCGTCGGACTGCACGAGGCCGTCGCGCTCGAGCCGTTGCAGGGTCGTGTACACCTGCCCGACGTTGAGCGGCCACACCTCGCCGGTGCGTGACTCGAACTCTTGGCGAAGCTGGAGTCCGTACTTCGGGCCTTCACTGAGCAATGCCAGCAAGGCGTGGCGCACGCTCATCGTTCGATCACCATACGGAGTAGCATACTGAGTATTCTCATAAGGTCAACGGCGAGATGGAACCAACGGGGCGAAAGATCGCGCAGGGTCGCGACTCGGAGATCTTCGACCACGGCCACGGTCGTGTCCTGCGGCGCTCGTTCGTGCCGCGCGATCTCACCGACGAGGCTCGGCTGATGACCTACGTGCGCGAGCGCGGTTACCCCGCGCCCGAGGTCTTCGATGCGGGGATGGGGTACCTCGTGATGGAACGGATCTTCGGACTCGACCTGCTCCAGTTCATGCCGCGCACGCCGGGCGGCATTCGCGGCGCCGGCGAAGTGCTCGCAAAGCTGCAAGCCCAGCTCGCCGCGATCCCGGCGCCCGACTGGCTACCGCCCGCGCCCGGCGACCCGGGCGAGTCGATCGTGCATCTCGATCTGCATCCGATGAACGTGATGGTCACCCGCGATCTGACCGACATGGTCATCGACTGGGGGAACGCCAAGCGGGGTGTCGCCGCGACCGACGTCGCCAACACCTGGCTGTTGCTCAAGGCGGGGCAACCGCCCGGTGGGGTCGTGGACCGGTTCGTCGTCGGTGTCGGTCGCGGCATCATGCTGCGCGCGTTCCTCAAGCAGTCGGACCGTGCGGCCGCGTCGCGTCAGATCGCGGCGGTGGCCGAGTGGCGCGCGGCCGACCGCAACATGTCGCCGACCGAAATCGCGCGTATGCGCAAGCTCGTCTCGTCGGTCACGTAGCGAACAGCTCGGCCAGGATCGTCCGGTCACACCACGCGATGTACTGCGCCTCGGTCCAGCCTCGCTCGAGGACGAACGTCCGGTAGAGGTCGGGCCCGACGAGCACGTACAACACGTCCGCGGCCTGCGCCTTCGTGATGCCCTTGCGCAGCGACTGCTTTTTCGTGAGTCCGGCGACGAGATCGGCCATGCCATCGAGGCGCAGGCGGTTGGCGTTCTCCCAGACCGCATGGGCCGGCTCACCGATCACTGCGTGGAACGCCGGGATCATCGGCGCCACCCGCCGGGAAATGCCGATCACGCCGCGAGTGATGTGATGCACCGCCTCATCCACCGATGATGCAGTCATGGCGTCGAGGTACCAGGCCTGCAGGGGTGGAGGAGTCGGATCGTCGCCCAGCACGGTCCAGTCGTGGACTTCCTGAAACAGCTCGTCTTTGGTGTGGAACGTGAAGTACAGCGTCTGCACGGCCACGCCGGCTCGTTCCGCGATCACGTCCATGGTCGTCGCCCGATAACCCTGCTCGCAGAACAGGTCGTAGGCGGCCTGCAGCATCCGTCGCCGAGTCGCCGCAGCTTTCTCCGTTCGCGATTGCCCCTTGACGCGCGCCACGCCTGTGCACTCTACTAGTGGTAATCACTAGTGATCACCACTAGTGAAACTGCAGGAGGCAACGATGACGCAGGCAGTCGCATGGGGCCAGGGCCACCACATCACCGGCACACCGTTTCGTGTCGCCGTCGACCCGAAGGAAACCAACGGTCACGTCGTGATCTTCACGGTCGACATGCCGGTGGGCGAGCACGTGGCGCCGCACACACATGAGATGGAGGATCAGATCAACGTCGTCGTGAGTGGGCGGGTCGGTTGTCGGGTCGGCGACGTCGAGTGCGTGCTCGACGCCGGTGGGCTGATCACGATGCCGCGCGGCATCGAGCACGAACTGTGGAACGCAGGCGACACCGTCGCCCAAGTGATGGAGATCTATACGCCGCCGGGGATCGAGAACTTCTTCGCCGCGGCCGGCGCGAACGGAGGCTTCGGCGCTTAAACGGTGCTGCGTCGGACGGCGCCGATGAGGCCGCCCAGGCAGAAGTCGACCGCGGCGTCAGCGACCGTGTCGGGATCGTCGCCCTGCTGCAGCACGAAGGTGCGGGCGAGGTGATTGGTCACGCCAAGAATGGCGTGGCTGATGACGACGGGATCAGCGTCCGCGAGTGAGCCGTCCGCGATGCCGTCCTTGACGTGCTTGACGAGGTCGGCCACGGCGACATCGGCGCCGCGGCGCAACGCGGCGGTGAAGCGGTCTTCCGTGGCGGCGAACTGAATCAACGTGACGTACTGACGGTTATCGCCGAGCCAACGAATGGAGCGACGGATGCCCGCCTCGATTCGTTCGAGGGGGGTGTCGAGGCCTTCGATGGCGCTGCGCTGCGAGCGGCGCAGGTCGAGCTGGCCGTCGCGCAGGATCTCGAGCAGCAGCTCTTCCTTCGAAGAGAAGTACCAGTAGAAGACGCCCTTGCCGACGTTCAGACCGTCGACGATGTCGGCCACCGACGTGGGGTGATAGCCGTTCTCCGCGAAGCGCTGCGCGGCATACTCCATGAGTTGCGTGCGGCGGTCACGGCCCCGCTGGGTGAGCTTGCGGCTTTCGGCCATTGCCTGAGCAAGCTAGGCAAAACTTGACCGACCGGTCAATTACCGGCGAGTAGCCGGATCTGTGCTTTATCTTTCCGGCCGTGGCCTACTGGATCGTCAAAGCAATCTTGTCGCCGGTCCTCCGCTTTCTGTTCAAGGTGCGCGTCACCGGCATGGAGAACGTGCCGAAAGAAGGGCCGATCATCTTCGCCTCGAACCACGTGTCCTTTTGCGATTCGATTTTCCTGCCGCTCGTGCTGAAGCGACGCATCACCTTCGTCGCCAAGGCCGAGTACTTCGACGACAAGAAGACCGCGTGGTTCTTCCGGGCCGTCGGCCAGATCCCCATCCGTCGTGAAGGCGGCTCTGCCTCGCAGCGTGCGCTCGAGACGGCGGCCGAAGTGCTCGACGGCGGAGGCGCGTTCGGTATCTACCCCGAAGGCACCCGTTCGCCCGACGGGCGTCTCTACAAGGGCCACACCGGTATCGCCCGGTTGGCGTTGCAGACGAAGGCGCCGATCATCCCCGTCGCCATGATCGGCACGCGGGAGGCGCAGCCGATCGGTCAGGTGAAGCCGAACTTCTTCATGCCGATCACGGTCGCCTTCGGGACGCCGCTCACCTACGACCACCTCGTCGAGCAGGCCGACGACCGAACGGTGCTGCGCAATATCACCGACGAAGTGATGTTCGAACTGCGCGAGCTGTCCGGCCAGGAGTACGTGAACCAGTACGCCAAACGCAAGGACACCGACGACGCCATGGCGGCCGAACCCGCCAAAGTCGCCTGACCCCCGCGTTCTTGTGCTGTTTCGGGCGCTCTGGCGCCCCGAAACAGCACAAGAACGCGTAGTGCGGGCGTAACACCCGCGTCATTTTCGGCCGTTAGGTTTTCGGCGTGGCCGTTTCTTTCGTGGTGCGCGTGTGGTTGCCGGACCGTCCCGGTGCGCTGGGTGCCGTTGCGTCGCGCATCGGCGCGGTGCGCGGTGACCTCGTCGGCATCGACATTCTCGAGACGGGCGCCGGCCGCGCCATCGACGAACTCATCATCTCGTTGCCCGAGGAGAACCTCGTGCCGCTCCTCGTAAAGGAGATGCAAGAGGTCGAGGGTGTCGACGTCGAAGACATTCGTCCCGTCGAGGGCGACCTGCCCGATGCGCGTGTCGCCGCGCTCGAGTCCGCCGCGGAGCTGCTCGCGCAGGGCGACGCGTTGTCGGTGTGCGCGATGGCCGTCGACCACGTGTCGCGCGACTTCGAAGCCGAGTGGGCGGTGGTCGTGCGTGACGGGCATCTCGTCGCGACGAACGGTCCGACTCCGACGACCGACTGGGTCATCGCCTTCGTGGCCGGTTCGCAGGGCGCCGGCGCAGCGGAGGTCGGCCCCGACGACGTCGCGTGGGCGCCGCTCGACGGCGACGGTGGCGCGCTCGTGATCGGTCGCGACGGTCGACCCTTTCGCTCTCGCGAGCGCCGCCAGCTGACCGCGCTCGCTCGCATCATCGGCTGGCGTCTGTCGGTCTAACGTTCGCCCGCGATGGGCTACGTGCTTTCAATCGACGCGGGGACCACCGGCGTGCGCGCCTTCGTCATCGACGAGACGGGCAAGCCCGTCGACGTCGCCTACCGCGAGTTCACGCAGTACTTCCCGCAACCCGGTTGGGTCGAGCACGACGCCATGGAGATCTGGGAAGCCGTGCAAGCCACGATGGCCGAGGTGCGCGACCGGCTCGACGGATCGATCGCGTCCATCGGCATCACGAACCAACGCGAGACCCTCGTCGTCTGGGACAAAGCGACGGGACAGCCGATTCGCAAGGCGATCGTGTGGCAGGACCGGCGCACCGCGGCGATGTGTGACGAGTTGCGCGAGTACGAACCGCGCGTGCGTGAGCTCACCGGCCTCGTGCTCGATCCGTACTTCACGGGTACGAAGCTCGCCTGGGTCGCGCAGAACGAGGGCATCCCCGACGGCGCCATCGCCGGCACCGTCGACAGCTGGATCCTGTGGAACCTCACCGGCGGCGCCGTGCACGCGACCGACGTGTCGAACGCGTCGCGCACGCTGCTGTGCGATCTGTCGACCCGCACCTGGTCCGACGAGCTCGCCGGCATCTTCGGGGTCGACACGTCGATACTGCCCGAGGTGCGTCCGTCGAGCGGGCGTTTCGGCGTGACGACCGACGGCATCCCCATCAGCGGCATCGCCGGCGATCAGCAGGCGGCGCTGTTCGGTCAGGCGTGCTTCACGCCGGGGATGACCAAGAACACCTACGGCACAGGCTCGTTCGTGTTGATGAACGTCGGTCCCGATCTCCCCAAGCCCGTGGACGGGTTGCTCACCACGATTGCGTGGGAGCTCGCCGATGGCACCGTCGCCTACGCGCTCGAGGGCGCGATCTTCGTGACGGGCGCGGCGATCCAGTGGCTGCGTGACGGGCTGCAGATCATCTCCGCCGCGCCGGAGATCGGTCCGCTCGCCGAATCCGTCGACGACACCGACGGAGTGTTCGTGGTGCCGGCCTTCGCCGGCCTCGGCTCGCCGTGGTGGGATCCGTACGCGCGCGGCGCGATCGTCGGCCTCACGCGGGGAACGAACAGGGCGCACATCGCGCGCGCGGTCGTCGAGTCGATGGTGTTGTCGACCCGCGACGTGGTCGACGCCATGTGCGTGGCCGCCGGACGCGAAGTCGTCGCGCTGCGCGCGGACGGGGGAGCGTCGGTCATGCAACTGCTGTGTCAGATGCAGGCCGATCAGCTGCAGGTGCCCGTCGAGCGCCCGTCGATCACCGAAACCACCGCGCTCGGAGCCGCCTACCTCGCCGGCCTCGCCGAAGGCGTATGGGCCCTCGACGACCTCAGCGCTCTCTGGTCACTCGAGGCCTCCTACGGGCCGCAGGCGACCAAAGAGCAGGCCGACGCCCGTCTCGCGGACTGGCATCGCGCCGTGGACCGCAGCCGCGGCTGGGCGACCGAGGCCGCCGACTAATTCACTTCTGTGCGTCTGTAGATGGGCTTAGCCCTTCCACAGCCGCACAGAATGACGATCTACGCGGCGGTGCGGGCGGCCAGGTCGTTCACGTAGGCGAGGGCCCGGTCGTACTGCTCGAGGACGGGGCCCATCAGCGACATCGCGGCGGACACCGACTCGTGGTTGTGCTCGACCTCGGCGCACGCCGCCGACAGCGCCTTCAAGCCCAACAGCCCCGTCGAGCCCTTGAGCTGATGCGCATAGCCACGGATGTTCTTCGTGTCGCCGGCCGCGATCGCGTCCTGGAGGTTCTGAATCAACGCGTGCGAGTCGTTGCGGAACATCTGCAATAGGTCGAGGAGGAACGAGCCGTCCTCGTCGAGGGACCGCAGATGCTCGGCCACCTCACTGTCGAAGTCCTCGGTCTCGACGGGCGCCGCGGGCGGCGGCGTCGGTTCCGACGACGAATCACCAATCCAGTTGTTCAACGTTGCTCCTAGCTTCTCGGTGCCAATGGGCTTGGACAAGAAGTCGTCCATGCCCGCAGCGATGCACCGATCCCGGTCCGATGCCATTGCGGACGCCGTCATCGCGATGATCGGCGTGTGCGAGACGCTCTCTTGGGCACGGATGGCACGCGTTGCGTCATACCCATCCATGCGAGGCATCTGACAGTCCATGAGGATCGCGTCGAAGGCGCCGGGTTGGAAGAGCGATGCCGCCTCCACGCCGTCGACTGCGATCTCCACTGTGTAACCAAGGTGTTCGAGCATGCCGACGGCCACCTTGCGGTTGACCGGGTTGTCCTCGACCACCAAGACCTTGCGCCCCGATCCACTCGTGCGCAGTTCGTTCTTGTCCATCTCCGTCACGACGGGCTCGACCACGGCCATCGCCGCGACCAACGGGATGGAGAACCAGAAGCGTGAGCCGCCGCCCTGCGCGGCGGTGACCCCGATGTCGCCACCCATCAGCGTCACGAGTTGACGGCAGATGGCGAGGCCCAGGCCGGTGCCGCCGTAGCGACGGGTCGTCGACGCGTCGGCCTGGATGAACGGTTCGAACAGCTGCGCCCGTCGGTCCTCGGGGATGCCAATGCCGGAGTCGGTGACTTCGAACAGCAACTTGTCGTCCCACACACGCACGCACACGTTGACCGAACCGATCGACGTGAACTTCACCGCGTTGGACACGAGGTTGCTGATGACCTGACGCAGCCGCAGTCGGTCGCCGCGCACCGCATCGGGGATCGAGTTCGACACCGTCGCGCCGAGTGCGATGCCCTTGTCGTTGGCGGCGGGCATGAAAGGACGCAACGTGTCGGCGAGCAGGCGACGCAGGTCGAAGTCGGACTCTTCGATCTCGAGCTTGCCGGCCTCGATCTTGGACACGTCGAGGATGTCGTCGATGATCGCCATCAACGCCTCGGCCGAGGCCGCCATCGTCTGCACGTAGTCGCGCTGCACATTGTCGAGCTCGGTGTCGAGCAGGAACCCGACCATGCCCAACACGCCGTTCATCGGCGTGCGGATCTCGTGGCTCATGTTGGCGAGGAACGCCGACTTCATGCGCGACGCTTCGCGGGCTTCTTCGAGCGCGAACGCGAGCTTGGCCTTGTCGGCTTGCCGTTCGGAGATGTCGTGCAGGTAGGCGTGGAAGACGTTCTTGCCGTCGCTGCCGACGGTCATCCACACTGCCATCTCGACGGGGAATTCGTGGCCGTCACGGTGCATGGCCGTCACTTCACGACGCGTGTTGAGAACCTGGGCCTGGCCTGTTTTCAAGAAGCGATCCACACCCCGGCGATGCGCCTCGCGCATGACGGGCGGGATGATCACCTCGACGAGCGAGCGGCCCATCACTTCGTCGCGCTTCCAGCCGAAGGTCAGCTCGGCCTGATGATTCCAGTCGGTGATTTTCTCGTCGAGATCCATCGACACGAACGCCTCGGCGGACGCCTCGACGATCGCCGCGGACCGCTCCTCGTTGGCACGGATGAGCTCTTCGGCGGCCTTGACCTCGGTGATGTCCTGCGCCGAGCCGTGCATCTGGACGACGTCGCCCGGCTCGCCATCAGGCTCACCCGTGATGCGCAGCCACCGCCATGACCCGTCGCCGAGACGCATCTTGACGTCGCAGGCGAACGAACCGCCGTGCATCACCGCAGCGCGCATCGCGTCGTTCAACGCGACGCGGTCGTCCTCGGGCAACTTGTCGGAGTAGGTGGAGTAGTGCGAGCCGCCCGGCGCCCGCTCGATGTTGAAGAGACGGTCGAGTTCGGCCGAGCCCGAGATGGTGTCGGTGCGCAGGTCCCACTCCCAGGAGCCGATCGCCGCCACGCGCTGCGCTTGCTCGAGACGGAACCGGTCCACCCGCAACGCGTCGGTGCGCTCGGCGACCCGCTGTTCGAGCTCGCTGTTCGCCTCGACGAGTTCGCGCTGCACCCGGTTGCGTTCTGCCACGACGGAGGACAGCAGCAACCCGGTGAGCGACAACACGCCGAGGAACGTGTCGATCAGGTAGAGGTCCTCGAGCACGTTGCCCGTCTCGAACTTGCCGCTGCCACTGGCGATGCGCAGGATCGAGATGAGCGCGGTCACCACCGTCATCGTCGACGCCGTGCGCACGCCGAAGCGCAGGCCCGCCCACGCGATCAGCGGATAGACGAGGAACACCGCCGGCCGCGAGCCCATCGACGCCAAGGCGAAACACCCCACGTAGACGCCGACCATGGCGCCGAGCTCGAGCCGGCTGCCTTCAGGTCGTTCCTTGCTGCGAGTCATCCACGACGTCACGAACGGGATGAAGACGAGGGCGCCCATCACGTTGCCGAACCACCACGCGCGCAGCGTGGAGCCGATGGCGTCGCTCGAAGCAATCCCGGACAGCCACAGTGTCGAGGTGCCGATGCCCGCACTGATAGTGGTGACCCCGAATGCAACCGCCGCGAGGGCGGCGATCGAGCGCGCCTTGATGAGTGATGGCTCGAACTTCAGGTGGCGCAGCAGGGTGGCACCGGCCTGCGCTTCGATCACATTGCCGATCGCGGGCAGAACCGTCACGAACCACGCCGAGTCGCCGCCCTGGTTGAGCATGACGCAGAACTCGCCGATGAAGATGCCCGGCAAGACCTGAGGGCCCCACAGGTAGGCCGCTGCGATGGCGATGCCGGTGGGCGGCCATACGGGAGAGACCCGGCCGGGGAGCGTGCCAACGGACAGGCCGAATTTGGCCGCCACGTAATAGACGGCAGCAACGAGCGCGATACGCCCGAAGAGCACCATCCTTGGCTTGCTCCCAACCACGCCATTTCCTTCGGCAGGGTGGAAGTCCATGAGACTGCCCGGACGGGAATTGGTCAGAAGTTGAGCCATATCTGCCTACGACGCCCTCAGGCTTTGTAGGTAGACCAACGCATCCTGCAGATCGTCCTCGACGACGGCCAAGGCATCGGCCACGACTTCGGGCGGCGCAGCCGCACAGAGTTCGATGGCGTTCAACGAGGCGGACAGCGCACGCAGACCGAGGTTGCGACTCGCACCCTTCGCCCGATGTGCGGTGGTCTTCATCGCCGACGTGTCGCGAGCCGCTACCGCTTCCCGGAGGCGCTGCATGTCTTGCGCGGTGGCTGACCGGAACAGATCGATGAGCTCGCGCAGGAACGAGCCGTCCTCGTCCATGGCCCGCAGGCCCTCGACGAGCTCCGCGTCGAACCGGTCGGCGCGACGTTCCGTGGCGAGGCCGACGGGGTTGCGGCCGGCGTTGCCGTTGATCGTTTCGGCGAGAGTGTTCGCCAGGGCGTCGCGGGCGATCGGCTTGGACAGGAAGTCGTCCATGCCCGCGGCGAGGCAAGCCTCCCGATCGCTCTGCATGGCCGAGGCCGTCATCGCGATGATCGGCGTGTGGCGCTCACCGTTCTCGAGCGAACGGATCGCACGCGTCGCGTCGTAGCCATCCATGCGGGGCATCTGGCAGTCCATGAGGATCGCGTCGTAGCGCTGGTGCGCCAGGGCCTCGACGGCCTCGACACCGTCCGCCGCGACGTCGGCGTCGTAGCCGAGGTTGCGCAGGATGCCGACCGCCACCTTGCGATTCACGGCATTGTCCTCGACGACGAGGATCTTGCCGCCGACCTTCTCCTCGACGGGAGCGGCGGCCGGCGCCGCCGGAGCGGGTGCCGGAACGATCTGCTCGGCGGTGACCAGGGGCAGCGTGAACCAGAACGTCGAACCAACGCCGACTTCGGACGAGACACCGATGTCGCCGCCCATCAGATTCACGAGCTGCTTCGAGATGGCAAGGCCCAGGCCGGTTCCGCCGTAGCGACGGGTGGTCGACGCGTCGGCCTGCACAAAGGGCTCGAAGAGGTGCTCGCAGGCGTCCTTCGGGATGCCGATGCCGGTGTCGCGGACCTCGAACAACAACATGTCGCGCTGGCGTTCGACGTTCAGAATCACGCCGCCGACCGGAGTGAACTTGATCGCGTTCGACAACAGGTTGTTGATGACCTGACGCACGCGCAGCCGGTCGCCGTTGATGGCGACGGGCACCGCGGAGTCGACCATGCCGTTCAGCGTGATGCCACGGTCCGAGGCCGAGGGCTGCAGCGGTGCGACCGTCGCGTCGACAAGGGCGCGCAGGTTGAAGTCCGCGTTCTCGATCGTGAGCTTGCCCGCTTCGATCTTGGACACGTCGAGCACGTCGTCGATGATCGCAACGAGCGACTCGGCCGACTGCGCCATCGAGTCGATGTAGTCGAGCTGCTCGGAATCGAGCGGCGTCGAACGCAGCAGGTCGACCATGCCGATCACGCCGTTCATCGGCGTGCGGATCTCATGGCTCATGTTGGCCAGGAACGCCGACTTCAATCGTGAGGCTTCGAGGGCGGCATCCACTGCGGCGGCGAGGCGCTCCTCGTTCTGCTTGCGCTCGGTGATGTCACGCGTGTTGAGCACGACGCCGCGCACGTTCTCGTCGTCGCTCAGGTTTGTCAGCGTCGTCTCGCAGGAGATGACCGACCCATCGCGCCGCTTGAATCGACACTCGATGACATCGGTGGCCGCGCCCGGAGCCCGCCGGTTGCGCTCGATGGCGTCGAGCACCATGTCGGCGTCGTCGGGGTGGATCCAAGCGCGCAGGTTGGCGCCGACGAACTCGTGCGGCGCAAAGCCGAAGAGGCGCTCGACCGACGGACCCTGGAACGTCACGCGGCCCGACGCGTCGACGACGGTGATGACGTCGGAAGAGTGCTGCACGAGCGAACGAAACCGCGCCTCGGAACCCGCGACGTGTTCGAGCGTGGCGCCGGCGAGGGCGCCGATGAACGACGCCAGCTGCAGTTCCTCGGAACCGAACAGGCCGCCGAGTTGGGCGTGGGTGACGTAGAACGCGGCGACGGCCTCGCCCTCCAACATGATCGGCGCGCACAACACCGAACGCGCCCCGGACAACACGATGGACTCGGTGACTTCGAGGCCTTCGCCCGGCGAGCTCACCTGGGCCACGCCGGTCTTGGCCGCTTCGAGGACGAGGGTGCGGCTCACGCTGTCGACGATCTCGCCCGACAGCGTCGTGATCTCGTCGCGGTTGGTCGCGAGGTCGAGCACGTGGCACTGCTCGCCGCGCAACAGCGTCACCGCGGCCTGATTGACCGCCTGATACACGGCCGCCGGTGACGCTGCTGCTGCGATGAGTCGGCCGACTTCGAGCACCGTGGTGAAACGGTCGGCCAGAGAAAGGGTGTCGTCGATGGTGCGCTCGCGGGCCTCGGCCGGGCGCAGTTCGGCCAGCATCGTCGCCGCCGTGTTGGTGTGTTCGGCCGCGTCGCTCCAGTTCATCTCGCGTCCGATACGGCCCAGCGCCTGCAACGTCAGCGCCTCTTCGAAGCGGGCGCCCTGGGCGCGGGCCTCGTCGAGGCTGCGATGCAGCAGCTTGTAGGCCTTGCGGGGCTTGCGGCGCAGCGCCGCGACGAGGGCCTTCTCGCGCAGCGCGTGCGGCAGGTTGTTCTTGTACGAGCGGGCGACCCAGTGTGCGCGCGACGCCGTACGACGCGCCTCGCGGATCAGCGCCTTGCGGTCGTCGTAGGGCGATGCCGCTTCGAGCTGCATCCGCAGTGTTGTGGCCATCCACGGCTGCACCGGAGCGACGTACTCCTGACGCAGCCCGTTGCTCTTGACGATCTTGGCGGCGGCCTGCAGCACCCGCCTGGCGTTGCGCGTGTCGCCGTGGGCCAGGAGACGAACCGCTTCGGCCACGTGCACCTGCACGCGGGTCGCGGCGTCGCCCGTCTCACGGGCCATTTCGCCATGGACCACGTCCGCGGGGATCTTGCCCTCGGTCGCAAGTGCCCACGCCCCGACGGCGGTACCTGCCGCGGTCATGTCGCCGATGTCACTCGCTGCGATGTAGAGCTGTTGCGCCGTGTGGATGGCCTGGCGCAGTTCGCCGAGGCGGTACTGCGACAGCGCGATGTTCCAGAGCGCGGTGTCCATCTCCCACTTGTCACCGGTGCGCTCCAGGAGACGGGCGGCCTTGCGGCACGCGTCGATCGCCTCGCGGTAGTGCGACGCCGCGTACGCGGTGACGCCGTGGAAGCCCAGTGTCTGGCCCTGGCCCCACACGTCGCCGAGCGAGGTGCGGATCTCGAGCGACTTCGCCAAGTACGCAATGCCGCGGCGATACCAGGGCACCATCGTGAGGGCGGGCGCGTGCTCCGAGTACGCCTGCGCGAGTTCGGAGGTCGGCGGGTACTTCTCCAAGAGGTTCATCTCGTGGAGATGCGCCCAGCCACAACGAATGCGGCCCGAGTGGAACCAGTACGTGTACGCGAGACGGCTGAAGATCCGCGCCGCCAGAAGCTTCTTCTCGGCGCCGACCAGCGACCGGCGATGCATCGTGCGCGGCGCCACGCAGTGCACGAACTGCACGATCACTTCTTTGAGCAACGCAAACGTGAAACCGACGGTGCTGCGCGGCACGCGCTCGCCGAGCAGACGCAGCGCGTCTTCGAGCGACGACGCCGCGTCGTCCATGGCGCCGCACTTGAACGCGACTTCGCCCACCTTGCCGCGCAACGCGGCCTGGGTCATCACGTCGGTGGCGAGACCCAGCGCCCGCGTGTACTCCTTGAGCGCCTCGTCGTACGCGCCGCGCAGGTTCAACACGTCACCGAGGCCTTCGGCGACCCGCAGCTGCATCTCGTCGTCACCCGGCGTCAGCGAACGCTCGGCCATGCGGTAGTGCGTTTCGGCGATGTCGAGCGTGTGCGCGGCCCGCGACATCTCGGCGCCGGCGAGCGCGTAGGGCAGCGCACGTTGCGGGTCGCCCGCCGCGTCGTAGTGATAGGCGAGGTCGAACACGCGCGTGTTGTCGAGCTGTTCGATGTGCTTGGCCGCGGAGTGATGCAGCGACGTGCGCGTCGGCGCGTCGAGACGCGACAGCAACGCCTCTCGCAGCTTGTCGTGCAGGAAGTGGCAGACGCCTTCTTCCTCGTCGACCCACAGAATGCGGCGACGCTTTGCCTCGTCGAGCGCCGGGACGACCTGGGACGGCGACTGGTTCGCGAGGTCGGCGGCGAGGACGAGGTCGAACTCCTTGCCCAAAACGGCGCCGACCGCGAGCAGGTCGAGCGCGGTGGGCGAGAGCAGCTCCAAGCGGCGCACGAGGAACAGCGCGGCGCGTCGGGATGTCTGCGCGGCGGCAAGGGCGTCGGCTTCGACGGTCCAGCCGCCCGGCGTGTCGACGAGGGCGCCAGCTTCGACGAGGCCACGCAGCACGGCCGTGGCCATGAACGGCGACCCTTCGCTGAGTTGGGCGACGGTCTTGACGACTTCGTCGGGCACCGGGCCCGCCATCGAGTGGATGACGTCGCGGGTTTCGTCGACGGTCAGCGGGCGCAACGTGAGGCGCAGCGCCTCGTCGATGTTGCGCAGCGGGTGTTCCCAACCGACTTCCTCGCTGCGGAACGCAGTGACCACCATTACGCAGCACTCGGTCTTGCGCGCCGTCGCGTACCACTGCGACAACAGCTTCACGGTGAGCGCGTCGGCCCACTGGCAGTCGTCGAGCAGTACGAGCGCCGGTCGTTCCGCGGTGCCGAGCGCCGTCAACAACGCGGTCAACGCGGCGAGCGAGCGCAGGTCGCCGTGCGCTTCGGGCAACACTTCGGCCCGGGACCGGTCGACGAGTGACTCGAGTTCCGGCAGCGCGGCCGCGATCGCGTCGGCGTGCTCGTCGAGCGCATGGCGCAGCCGCAGGCGAAGGTCCTCGTCGGTCTGCACCGCGGCGTTGATCGCGGAGGCGACGCCTTCGAGCAACTGATACGGACGCTGGCCGGCTTGGTCGACGCCCTGACCGCGCATGATCCAGGTATTGGTCGACTCGCTGCGATGCGCGAACTCGTCGACGAGGCGCGTCTTGCCGCCGCCTGACTCGGCGTCGAGCAGCACAAGGCCCGCGTGCCCCGTCGCCGTGTGCCGCAGGGTCTGCGCCAACGCCTCGAGCTCGCCCTTACGACCCACGAAAGACGGCTCGGTCAGCACGCTGCGACGGTCGCCGAGGCCCAACACCAACGTGGGCTCGGTGACGCCACGGTTCAGTTCGATTTGGATGAGGTCGACGTCGGCCAGCGCGCCCGCTGCGGACTGGTAGCGCTCGGCCGGGTCCTTTCCGAGCAGCTTCATCACGAAGCCCTCGACGGCGCGGGGCACCTCGACGCCGTGGGCGCGCATCGGCGCCGGCGCCTGATTGAGGTGCTGGCGCAACACGACGCCGACGCTGTCGCCCTCGAAGGGAGGCGTCCCCGTCAGGCATTCGTAGAGCACGACGCCCAACGAGTAGAGATCAGAGCGTTCGTCGACGGGCGTCTCGACGAGACCGGCCTGTTCGGGCGAGAGGTAGCGCGCCGTGCCGACTGCCTGGTCGCGCAACTCGGCGTCGAGCGCCATGGACCGGGCGAGGCCGAAGTCGATGAGCGCGGCGCCCTCGATCTGACGCTCACCGCGGGCGAGGATGTTCGCGGGCTTGATGTCGCGATGGAGCACGCCGAGGTCGTGGGCCTGTTGCAGCGCCCGCAGCACGTCGGCCGCGACCGTCAGCGAGTCCTTCACCGAGAGCCGGCCGCGCAGCAGCCGATCGGCCAGGTTCTGCCCGGCGAGCAGCGGCTGCACCAGGATCAAGACGTCGTCCTCCCGCGCGAAGCGCAGCAGCGGACGGAAACTCGCGGCTTCGAGACGGGCCAACACGGCCGCCTCGTGCTCGAGGCGCATCACCACCGCCGGCGCGACCTCGTTGGCGTCGACGACCTTGACCACGACGGGCGCGTCGTCGCTTTCGAGATCCACCGCTTCATAGGTGGAGACCCCGCCACCCTGTTTGAGCATGCGTAGGCACCGATACCGACCATGCAGCAGCGGCTGCTGCTCGTTTGGCAAAGGCGTAAGCATGCGGGCGGAACGCTTCCTCAGTTGTCTGGGCCGGGCGGACGCGAACGTCCGTGTCATTCATCGGCCGCTTTCCCGCGGAACGTGACTATCCGGACGCAATTTCCCTGCGCCGGTCGCGCAGTTGGGGAACCTTTGGGTTAGTAGCGACATCCTCCATACCGATGTATGGAGCAGTGGTCCGCCGACACCGCCTTTTAGCAATTCTCATTCTCGCGGCGACGTACTACGGCGCGGCGAGACTCGGACTGTCCCTGGCGTCACTGCCGGGCAACGTCAGCCCCGTCTGGCCGCCGACGGGCCTCGCCATCGCGTCCCTCGTCCTGTGGGGTCTGGACCTTGCGCCCTTTGTCTTTCTTGGCGCGTTCGCGGCGAATTTCTTCTCGCCCGTGCCGCACCTCGCGGCGCTCGGGATGGCGGCGGGCAACACGCTGGAAGCCGTCATCGCGGCCTACGCCTTCCGCCGCTCGACCGGCCTGAGCGGCCCTTCTGCGCGCACGTCGCAGATACTGCGGGTCACGACGATCGGCGCGGGCCTGGCCACCTCGCTCAGTGCGACGAGCGGCATTGCGTCCTTGATCGCCAGTGGCGCGATGCCGGCGAGCCAGTGGTGGTCGGCGTGGCGGGTCTGGTGGATCGGCGACGCGCTCGGCGCTCTGGTTGTCGGTGGCTTCATGCTCGTGTGGGCTCGCGAACGGCGACACCCGAAGGGTGGTCCCGCCGAAGCGGCGTTGTTGCTCGCGGGCACCGTCGTGACGAGCGTGTTGATCTTCAGTTCCGACGTCGCCCTCCCGTACCTGCTGTTCCCCTTCGTCATATGGGCTTCGCTGCGGTACTTCTGGCGCGGCGCCACGGCGACCACGCTGGTGATCGCGGCGATCGCGGCGGTCTTCACCGCACATGGCGAGGGGCACTTCGCGCACGACGTGAGCACCGATGGTCTGTGGACGCTCGACGTGTATCTCGCCGTACTGGCGATCACCGGCTTGGTGCTGGCCACCGTCGTGGCCGAGCGCGACAACGCGATGGCCCGCGCCTCGCAACTCAGCGAACGGCTCCAGCAGCAGGTCGACGACCTGCGCTACCAACAGAGCCTGCGCGACGCCCAGCGCCTCTCGAAGGTCGGCTTCTGGCGCATCAACGTGAAGACGCGCGAGCTCGAGTGGTCCGACGTCATGTACGAGCTCTACGGCCTCGACCCGGCAACGTTCAGCCCGACGCTCGATGCGTTCTTCGATCTCGTACATCCCGACGATGCGGAGGTGACCCGCACCGCAATTCTCGAAGCCCTGACTACCGGCGCGACATGGACCGGAGACCTGCGCATCGTGCACAGCAGCGGCGAAACCCGCGTGCTGTGGGGCGAGGCCGAGGCCGAACGCAACGAGGCCGGCGAACTCGTGTCGTTGCGTGGCGTGCGCCAGGACGTCACCGAATTGCGCCTCACCGCCGAGCGACTTCGGGAGGCGGAAGAGGCCGCCCAGCGGGCGTCGCAGATGAAGTCGCAGTTCCTCGCCAACATGAGCCACGAGATCCGCACGCCGCTCAACGGCGTGGTCGGCATGGCCGAACTGCTGGCCGACTCGCCTTTGTCGCCGGCCCAGCGCGAGCACGTGGTCGCGCTGCGATCGGCGGCGGACGGGCTGCTCGGTCTGCTGAACGACATCCTGGATCTGGCCCGGGTCGAGGCCGGCAAGATCGTGCTCGACGCGACCCAGTTCAACGTCGCCGACATCGTGCGCGAGACGGCGACGCTGTTCATCCCGATGGCCAACACGAAGGGCATCGAGCTGCGTTGTGACGTCGGCGACCTCGACTGCTGGGTGCTCGGCGATCCCACCCGCGTGCGGCAGGTGCTCACCAACCTCGTCGGCAACGCCGTGAAGTTCACCGAGCGGGGCAACGTCCGAATCTCGGTCCGTCGTGACGAAGGGGGAGTGCGCTTCGACGTGATCGACACCGGCATCGGCATTCCTTGCGATCTCCAGGCGCGGCTCATGACCCCGTTCGAGCAAGGTGACCCGTCGAACACCCGTCGCTACGGCGGCTCCGGCCTCGGTCTGGCGATCTCCTCCGAGCTCGTCGCGTTGATGGGCGGCACCATCACGGTGGCCAGCGAGGTCGGGGTCGGCACGACCTTGACCGTGCGTGTCCCGTTGCCCGTCGTCGACGGGCCGACGCCGTCGAAGGCCTTGCCGCGAGGCGACCTCGAGGCGTTGAAGGGCTCGATCGGCCGCGTGCTGCTCGCCGAGGACAACGTGATCAACCAACGCGTCGCCGTCGCCATGCTCGAGAAACTCGGCTGGTACGTGGTGGTGGTCGACAACGGCCAGGCGGCGGTCGAGCAGGCCGCGATCAACGAGTTCGACGTCGTCATCCTCGACTGCCAGATGCCGATCCTCGACGGGTACGAAGCGGCCCAGGCCATCCGTCGCCTGCCCGGCCGTCACGGCGAGGTGCACATCGTCGCGATGACCGCGTCCGCCTACGCCGAGGATCGCGAGCGCTGCCTCGCGGCCGGCATGAACGACTACCTCTCCAAGCCCGTCACCCGGGCCGAGATGGTCGACGCGCTCAACCGCGCCGTAGCCGTACCGGGGTAACAAGAATGGGTTGATGGATCCATGGGCCGTGCTCGGAGTGCCGCCAGGCTCGTCCGACCGTGCCATCCGGGCCGCGTACCTGCGCCTGTCCCGGATCCGTCACCCCGACATGGGTGGCTCCGACGGAGCCATGCAGGAACTCAACGCCGCCTACGAAGCCGCACTGCGGTTCGTGGCCGCGCCCGTCACCGCGCCGCCACCTCCGCCGCGTGAACCGTTCGTGGCCCCGGCCGCGCCACGGCCGGCACCGCCGCCTCGACCGGCGCGACCGAAGCGGCCCTTCTACAAGAAGAAGCGGTACTACGTGGCCGCCGTGCTGGCCGTCGCGCTGATCGGGTTCACCGGCATCAGCGAGGAGGCGCCACCCCGTCGCCCCAAGGACGAGATCTACAAGCTGATCGGCCGCTGCGTACTGCTCGTCGACCGGGAGATCAACGCCGTGGTCCCGTGCAACCACCCCCACGACGCGTGGGTGGTCGACGTCCAGCGCCTGCCCGAGTTCTGCCCACCCCTCGCCGATGACCATCTCCTCGTCGAGAACTACCTCATCTGCCTCAACCGAGAGAAGTGAGCCCGTGGTCATATTTGCTGGAGTCCTGTACGTCGACATCGACGCGCGGGCGGCCTACCTGGCTGCTTGCGTGGAGGTGAAACGAGATCTCGTCCTCGACCCGACTTTGAAAGCGCGATCGGGTCGCCGTCTGACCCAGCCAGGCCCGGATCACGACCCGATCGCGCTGACTACGCGACGGAGTGGCGTGGCACGACACCCACATGTGGGTTTTCCACAGCTTCCACATCCCGGTCATTCCAGTGATTGGGCCAAACGAGTCCCATACCGTGGGTTTGCTGACGGAAAACTCACAATTCGGCCCACACCGTCGTCCACAGGTTGTGCCCAGGGTGTGGACCGTGCTCGCGAAAGTTACACAAGATGAATTTCTTCGCGAACGGCCACTGACCTGCACTTTCGCGCCGGGTCGTTTGTTGACACCCGTGAAATTACGGTGTTGTATTTCTCCCTCATCTCGCGATCAAACGGGCGATTGACCACAACATCTTGTGGTTGACCCGGAAATCGCCGTATCACCCAGTTCGTACAATCAGGGGGAGAGGTTTCACCACATGGCAATTGCACCTGAGCAGCTCGGCATCGGTCTCCGACGCAACTTCACGCAGGCGGGCACCCACCCGTACGACATGGTCGTGTGGGAAAAGCGCGACGCCCGCATCAGCAACTGGAAGACCGGCGAAGTCGCCTTCGAGCAGCTCGGTGTCGAAGTTCCCTCCACGTGGAGCGTGAACGCCACCAACATCCTCGCCCAGAAGTACTTCCGCGGCACCCTCGGCACCGCCGAGCGTGAGACCTCCCTGAAGCAGGTCGTGGATCGCATCGTCGACACGATCACCGAGTGGGGCAAGAAGGACGGCTACTTCACCGACGACGACGAGGCCCAGACCTTCTCTGACGAACTGAAGTATCTCCTCATCACCCAGCGCGCCGCCTTCAACTCGCCGGTGTGGTTCAACATCGGCGTCGAGGGCGTCCCGCAGCAGGGCTCGGCGTGTTTCATCCTCGCCGTCGAGGACACCATGAAGTCAATCCTCAACTGGTACACGGAAGAGGGCGTCATCTTCAAAGGCGGCTCCGGCGCCGGCCTCAACATCTCCAAGATCCGTTCGTCCCGTGAACTGCTCCAGGGCGGCGGCACCGCCTCGGGCCCCGTGAGCTTCATGCGCGGCGCCGACGCCAGCGCCGGCACCATCAAGTCGGGCGGCAAGACCCGTCGTGCCGCCAAGATGGTCATCCTCGACGTCGACCACCCCGACATCCAGGACTTCATCTGGTGCAAGTCCGTCGAGGAGAAGAAGGCCCGCGTCCTGCGCGACAACGGCTTCGACATGGACCTCGACGGCAAGGACAGCCACTCGATCCAGTACCAGAACGCGAACAACTCGGTTCGCGTGACCGACGAGTTCATGCAGGCCGTCGTGGACGACGCCGACTGGCAGCTCAAGGCCGTCACCGACGGTTCGGTCATCGAGACCATCAAGGCGCGTGACCTGTGGAAGCAGCTCGCCACCGCCGCGTGGGAGTGCGCCGACCCGGGCCTGCAGTTCGACACCACGATCAACAAGTGGCACACCGCACACGCGACGGGTCGCATCAACGGCTCGAACCCGTGCTCGGAGTACATGCACCTCGACAACTCGGCGTGCAACCTCGCCTCGATGAACCTGCTCACCTTCCTCCACGCGGATGACACGTTCGACGTCGAGGGCTTCAAGGCGGCGGTGAGTGTCGTGTTCACCGCCCAGGAGATCATCGTCGGCAACGGCGACTACCCGACGGCCAAGATCGCCAAGAACACCCGTCGCTTCCGTCAGCTCGGCATCGGCTACGCCAATCTCGGCGCGCTGCTGATGGCCCAGGGCCTCGCCTACGACTCCGACGGCGGACGGGCGTGGGCCGGCGCGATCACCGCGCTGCTGACCGGTCAGTCCTACGCCACCTCCGCCCGCACCGCGGCTCGCATGGGCCCGTTCGCCGGCTACCAGGAGAACCGCACGCACATGCTGCGGGTGCTCGGCATGCACCGCGACGCCGTCAACGACATCGACGAAGAGCTCGTGCCCGTCGAGATCCTCGACGCCGCCCGTGAGGCGTGGGACGAGGCCAACACGCTCGGCGAGATCCACGGCGTGCGCAACAGCCAGGCGTCGGTGCTCGCACCGACCGGCACCATCGGCCTGCTGATGGACTGCGACACCACCGGCATCGAGCCCGACCTCGGCCTGGTCAAGATGAAGAAGCTTGTCGGTGGCGGCACGATGAGCATCGTCAACCAGACGGTGCCGCGAGGACTGGCCAAGCTCGGCTACACGCCCCAGCAGATCGACGACATCCAGAAGCACATCGAAGAAGAGAAGTCGATCGTCGGTGCGCCGCACATGAGCCCGTCGCACTACGACGTGTTCGCGTGCTCCATGGGCAACGACAACACGATCCACTACAACGGCCACATCAAGATGATGGCGGCGGCGCAGCCGTTCCTCTCCGGCGCCATCTCCAAGACCGTGAACATGCCCGAAGAGGCGACGATCGAAGACGTCGAAGCGCTGCACCTCGAGAGCTGGAAGCTCGGCCTCAAGGCTGTCGCGATCTACCGCGACAACTGCAAGGTCGCCCAGCCCCTCGCCACGGCCAAGAAGGGCCAGGGCGCGTCGGGCTTCGATGTTCCCGCCGGCACCGACGGTGCGCCGGTCGATGCGGCGCTCGCCGCTCGCATCGAGGAGCTCGAGAAGGAGATCGAGCGCCACGTCATCTTCACCAAGCAGCCCGTCCGTGAACGCATGCCCAACAAGCGTCGCTCCACCACCACCAAGTTCCGTGTGGCGGACTGCGAGGGCTACTTCACCGTCGGTGAGTACGACGACGGCCGCCCCGGCGAAGTGTTCATCTCTGTGTCCAAGCAGGGCTCGACCCTCAGCGGCATCATGGACGCCTTCGCCGTGTCGATCTCGCTCGGCCTGCAGCACGGCGTGCCGCTGTCGACGTACGTGAAGAAGTACTCCAACTCGCGCTTCGAGCCGAGCGGCATGACCGAGGATCCCGAGCTGCGGATCGCGACGTCGCTGATGGACTACATCTTCCGTCGCATCGCCATCGACTACATGCCCTTCGAGCAGCGCGCCGAGCTCGGCATCCTCACCCAGCAGGAGCGCATCGAGCCGACCCTGCCCGGTGTGGAGGAGGCCACCACGATCTCGCACGGTTCCGACGCCGTCGGCCAGGTGACCCTCGACCTCGAGCACGGCCACGCGTCGGCTCCGAAGGCGACTCCGGTGGAGCCCCCGAAGATGAGCGCCCCGCAGAAGAACGAAGTGGTCGCCCCGCTTTGCTACTCGTGCGGCAACGAAATGCAGCGAGCCGGCTCCTGCTACGTGTGCTCGTCCTGCGGTTCCACGAGCGGCTGCTCGTAAGCGCCAACCCCAGAGACGACCGAGAGCGGCGCCCCTCCCGGGGGCGCCGTTTTCGCGTTCGGAGTCAGATCAGCGGGTTGCGCGTGACGAGGCCGGGGAATCGGCTGAAGTCGCGGTCGATCATCCACAACTCCGTGACGCCGTGACTACGACAGATCGCCGCGACGCGGCCGTCGTGCACACGCGGGCCGACAACCTCGGCGGGTACGAGCGCGCTGCGGAGCTGCACGAGGTGATCGGCGCGTTCGCCGATCAGTCGGACCGACGGCGACTCGGTCCACGCCTCGGCCTGGCGCAGCGCGGCCTCCAGCGACGACGCCGGGTCGAAAACGCGGGGTGCGTGACGACGGCCAAGAACTCGTGCAGACACGGCCAAGGCATCGCCCAGGGCTGGGCACCTTCGGCGAGTTCGGTCATGCGCCGCTTGGCCGCGGCGTGGAACGCGGCGTCGCGCCGCTGAGCCAGCACCAGCACGTTGGTGTCGACGGCGATCAACCGTCGTGGCCGTCTAGGCCAGCGACCGGATCGTTTCCCATCCGGCGTCACGCAGCTCCGCGTGCAGGCCGTTGCCGTCGACGCTCGCATCCCGCAGACGGAATCGTCGCGAGGGCGACGGATCGGCCAATACCCGGGACACGCCGTCCACGATGACGGCCTGGAGCGTGGTGCCGTTCTTCCGGGCGTGCTCTTTCGCGGCCTCGAGGAGGTCGTCGGGGAGCTCGATCGTGGTCTTCACAACCCGGACCGTACCGCCGTATCTGTAGATGTGGGCACCCGTATTCGCGTGCTCATTCGCTCGTTGATCCGGCTCACCATCCGCGCCGTATCTCAACGACGGCGCGATTGTTGCTGTGCTGTTACTCGGGCGTTAGAGGCCCGTGTCCGGTGGGTACGTAGAACAACGGCAGACGGATTTCGCCACAGGGAGCACACCAATGCACGTTCTTGCCGCCAACAACTCGCATCACCACCTCGCCGACACCATCAAGGTTGCGGCGTGGGCGCTGGCCGCCGTCGTGCTGGCCACCACCGGTGTTGGTATTGCGACGATCAGCGCGTGGTTGATTCCCGTCGGCTGGAGCCTCGTGTCCCTCGCCGCCGCCATCATCGCCACGCCGGTGCTCCACGCGGCCGCGCAGGGCAACGCCGACTACCCCGAAGGTTTGTCCGCCTAAAGCCGTCAGACGCGGTTGCGGAGTCGACGACCGGGTCGGCGGCTCGCTCGCTCCCGCACACCGACTCGGCTGTTCACCGTCGCCCGCGCCTCGGCGACAAGCGTCTGCGCCGACGGCAACGTGAAGTAAGGCTCGTTCTCGACCGCGGGCGCCGCGGCGAGCTCCGCCTTCTTGCGTGCGATCGCCGCGTTGAACGCGTCGAGGTCGACGACATCGGTCGCGTCGGTGACGGCGAAGCCCAAGCTTCGGCACGCCACCAACAACTTGTCCGTCGTCACGCCCAGCTGATCCGCCAGCCCCGTCACTGCTACTTGCACTACGCCGCCCTTTTTGGTGAATCCCCTAGGGCGTAGTCATTCGACGGCTACGGGCCGGACTCCTCTCTCGTCGATCAGGGCGAGCAGCCTTGTCATTTCGTCATAACTCGGTGGCGTGCACGGTTCGCGGGGCCTTCGGATGTACCACCGCTCCGGTACCGTGATTGGTTCGCCATGACCACGGAATTCGTCGATCTGCGCCGCGTCGAGAGCTACCTCGGTTCCACCGTGTTCGCTCGCGGCCGCGACTACGCGGACAAGGGGCACGTGCTGCGCCTCAAGCGCGAGTCCGACGGCCGTATCGACATCGTGCGCGGCTCCGTCGTCGGCAAGGGCGGCCTCTACGAGACCGACGCGTCGGTGCTCGTCACCACCGACGGCCAGCGCCTCTTCAGCGGCGGTAACTGCAGCTGCCCGATGGTGGAGGACTGCAAGCACGTCGTCGCGCTGTGCATCGTGGCCAACCGCGACGACATCCCTCGCAAACAGACCTGGGACGAGCCGCTGCGCGCCCTCATCCCCACCGCCAACGCGAGCACGTCGTCGCCGCTCGCCATCGAACTCACCCTCGAACCGGCCGGCACCGCCATGGGTGGCCTGCGCCTCATGGGCCGCCTGCTGCGCCCGTCGCCCCGGGGCGGCTGGGTCGCCGGCAACCTCGCCTGGAGCGCCCTCGACGACTGGGCCGTCAAGCGTGAACACATCCGCGCCGATCACGCCGCGGTCGCCCGTGAGCTGTTCATGCTCCACAGCGCCCGAGCCGCCAGCGTCGCCCGCGACAACTACAAGCGGTACAACTCCTACACGGCCGAGAAGTCGATCGACCTGACCCAGTGCGGCCCCGAACTCTGGTCGGTGCTCGACGACGCCGCCGATGTCGGCCTTGTCCTCCTGCACGGCAAGGGCCGTCACGGTGAGCTGGCTCGTCCGGTCGACGGGCGCGTCGTGCTCGACGTCACCAAGCACGGTCGCGGGTTGCGGGTCACGCCTGTCCTCGAAGGCATCGACGCCGAGCCCGCGGTGTTCATCGGCCGCAACGGTCACGGCCTCGTCTGCGCCGAAGCGGTGCCCGACAACGACGTGCCCCGCCTGCGCCTTGTCCGCCTGAACCCGCCGGCCGGGCCCGAACTGCAGACGATGCTGCTGCGCCACCAGATCGTCGACGTGCCCGCCAAGGAGGTGCCGACGTTCCGCACCGACCTGTGTCCCGGCCTGCAGCGGGTGGCGACGGTGGTGTCGTCCGACGGTGCGTTCACGCCGCCGGTCATCTCGGCCCCGTCGCTCGAACTGGTCGTGCGCTTCGAGGACCACAACCAGACCCAGGTCGGGTGGCGCTTCGCCTACGACATCGGCGACGACACTCGTGAGGACTGGTACGGCTCCACCACCGGCTCGGAGTACCGCAATCCCGCGTTGGAGCGCGCCCTGCTCGACAACGTCGACGCCGCCGCGCGCGGCCTCGAGTCGCTCGGCCTCGTCGACGACACCGGCCACCCGTGTCCCGGCGGCGCCCACCTCAGCGGCTTCAACTCGATGCGCTTCGCCACCAACGTGTTGCCCCGGCTCGACACCATCAACGGCGCCACGCTGATCATTGAGGGCGACCCGCCCGACTACCGCGATGTCAGCGACACGCTCGAGGTGACGCTGTCGACCACCGAGTCCGACGAGCGCGACTGGTTCAACCTCGGCGTGCACATCACCGTCGAGGGCGTCGAGGTGCCGCTGCTCGACGTGTTCCTCGCCCTCGCCGCCGGGCAGCACGAGATGCTCCTGCCCGACGGCGCCCACTTCTCCCTGGCTGAGCCACGCCTGCAGGCCTTGCGCGCCCTGATCGAAGAGGCGCGGTTACTCAGTGACGCGCCGCCGACGTCGCTGCGCATCAACCGCTACCAGATCGGTCTGTGGGAGGAACTGTCGTCGCTGGGCCTCGTGGTCGACCAGGCCGCGGCGTGGCGCTCGGTGGTCTCGCGATTGCAGTCGTTGTCGTCGTTGGAGTCGCACGACCCGCCTGCGTCGTTGCAGGCTTCGCTGCGTCCCTATCAGCGCGACGGGTTCGCGTGGCTGGCGTCAATGTGGGAGTTGGGCCTCGGGGGAGTGCTCGCCGACGACATGGGCCTCGGCAAGACACTGCAGACCCTGGCGCTGATCTGCCACGCGGCTCCGTCGGAGCCCTTCCTCGTGATCGCGCCGACGAGTGTGGTGTCGAACTGGGTGAGCGAGGCCGCGCACTTCGCCCCGCACCTGCGCGTGGAGGCGGTTACCGACACGCTTCGCAAATCCGGTCGACCACTGCCGGTCGACGCCGACGTGGTGGTGACCACCTACACGTTGCTGCGCCTCGATGCCGCCGCGTATGCCGACGTGCAGTGGGCCGGCGTGGTGCTCGACGAAGCGCAGTACGTGAAGAACCGCACGTCCAAGACGTACCGCAGTGTGCGCGAGCTCGGATCGCCGTGGACGCTCGCGCTCACGGGCACGCCGATGGAGAACAACCTGATGGAGCTGTGGTCGATCCTGTCGGTCGCCGCGCCCGGCCTGTTCCCCGATCCGGCCGGCTTCAACGAGTACTTCGCGAAGCCGATCACGCGTATGGGTGATCGCGATCGGTTGGCGGCGCTGCGCCAACGCATCAAGCCGCTGATGTTGCGGCGGACGAAGGAGTTGGTCGCCCGCGATCTGCCGCCGAAGCAGGAACAGGTGCTCGACGTCGAGCTCGGCTCTCGTCAAAGGAAGATCTACGACACACACCTGCAGCGTGAACGCCAGCGCGTGCTCGGGTTGTTGGGCGACTTCGATCGCAATCGATTCACGATCCTGCGATCGATCACGGTGCTGCGCCAGTTGTCGCTGCATGCGGGGTTGGTGTCGTCTGACGATCTCGGTGTGCCGTGCGCCAAGTTGGACGCGTTGCTCGAGCAGCTGCGCGAGGTGGAGTCCGGTGGGCATCGCGCGTTGGTGTTCAGTCAGTTCACGTCGTTCCTCACGCTGGTGCGCGCCCGTCTCGACGACGCCGGCATCGCGTACTGCTACCTCGACGGCTCGACGCGTGACCGTGCCGCGGTGGTGTCGTCGTTCCGTGAAGGCGACGCGCCGGTGTTCCTCATCTCGTTGAAGGCCGGCGGCTTCGGCCTCAACCTCACCGAGGCCGACTACTGCTTCCTGCTCGACCCGTGGTGGAACCCGGCTACGGAGAACCAGGCCATCGACCGCACGCACCGCATCGGCCAGAAGCGGCCCGTGAACGTGTACCGACTCATCGCGGCGAACACGATCGAGGAGAAGGTGGTCGCGTTGGCGCGGAAGAAGGCCGAGTTGTTCACCGGCGTCATGGACGAGGGCGACCTGTTCGCGTCATCACTGAGCGCGGAGGACGTGCGGGGCTTGTTCGAATAGCCGCGGTTCACAGCTCGTCGTGGGTGGCGTAGACATGTGCGTATGGAGAGCAACACGACAAAGCGACTTTTCGCGGCGTTTCTGGTGATTACATCGATAGCTGTGTTCGCCGGCCGGGCGAATGGCACGACGGAGGGCACCACCGACGCGACCGGCGATGTCGCCGAGCCCAAGGCCGACATCGTTTCGGCCAGCGCGGCCTACACCAACGGCCAGATCAAACTCACGACCAACGTTGCTTCCCCGACGAACCCCAGCACCGATCCGAACTGGAACAACAACCAGTCCGGGGTCGGTTGGGCGATCGACACGAATGGCGACGGAACCGCCGACTTCGGGGCCCTCTACGGCAAGGCCGGCGCAGGCGTGTTCCTGCCCAACCAGACGCTGAAGTGTCAGGCCACCGGGAGCTACAGCGCCAGCCAGCCCAACTACACGGTCACCTTCCCGGCCTCGTGCATCAACAGCCCGTCCTCGTTCCGCTGGTACGCGGGAACTCGGTACTTCAATGGCACGCAGGTCGAGGACTCCGCTCCTGACAATCAGCAGTTCTGCTGTTCGGTGTCCAACTCCACCCCGCCGAGCTCGACCACGCCGACGACAGCACATGCGACGACCACGACGACACCGGGCTCGACCACGTCGACCACGGCCGGTCCGACGACGACGACGATCCCCACGACGACCTCCACAACCGCGCCGCCCGTGCCCGGTGCGCAGATCACCACCGGTGCGGGTCAGGGTGGCGCGCCGCATGTGCAGACGTTCAACTCGAACGGCACGGCCGTGCCTCCCGGGTTCTACGCCTACCCGCAGTCCTTCACGGGGGGCGTGCCCATCGCCCGTGGTGATGTCACCAGCGATCCCGGCGACGAGATCGTGGTGGGTAGCGGTCCGGGCGGCAACGCGATCAGCGTGTTCAAAGCCGACGGCACACCGCTGTTCACCGCCACGCCCTTCGGCGCCGCGTTCAAGGGCGGCATCGAAGTTGCCGTCGGCGACGTCACGGGCAACGGCAACAACGAGATCGTCGTGGCCGCCGGCCCCGGTGGCGGACCCCACGTTCGTGTGCTCAACGCCGACGGAACTCCGATCGGCAACGGGTTCTTCGCTTACGGCGCGAACTTCACTGGTGGCGTGCACGTCGCCGTCGGACGGGTCTCGGGCGCAGGCAAGTCCCAGATCGTGACGGGCGCGGGCCGTGGCGGGGCGCCGCACGTGCGGGTCTTCGACGGCGACGGTGTTCCGATCGGTCCGGGCTTCTACGCCTACGGGCAGAACTTCAGCGGTGGTGTGTACGTTGCGGCGGCCGACAACCAGATCGTCACCGGCGCCGGCCCCGGCGCGGCGCCCCACGTGCGTAGCTTCGATGTGAACGGTGGAGCCCACGCGAGCTTCTACGCGTACCCGGAGAGCTTCGGTGGCGGCGTGCGAGTCGCGGTTGCCGACCTCGGCGGTGCCAGTGGTCGGGAGATCATCACCGGCGCCGGTCCCGGCGGCGCACCGCACGTGCGGGTGTTCACGGCTGCGGGGGCGGCCACGGCGACGAGCTTCTATGCGTACGGGGCGAGCTTCAGCGGCGGGGTGTTTGTGGCGGGTAGTCCGCGGTAGACGCGGCGGCGAGCGACGATGAAGCTGCGCGGCACCGCGTAGTTGGTGGCGCTTATCTAGCGACGAGGCCAACGCAAAGCGGAGTTCGGCTATCGAGTCACGGCTGGCGCGTATCGTTCAAACAGCTGGCGAAATCGTCGGTGTATAGATGCCAGTTCGGAGAGTAGTTGATGAAAAGTGACGACCTCGCGGAGGTTCGCCGCACACTGTGGAAGGCCGCGGACGAGCTCCGCGCAAACTCGACACTTACTCCGGCCGACTACCGCAGCCCCGTACTTGGTCTGATCTTTCTCGCGTACGCCGAGCATCGCTTCGACGCGATCCGACCCGAGCTCGAGGCCAAGGCAACAGCGCGCAACCCGGTGACGCCGGACGACTATCGAGCACGATCGGTGCTCTTCGTCCCGGATGAAGCAAAGCTGTCCGGGCTCGTGGACCTGCCCGAGGGCGAAGACCTTGGGGCTGCCGTCGACGCCGCCATGAAGGCGGTCGAGGCGGCCAACCCCGAGCTGCGCGACGTGTTGCCTCGCGGGTACCAGCGGCTCGAGCGCTCGACGCTTACCGAACTTCTCCGGCTGTTCTCGCCGTTGCCTCGCAAGCTCTCCGGCGACGCGTTCGGGCTGATCTACGAGGACTTCCTCTCGAACTTCGCTATGGCGGAAGGTCGACTCGGCGGCGAATTCTTTACGCCGTACTCGATTGTCCGGCTCATCGTGGAGATCATTGAGCCGTTCCACGGCAAGGTCTACGACCCTGCCTGTGGGTCAGGCGGCATGTTCGTGCAGTGCGCCAAGTTCGTCGAGCGTCACGCAGGCTCGGCCACCCGGGAGCTGTCGGTCTACGGCCAGGAGCAGAAGGAGGTGACGGTCCCTCTGGCCAAGATGAACCTCGCGCTCCACGGTCTCTCCGGCGACATCCGGCTCGGGAACAGCTACTACGACGATCTCCACGGCGCCGTCGAGGCGTTTGACTTCGTGATGGCTAACCCGCCGTTCAACGTCAACGGCGTCGACAAGGACAAGCTTGCTGGCGACAAGCGGTTCCCGTTCGGCCTCCCTCGGACCGACAACGGCAACTACCTCTGGATCCAGCAGTTCTATTCGGCACTCGCCGACGGCGGACGCGCGGGGTTCGTTATGGCCAACTCCGCCGGCGACGCCGGGCATTCCGAGAAGGAAATCCGCCGGCAGCTCATCGAGTCCGGCGCCGTCGACGTGATGGTCGCCATCGGCACGAACTTCTTCTACACGGTCACACTCCCCGTGACGCTGTGGTTCCTCGACAGGGGCAAGACCGGCACTGGCCGCGAGGACACCGTGCTGTTTCTGGACGCTCGCCACCTCTATCGCCAGATCGACCGTGCCCACCGTGATTTCTTGCCTGAGCAGATCGAGCTGCTCGCCAACGTCGTTCGCCTTTACCGGGGTGAGGTGCCCGAGACCCCTAACGGCAGTGCCCCCAAGCTCGAGGAACTGTTTCCCGACGGAACCTACGTAAATGTCCCCGGCCTCTGCAGGGTCGCGACCCGTTCCGAGATCGAAGCTCAGGGGTGGAGCCTCAACCCCGGTCGGTACATCGGCACCGTAGCGGCAGACGAGGACGAGGAGGACTTCACCGAGAAGCTCGAGGGCCTCTACGAGGAATTCACCCGGCTTAGCACGGAAGCTGATGAGCTCCGAGCCAAGGTCGACGCCGCGATCACAGGGATCCTCGGCGAATGAGTGAATGGCGGGAGGCAACGATCGCCGAGCTGTGCTCCCGAACAACGAGCGGAGGCACGCCGAGTAGGAAGCGCCCCGAGTTCTTCTGTGAACCCCCTGAAGGAATCCCCTGGATTCGCAGCCAGGAGCTGATCGATCGGCGGATCGATCGCTGTGGCGAGCACATCACCGAGGCCGGGCTCAAGGGTTCGTCGGCGAAGCTCGTCCCGCAGGACAGCGTGCTCGTTGCCATGTACGGTGCAACCGTTGGGCAGCTGGGCTACCTCGACATCGAGGCCGCAACTAACCAGGCCATTTGTGCGCTAGTCACGGACCCGGATGCAACTGATCCGCGATTCCTGTATTACGCACTGATGCACGACCGCTCTCGGCTGGTCGAAGCAGCACACGGGGCAGCGCAGCAGAATCTGAGTCAGGCGAGCATTCGCGCCTTTTCACTTCGGGTTCCGGAGATCGCTGTCCAGCGTCGGATTGCACAAATCCTGACGTCGATCGACGACCTCATCGAGAAAAACCGGCGGCGGGTCGAGGTGCTGGAGGAGATGGCGCGGGCTATCTACCGCGAGTGGTTCGTCCAATTCCGGTACCCGGGCCACGACGAGGTCGCGCTCGTCAACTCCCCTCTAGGCCCGATTCCCGAAGGATGGACGTCGGCGGCGGTTGCGGACATCTCAGAGGCGATTACGCGCGGCGTAGCCCCGAAATACGACGATGACGGGCCCTCAGTTGTTATCAATCAGAAGTGCATTCGGGATGGCCGAGTGTCGCTCGACAGGGCACGTCGGCAAGTCCGGCCGGTCCCGGAGGCGAAGAGAGTCAGAAAGGGGGACGTCCTTGTGAACTCGACAGGGGTTGGGACGCTTGGGCGCGCGGCTGTGTGTCTCCTCGACGATCCAACCCTCACGGTTGACACGCATGTAACGATCGTCCGCCCGTCGTTGCCGTCAGCGAACCCATGGTTCGGGTTGTGCCTTGTTGGCAGGCAAGTTGACTTCGAGCAACTTGGTACGGGAAGTACTGGCCAAACCGAACTGAGTCGAGCCGATATCGGAGCGCTGACGGTCACGGTTCCGCCGGAGTCGGTCAGAGTCGCCTTTGCGAACGTCATTGATCCGCAGCTCACGGCTGCGTCCGTGCTACTTGCCGAGAACGACGTCCTGGCCGGACTGCGAAACCTTCTGCTCCCGAAACTCGTGACCGGGCAGATCGATGTGTCGCTCCTTGATCTCGACGCACTGACCGAGGCAGCGACGGCGTGAACCCACGGAGCCCCTACTCGGAAGCGGGGCTTGTCGAAGAACCAGCCCTCGAGCTGCTCGCCGAGCTGGAATGGGAAGTCGTCAACGCGTTCGGCGAAGTGCTCGGCCCAGCGGGCACGCTCGGGCGAGACTCGATGCACGAGGTTGTCCTCGTCCATCGACTGCGGGACGCGATCAGGTTCCTGAACCCCGACGTTCCCGACCACATCCGTGAGGAGGCGCTGCAGGCCGTCACCAAGGACCGATCGGTCATGGATCGGGTGCGTGCCAATCGGGAGTTGCATACTCTCCTCCGAGACGGCTACCGCGCGGAGTGGACAGACGACCGGGGTGACAAGCAGTTCGCCACTGTGCGGTTTGTCGACTTCCTCGACTCGACGAAGAACGACTGGCTCGCAGCGTCACAGGTGTGGTTCGCCGGCGAGCTGCACCGCCGCCGCACCGACGTGGTGCTGTTCGTTAACGGGATCCCGCTCGTGCTGGCCGAGTTCAAGGAACCGAACCGGTCGGCCAAGGCGGCGTTCGACGAGAACGTCACCGACTACCGCGACACCATCCCGGCGCTCTTCGTGCCGAACGGATTCGTGATCTGCTCGAACGGCTCCGAGGCAAGAGTTGGGTCGACGTACTCGCCATGGGAGTTCTTCGGTGACTGGAAGGTCATCGACGCCGACGGCACCCGCGGTGTCGTCGCGTTAGAGACTGCGATTCGAGGCACGTGCGCGCATGACCGGTTGCTCGATTTGGTCGAAAACTTCACTTCGTTCATCGAGCGCCCCGGCGGACTGATCAAGGTGGTGGCCCGCAACCACCAGCTGCTCGGGGTCAACTCCGCGATCGAAAACCTGCTGCGGGTTAGGTCGTCGGGCGAGAAGCGGCTCGGCGTGTTCTGGCACACGCAGGGTTCCGGCAAGAGCCTGTCGATGCTGTGGTTCACCCAGAAGGTGCTCCGCCGCATCCCTGGTGCGTGGACGTTCGTGATGGTGACCGACCGCACCGAGCTCGACGTGCAGCTTCACGGCGAGTTCGCCGACGCCGGCGCCGTCTCGGCCGAGGCCCAGGTTCACGCCACGTCCGCAGCGCACCTCCGTGAGCTATTGGCCGCCGACCACCGGTACGTGTTCACGCTGATCCACAAGTTCCGCCTCGACGCCAAGGCCGGCGAGACGACGATGCCGGTCTTGTCGGATCGCTCGGACGTGATCGTGATCACCGACGAGGCCCACCGCAGCCAGTACGACACGCTCGCGCTGAACATGCGCCAGGCGCTCCCGAACGCGGCATTCATGGGCTTCACTGGTACCCCGCTGATCGCTGGTGAGGAACTGACCCGCCAACAGTTCGGCGACTACGTCTCGATCTACAACTTCCGAGACGCCATCGAGGACGGCTCGACCGTCCCGCTCTACTACGAGAACCGCATCCCCGAGCTGCAACTCGTCAACGACGACTTCTCCGACGAGCTCTCGGCCTTGCTCGAGGCCGCCGAGCTCGACGAGGTCGCCGAGGGCCAGCTCGCCCGCCAGTTCGGCCGGGAGTACACGCTGCTCACGCGACCCGAGCGCCTCCGCACGATCGCCCGAGACCTGGTGTGTCACTTCGTCGGCCGGGGCTTCACCGGCAAGGCCATGTATGTGGGCGTCGACAAGGCCGCCGCCGTGCGGATGTACGACTACGTCGCCGAGGCCTGGGCCGAGCACCGCGCCGAGCTACAAGCCGAGCACGACGCGCTGCCGGAGCTAGAGCGGCCTTGGCTGGCCAGCCGGCTGGCGCTCATGGACTCAACCGACATGGCCGTCGTCGTGTCCCAGTCACAAAACGAGATCGCACACCTCGAGCGCCAAGGCCTCGACATCAAGCCGCACCGCAAGCGGATGAACGAGGAGGACCTCGCCGAGAAGTTCAAGGCGACCGACGATCCATTGCGCATCGTGTTCGTCTGCGCCATGTGGATGACCGGCTTCGACGCGCCGAGCGTGTCGACGATCTACCTCGACCGCCCAATGCGGAACCACACGCTGATGCAGACCATCGCCCGTGCCAACCGCGTGTTCCCCGACAAGGACAACGGGCTGATCGTCGACTACATCGGCGTGTTCCGCAATCTCGAGAAAGCGCTCGCCATCTATGGCGCCGCCAACGCGGAGTCCGGCGTCGACACCCCGATCCAACATGTCGACGCGCTCGTCGCGGCTCTCGGTGAAGCGATAGATCACACCATCGCGCTGTGCGCAGCTGCCGGGGTCGACCTACCAGCGCTGCGTGACGCGCAAGGCTTCGAGCACATCGCCCTGCGCGACGCAGCCGTCGAAGCGCTGCTCACCGACGAGGACCAACGCAGCGCATTCCTCTCGTCGGCGCGTCACGTTCGCAAACTGTTCAAGGCGCTGCTACCGGATCCGGCCGCCGCAGCCCACCAGGGAACGGTCGCAGCCATCCGGGTGCTCGCCGAACGGCTGCTCGACCTGGCGCGCCCACCGGCGGCCGACCTCGACGAGATTGCCGATGCCGTCGACGCACTGCTCGACCGGTCAGTCGGCGCCGAGGAGTACGTCATCCGGGCTGCGGCCGAGGGCAGCGAGCCCGATCCGCTCATCGACCTGTCTCAGATCGACTTCGACGCGCTTGCCGCGCGCTTCGCTGGCCGTAAGCGCGCCGAGACTGACCGCCTCGCCGCCCTACTCCGCCAGCGCGCCATCGGCGCCGCCACCCGGAACCCGACCCGCTTTGACCTGGTCGAGCGGATCGAGGAGCTCATCGCCGCGTACAACGCCGGCAGCCTCAACATCGACGAGTACCTCCGCCGCCTCGTGGAGCTCTCGAAGTCGCTGACCGCGGAGGAGCAGCGAGCGGTCGTCGAGGGACTCACCGAGGAGGAACTTGCGATCTTCGACCTCCTCACCAAGCCGGAGCCAGTCCTCACCGACGCCGACCGCGAGATCGTCAAGGGCAGTGCCAAGCGGCTACTTGCTCACCTCCAGGAGAAGCTCGTATTGGACTGGCGACGAAAGGCAGCGACCACCGCTGATGTCCGGGCATCGATCAGGCGGATACTCGACGCAGACCTCCCCGCCGATCCGTACCCGCCAGAAGTGTTCGACGCCAAGGTGCAGGCCGTCTTTGACCACGTCGCCACCGCCTACGGTGATGACGGCCACAGCGTCTACGAAGGGGTTGCGGTCGAGCCAGTTCGTCCGACAGGCGGAGTCGCGGTCGTCTCCGCCGGACCGGTCACAGCGGCTGTGCTCACGGAGGATGTCGTGAACCAACTCCGCCACGATGCCGAGTTCGTAGCGCTCGTCGCAGAGAAGCTCGGACTCGCCGGTAAGCCCGAGCTGCGGACGATTGGCGAGCTGATCGACAACGACGAGGACTATGCCGTCGAGTTCAAGTCCACCGCTCGCTGGGACCTCAGGGAGAACCAGCTCAACAAGGCGATGGAGGACGCAGTGGTGAAAACTGTCGCCGGGTTCCTCAACACTGACGGCGGCACGCTTCTTATCGGAATCGGCCCCGACCGCGACGCCCTCGGCCTCGCCCACGACTACGAACTGGTGAAACCGAAGAACGGTGATGGATTCGTCAATTGGCTGACGACGCATCTCATCAACGCTCTCGGTCACACACCCGTCACAAGAACGCGCGCTCGCGTGGCTGTATACCGCGGCAAGGAGATCTGCCGGGTCGACGTCGCGGCCTCACCTGCCGCTGTCTTCGCAAAGACGAGCAAGGACGAGCACATCTTCTACGTCCGAATGAATAACTCCACGCGCGCGCTGCCGGAAGACGAGCAGACCCGTTTCCTCGAGACCCGGTACGGATCAGCGGGTGTGGACGTGGAGAAACCGTGAGTGGCTTTTCCCGCCGGACATCGCGCTTCAGGGCCTCCGACGGGATGCTCGCGAACGGAGAAATGCGCTCGTCGTGGTCACGACTTCGGGAACCGGTCAGCGCTCGTTCGTGGTGCGTGCGCGAACGTCGTCACTCGGTAGGAATGGCTTGGGCTTGGGACCTTATTTCCGCACGGCTTAGTCCCTCGCAACGGATGAGCGAACGGGTAGACCCGTCCGGGACGTGTTCGGTTACAAGGCGGTCAGCGCACAAGTGGCATGAGCCGCGCCACTCGCTCCCGTGCGTTCGCCGTGAGCCGCTTCTGGCCGAAGAACTCCAGCACCCCTCGCACAAGGCGCTCCTCGCTGCGATCGCCGACCTCGTCGAGAACCTTGCCGACGACAGCTGCCAGTTCGCGAGGCGGGACTTGGTCGATGAGTCGTGGGCCCAGCTCGCGGACACGGACGAACGGCTGACCGGGGGTGCGGTAGGTAGTGAACTTAACGCCTTGCTCGTTCAGAGGTCGGTCCTCGATCAGCCGGCCATCCCGCACCGCTCGAGAAACGGCAAGGTTGAGAGCCTTCGCAATTTGGCTACCGACACGCTGCCCTCCTGAGGCGCGGACGTATGCCTGGAGGAGCCTTTCGCCGACGACGGGACCTTCGATCTCGGCGATGTGGACGAGCACGTCTGCAGCTGCGCTCTCACTGGCGACCATCGCGTCCTGTGCGACACCTTTGAACGTCTCGTATCGCGCTGGCGCAACCGGCGGCTCCGCGGCGGAGATTTCGACTACGGGCGTCGAGGCCGGTTCGGTTCGGACGTCGACGCTCGTGGTCGCGGGCTTCCAATCCGATGCGAATTCCTCTACTGGCGCGGCTGCCTGGGCGTCGGTCGATGATGTGAGTTCGCCCTCGTCGGCGTAATCATCGAGGTCCGCATCGTCATCCTCAACCTCCAACGCGACAACGTGTCGCGTTGACGTTGCGACCCGCTCCGTCCGTTCCGGGGCTTGCTTGGTGGCCTCGACCTTGGCCCATATCGGGCTTAGAGCCCGTGCGGGATCCGCGTAGAAGTCGGACTCTCGAACGCGAACGATCTCCCAACCGCATCGTTGGAGTTCTCGCTCGCGGGCTAGGTCCGCGTAGAACTGATCGGGTCCATGCCACTCGTCACCGTCACATTCGATCGCGAACTGGCCGTATGGGCCGATGACAACGAGGTCCATCTTGTAACCCATCTGCGGATACTGCGGCACGACCGTGCACCCGTGGTCGACAAGTCGGTTGTACACGCGCTGCTCGAACAGTGAGTCGAAGCGATGGTCGCGCTCGGTCTCGGAGACGGGATACGACACGAGGCTCTCGTCAAGCCGTCGACGTGACTCGATGTCGGAGCAGTAGTCGAGCAATGCGTTTCGAACGTCCTCGGGATTGGGAACGTCCTCAAGGCCGATCGAGTGGAAGAGGAAGACCTGGTCTTTGGCACGCGAGAACGCGACGTTGTACCGCTGAACGTTTAGCTCCCGCGTTGCCGCGCCGATACGCCCTTCGCTGCGCGGTGCGGCAACCATGCTCAAGAACATGACGTCACGTTCAGACCCCTGGAAGTCCGCTGGATCGCCGCAACGAAGCTCTCGGGCTTCCCATTCCTCGGGACGGATTCGTTCAAGCAGTCGGTTCCGGATCATCTTCGAGTGGCTGCCACCGAGCAGCGAGATGACCCCGAGAGTGAGGTTGTCATAGCGCGGGTCGGCGAGACACTTCTCGATCTGTGCCACAACAGCCTCAACCTCGGGAGGATTGAATCGACTGTTCCCGTTACCTGTCTCGTAGCCATCGGTTACGCGCACAGTCACGATCGGCTCAAGTCGCTCGGCGCCGACTTGGCGGACTGGGATGAGGCGGATGTTCTCCGGTTCATAGGCAATGCGGTTCGAGAAGCCGATGATCTCGGGCACGCAGCGCCGATGTTCGGTCAGCGTGATCATTCCCGGGTATCGCATGCGCGCAAGGTCGAAGAGGCTCGACTCGGGCTCCTGCCAGCTGTTCCGATACGGGTCGTCGTACAGATATTGATCCGCGAGCCGGACGAACTGATCACGGTCTTGGCCGACCGCCGTCGGCGAAACCTGCTTGTGGTCGCCGATGACCACGATCTTCGGAGCGAGGTGTTGGAGGAATGTCGCTTCCGCTCCGGCCTGCGAGGCTTCGTCGACGATTACGACGTCGAATGCGTTGGGCTCGATCCGCTGCTGTTCGACGACCCTATAGATCGGCATAATCCAAACGGGAACCGACGGGCGGCACCGGTCCATGGCGGTGCGGATTTCGGTGCGACGCCGAGCTGCGTGCTTGCCGGTGCCCTTCCCGAGTTTCTGCACCTGCTGCGCGTAGTTCTGAAGGTCGGCGCGCGCCGTGCCCGTGATGCGTTCAGGTCCGACGGCGTACGCCCATGCGCGCGCCGCGGCAAGCTCCCCGACCACTTCGCGAATCTCGGTCTCGATCTCGGTGATTCGTTGCTGTAGTTCATTGACGTCAAGTTGCTCTCGCCGGCTGAGCCAGTCGCCGAGGTACGCCCACTCCAACGCGTCCGGTAGCGCCGCAGTCCGCGTCCCCCAAACCTCAGGCTGATCAGACCACGCATCCAAGACCCTTGGAAGCGCGGCGGCAAGCCGTGCGACGAGCTCGTCCTTACGCGCAAGGCGTTCGGACTGGACCAGGAGATGGACGATTCGGTCGTAGGCGCGCCGGTACGCCGGCCCGTCGAGCGCTTCGACAGACGCGTGGAGTTCGCGGAGGCACGGCGCGGCGTTCTCCCAGGCGGCCGGAGCCGAGAGGTATTCGGCAAGTTCGGCAACGGGCTCGCGCGCAGCTTGCTCACGAGCGCGCAGCGCAGCGAGCGTGATGGCGTCGGCTAGGCGCCCGAGGTCCTTCGGTTCAGTGAGTTCGTCGCCGCGGGCTCCGAGGCCAGCGAGGTCCTGGCGCACGACGTCGAGCGCCTTGGCAAAATTCAGAACTCGTTCGAGAACCGCAGCTTCCTCGACGTGGAAGTGCAGCCGTTCCGAAATGGTGTCTTCCTGCGGTATCTCGAGCGTTGCTGGCCAGCTGCGGTCGAGGGCGTCGAGAGCGTCGTCTGCGCGCAACCACGCGGCTGCGACTGCAAGTTCCTCCTTGGTGCTTGGGAGTGCGCCATTGACCCGGAGCGAGTCCGATACGAGGCCCGCGGCCTCTTTCGTCTGTTTATCGGCGAGAAGCTTGACTCCGAGGCGTCCACCCGTCGTCTTGAACGAGTCGCCGCGTGCGAGATACGCCTCCAGCGCGGCGATCGCTGTCTTCATGCGGGCGCGGTCGCCCGACGCCGATACATGTGCACCGGTTGGAATCGTCTCGGAGATCGTTCGAACCTGATGCAATAACTTCTCGATCTCGCTGAAGCGAGCGTTCCACGTGACGAGGCGAGCGGCGAAGGCGTCGTCCAGCGCTTCGGGAATCCATTGTTCACGCCGCTTGCCAAGAGCCGCCCGTTCGTCGGCGAGGAAGGCCGTTCGTGAGGCCAGTGCCTCTCGCGTTACGTCGTCCAACTCCTCCAGAGCAGGCAGCAGACGATGTCGCGTTGCCCTTGGTCCCGCTACTGCAGAGGCGGAGGCCGAGCTGAGGTCGGCCACCAGCTGATCGAATTCCTCTGGTGAAGTGACGTCGTCAAGATCGATGAGGTCCGAGTAGGCGTCGTCGGCATCGGCGCGGAGCTCTGCGTCGGTGATGAGGGCAAGACACTCGAGAATCCTGCTTTTGTCGAGCTCGAGCTTCGTAAGGTCAACGTCTTCGATGAGCGGCAGAATCCACCCGTGCTCCGACTCTCCGTTTGCGAACGCTTGGGCCAGCCGTGCGGGCGTGCCGCGGAGGGAACCTATTTCGAGCTCGATTACCTCCGACTCTCGGGCCGCGACGAGGGCAGAGTTGGCGTCAGCCCGCGCGCGGCGGAGTCGGTCGATCGAATCGCGCAGCCGGGTGATCTCCGCGTCGGAGTGCTCCACGCTGAACTCAGCGGCGCGCCCGCCGATGGTCTGAACGGCTTGCTGCAGCTCTGACATGTCTCCCCGGGCGGATCCGAGCACAGACACCGCAAGCTGTTTGATGCTCTCGGGAAGCTTGTCGCGCACCTCGGTAAGCGCTCGATCCGTCTGCGCGGTGATTAGGACGCGCTTTCCTCGTGCCAACAGATTCGAGATGAGCGCCGCCGCCGTGTGCGTCTTGCCCGTGCCAGGGGGACCTTGCACCAACGTGTGGGCTGAGGAGTCCACGCTACGAATGATCTTGAGCTGCTGCTCGTTTACCGGCAGCGGTAGGAACGGTTCGTCGTCGATGACCTCTAAGGCGCCCTCGCCGTCGGCCCAAGTGAGGAGAGGGTCTGCGACGTGGTCGGGATTAACAAGGGGAAGTAGGCCGTCGGGCACCTCGCCGGCCTCCCGAATCTGGTCGGCGATCTGCTCGTAGATCTCGACGAATCGGTCTGGGCGCTTTCGCAATATCAATGCGGGAGCGAAGGCAATCTGCGCGCTTTGCGTCGCGCGTGGCGCGCCGTCGACGTCGACGAATACGGCTTCCGGATCGAGCACATTGGCGACCTGCGTACAGAGGAGCCGTGCCGTCTCGCGATCCAGGGGATGGGTGTCGAGTTCGACAAGTTCGTCGCGGACTCGAGGAATGAGATGCGGGGCCGCCGGCTCGGCCGTCGTTTGGTCGAGCATCCCGAGCTCGAGCTCAAGCAACTCGTTCACGGGCGTCGACGACACCGTGATCCGGCCTGAGTCGGAGTCGAAGTCGATCGAAGCGCTCGAGGTGAAGAGGTGCCGTCGAACCGATTTGTCGAGTTGCCAAACCAAACATCCGACTCCGATCACAAGTTGGAGGGTGTCGGGCGACGCTTCGAATCGCGTCCAGATGTCAAACAAGTCCAGATAGAGGTCGCGCACGGGCTTGTCTGCCCTCTCCCGTCCCGCCCACGAACGCCACTTGTGTAAGTACTGGTCGAGTGCGTCGAGCAGTTCAGGATTATCCGGGAGTGCTTCGTCGTCCTGCGCCGTAAGGTCTCGGAGGGTCGGTTCAGCCTGTGCATCGTTCAGCGGGGTCGTCTTTCCGAGGAGCGACTCCGGAAGTTCAGGTGGGGCGACGGCCGGAACGCGATCAACCACGATCACCGACTCCGCGGGATCGATCGAACCCGCTGGGAATGGCGTCCGCACTGCACGGTGCTCGGGAAGCTGGTTGAACCAAATTGACCGCTCGTATTCGGAGACGTCGTGTACTGGTCGGACCTTCAGTCGCTGCGCGTCAGCAAGGAACCTCATTAACCGGATTGACCGGTCTACGTCACTTGATTCTTTCGATGCTGTTGACCGTGGCATGCGTCCCTGTGCCCCTCAGCTCGACGCGTTCTTCCCAAAAACGGTACCTGTCCTGTGTGACAGGCGTCCTGCCGACGACCTCGACGGCCTATCTCGGCGATCATCTGTTCGGAGTGCAACGCACCGCTTCCTGCTCAGCTGGCACCCTTAGCGGTTCCGATCACCCACCGACGCCGCCAGAGCGCAATTCGCTCTCGAAGCGCCTCGCGTTAGCTCCCGATCGCGGTTCGATCCACTGCGTACACCCGGCGCAAGGGAAGCAGTTGCTTCCATTCGGGCTCTAGTCCCTCGTAGTACTCAAAGATGAGATCGACGAGTTGACTGCCGCTAACGAGACGGAGGTCTTGTCGTGTTCGTTCGATGTGCAACGCGTCAGGCGAGTACTTACCGAGTGTCACGAAAAGACCGAGCTCAGATCCACCGTGTGCAAGCGTGCCTGCGAGCTTCTGCACGTCCGGCGCTCCGATAGTAGAGATCATTCGCTTGCACTGGACCTTGATGATGGGCGGCTCAATGGCGAGCGGGTCACGGCTCGCGATCACGTCCACGCCGCCGTCGCCGCTCGCGACAGTTGTAGTGGCCCGGTAGCCCATAGCTCGCAGAAGGCTGGCAACGAAGTATTCGAACCTGTAAGCGTCCATGTGGCGCAGCGCGTCGATCACAAAATCACGGCTGTACGTGTCGACGAGTTCCGCGTTTGGTTCATCATCGGCAAAGTCGGCCGGCTCGGCGGCTGGTCCGGTCGCGTCGACAGGGTTTGCCTCGATTCCAGAGTCGATGAACTTCAAGAATTCGGCTGCGTGTGTCTTGACCCTAAAGAGTGTCAACGCTGAACCCATCTCGTGCAGAGCCGACTTCGAAAAGACGTCGCGTGGAACGCCAACCTTCAGCCATTTCACCCGGCGCCGGTTGGGGTGGAATGGCGCGGACTGGTCGACGTAGAAGTCGCTCTCGATGACTCCAAAATTCAGCGTCCGGTCGGCCTTTGTTGGGCTGATCACGTAGTCGCCGACCTTCATCTCGTCGGTAAACCGGGCGATGACTCCTGCCCACACCGGCAGAGCCCCCGGTTTGGCGTTCGGGTAGGCGGCGGCTAGCCGAACCTTGAGTTCCTCCCTGTCAGACGCGAATGGACGAATATCGCCCACGTCTCCCCACCCAATGCTGACGAAACCGCCGTCGACCAAATTCAGCGAAGTGTCGTTGTGGATGCCCCAGAGTGCGCTCACGTGACCACGCTACGGTGAAGATGGGCATCGCGCTCACGCACCGGGCTGAGCGCCGAACATTCGCTCCTGCCGCAAGCGCACTGCCCAAAGAATCCGGAAATCGCTTCCGTGGTTCCGCCCTTTGCGTAAGACGCTGACATGAAGCTTGGCTGTGTCCGCTCGGCATCAGTAGCGGAAAGGATTCTTAACATCCTTCGACAGCTACTTGGGCCCTTCGAGGCGCCACGATCCCGCGTTCGCCGTCCGAAACTCGTCGGGGTCCACGCCCAACTCCTTCAGTCCGGTCGTCTTCGCCGTCGTGATGCTGCATGCAGTCCGCAGCACCTCGGCTTCGCTGATGCCACGCTCAGTTGCGATCGCGCTGAGTCGCTCGAACAGCGTCGGCATGTCCCACTTGTAACTCGTCGACTGCGAGAGCTTCCACGGAACGCCCTCGACGTCGGAGCGGAGGTGGCCGCCCTCGCCGAGCGTGGCGGCAACGTCTTTAATCAGCAGGCCCAGACGATCGGCAACGGTCTTCATCATCACGAGGCCGTGAAATTCCTCGTCCGGGTCGCCGTGGCCGGTGACGATGTTCTCAACCGCGGCCATCGCCCGCTGCAGTTCTTCGATGGCGGCGAGTCCTTCGCTCATGGGTTGGCTCCTTCAGTGAGGTCGAGGCGGCCGCGCTGGAACGCGCCGAGGATGCGTTGATGGGTTTGGCGGGGGAGCTGCCGGTTGCCGGGCTCGCCGAACGGTGTACCAGGACGAGCCGGTGCGTTGTCGAGGAGTTCGTCGAGCCCGGCGCGGGCGAGTAGCAACAGCCCGTGCGTGGCGCGAGTGCAGGTGACAGCCAGACGCCCGAATGCCGAGTTGAACTCGTCGAGCTGGCTCGCTCCAGAGAGCGGATGCAGTGCAACTGTGAGTGCGTTTGTCTGGCCCTGCCATGAGTCGACCGTTGATGCCACGAGCACGTTTGGCGCCAGGTCATGCTTCTCCTGGAGGCGAGCGACCATCGCCTCCGCGTCCTGCACGGCCTGGTTGCGCGTGGCCAGTACGGCGATGAGCGGATCGGCGCCTGGCTTGTCGAGCACAACCTCAACCTGTTCGCTTGGCGAACCGTCATCGTCGTACCGCTGCGAGCGCACGGTGAAGCCGGCCGTGAGCAAGTCGTCGAGCAGCTGTTCGACGACGCTCAGCAGCGGCAGGTCGACGTCGGGTGCTTCGGGCTCAGCCAGTCCGTCGACTTCCAGCAGTGTGGGCACGCCGGTGGCAATTGCACTCCACACGTCATGTGGCGCGTCGAGATTCACCGTGCGGTCTGCGGGGCCGGCGACGCAGTTGAGGTCGTCCCAGTCGGCGTAGAACGCCCGCCACAACTCGAGTTGCTGAAACGTGGGTCGCCACACTGCGGGCAGCTCGGTTGCCCACGTGACAGCGTCTTCCTCGTAGGCGGTAGGCCAGGCGCGGTACGGGTTGTAGCCGGGGTCACCTCGCCACGGGTTGTTGCCACGGTCGAGGGGCGGCAGCTGCCCAACGTCGCCCACGCCGACAACAACCCTTGCGATGTTGGACACCTTGGCGTAGCGGTGCAGGGCGAGCTGCCACGCTTCGTCGACGAACAGCACGTCGAACAGACGCTCTTTGTCTGCGGCGAGACCGAGGTGCTGTTTGAGATAGCGAGTCGTGTACTCGAACTTGTGGGTCGTCGCGACGACGACTTGCGCGGTCTGTGGGACGTCGCGGTATTCGCACACGGTCGTGACGCGGTCTTTGATTGAGGGCGCGATTTCGCCCATGCGATCCTTCGCTGCGAACAAGCAGACGTTGTCCTTGCCCAAGACGTCGCCAAGGTCTGCGGCGAGGGGGTAGATCTGCTTGTTGGCGAACGCAGTGATGGCGACCCGCCCGCACATCGGCTCCTTGAGCGCTTCCTGCACCATGTACTTGAGCGTGTGTGACTTACCGGCGCCGGCGGCCGCACGCAGCAGGATGCGTTCGTGGGGGCCGTCAAGCGGCAACGCGTCTCTCAGTATCTCCATGGCGCGTTGCGCTTCACGCTTGTTGCCGGCCACAGCGTGGCCGTGCCACGTGATGACGTTCGGGTCAGGAGCGACGCGCGGCGGTGTGAACTCGACCGTCATCAGTCGATGTCATCCAAGGTGAGATTGGCTGGCACCGGTACTTTGTCGGCTTCGTCGTCGCCGGTGGGTGAGCCGGCGGCGGGCGTGTCGAATGCGTCGGTGTCGACGACGGGTGGCCACACCTGAGGGTTGAGTTCGCCACGTTCACGACGCTCCGCAAGCACGTCGGCGTATTCGGCTTCGGCGTCTTCGTGGGAGCGGCAGCACCACCGGTGGTTGTCCGAGTCGTTTTTGTAGGAGTCGGCGGTGCAGGTCTCCTTCGGCGCGAAATCGGTGTCGCGCGCGGGGCGGTCGACCGTGAACGCCTTATTGTTTTTCGCCGGTTCGAACCACGACGTGTCGGCGACGATTACCTCGTCGCCCACATTGAGCTTTATGTGCACGGCAGGACGCCAGCGGAGATCGTCGCCGTCGGTCTCAAACAGCTCACCCATCGACAGGTCGGCAAACTTGAACGAACCCTTCTGCACCGTGACCGTCGCGTCTTCGACGCAGGGCGAGCCGTTCACGTGGAGGGCGACGACCGCCATGCCCGGCTTGAACCGGGGCGAGTGGAACCGCAGTCGTATGGGCGCGGCGTTGGTCACCGTGGCCAGTGTGACCTTCGCAGTGCCGGCGTCGGCCGCGAGGTCGTGCGCCGCCGACGGATTGCCAAGAGCAGTGAGTCGGTCGCTGCAGTCCAAGTCGGTTTCACGCAGCGGCACCTGGTTGTTCCGCCAGTTGCGCGAGGTGCGGCCGAAGCGCACGAGATCAGATGCGTGCAGCGCGAGACGCGCTCGCCACACGGTCTGGGCATCAGCCTCGATGGCCTGGTAGATCGGGCGCATTGTCGACACGGGCCGCGCGGCGAGGGCGGCGAGAGCGCGGTCGAACACCTCGGTCTTGTAGGCGATTTCCGCGGTAACGAGGCGCACGTACTCGGCGGGGTCGCGGCGCCGGGCGGCGTTGATTCGGTTTGAGGTTTCGTTCGCGAGCCGGGCGCCCGGAGTTTGCGCGGACCCCGCAATGTCGTCTGAGACGTCTTGATGGTTGAGCGGCGCGTTGGCCTCTGCCCAACGCACGAGGTAATCGAGACGGCCGGCCTCGAACGTCGGGCCACCGGCAATCAAGTACGAGGAGAGCGTGTCGCGCAGGTTGATCAGTGGGAAGCGCAACGTGATGGAACGGGCGCGGTCCTCTTCGAGCAGGAAGCTGACAGCGAGGCGCTGCGTTTCGGTGAGCGGCGCAGGGACCATGGCCGGCTCGCCGTCAAAGGTCAGCGCGGCGCGGCCGACTTCGAGGTCGCGCTGCCAGCGCAGGCGGCTTGTTTCGACGCCGGCGAGCGAGTCGGCGATGGAGACGAGCAGATCGCCGGTTGGCGCGTCGGGCAGCACGAGGCTGACCGGGTTTGTCTCCTCTATCGCAGCTTGGAGTTGCTCACCGAGGAGATGCATGACATGCGCGCGTGTCGCGGGCGACTGTGGGTCGTCGAAGGTGTGGGTGACCCATGGCCCGGCGCCAACACGTTGGATGGCGATGCCGTGCACGCCGAGCGCGGCGGCGTCGGACTTGGCGAGGACGACGTTGATGGTGCCGGGTTCGCCGGCGAGATCAAAGCGTCGTCGTCCGGTGGGCGCCGGGAGCCCGGTGAGCGTTGCCTTGACGTTGGCGACGACCGACGGGGGAGCGTTGACGCTGGCGCTTGTATCGCTCAGCAGCGGCGCGAGAGCGGTGCGGCGCTCGGGACGAATGCCGATCTCCACGAGGCGATCGGCGGGGTCTGTCGACTGGCGGATCTCGTCGCGGCAGAAGTTGAAGAACGTGCAGGACGGGCACGACGCCGGGTCGTAGGTGGCCTGGAGGTGCGTGACGTAGTCGAGCAACTCGTCCTCGGTGGGCTTGGTGCCCTCCTTGAGAAGGTCGAGGCGTTCTTGGGCGCGGGTTCGCACTTCCTCGCGATGATCATCGAGGCGTTCCACCACGGCCTGGGGCTGCAAGAAGGCGTTACGAGGCACGGCGAGAGCACCCCAGGAGTGCACCTGCATTCCATCGGGCAGCGCCGACCAACGTTCGGCCGATTCGGCGCCGAGCGCGACCTGTAAGAAGCCTTTGAGTAGACGGCCGTCGTCGATGCGGGAGCGAACGCGTTCGTAGTCCTTGGCGTCGCCCATGATCAGCCATGTGCCGTCGCTTCCGTTCTTGCGAATGACGATGGCGAAATCGGGTTTCACGTTGGTGGCCGACTCGTCTTCGAGGCCAGCGAAGGGAACCGCGAGACCGGTAATCATCGTGGCTTCGCCGGCCAGCGCGTTGGTGTGAGCCTGTTGGATCGCAGACGCGGTGTCTGCAGTGTTGATCTTGCCGTCGGCCCGACGGATCCCGTCCGGGCGGTCAAGATGCAGCGCTCCGACCGCAGTGGTCAGTAGCTGCGACACGAAGTTCTCGTGGTGGACGAGTCGCTCGAACGTCATCGCGCGGACCCAGCGCGCGTCGGGGATGCCGGCCGACGTGTCGGGCTTGCCGAGCAGCTTCGCGATCTCGCGACGGTTCTTGGGCACGATCATCGGGTCGGTATGCCGGTAGCGCTCGCACCCCGCGTGAGCGGACGACGCGACTGCGCTCGTACCTCCGCCTGTCTTTAGTGACCCCATCCCTTGCCCCTGCGTCGTCTCACAAGTCCGGACGATACGAAGTCAGTGTGACAGTTATCGCATGGCCGGAGCGTGTCAGCCAGGGTGAGACACCGGCGGGTTAGCTGGCTTGGGTGGCGAGGGGCGTCTCCTGGGGTTGGTTGATCCATGTTGCTTCGGGCACGCGGGCGCGCTGGGCGGGCGGCGGAAGCGTTCGGGGTGTGCGGCGTAGGCGGCGTCGAGGACGAGTTGGCGTTGGGCGCGGACGGCGTCGGCGCGGCCGAAGTGGACGTCGGCTGGGGTGTGCAGTCCGATGCCTGAGTGGCGGTGCTGCTGGTTGTAGTAGCCGAAGAATGCGTCAATGAAGGCCCGTGCCGCGTTGATGTTCGCGAAGCGTTTCGGGAACGTCGGGAAGTACTTCAGCGTTTTGAACTGCGCTTCGGAGAACGGGTTGTCGTTGGACTGGTGCGGCCGGCTGTGCGACTGCAACACGCCAAGGTCGGCGAGGAGCTGGGTGACGGTCTTGGATGTCATCGATGAGCCGCGGTCGGCGTGCAGGGTGAGCTGGCCCGGTCCGACGCCGTGGTTGAACGCGGCATCCGCGATGAACTCTTCGGCGAGCGCGGCGGATTCGCGTGGTGCGACGAGCCAGTCGATGGCGTAGCGGGAGTACACGTCCAAGATGACGTAGAGGTGGAACCAGTTCCACTTGTGCGGGCCGGCGAGCTTGCTGCTGTCCCAGGACCACACCTGATTCGGACCAGTCGCGAGCAGTTCGGGTTTCACGTGCGCTGGGTGCCGGGCGATCTGGCGGCGTTCGCGCACTTGGTGTTCGGCCCGCAGGATCCGATACATCGACGAGATCGATGCCAGATAGGTGCCTTCGTCGAGCAGTGTCGCCCAGATCTGAGCGGGCGCTTTGTCGCAGAAGCGTTCCTCGTTGAGGGCGGCCAGCACGTCGGCGCGTTCGGCGGGGCCCAGGGAGCGTGGCGATGCTGGTCGTGGTGTAGGCGGGCCGTGCAGCGGTTCGCGGCGGTGGCGGTAGTGGGTGGCGCGGCTGCGGCCCATCGTTTCGCACGCGGCTTCGCGGCCGATCCTGGGCTCGAGTTCGTCGACCGCGTTGTCGAGGATCACGTCTCGTTGGGGTCGGAGTCCGCGCTCTTCGTGAGCTGCTCCAAGAGCGCGGTGACTTTTCCCTGGACCTCGATCACGAACTTCGCTTTGGCGAGTTCGGCTTGCAGCTTCTCGTTCTCGCGGCGGAGGCGGTCGACTTCGGCGTAGGAGGGGCCGCCGCGACCGCTTGGGGTCCTCGCGCCCTGGTCTTCAACGAGGCGGCCTTCACGCTTTTGGCGTTTCCAGTCCGAGATCACCGACGAGTAGATGCCCTCGCGCCGCAGGATCGCCGAGCGTTCCGGCGCGTCGGCGCGGTCCCACTCCTCGAGGACACGCAGCTTGAAACCGGCCTCGAAGGTTCGCCGCTTGGCGCGGCCTTCCCCGGGATTCTTCTTATTGCGCAGATCGCCATTCTCGGCGATCGCGTGGTTGTCTGTGGTCGACATCGAGTCTCACCTTCATCGCCCTCTCAAAAAAGAACGGTGGATCCAAGGTGTCTCACCCGGTACGGACACGGAGGGGGCGACGACGGTCCGATGTCCGTGGCTACGGTGATGCGGCACAGGCTCGTACAGGGGGACAGCGTGGAAACGCAAGTGCGCACACCGCAGATGGTGTTCAACATGCCACAACGGTTGATCGTGCCGTTGTTCCAACGTCCCTACGTCTGGAACCGGGAAAACCAGTGGGAACCACTCTGGCAGGATGTGACCCGGGTGGCGGACCGAGCGCTCGCAAACCCCGGCGGCCAGGTAACTCCGCACTTCCTCGGCGCCGTCGTGCTGCAGCAGACCTCCAACGCCATCGGGCTGATGCAGGAGCGCACCATCATCGATGGCCAACAACGCCTTACGACGTTGCAACTTCTCCTTGACGCTCTTCACGCCGTGCTCGCCGAGGCCGGCGCGGTCGCGCCTGCGCTGCGCCTGGAGTCGCTTGTCGAGAACACAGAGGCGTTCTGCCAGCATCCCGAGGATCGGTTCAAGGTCTGGCCGACGAATCGCGACCGTGCTCCGTTTAATGCGGTTATGGGCGCCGTCCATCCGGTTGATTACGGCGCCGTTGGGTTTGCGAACGAACGGATGGTGCACGCCCATCGCTTCTTTACAGAACAGGCGCGTGAGTGGCTCCTACTCGAGGGCGATGAAGCGATTGCGGCGCGTTCGGAAGCGATTGAACGAACCGTCCGCGAGCTTCTCCAAGTTGTCGTTATAGATCTCACTGCGGACGAGAACGCACAGGAGATCTTTGAAACCTTGAACGCTCGCGGTGCTCAACTCACCGCGGCGGATCTCATAAAGAACTTCGTCTTCCAGCGACTGCAGGAGAGCGCCGTCGACGTCGAGTCGATCTACGAGCACTCCTGGAAAGAGTTCGAAACGGCATTCTGGGAGACAGAGATCAATGTTGGGCGGTTTCGCTATCCGCGCTCGTCTGCCTTTCTCAACCACTGGCTCAGCGCTAAGACAGGGGAGATCGTCGTCGCGTCGGAAGTGTTCGCGAGATTCAAGTCGTACTGTGACTTCGAGTCGGCGAAGGCAATGTCGGACCTCGTGCGCGAAATCAGCGACGCGGCCTCGGTGTATCGCAGCTTCACAGAGGAGGCGGCTTCCTCGTCGCCGACAATCTCCCGACTCGGCCTATTCGGCTATCGGACTTCGGCTCTCGAGAGCGAAGTGATCAAGCCATTAGTTCTCTACTTGCTTGATCCAACGGAGCCTGCCATCGATGGAGAGCAAATCGAGTTAGCGCTGGACAGTATTGAGAGCTGGATGGTTCGACGAATGCTGGTTCGAGCTGCGTCGAAGAGCTACTCGCAAGCGGTGGCTGAAATGATCACCTTCGTTCGCAAAAACGGGAGGGCGCAGGCTGGTGACCTAATCCGCACCTACTTGGCCGAACAATCCGTCGGAAGTCGCTATTGGCCCGATGACAACGAATTGCGCATCGAACTCGAGAATCAGCTTTCCTATCGCCGCCTTAGTCGTGGCCGGCTGCGAATGGTGCTCGAGGCAATCGAGGACAATCTGCGCGGGTTCCGCAACGGGAAGGCGGGCCTGGGGTCCGAACGAGTGGTACGCGGGAAGCTTCATATTGAGCATGTGATGCCGAGGAAGTGGCAGACGCACTGGCCTTTGACGGACGGCCCCACGCAAGAGGCGGAGCGGGAGCCTTTAATTCACAACATCGGAAACCTGACGCTCCTCAACGGCACGCTGAATGCGAAGGTGTCGAACGCGGCGTGGCTGGGAGACAATGGCAAGCGCGCCGGGCTCAACGCGCACGACGTGTTTCTGCTCAATCGCAAGCTGGTTGAAGCGGCCGGTGACGAGTGGACGGAGGAGAAGATCCGGGCGCGTCGCGATGCACTCATTGCGATGGTGTGTGAAATCTGGCCAGTGCCCGCTGGTCACGTTTCGAACTTTGCGTCCACCACTACGAAGCGGGCGAAGGTTGGCGTAGACGTTGTTGACCTGATCAACGCCGGCCGTCTGTATCCCGGGACGGTGCTTACGCCGAAATCGAACAAGCACACCCAGACCGCGACGGTGCTGCCCGATGGCCGTATCGACGTAAACGGGAAGGTGTTCGCGTCGCCCTCACCCGCAGCCGTCGCCATTACCAACAGGCACACCAACGGGTGGCGGTTTTTCTACGTCGACGCCGCAGCGAAGGTCACCTTGCGCGATGTGCGTCGGGACTACATCGAGTCCTTGAGTGATGATGTCGACGACGACTTGGCCGACGACGAAGACTAATGCGCGCTCGAGTTCGTCAGGTCAAGCGCGGCATTAAGTAGCGGGTTGTGTTCGACGACTCACCCTTCCTCGATGTGCCACGTCGCGAATGGCTTGCTTCGAACGCCTCGGCGTTCGCCATTGGAGACCCGCAACCGGTTACTCCTGGCCATACGCTTGTGGTGCCGCGGCGAGAACTCGCGTCTTGGTGGGATCTGTCCACTGACGAGAAGGCGCAGGTCTGGGATCTCGTCGACCAGGTGAAGCGGATACTCGATGTACGGCATGTGCCCGATGGCTACAACGTGGGCTTCGACGTCGGCGCTGCCGCAGGTCAGTTGGTCCGCCATTTTCATGTCCACGTCATTCCCCGGTTTGGTGGGGGAGGCTCCGGTCAGTCAGGCGGCCTGCGATTTGTGGCGTCGGAGTTCGACTCGTTGTCGCTTCCGAACGCCGGAACGGGCGACATTGAGCTCATCGATAGCGCAGACGAGCGGTTGCTCAAAGTGGAGCTACTTCGGGCACTCATAACCGACGCGTTCGACCGGATCGACATCCTCGTCAGCTTCATCATGAACTCCGGCCTCAATCTTCTCGTCCGACGTCTCGGCAACGCCCTCGAGCGAGGAGCAACCGTTCGCGTCCTTACGACCGACTATCTGAACGTCACGGACCCAAGTGCGATAGCTCGGTTCCTTGATCTGAAGCGGACGGCCGAACTGACCACAGGCTCCGGATCGCTCGACATTCGCGTCTTCGCAGACCCCAGCACGAGCTTTCATCCAAAGGCGTACCTCTTCTGGTCGTCGAACTCCTCCATGGCGCGCGGTTTCGTAGGCAGCAACAACCTGAGCCAGTCCGGCATCGCCGGAGGTGTCGAATGGTCGCTCGGCACATCGCAACTCTCCGGGCTGGTCGAGGCCTTCGACCGCCTCTGGGCGGACCCGCGCAGCCAAGCGGTCGATGACTCCTGGGTTGCCGCGTATCGACAACGGCGCGAAATGGCCCGCACGTCCACGAGCGCAGCGGATGACGAAGCGGTCGGGGATCAGGTTCTTGCCGACGAGCCGCCAACAGTGCTGCCAACGCCGCGGCCCATTCAGTCAGAAGCTCTGGCCGCGTTGGAACAAACACGCGAGGGCGGCCACGCGGCCGGACTGGTGGTCTTAGCGACGGGCCTTGGCAAGACGTGGCTCGCAGCGTTCGATTCGAATCGACGCGAGTTTCCCCGGGTTCTCTTCGTCGCCCATCGCGACGAAATCCTTTCTCAGGCTCGCGACGTGTTTCGCGCCGTGCGTCCGACGGCGGAGTTGGGGTTCTTCAGCGGAGCCGAGAAATCCCCGTCCGCAGATGTCGTCTTTGCGAGCGTTCAGACGCTGTGGCGACACCTCGGCAGTTTCGGGGCAGCGGACTTCGAGTACATCGTTGTTGACGAGTTCCACCACGCGTCGGCGGCAACGTATCGGCGCGTTCTCAATCACTTTGAACCGCGATTCCTCCTCGGTTTGACGGCAACGCCAGACCGCCTCGACGGCGCTGACCTGCTGGCGCTCTGCGGCGACAACCTCGTTTACCGGTGCGACCTTGTTAGAGGCATTAAAGAAGGAGAGTTGTCGCCGTTTCACTACTGGGGCGTCGCCGACACAGTCGACTTCCGTCCGATTCCTTGGCGGAACGGTCGGTTCGAACCGGCAGGCCTGGACGAAGCAGTGATCACAACGGAACGAGCCGACGCGGCCTTTCGAGAGTGGTCAGCACGCGCCGGAGGGCGCACGCTTGCATTCTGCGTATCAATCCGCCACGCCGACTACATGGCGGCGTACTTCGGCAAACGAGGCGTCCCCTCGGTGTCGCTTCACAGCAAGTCTGAGCCAGGCCTTCGAGAGCGTGCGGTCGAACGGTTGGAGAGTGGCGACTTGAAGGTGTTGTTCACCGTCGACCTCTTCAATGAAGGCGTCGACGTGCCAACGATTGACACCGTGTTAATGCTTCGGCCGACAGAGTCCCCGGTTCTATTTCTGCAACAACTCGGTCGCGGCCTGCGCGTCTCGGACGACAAGGCGCACCTGGAGGTCGTCGACTTTGTCGGTAACCATCGCTCCTTCCTCGCGCCCCTGAGGACGTTGCTATCGCTGCGACTCGGGCGGCTACCCACACGCCGTGAGCTCGACGACGCTCTCCGCGACGGCAACCTTGTGCTTGCCGATGACTGCTCGGTGGACTACTCGCTTGAAGCGATCGACCTTCTTACGTCCCTGGTGAAAGAACGCCGTCCCGCTGCGACCGACGCGCTGCGCGACCTCTGCGTCCAGCTCGCCGAAGAGGAAGGCCAACGGCCGTCGGCCCTTCAGATCGCGCTTGCTGGCGGCAGTATCCGTGCCGCAAAGCGACGTGCCGGCGGATGGTTCGACCTCCTGCGTGATCTTCAGTTGCTCGATGCGTCAGAGGCTGCGGTGCTTGCCTCCGCCGGCGAGCTCTTGCGGGAGCTCGAGACCACGGCGATGAAACGCTCGTTCAAGATGGTGACTCTCGAAGCACTCCTCCATGACGGCCGGCTCCTCTCCGGTATGCCAGTCGGGGATCTCGCTGTTCGGAGCCTGAAGCTCATCCAGGCTGACCCACGACTTTCACTCGATGTGGATGAGAACGAGTTTCCCCGTGTCGATGTAGTGGAGGCGTCGAAGTGGCAGCGTTACTGGGAGCGGAATCCGATCGCGGCGTGGAGCGGCGGGCCGTGGTTTTCCGTCGATGGCGGCCAGTTCACTCCGACGTTCGAGATCGACACTGCTCTGACCGAGACATTCGAAGCAATGGTGGCGGAGATGGTCGCGTGGAGGCTCCACGACTACTTGGAACGTGGTCGTGATGCTGCACAAGACGCGATCACACTGCGCGTGTCGCACTCCGGGGGATCGCCGATCCTGCGCTTCGATCGGTCCCGTGACCCAGCGGTGCCTGAAGGCATCGTTGAATTTGAAGCGGACGGGGAGGTGTATGTCGGCCGGTTCGTGAAGATTGCGCTTAACACGGCGACTCTTCCGGGCGGTGACGCCAACGTGCTGCCTTCACTGCTGCGGCGGTGGTTCGGACCGTCAGCGGGCCATCCGGGCACCGACCATCGCGTGATTCTTCGTCAGGGTGCGTTCGGCTGGACGATGGCACCCAGCGGAAGGCAGGTCATCGACACGACATCCGCGTCGCTGCCGCACTTTCCGACCTATGCCATTGCGTGCGGGGCTTTCAGTGCACCGGTCCCCGCCGATGTCGCGCCGCATCGTCTGAAAATTCGTGGCAGTTCGGTCGCTGATCCCGACGAGTTCCTCGTCACCGTACGCGGCGACTCGATGGCCGGCGGTGAGGATCCAGTGCGCCACGGTGACGTCGTTCGCTTTCGTTGGGCGAAAGGGCGGTCGCCGGAAGACTTTGTTGGTCGCCGCGTGCTTGTGGAGCTTCGAGACACGGATGGCACAAAACCTGTCCTGAAAACGTTGGCCCGAAATGACAATGGCTACGCCCTCTCGTCGACAGCAGCTGGTTATCCCGACATCGCAGGCACGACCAACATGACGATTGTCGGCGAGCTGATCGATCGCGTCGATCCGTCGCTATGGAACCCGTTGGGTGACCGAGTTGGCGAGGCATTCACGCGTCAGGACACGGCGCCCTTGTTCGGTGTGGAGTACAACTTCGGCAGCTGGGGCCAGTCCGGTCATGTAGGTCTTCCCGACGACACGGTCTTGTTCGTGACCTTGGTGAAGGATCCCGAAAAGTCCGGCGCCGAATACGTCGATCGCTTCGAGTCATCGGAGCTGTTCCACTGGACTTCGCAGTCGACCACCGCGCCGGAAGGCAAGCGAGGCCGCGAAATTACTGATGCGCTCGACACCGGCCGCCGGATCCACCTATTCGTTCGTCGAGACCGCTCTACCTCGGCGTTTTTGTATTGCGGACTCGTCGTCCCGTTACGGCACGAAGGCTCAAAGCCGATGACCGTCTGGTTCCGGATGCTGACTCCTCTTGACCGCGAGCTACAGCGAGCCTTGCTCGTCGATGCGTAACCGACCTATCCGAGGACCTCGATGACAACTTTGGCGGATCTTCAACGACTCATGGACGAGACCTACGGTGAGCGCGACCGCGAACGGGGGATCCCGGCAACCGTGGCCTGGCTCGCCGAAGAGGTCGGCGAGCTTGCCAAGGCGGTGCGCAAAGGCACGCGAGACGAACAACTCCACGAATTCGGCGATGCAGTGGCGTGGCTCGCCTCTTTGGCAAACCAGGTCGGCATCGACCTGGAAGAGGCGGTCGGCCGGTACACAGAGGGATGTCCTCGGTGCCGACGGCGCCCCTGTCGCTGCTGACTAATTCCATAGCTCGCGCTCTCAACGATTCCCGTCGTCTCGATGCGGCGGCTCCTATCCTGCGACGCCATGGGGGCGAGAAAAGTTGATCCACTCGAGCGGCAGATGTCGCTGCTCCTGTATCTCCTCACCGAACGCGGCCCCCGCACGCGTGAACAGATCGCGAGCAAGGTGCCGGGCTATCCGCCCGAGCCCGAGTCGATGCGTCGCCAGTTCGAACGCGACAAGGACGCGCTGAAACAAAACGACGTCCCGCTGCGTGCCACCGAAACCGAAGACGGCTGGTTCTACGAAATCCGTGAGGACGAGTACTACCTGCAGGACCTCAAGCTGACGCGTGACGAGTCGATCGCGTTGGAACTCGCGTTGTCCGCCGTGAAGATCGGCGAGTCGGCGCCGGCCGACGTCATGCGCAAGGTCGGCGCGGTGGGCGACCCGCGCCGCGGTGTGCCCACCACGGCCACGCTGCCCGCGGAAGATCTCTTGCCGGCGTTGTTCGCGGCGCGACGGGTGCGGGCCGCGATCGAGTTCGACTACAAGGGCGAGCGCCGCCGCGTCGATCCCTACGCCGTGTTCTTCACCAACGGCTATTGGTACGTCGCCGGGTTCGATCACGAACGAGGCGAGCAGCGCACGTTCCGGGTCGATCGCATCGCCGGCGACGTCACTGCGGGAGCGCATGGCTCGTTCACGGTGCCCGACACGTTCCGTGCTGCCGACGTGCTGCCCGCACCCTGGCAGCTGCCGGGCGACGAACCGGTCACCGCGGTGGTGCGCATCACCGACCCGACGCTGGCGGCCTTCGTCACCGAGTCGATGGGTGACCTAGCCGAGGTGTCGCTCGACGACGACGGTTCGTCGATCGTGTCCTTCGAGGTGCGCAACCGTGGTGCGTTTCGTTCGTGGCTGTTCGGCATGCTCGACGACGCCGAGGTGCTCGGGCCCGAGTCGTTGCGGGCCGACGTTGTGGAGTGGTTGCGGGGGATGGCGAAGTGAGCCGGGAAGACGTTGTCTCGCGGCTGAGTCGGTTGTTGGCCGTGGTGCCCTGGATCGCGGATCAACGCGACGGTGTATTGCCCGAAGAGATCGCGTCCACGTTCAACGTGCCGCTGTCGCGCATCGAGAAAGACCTGCATCTGCTCGGCGAGGTTGAGCCCGTCGCCTTGTCGAATGTGCAGATGTGGGAAGAAGACGGCCGGATCTACGTCGACGGCTTCGGCAACCTCGGACGGCCGTTGCGTCTCACCGCCAGTGACGCGTTCAGTCTCGTAGCTGCGGCGAACTTCTTCTTCCACGCTCCCGGGGTGGGCACGACGTCCGCGTTGAGCTCGGCGCTGCAGAAAGTGGCGCGGGCGATCGGTGGTGAAGTCGAAGGTCTCGAAGTGCAGATACCGACCCCGCCCGAACTCGCCGCGCTGCAAGCGGCGATGGACGCGCACATGAGCATCGAGATCGAGTACTACAGCGCGGCGCGTGACGAGGTGACGAGTCGCGTGGTGCAACCGTTGGCGCTGTTCGCCGTCGACGGGCGTTGGCACATGATCGGCTACTGCAACACCGCGCAGGCCGAACGCGACTTCCGCGTCGACCGGGTGCGCTCCGTGCGCCACACCGGCGAGTCGTTCGTGCCGCGGCAGCCCACGATGCGCACCGATGTGGCGTTTGACCCGCAGGGTGGCGACGTGATCGCGGTGCGGATCGAGGTGCAGCCCGAACAGCGCTGGGCGGTGGAGCGTTACCCGGTGCGCGACGTGGTTGACCGTGACGATGGTGCGACGGAATTCACCGTCGACGCCGCGGGTGACGCGTGGCTCGAACGGTTGCTGTTGCGGTTGGGGCCGACGGCGCGGGTGCTGGATCCGGCGGGGACAACTGTCGGGCGAGACGTCGCCATGCGGCTGTTGGCGCTGTACCAAGAGGAGCATTGATGGCGCAAGCACTCGGGATTGCCGGAGCGATCGTGGCAGCGGTGGTCGCGTACGGGCTCGGGGTTCTCCGTGACCGGCAACAGAAATTGCGCGAGGAGCAGATTCGGTCGGCGACCGAATTCTGCCGGCTGCTTATGGAGTATTCCGGAGCTCAGCTTCGCCGTCGAACAGAGGAAATCCGGAAAGAGGAGCCCGACGAGAAAGTCGCCAGGGCGGTGCGAGACGCACGGGCGCAGGTGTGGGCTTCGTACTTCCACGTGATGCTGGTCGTCGACGATCTTCGGGCGATTGAACTTGCGAAGGAGGCGCTCGACTGCGCCGTCTCGATCCGCGTCGCAGGAACTTCGACAGACGAGTCGGTCGATTACAAAGCAGCGAAAGACCGCGCCGAACTCGTCCGTAAGAAGGCTGGTGAATTCATCCAGCAGGTAGCCAAGTACTTGCGGGTGACCTCGGCGACCCAGGTCGATCTAGACCGTGTCACTCCAGGGTTTGATTAAAGCGATCGGTCGTACCCTCCAGCATTCGTAGCGACTGTTCTGGAAGCCCCAGCTTTGCGGCAAAAGTCGGTTGGTCGAGTCGTCCGAAGGCCCGCGCGGCGATCACCGACGCCGCGATCGACGCCCACTCACACCCGCGCCGTTCGAGGTGGAGTCGAATACGTTGCTCGAGGGCGACCAGATCCGGTTCCCAGTCGCTCGGCTCCGCGTCCTCCGCCTCGAACGCTTCGCGCCACGTGTCCTCGGCGTTCATGGCGCGAGCAGCGGCAGGTCGGCGAGCGGTGCGAACTTGGGGTTCTTCGCCGCGAGATCCAACACGCGGTCACGCGTCCGTTTCGCGGCCTGCCGTACCGCCGGAGGTTTCATGCCGCGTTCCGCCGCAACAGTGTTCGCCGGTGACGGATCGCCGGCCGCCGCTTGGGCTTTCACCGCGACGAGGATCTGTGCGTCGCGTTCGGTGCACGCGATCGAGAACGCTTCGAGCAGCAACCGGATGGTGCCGTCCTTGGCTGCGGCCTGCACAAGGTGGTCCATGTGGTCATGGTCGACTGCGGGCGTGACCGGCGCGGCCGGGCCGTCGTGGTCGTCGTTGAGCTCGTCGGCCCACTGACCAATGTGACCACGGGCGATGGCGCGGAGGCGACGCTCGGCCCACGTCCAGGGCATCGCACCGCCGTCGGGCTTCCACGACGGCGCCGCGCTCAGCAACGCCATCACTGCGTCGAGGGTGAGGCCCTCGAGTTCTTCGGAGTCGGGGTTGTGCAGGCCGAGATCGCCGAGGTGCACGCGCAGCACGCGACGGATCACCGCGCCGAACTCTTCGTAGAGGGCGAAGGCGGCGGACGCGTCGCCCGTCGCCATGGCGCCCATCAATTGCACCACTCGATCCACTTGTTCCTGACGCACCCCGGGGTTCCCTCTCCTCTTGCCGTGACTGACGGCGACGAGGGTCGGGCCCGGGTGTGACAACTACGTCGGTGTGGTTTCGCGATTGCCATGCCCTCCGGTAGGGCGTGACTGTGACGCCGCAGTAGTTGTCACACGGGTGGCGTATGTCGGTAGCGATGACGTCGAACGAGAAGAAGTCCAAGGCCGGAAACTGGATCTGGTGGTTGATCGCCTTGGTGTGGCTCGCCGGTGGATTCAGCCGGTGCAGCGACAACTCCGACAGCGGGTGGCCCGACGACACGACGTGTCTCCCGGTCGGCAACGGCTACGTGGAGTGTTGATCGCGTCGGGCTGTCACACCTGCGCCCTACCGCCTTCCCGTCAACCAACAAGGGGAGTGGGACGTGGCGGAATACAAAGACGCAAAGGCAGAGGCCAAGGCGACCAAGGCGCGCGCGAAGGCGATGCGCCCGTGGTTCAAGAAGAAGCGGTTCATCCTCGGTGGGCTGTTACTGCTGGTCGTGATTGGCGCCGCCGTGGGTGGCGGTGGCAATAGTTCGAAAGACGACACCGTGGACACGAGCAACGACACACCGAGCGGCGTGAAGAGCGACTTCTCCACCAACGACGAGCATCCTCCGGCGGCCGATGTGGAGATCGTGAGCTGCAAGGAGTCGTACGGCACGGTCAACGTGGCGCTACGCGTGACGAACCACTCGTCGAAGGCGTCGGACTACACGATCAGCGTCGGGGTGGAAGACAACGCGGGCACGAAGATTGGTGACGGCTTCGCGTCGACGAGCAACGTCAATCCGGGGCAGGTCGCCAACGTCGAGGGCTTCGCGACGCTGACGGGTGACCCATCGTCGTTCAGGTGCTTGATCGAGGAAGTTGAGCGCTTCGCGTCGTAGGGCGACTCACCGCTCGGGCGCACTTACCCAATCGGTACAGCTCCCGCTCGGACTTTCTACGAAAGAAATCGGGCGAGTGCCTCGCGGAGAGCGCGCAGGTCATCGGCCAGTTGCTGCGCCCGAGCGTCGAGCGCAAGAAGGTCAGCGTTGGGTGTTTCTCGATGTTCCAGAATCTGCGCTACGACACCTTCATCACCGCACACCCGCGTTCCGAGTACTTGCAGCTTGCGGAAACCTTCGAGATCAGGGTCTGAGGCGCCAGATCGTCGTGGGTCGTTCTCGCTCAGTCGGTGGGCGACCGGAGAGAAATCGAGGTAACGCTCGGTGAACCAGTCGGCCCAGTCCGGATGCGTCGGCCGCATCGCAGCGGTCACTGTCTCGTAGGGTGCCCAGACTATCGAGCTGTCGGGTGCGCGCAGTTCGCTTCGAACCAATGCCGTGGCCTGTTCGGCCTTCGTGTCGTACTTCGAAGCGATCACGACGACCCGGCCTGCATCGAAGTTCTCTTTCTCCTTCAGCGACTGCCCCAGCAACGTGTTGAGCCAGAACTGGCGGAGTTGGGGAACGTTGAGCCGATGACTCGCGCCTTCTATCCAGAGGTCACCGTGGCTGTCGGTGAAGTCGATGTAGGGCTGTCGGACAGTGATGTTGCTCTTCGCCAGGTCCTCTGCGTACTTGCACTCGATTCCAAGAAATCGGCGCGCACCGCCAGCGTGGTACACCACGTACGAATCGAACGCGGAGCCGCCATTGAAGTGCTCCTTCTTGCTGGGCGCCCATTCGAAATCGATGCTCCTCACGGAGGTCGCTTCGGCGTCGATCGTTTGCACCCAAGGCAGCAGGGCGTTCGGCTCCTCGGCAAACTCGCCGAAGAGGTTGAAGCATGCCGGTTGTGAAGACAACAGGTTTCGATACAGGCGGTCGGTGTTGATGATGCCGGCATCGAGGCCTGACGCAAGACGGGCTTCGATGGCAGCGACCACTTTTGGACCGAAGAAGTTCGCGCTGGTGTCGTGGCCGATGGGCAGCAACGACGTGACAAGTCGCGGACGTTTCTCACTAACCGGGCCCGGCTCGAAATTCTGTTTGTGACGCCACCACGATTGAAGCTGCCGACACCCCGCCGTCCACGAGTTGTCCGCCTTCTCGAACCATTGCGTGTCGTCCCACCCCGCAGTGCTGGCCATGCTCGAGGATACGGACCAGACGTGACCGTCGTCGTGTGTCACGCGTCTCAGCGACGACGTTGCCTGCTGAACTCGACAGTCGCAGCATTCAGGTCCAATCGCTGCGTCGCAAAACCTGCGTCGAGCCACGAACGCGCGTGCGAACCCTCTTTTTCGTTCGCCCACCAGGCGTTGTAGGTGCGTGCCGACTTGGGCAGTGATGCGCCGAGAATGCGTTCGATCTGACCGAAAGTGAGCTTGACGACGTCCTCATGAATGGTCTTGAGGTGGTCGTGCAGGGGGTCGTACTTCGCCATGCCTGCATGGTGCGAGTTGCTTAGTTGTCACAGCCCCCTCGTATACCTCTCATCAGTCAATCCACCTATGAGAGGACACACAACGAAAACGCACATCTACTTCCTGCTCGATCGCACCGGCTCGATGAGCTCGATGGTCAGCGACGTCATCGGCGGCTTCAACACCTTCCTGCGTGAGCAACTTGCCGACGGCGACGACGCTCGCATGACGCTGGTCCAGTTCGACAGTCAGCAGCCCTTCGAAGTGCTCGCCGAAGCCAAGAAGCTCAGCAAGATCGAGGAGCTGACGCACTCGACGTTCGTGCCGCGCGGCAACACGCCGCTGCTCGACGCGACCGGCTCGATCATTCACTTCGCGGAAGAGCGAGTTGCGGCGCGCAAGGTGCAGCAGAAGAAGCCCGAGACGATCCTCGTCGTCACGTTCACCGACGGCGAAGAGAATTCGAGCCACCGCTACACGCATGCCCAGATCGCGCAGCTCGTGGCCGCGAAGGAAGCCGAAGGTTGGACCTTCGCGTTCCTCGGTGCGGGGCTCGACGCGTACGGCGAGTCCGGGTCGATCGGCTACTCGGCCGGATCGGTGCAGGCATTCGCGCCCGACGGTGACGGCGCGCAGCTCGCGTTCGCGAGTGCGTCGCGGGCGACGTCGTCGCTGCGAGGCAAGGCCCGTCGCTCGGAGTTGATCGACTCGAAGGAGTTCTTCGAGGGCGACAAGCAGGCCGAAGCCGACCGGCTGCGCAAGAGCGCCAACTAGTCCTGGGGCGGGACGTGGCCACCGGCCGTCGATGGGGGCGTCGACGGTCCGGTGGCCTCACTCATACAGCGAGCGCAAGCGGCGCTCCACCTTCCAGATGCCGACACCGAAGCCGTTGTGGGTCTGCACAGAGTGGTGAACCGTGGCCACGATCGTCAGATAGCGCCAGCCGTTGAACGGTGGCGTTGGCACCGGGTGCGGCGTCGGGTTGACGTCGTATTCGTTGCCGTACTCGAGGGCGAATGATCCGTCGTAGTGGCTGGCCAGGGCGCGCCGGTGCGGCCCATCGGCCACGACGATCAGATGGCACTCCTCGAACGCTTGGCTTGCGCCGAGGTCGAACATTTGCCGTGCCAACAAACTGAAGTAGTTCGGTGTGGTGGCGCTCGGCGTCATCGCCAGGCTCTTCGCCGCACGCTTCGATCGGCTCGGCAACGGCGTGCAGTTCGTCGTGAGTCCCACGGTGGGAGTCGAGACCGCGGCGAAGCCCCCGGCCATGGGCACCCCGCTCGTCTTGAGTCTGCGGTTGTGGCGCACGTCGCCCGGGTCGATGCCGTACGCAACGAGCGAGTCGGCCACGAGCCAGTTGAGGACCGTCGTGTCGAGAAACGAAGCCGTGAGCTCGCAGGTGTTCGCCAGCCGGTCGGTGAGTCTTAGCCAGAAGTCATCGGGAAGCGCCATGGCCGGAACCATGCGCAATCGGTGTGACAGCGAGTCTTCCGGTGTCGCGCCGCGTTCGTCCGGGCCAAGCCGGAGTTTCCGCGTTACCTAAGCTCCGGTAGGTAGAAAGAGCAAATGCCGCGCAAGAGGATCCTGACTCCAGAGGAGGCTCGTCGAGCGATCTATATCGACTTCGAGGCGATCCCAACCGAGTCCCCCGCCCTTCTTGGTATTTGTTACGCGGAGGGTCGAAAGGTGCTCGAGTCAAGGCTCGTCGTACGTCACGTCATCGCGGACAAGGCGCTTGCCGCCGTCGTAGATGCTCCACGCCTAGGGAGTGTTTACCGGCACGAGGTCGATGCGTCGACAACGCTGAAAGCTGCGATCGCAGAACTGTGCCGCCTTTCGAGCAAGCAACGACGCCCGATTGTGTGTTGGTCTCACTTTGACAAGGAGCAAATCGCGGAACACGTGGGTTCCGCGTATAACCAGCGAATCCTTAACAAATGGTGGTGCGACGCGAAGGCGACGGCTCAAGAGTGGCGAAAGGCGCTTGCGCCGGACATGGAGCTTGAACGCACTCGTTCGGGAAGGCATCGGCTGACGGCATACATGGAAGCCTTCGGCTACCAGCACCCGGCAAATTACGGCCCGGGCCAGGTACCGACCCGAATCCGGAGCGTGCGCGACGGCCTCTCGAATTCGCCAAACTGGCGTGGCCTAAGCGAAGCCCGAAAGGCGCAGTGGCTGGCTCTGATCGACCACAACGTTTCTGATCTCGTAGGAATGCGCCGAGTTGCAATCGACGCAGCTGACCAGCTTGCCACTGTGGAACGGCCTTCCAATTTAGGTATCGAAAGGGCTAAAACGGTATGACCGCGATCTGGGCAAATGACGGTGAGAGGTGGAAGCAGCTGGCCCCTGTCCCGTTCGAACTCGAGGAGAAGCTCCACGACCTCATCGAAGTCGCGCCGGAAATGTTGCCTCTATCGGGCACGTCAGAACTGTTCGTGCTGGGTCGTGAAGTCACCTGCGGCAGCGGGTCTGCCGACCTGATCGGTGTCGAGCCGAGCGGGCGCGTGGTGTTAATCGAAGTGAAGCTCGCAAAAAATGCTGAGGCGAGGCGTGCCGTCGTCGCGCAACTTCTCAGCTACGCCGCATTCGTGAAAGGTGACAGCGTCGACGCCTTCCATGAACGCCTGCGCAAGCACCTGCAGCGGGTTGGTAAGTCGTCGGTTGCTGAGGTTGTGGCCGACGGCGTTGCGATCGGCTTCGATGCCGATCGCTTCCTGATGCAGTTGGCCGACAGCCTCACGACCGGCTCGTTTCGACTTGTCTTCGTGTTGGACAGCGCGCCACCGGATCTGATCGAGCTCGTCGGCTACCTGGAGGAAATGACGCGCGACGATCTCATCATCGACCTGATCGTTGTGTCGGCCTTCGACGTCGATGGCAAACAGATCCTCGTGCCTCGCCGCGTCGACCCGTCGCAGGAGCGTCGACGCAGCACGGTGCCCACGTCAGTCGAGGCGGTCGCGGTCGGCGGGGTCGAAGATTTCGAACAGGCGATCAACGATGCTCCGGAGTCCGCGCGCGCTGAGCTCGCGCGACTTGTCCGGTGGGCGAAAGGTGTTCGTGACGAGGGCTGGGCTCGCCTTTCGACTGCTCACGGAAATGGTCGAAAGGTGCTGCGCGTCCGCGTCGAAGGTTACGACGGAGGACTTGTTGCGATCTGGAACGACGGCGGTGCCTACCTGTCCGCCTTCAGAAGTGTCTTCGAACGATTCACGCCCGAAGCGATCACATCGCTCGAACTCGCGGGTAACACCGTGGGCCAAGGATCGACCTTGACCAACACATCCGATGAGGTGCTTGCGATCATCTCCGCGGCGTACCACGACGCGGCCGAAGCGGTGTTACGGCTGCGGTCGAAGAACCCGTCGTTCTGAGACGGCCGCCAGGCCGACATAACGGTCGCGAACGACCGGAATCAGCGTTTCGAAGGCAATGCTTTCGCTAGATGGCGATGCAACGCCGCGCGCTTGTCGGCGTCGAGTTCATTGTTGAACGCCGTCGTGTCGCTCAACATCGGCCACAGCTTCTTCGGCCACGACACCACGATCCCGTCGACGATGAGCGGCTTGCGTTGGAAGAGCGGCCACGCGCCGTCGACGAAACACAACGCCGCTCGCACAGGGGTTCCCTCGTAGTCGGTCCCTGCGATTGCGTTCACGACATGCACACGTTGACGATGCATTGCCTTGACCAAGCTGCTCCGGTCGCGACCGTTGACGTAGAGCCGCCAGTCCGGCCGGAACCAACCGCCTCGATTCCGTTCCTCCACCTTGCCCGAGTAGCACTTCGGGTCGATGACCCAGATGCCGTTCGGCGTGACGGCGATGTGATCGATGTTCGCCTTGGACTTGGGAACGCATCGGTCATGCAGCACCAACACACCTTGGTCGGCGAGCGACGCGAGCACCGCGCCGACGCGCTCCTCGCCGGTCGCTCCCTTGATCCACTCGAGTCCTTCGGTTGCGGGACCCGCCATCGCAACCTGGAGGCGGCCGACGAGCGGCCTGCGTGCGACGAGTGCCTCGCGTCGAGCGAGTTGACGGGCGTGACGGGCTTCGCCCTCGCGTCGGGCGGATGCGCCGGCAACGCCAATGTCGACCTCCTCGACGAGCGTCGGCGGAACATCGTCCTGATTACCCAAACAGGACAGGCACGTCACGGTCCGTGCCTCGTTGTCCCACGAGGCAGCCGTGCCGACAGGCAAGTCGCATGCGCAGACAGAGCAAGCGTCGGCACGACGAAGCTTCAGTTGTTTCGTGCTCATTCAGCCGCGCACGGCGATGAAGCTGCGCCCCCACATGGGCACGGAGCGTACTAACGAGCGAGGGTCTGTGACCGTCTGCGGCTCGTCGTCTCGGTACTGTCGGCCGATGCGCGTAACGGGCCTCGACCACATCGTGTTGATCTGTCGTGACGTGGAGGCGTCGATCGCGTTCTACGCCGGCGTGCTCGGCCTCGAAGCGATCGACGTGCAGGCGTGGCGCGACAAGAAGGCGTTCTTCCCTTCGGTCCGTATCGACGCGACGACGATCATCGACTTGCTCGAGGGCGAACCCAACGGCCGCAACACCGATCACTTCTGCCTGGTGATCGAGCCGACCGAACTGCAGGCGCTCGCCAGCCGCGCCGACCTTGATGTGGTCGAGGGGCCGGTCCAGCGTGGCGGCGCTCGAGGTGTGGGCTGGTCGGTGTACGTGAAGGACCCCGACGGGAACCTGCTCGAAGTCAAGCAGTACAGCGAACACGCAAGCGGCGTTTGAGCACCTCGGCGGGCGGTGTCACACCCTCGCCCTAGCCTGCGACCTCGTGGAGTCACCCGGAGCCCTCGGTCGCAGTGTCGTCATCACCGGTGGCGACGCGCCCGCACCCTGGGCTGACTGCGAGCGCATCATCGTCGACGGAACCGGCGACAAGCTGATCGCCCGGCTCCACGAGGCCTGGTTCACTCGCACGCCCGTCGTTATCGACCTGCAGATTGACGCGGCCACGTTCCGCAACGGCGAGTCGAATACCGCGCCGGTCTGGTCGCTCAGCCCCGACCTCGAACTCGCCAGCGACGCCCTGCAGTTCCTCGTGTGGGCCAACACCTACGACGCCCGCAACGGCGATCCGATCTGGTGGTGGGCCCGCAAGGCCGAGCGCCTCGGCGCGACCGCGGGCGACACGGCGGACGTCGTGCTGCCCGACGGCGCCGCGGCGTGGATCGACGGGGGACCGCGAGGCTCCGTCGGAGCCACCCTCGACAGCGCGGTGATCGTGCACTCGGAGTCCGTCGACGCCGGGAACCTGCTTCCGCAGCCCGACCACGGTGTGAGCGGCGCTGACCTCGCGCCCGACCAGGCGGCCGCCGTGAATCACGGCTTCGGCCCGGCGCGTGTGATCGCGCCCGCGGGATCGGGCAAGACGCGCGTGTTGACCGAGCGCTACCGGCACCTGCTCGAAGCCCGTCGCTACGAGCCCGAGTCGACGATCGCGCTGGCGTACAACAAGAAGGCGCAGGAGGAGATGGCGCAGCGCCTCTCCGGGCTGTCGCCCCGCGTGCAGACGCTCAACGCGTGGGGCTACTCGTTGTTGGCGCGGGCCCGTCGCCAACGGCTGAATGTGATCGACGAGCGCGGCGTGCGGGAGTTGCTCGAACGGTTGCTGCCGGCCAAGCAACGCCGGCTCAACACCGATCCGTACGCGCCCTACATCGACGGGCTGTCGCTGATCCGTCTCGGTCTGCGTGACCCGGAGGAGGTGGAGGCGAGCCTCGACGACGTCGACGGGTTGGCCGCGCTGTTCGATCCGTATCGCGCCGAGTTGGCTCGTCGCGGCGTGATCGATTTCGACGAACAGATCTACGGCGCGCTCGAACACGTCCTGCTTGACGGTGCGTTCCGTCGTGAGATCCAACGCGAGCACCGGCATGTGTTGGTCGACGAGTTCCAGGACCTCACGCCGGCGCACCTGTTGTTGGTGCGGCTGGCGGCGGGCCCGTCGGCCGACGTGTTCGGCGTGGGCGACGACGACCAGTCCATCTACGGCCACGCCGGGGCCGACCCACGCTTCCTCATCGATTACGCGCAGTACTTCCGGGGCGCGTCGATGCACGACCTGCGGGTGAACTACCGCTGCCCCGTGCCCGTGACGATCGCGGCGCGCACACTGCTCGCATACAACGACACGCGTGTCCCCAAGACCATTGAGCCGGGACCGTCGGCGTTGGCCGATGCCGAGGCGTTCGTGGTGGAGCGCCACGCGCCGAGCGATGGGGCGGGCGCGGCCCGCGCCGTGGTCGAGGGCTGGCTGGGCGGGGGAGCGCCGCCCGAGGACGTGGCCGTGCTGGCCCGGGTGCAATCGCTCTTGCTCGCACCGCACGTGGCGTTGACGGAAGCGGGCGTGCCGGTCGACTCGATCCTGAGCGACTGGGTGCTCGACCGCGTGGGCATGTCGGCGGCGCTCGCGTACCTGCGCATCGCCGTGGATCCCGACAACGTCCGCGGCGCCGATCTGGAAGACGTCCGTCGACGACCGAGCCGCGGCCTGCCGCAGTGGGCGTCGAAGTGGGTGGCGCGGTGCCGATCGGTGCACGGCCTGCGCGACGCGGCCGACCGCATCGACGACGCCAAGGTCGCCGACAAGTTCCGGGGCCTCGCTGAGGACCTCGACTACCTCGCGAGCATGGCGCGTCGCGGCGCGACGTCGCGGGAGTTGTTGATCGCGGTGCGCGACAAGATCGGGCTCGGCACGGCAATGTCGTTGCTCGACAGCACCGGTGCGGCGGGCGGCTCGCATCTCGACGACATCGAAGGCCTCATCCAGGTCGCCGACCTGCAACCCGATCCGGCCGCGTTCGGCCCGTGGTTGCGCAACGTATTGCGCCGCCCGCCCACCGAAGGCGGCGTCACCCTGTCGACCATTCACCGCGTGAAGGGCCGCGAGTGGGACCACGTCGTGGTCTACGGCGTTACCGACGGGCTGTTGCCGCACCGCCTCGCCGAGGATGTCGAAGAGGAGCGGCGCGTGTTGCACGTCGCCATCACGCGTGGGCGGCGGCGGGTCGCGGTGCTCGCCGACGCGTCGCGCTTGTCGGAGTTCGTCGACGAGTTCGACGGCAGCGCGGTGAAAAAGCCGAAGGCGGCGGTTCGTGCCCCGGTCGAGGTGCGGCGCGCGGCGCCCGTCGCCAAGGTGGCGTCGCTCGAAGCGCAGGTTGGTCTCGAGCTGCGACTGACCGGTGGCTACGAAGGCCTGGTGGTGTCGGTGTCGGACGACGGCGCGTCGGTGCGGTTGTCGACGGGTTCGTCGATGACCGTTCGGTTCGGCGAGCGGGTGCAACACGAGGGCGCGTGGCTCGAGCTGATGGCCCCGGCGTCGCCGCTCGACACGGCCGCGTTCGAGGCGTTGAAGGCGTGGCGTGCGCAGCGGGCGAAAGCCGACGGGGTGCCGGCGTACGTAGTGATGAACGACAAGTATCTCGAAGGAATTGCCAAGCGACGTCCGTCGAACCTGGCGGCGCTGCGGGCGTGCGACGGCGTGGGCCCGGCGAAGTTGGAGTCCTACGGCGAGGAGATTCTTGCGGTGCTCGAGGGTGTGAGCACCTCGGAATAGTTGTCACAGGGCTCCCGCACAATGGCTGCATGTTCACCCGCCAGACGACGCCTCCCGAGTGCCTCGACGTCCTGACGCGCATCGTCGACGAGCGTGACAACTCGGAGGAGGGGCACTTCGTCATCGTCGACCTGCTCGGCCTCGGGCACTACGTGCAGCTCTATTTCGACGAGGACTCGATCTACGCCGAGGCGCAAGGCAGCTACTACCTCGTCGAGGACGACCGCCCCGGGCTGACCACCCGTCAACACGAGACCCTGGTGGCGCTCGGTTGGGAGGGCCCCGCCGACCCGCACGAGCCTCGGGAGTCCGGCGGCGACGCCCACGGCAACTACTTCCGCACGTGGCCCTACGACACGGCGACCGAGACAATCGTCATGGACCTCATGCGCACGCTCGTCGGTGTCTACGCCGTCGGTGAGGGTGTGCAGATCGAACTCAACTGCAGTTGGCAGGAGATCTGATGCTGAACCTCGACTTCATCACTCCACGATTGGCGACGGGCGGCGACCTGCCGTGGCGCGAAGCCGACGCGGTCGCAGTCGTGGAGGAGTGGCGCCGACTCGGCATCACGCATGTCGTGGACAACCGTCTCGAGTACTCCGACGAGGAGTTCGTGGCCCGCGTTGCGCCCGAGATTCGTTACCTCTACAACCCTGTCGACGACATCGGCGGACGTCAGCCGCTGCGCTGGTACGACCTTGGCGTCGTGTGGATTCGCCGAGCGCTCGAGGATCCGAACGCCAAGGTGCTGTCGCACTGTCACATGGGCATCAACCGGGGCCCGTCGATGGCGTTTGCGGCGCTGGTCGACTCGGGCGTTGATCCAGTGGAAGCAATCCACTCGATCCGGTCGGTGCGCTCGATCGCGGCGGTCGGTTACGCCGAGGACGCGCTGGACTGGTTCCACGATCGTCGCGGCGTGTCGATCGACGAGCGAGACGAGCAGCACCGGTGCATCGCTGCGTGGCGCGACGAGTACCCGCTCGACGTGGTGCGGATCATCCGACAGATCGAGGCGGGCGAGGTCGCGTAGTGAGCGACGACGACGAGGGCTTCTGGGACGAGGAGGACGCCTGGTACTGGGAGGACCGCGTCAAGGAGCTCGAACAGTGGACGTGTTTCCGGTGCGCCACGAAGAATGCCGACTGTGACGAGATCTGCCACGGCTGCGGCATGCCGCGAGTGATCGCCGAAGACCGTGGGTGACGCCGTGTACTGGCTGATTGCGTTGGCCGGTCTCGCGGTATTCGCGGTCGGTCTGCGCTGGCTGTGGCGCTTCGGTGCGGCGGTGTGGAAGGCAAGCGCGCGGGCGGCCGTCGACATGGAAGAACAGCCTTGGCAGTGCCGTCGCTGTCACACCGTGAGTCCGCCGGAAGCGTTCGTGTGTTACGGGTGCGGCGCGGCGAAACAAGACGTCTTCATGTAATCGATCCTCGGTCCGATCGCACCGATGTAGTTGTCACACCCGGCCCGGACAATGGTGCGTATGGAACGGGGATTGACCGTGAGCGCGGCGCTCGCTCGCGGGTCACACACCACCGTTTCGACCGGCGGCTCGAGAATCCGTGGTACGACCGGACCCCGGTGTGACCAACGGGATGGGGCTTTCCTGCTTTCAACAGTGAGGTGCAAATGAACAGGGGCGGATTCAGCTGGAACCGGTTGCTCGGCATCACCGCGGCCAAGCGGCGGGTGTCGAAGGCGACGGGTATCCCGTGGACCAAGGCCGGTCGTCAGCGGAAGGTCGGCGCGATGATCTGGAAACTGTTCGGCAAGTAGCGATTGGATCCCAGTAGCGAATGACGGGATGACGCCGGTTTCGACGGCCAGGCGGCGCGCTACTGCGGACCCACAACGAGCGACAACGTGAAGTCGCCGTCGTCAACGGACTCGATGGTCGCCGCGACCTCGAGGGTGTCCCCGTTGTCGAAATCGGGGAAGGTGCACACGATGATTGCGCCCTCGCGTCTGGCGATGTCGCTGGGGCAATCCACCGGCACGTAGCTGTCAACGAACTGCCTTGTTTCGAGTTCGCGGCTCAGCCGGTTCTCGATGGCGCTGCGGCTGATGACGTCGCCGTCGAACGAACCGCTATCGACCGTGGCCGTAATGGGTCGGTCGACGGTGGTCGTCTTGTTGTCGCCGAATGTGTTCGTGAAGCCCTCTTCGAACGACGGCGCCACGAACATCGGTACGAGCACACCGGCGAGTGCCGTCGCCGCCGAGACGGCGTAGACCCCGATGCGGGTGTTGCGGTCGCCACGATCGAGCACACCGCCGGCGCTGGCGAGCATGACGATTGCTCCGGCGATGCCGACATAGGCGCCGATGTCGACGTACTGGAAGACCTCCCACGTGTGCGTCTTGATCAGCAAGTAGATGGCGAGGCCGAACGGCGTGATGCCGGCGACGAACAGCAGTACGCGGCTGCGTTTCGCGGCGATCTCGGTGATCACGACGCCAACGGCGAGCATGCCCACGGCGGCGAGGGTGCCGAACAGGATCTCCTCGCCGGTTTTGAGTCGGCCGTCGGTTTGGGTCGTGAGGCGCAGATAGCCCCACCCGGTCGTCGAGAAGAAGTTCGCAACGCCGAGTAACGGCATGAAGAACGCGGCAACAACGGCAACGGCACCGCAGAGGGCGGGCGTGACACGCAGCGTGCGCAGGGCGGGTTCGATTGGCGTTTCAGTCATGGCGGAGCGGGCCGGGGAGGCCGATGTCTATCGGCGGTCGGCGCACGTTTCTGACGGCGACGAGCCTGTCACACCCCTTCTGTATGGTGCTCGGTATCGCACTTCCCCTTGCGTAATCCGCCTCTGTTCGGAGGCATGCAGTGCTCGATGTTCTCGAGAAGATGGCCGACGACCTCAACGTCGTCGTGCACAAGATCGTGGTCGAACAGCTTTCTGGTGCCGACGCGACGGCGTTGTTGCGCGCAGCGGGCGCGGTGGAGCGACGGGCTGCGGTGCTCAAGACGCTGGTCGCCAAGCGGGCGGTGGATTCGAATCTGTGGACCGCCGGGTATCGCTCGCCGGAGGATTGGCTCGGTGAGCAGCTCGGGGCCGGGTTTGGCTCGGCGAGAGCGACGTTGGGTGCGTCGGAAAAGCTGGGTGAGTTGCCGGGGTTGAACGAGGCGGCGCGCAACGGTGAACTCTCGTCGGAGGAACTCAACGACATCGCCGACGCGGCGACCCCCGAAAACGAAGAGTCGCTGCTGAACGCGGCGCGCACCGGCAACACGAATCAGACGAAGAAGCGATGTCGCGAGGAGAAGTCGAAGTCGCGTTCGAACGACGACGCGCGGGCGCGGGCGGCACGGGCGCATCGGAACCGGTTCCTGCGTGAGTGGATCGACAACGAGGGCGCGTGGTGCTTCGAGGGGAAGGGCACGGCGGCCGATGGGGCGCGGTTCCGGGCTGCGCTGGCGGCCGAGACCGAGCAGGTGTTCAAGGAGGCGCGCCGTCGTGACGAGCGGGAGTCGCACAAGGCGTACCGGTTCGACGCGCTGATGCGATTGGTCTGCGGGGGCGCGACCAGCGCCGAGAAGGGCGGTCGGGGCGACGTCGTCATCCGGGTCGATGCATCACGGCTCGCGGGTGGCGACGGGCTGTGTGAGATGGCGGGCTACGAGGTGCCGGTCGACGATGCGATCGGGGCGATGTTGGCCAATGCCTTCATCAAGATCGTGCTGACCGACGGGGTCGACGTCACGAAGGTCTCGCACCTGGGGCGGCACATCCCGGCCGAATTGAAGACGGCGATCAAGGAGCGCGACGGCTACCGCTGCGTGCACTGCGGGTCGACGCATCGGCTCGAGGTGCACCACTACGGGGTGGACTTCGCTCGAGGCGGGGCAACCGCGTATTGGAATCTCGCGACGCTGTGTAAGCACTGCCATTACCTCGTCACGAATTGCGACTACATCCTCGCGGGAGCACCGGGCCGGTGGGAATGGATCGAACCGTCGGAGCGAGGGCCGTGACAGTTGAGGGCGCCGAGTCAGCTCGGCGAGTCGGTGATCTTCCCCGTTCGCGCGTAATGCGCCAAGGTCTTGCGAATCCGTCGACGGATCTTGTCGTCGGCGTCGTTCCGGCGCGCCTCGAGTGCGGCGACGACGGCGTCGATGCGCGGGCGAGGGGTGGAGTCCGTGACGGCATGCACGGCCTGCATCCGGACTTTGGGCGACGGGTCGTCGAGCATGCGCAGGAGCACGGCCCAGACGTCGTCATCGTTGGCCTGCACGTGGCAACTGCACAGGTGAAACAGGGCGAGTTGGCGGTCGGTGTCGTGTTCGCTGTCGCACGCGGCGATGAGTCGGGCGCGGTCCTCGGCCGTGGTGCGCGACCGGTTCGCGGGGATGGAGACGGCGAGTCGTTGCGCAGCAGCGTCGAGGCGGCCCATCAGCGGCTGAGCAGTTCGCCTTCGAGTTTGGCGGCGAGGCCTTTCGCGCTCTTGTCGGCGATGCGGTTGAACATCACGCCGACGAGTGGCTCGAGCAGACGAAGCGCGCCCTTGGGTTCGAGATGTGCGTCGTAGAGGACAGTGGAGCCGTCGCCGTCGGGCGTCACCGTGATCGTGTCGATGGAGCGCAGGAAGCCGGAGTCGGCCACGGCCCGCACGCGGTGGTCACCGACCTCCTCGGTGACGTAACGCAGGTTGGTCAACCCGACGGCGAGGTCGTAGGTCGCTCCCACCGTTCCGGGCGTGCCGCTCACGAGCCGGGCGCTCTTGGTGCCGGGGTCCCACTCCTCGAAGTTCGACAGGTCGCTCATATAGGCGAAGGCCTTGTCGGCGGTCCACGGTGTGCGGACGCGGGCTTGATAGGTGATCACGTTGCAGCCATACCCTTTGCTTGTTGTTCGGCGACGCCCACCAGGGCGCGCGCCAGTCGACCGAAGATCACGGCGTGAAACGGCAACAGCGAGTACCAGTAGGCGCGGCCCCACAGGCCCTTGGGGTGATACAGCGCTTTCTGCTCGAGGACCGTTTGGTTGCCGTCGCGACGAACGCGCCATTCGAGCCAGGCGCGACCGGGCAGTTTCATCTCGGCGCGCAGGCGGAGGAAGCCGGGTGGTTCGTAGGCGTCGACGCGCCAGAAGTCGAGGGCGTCGCCGAGGCGGAGTTGATCGGGGTGACGTCGGCCGCGGCGCAGGCCGATGCCGCCGACGGCGCGGTCGAGCAGCCCGCGGATTTCCCACAGCCAGTCCGACGCGTACCAGCCGCGGGCGCCGCCGATCCCACTGACGGCGGCGAACACCGCTTCGGGTGCGGCGGTGGTTGTGACTCGCTTCTCGTCGCTGAGCAGGGTGCCGCCGGCCCAACTCGGATCCCATGGCGCCGGGTCCGCCGCGGTCGGCGGGGGAGCGCCGGCCGAACCCCACCACGTGGCGACGTCGAGGCCTTCCACTCGTCGCAGCGCCAGGTCGAGGGCGTCACGGAAACCAACGGCGGTGTGCGGCATCACGTCGGCGACGGGCCGGTCGCGCACGATCACTTCGTTGCTGAGCCCGTCGACCAGCGGCCGGGCGACGGCGGTGGGCAGGGGAGTGACCAGCCCGATCCACAACGACGACAGGCGCGGCGTGAGCAGCGGCACCGACACGATGCGGCGCCGCGGCAACTTCGCGACCTCGGCGTAGATGCGCATCATCTCTTCGTAGGTGCAGACGTCGGGGCCGCCGATCTCGAGGACGCGACCCAACGCCCCGGGTGTCCGGACGGCGGCGACCAGCCAGTGCAACACGTCGCGGATGGCGACGGGTTGGCAGCGCGTGCGGACCCACTTGGGCGTCACCATCACGGGAAGGACTTCGACGAGGTGACGCAGCATCTCGAACGACGCCGAGCCCGATCCGATGATGACCGCGGCGCGCAATTCGGTTACGGGGACGGGGCCGTCGGCCAGCACGCGGCCGACTTCGTGGCGGCTGCGGAGGTGGTCCGACAGCGTCGGGTCGTTGTCGTCGCCGAGCCCACCGAGATAGACGATCTGGGCCACGCCGGCCTCGCTCGCGGCGTCGCGGAACGTGGCGGCGGCCTGACGGTCGCGCTCGGCGAAGCCGTCGCCGGCTTCCATCGTGTGGACGAGGTAGTAGGCGCGGTGGACGCCCTCGAGCGCGGCGACGAGCGAGGCGCGGTCGGTGACGTCACCAGTCACGACCTCGACGTCGTCGATCCACGGCATGCCCGTCAACTTCGACGGGGTCCGGGCGAGGCAGCGCACCCGGTAGCCGGCCTGCAGCAGCTCGGGCACGAGCCGCCCACCGACGTATCCGGTCGCGCCGGTCACGAGGACGAGTTCGCTGTCCATACCTGTACTACGGAGCCGAATGGCGAGATGGTTGCGTCTCGGCCACCGGGATTACGCGGACTATGCGGGCAGCCAGCTGCCGTGGAAGCCGAAGGGCACCCGCCGCGGCACCAGCACTTCGGCGACGGGCCCGTCGCTCGGCGCCCGGGCGTCGAGGATCACGACGCGGCTCGCGTTCTCGGCGTGATCGTGAACCCAGCTGAGCAACCACCCGTCGTCCTCGGCGGTGCCGTCGGGGTGGGCGGCAAAGACCACTTCGCCCGTCGTGTCGGCCGGACCGTAGCGGTAGCTCTCGCTGGTGCCGCCGATCACGTCGTACTTGGTGACCGAGGTGAAATCACCGAAACCGCTGCTGTCGTCGAGCGTGGCGACGTAGCCGTAGCGGTACGGCTTGCCCGCGACGGCATCCGCGGTGCGAGGAAAGTCGCCCGAGCGGTCGTCGAGCGCTTGCACCGAAGCCGCGCCGGTGGCCAGGTTCGCGCTGAACCGGGTCAGGGGAGTGGGCGCCGGATGGGCGGCCTCCTCGGCGGACTGGGCCATGTTGAACCCGTCCTGGCGGCAGCCGTCGAGGTGCACGGTGTCGCCGTCCTCGAACGCGTTGAGGAAGTGAAAGACGTAGCCGGGGTCGACGTCGAACCAGCGCGTGGTGTCGGTCGTCGCGTCGCGTTCGATCACACCGATGCGACAACCGACGTCGGGTCGCCACTGCACGAACGGGTCGCCGGCGAGGCCGGCCTTGAGGTCGAACACCGCCGGCGCGTCGAGGAACACGGCGTAGCGCTCGGTGATGGCGAAGTCGTGCAGCATCACGGGGTTGGGCAGGTCGATGTCGACGCTGCGCACGAGAGATCCGGAGGCATCGACAGTGTGCAACGTGAGATACGGCGGGAACGGCTGGTAGCCGAAGAACACCATCTCGCCGGTCGACGGGTCGAGCTTCGGATGCGCCGTCATCGGCCCCCGTAGCGCGCCGGCAAAGTCACAGGGGCCGATCGTGTCGAGCTCCCGGGTCATCTCGTAGGGCAGGCCCGCTTCCCACAGCGCAAGCAGGCGCCCGGCGTGTTCGACCACGTGCGTATTCGCGACGTTCTTCAGCGTCTCGCCGCGCTCGGCGAGGCGGCGGGCCGCGTCGCGGTCGGTGCCGGCGAGGTCGGTCATGCCGCCAAAGAGTTGGTGGCCCGCGGCCTGTTCGATTTCGAAGCCGGCGGTGCGGACCCATCGGTTGCGGTACGACGCGACCCCGTCACGAATCGTCAGCGCGTGCAGCATGCCGTCGCCGTCGAACACGTGGTAGCGCTCGCCGGGGATGACGACGGGGTTGGGTCCGTTGCGGACGAACACGCCCTCGAGTCCGGCGGGCAGCGTGCCGCGCACGGCGAGGTTGGTGTCGTCGCGCTCGTCGCGCACCGGCCACTTGTTACCGGCGAGATGCACACTCGGATGGCGGGGTTCGGCGATGGCCACGAGTCGAGTTCTACTCGACCCGGCCGTCTCACCCGTCGCACTCAGCTCGGTCGTTCGCCGCGGCGCCGCGATGCCTCAAGGCCGCGGTGCCGCCAGGCCGCGGTCAGCGCAGGTCGAGGGGTGGGGCGACGAGGAGCCCGTCGAGCAGCAATGTCATCGTGTGTCCGACGTGGACCCGCGCCGCGCGTCGGTCAGTCGACGACGCGATGAGCCGCGCGCCGGCGTGGCACGCGCCACAGATCAGTTCGGCGGTGGATCGCGGGTCGCACGGGCGCACGACGCCGTCCGCCAGCGCGGTCTCCAGGTCGAGCGTGAGTTCTTCGACACCGCGCGTCGCGAACGCGTTGTGCATTTCGGTGAGGACCACCGGGGCGTCGACGAACAGAATGCGCTGCGCGTCGGAGTCGACGGCGTCGTCGAAGAACGCCGCGATGCCCGCCCGGATCCGATCGAAGACGGGCCCCTTCTGGTTGGCGGCGCGCGCCGCGTGCGCGATCGTTCTCGCTTCGACGGCGTCGCGCACGGCCCGGAACAGCGCTTCTTTCGACCCGAAGTGGTGGTACACGGCGCCTTTAGTCACGTTGGCGAGCCGGGCGACGCTGTGCAACGACGTCGCATTGAAGCCGTGCCGCGCGAACGAGTCGGTCGCGGTACGAAGTATGAGTTCCCGCGTGTCAGCCGTGTAACTCTGCACAGCCTCGGTCATGTGAACCACCCCGGTAGATAACGGGGAACGACCACTCTCCGCGCGTAAAAATCCGTACCGACGGTACGAATGCCGATGTCGCCCGCCGCCGGATTCGGCCACATCGCTCAGTTTCGGAGCGCTGGCGCCGATTGGTCGTCATGGCCCGCATGTCGTTTTCGCGCTCCGCTTTCAAGCTCGCCTGCCTCACCGTGGGGGCGGCGCTGATCGGCAGCGCGCTCACGGCGACCCACGCGGCCGCGGCGACTCCGGGGTTCACCACCGACGGTTGGCAGCTCTTCGGCACGACGGGCAACGACGTGCTCATCCTCAGCTACGACGGCACCCACTGGTCCCACAACCGCTTCTCCATGGGCGACGCCGGTTTCGCCTCTGACCAGGACTTCGACATGCACCAGGGCGGCGTGCAATACCTCGAGGGACGCAGCCCCTCGGTCGCGCTCGGCGCGGGCAACGACACGCTCAAGTTCTCGGGTGTCATCCCCGCCGACAACTTCATCGCCTCGGCCTACGCAGAGGGCGGCGTCGACACGCTCGACTTCAGCGCGGCGACACTCGTCACACAGGGCGAGTACCACGGCATCAGCATGAGCACGAGCAACGGGCTGACGAGCCAGTGGAGCGAGTTCGAACGCTTCATCGGCACCGAGTACGCCGACTGGCTCACCATCGACCCGTATCGCAACAACCCGAACCTGAAGTACATCGAGACCCGCGGTGGCGACGACCACGTCTTCGGCACCGCCAACGCGGAAACGATCGACCTCGGCAGCGGCGCCAATGCCGTGCAGGCCAACGGCGGCAACGACACCATCATCGTGTCGACCCCGATCGGTGTGCCGACCGACGACGTCTTCACGCATCAGCCCTTCGACGGCGGCGACGGGACCGATGTGCTCAAGGTCAGGGGCTCGGCCAATGCCGACACCATCGACGTGCTGACCGACTGGTCGCACTCCTACCCGCGCATCACCGACCGTTCGTCTCCTGGCCTCGTCCCGAGCCGTATCGAGGGCTACGACATCGACACCGCCGGCGGCAACGACCGTCTCTACGTCGAACCCGTTGCCGCGCCCGTCACCGTGCACGGCGGCCTCGGCACCGACAGCCTCCTGTTCAACGCCAAGCGGTACGCCGAGTCGCACGACGCAACTCGCATCACCGTGCGCGGCATGAGCCCGCTCACCAAAGACGGGATCGAGACGAGCGCCGTGTTCAACGATTGGTTCACCGTCACCGGGACGCAGACCGGCGCGCCGCATGTGAAGGCGTTCGACGCCACGGGCCACGAGAAGGCGAGCTTCTTCGCCTACAGCACGAGCTTCACCGGCGGCGTCAACGTGGCGGCGGGTGACCTCGACGGCGACGGGGTCGACGAGATCGTCACGGCGCCGGGATCGGGCGGCGCGTCGCAAGTGCGGGTGTTCACGCGCGCGGGCAAGGCCGTCGGCAGCGGCTTCGGCGCGTATCCCACGACGTTTCGCGGTGGGGTGAAGGTGACGACCGCCGACATCAACCGGGACGGCAAAGACGAGATCATCACCGCGCCCGCGTCGGGTGGTCGTCCTTTGGTGCGGGTGTTCTCGGGCAGCGGCGTGCTGTTGTCACAGTTCCTCGCCGCGGGATTCGGCGACACCGGCCTGACCGTCGGCGCGATGCGTTACTCCCAGACGTTGGATCCCGACGCGATCATCGTCGGATCCGGCGCCGGCGCGCCGTCACGCGTCGCCCTGTTCAACAAGAACGGCGCCGCGGTCGCGCCTGCGTTCTCACCCTTCGGTGACTTCCGTGGCGGTGTGACTGTGAGCGGCTACGAGCCCTACGCCAGTTTCGGTGGCTACAACCACGGCATCGTCGTCGGCGCGGGACCCGGGGGAGCGCCGGTCGTCAACGCGTACCAGTTCGCCGGGCAGGCGCCGATGCAGCAGATCGGCAGCTTCCTCGCCTACGACGCCGCGTACACCGGCGGAGTGTCGGTCGCGTCGGCGCGCAGCGCGCACTACACCGCAAGCGACGTGGTCGTGGCTGCGGGTCAAGGCTTCAATCCGCATGTGTCGGCTCGTCGCTTCGACGGGCAGCCCACGACCCTGTCGCTCTACGCCTACGGCGAGGGCTTCCTCGGCGGAGTCAACGTCGCCGTATCTGGCGCCCGCTTCATCCCGTACCCGGCGAGCTGACGCCTCGAGGCGCGAGAGTCCGCGAGCTGCGAGGGTTACTGGTCGCCGGCGTCCTTGTCGCCGTGGCCACCGGTGTCCTGATCGTCAGCCGCTTCCGTGGGCTCGTCGCCGGTGTCCTGCGAGCCGTGACCGCCGGAGTCGCGATCCGCGCCCTGTTCGGTGGGTTCTTCTTTGATGTCGTCGTCATTGATGTCAGCCATGCATCGACGGTGCCCTCGCAGAAGTGGGCATAAACATCGCCGTGACCGTGCCCAAGGAAGACCGCGACACCCTCGCCGCGCTCGTCGGTGACCTCGACACTTTCGCCTCCGAGCACTGGGGCCTGCGGCCGCTGCATCGCCAGGCCGGTGCGGCCCCGGTGTTGCGGGTCGAAGACGTCGAGTCGTTGATGCTCACCGGCGCCCGTCCGCCGACATTTCGTCTCGTCAACAACGGCGAGCGGTTCGGGCCCGAACGATCGACACGCCCCACCCGTCTTGCCGGCCAGCGCATCGCTGATGTCGCGGATCTCGAACGCATCGCGATGGAGGTCGGCAACGGCGCAACCCTGGTCGTGCAAGCGCTCGAGAAGACCTTCCTGCCGGTGGCGGAACTGTGCCAGGCCCTGACGCGGGCCACGAGTCACACCGTCCAGGCCAACGCGTATTTGACTCCGCCAGGCGCGGTCGGCCTCGCGCCGCATCGCGACGAGCACGACGTGATCGTGGTGCAGCAGTCCGGGCGCAAGGCGTGGACGGTCGAGGGGCTCGGCGAGGTCACACTCGAGCCGGGCGACGTGTTGTACATGCCCGCCGGCACGACGCATTCGGCCCAAGCGCAGACCACGGCGAGCCTGCATCTCACGATCGGTCTGCTCACGAGAAGTTGGGCGGCTCTGATCCGCAACGCCATCGAAGCCGACGAGTACCTACGGGCCCCGCTGCCACTTGGCTTCGCCTACGACCCGGGCTTCACGGAAGCCGTCGCGGAACGCATCCGCTGTGCCGCGGCACAACTCGCCGGCGCCGATGTCGGCGCGGTCGCGGCCAAGGAACAGGAGCGCGCGGGCGCGCCCCGCCCGCTGCTCCGGGGCTACCTGTCCGACGTGTTGGACCTCGGCGACATCGACCTGTCGACGACGGTCGTGCGCCGAATGGATCAGCCGGCGCGCCTCGAAGCCGTCGCCGACGGGGTTGCCGTCGTGATGCGCGACCGCACCATCACCTTCCCGTCGATCGGACGAGCGGCTCTCGAGCGACTGCTCGCCGGCGAGCCGACGACCGTCGGTGAGCTGCGCGGTATCGACGACGGGTCGAAGGTCGTCGTCGTACGCCGCCTCGTACGCGCCGCCCTACTGCGAATCAGCGGCGACCTCGCGTAACTCCTGCACGAGATCACGCAGTTCGTCCGGGGAGTAATCAGCTCCGGGCGTGGGCCCGGAAGAAGTTCCACGCCGGTGTCGTGGTGTCGGGGCCCAGCGCGTCGACGTAGCTGCCTTCGGGATTCCCGCCGCTGTAGCTGTGGGCCATGCCGTGGATGATCCAGCTCTCGAGCACCACGTCGCGCTTGTGCGTGGCAAAGCCGAATCGCGTGATCGTGTGCGGGTAGCGCGTCCATCCGAGCCAACCGCCGGGGCAGCCCGTGTTCGGCTGCGTGTTGTGGCAACCGTTGTCGGTGAGGACGAGGTCACGCGGGGCCACCGTTGCGACGTCGAGGTTGTAGTTCTTCGGCCCGAACGTGGGCTTGTGGGCGACGGAGTTGTTGGGCAATCCGTCGTCGGCGAGGTCGCTCATGTTGAGCAGCCCGGTGATCTGGGTCGCGCCCAGCGCGGGGTTCACGACGTAGTCGGCGGTGCCCATGAACGCGATCGTCGGCACGACACGCGCATAGGTGCCCATGCGCTGATAGCCGAGTGCGCCGGACGGATCTGCGCACAGGTAGTTGCAACCGGCCCACGAACCGACGGCGCTGTAGAGGTCGGGATAGGTGGCGGCCATGACCGTCGACATGATCGCCCCGGCCGACGCACCGCCGATGTACACGCGGCCGGCGTTGATGCCGTAGTCGGAGACGACGGCCTGGGTGATGTTCGCAATCGTGCGCATCTCGCCTGATCCGCGGGTGAACTCCGCGGCCTGGCCCCAAGCCCAGCCCCGACCGTCGGACGAGCCGTCGAGCGAGTCGCCGCTTTCGGCCGGAGTCGCCTCCTCGGGGTACGCGACGATGAAGCCTTCCCGGTCGGCGAGGTCGTTCCAGAGCACGCCGTTGGCGGCGTCGATCGCCGTCTGCGTGGTGCCGTGCAGGTACACCACGACCGAGCGCTGGCCGACGGGCGGCAAGTTCTGCGGGACGTACACGTAGTAGTTGCGCATCGGCCACGATCCCTCGGCGTCGGTGCCCTTGGGGGACGCAATGGGCCCGACGAGGCTGCCGTGCCAACGAGTCGAGGGCGTCGTGGCGTGCGCCGCCTCGTTCGCGCCCGCAAACGTCATGAGCGCAAGCGCGACAGCAACAACGCTGCGACGAATTCCCATCCCCATGGTGCAAGTCTGCCATCGACGGGTAGCGCCTAGGCATGTCCACCACGAAACAGAAGTCGACGGCGAAGAAGAACATCGCCAAGGCGCGGTCGTCGAGCCGCGACACAAGCACCAAACGCGGCAACGCCCTGAGCACGGCCGAGAAGAACGACCTACCCGACTCCAAGTTTGCGTTCCCGGATCAGCGCAAGGAGCCGTTGGTCGACGCAAAGCATGTGCGCAACGCGATCGCGCGCTTCGACCAGGTCGAGGGTGTGAGCGACGCCGATCGTGACAAGGCCTGGCGACGCATCCGGACCGCGGCGCGCAAGTTCGACGTGGAGATCAACGAGCGGGGTTGGCGTCAGCTCTTCGAGGGGGGCAAGGCCAAGAAGAAGTAACGACTACGGCCCCCGGCGCGGCGCCGGCGCGACGCGTGCGGCCTGCAGTCGTGCCGCGGCGGTCGGTGGAACCCGCACGGTCCAGTCCTGGTTGCTCAGTGTCGGTCGCGTCAGCCGCAGCGATCCGGCGTCGACACCCGCCGACGAGAAATGGAAGACCCACGTGGTGCCCTGGTCCGCGACCTCGTCGCTGACGTCGCGGGAATGAGGACCGAGCGTGTCGAGCGGCGTCCGGTCGCCGGATCCGGCGCTGACCTCGACGGTGATCTCGTAGTCAGTGTCGTTCACGACGGTGAGCGTGCGGGTACGGCCCCCGCCGCACGCGGTGGTGACGGCCGCGAGCGCAACCGTCACCACCACCAGCAAACGCCTCATCGGAGGAACCACGCCACGGCTCCGATCGCGGCAAGCACGCAGCTGACGGCGGTGATGGCGAACACCCCACGCAGCGCGTCGTGGCTCGGTTCGTCCTCGGTGACGGTGCGCACCACGTCGTACCCGACGAAGGCGAGGCCGGGATGCGCGAGACCGATCACGGCAATGATCTGCCCAACCCGTCGCACTCGTACTCGCTGTGCGGGGGTGTCGGCGTTGCCGACGAAGTCTTGTAAGGCGGCCCACAAAAGGCCGATGGGCACGAGCGCGCCCAGGTAGAAGTAATGCAAAGAATCCATGAGTTCCCTCTGTCGTTGGTGTGGGGACGCGCCGGAACAGGCGCGAAGGTGCAGCGACGGTCAGAGGGAAACGGGCGGCGCGCGACTGAGCTTCGGCCCGGCGACGGGTGAGGTATCGCCGTCGGCTTCACGCCCCGCGATCGACACGCTGAGGGCGACCAGCGCAATGGCCAGCGCCACGGCCACGAGGCCGAAGTGTTCGACCCACAGGCGACGGGCTTCGTGCGTGTCGCTCCGGACGATGTCGGCGCCGAGAACGGCATCGGTGGTGAGCGCGCGTTCGCCGGCAATGGCCGAGTTGGCCGCGCCGACTCCGTCACGCGCAACGCCGAACCCGGCGACGACGCCCGCCGCGATGACAACCGCGACCAGCGCGCCAACAACGCGTCGGCGGCCGTTGATCACGCGGCGAGTCTACGGGGTGGTCGTCGTGGTCGGGTCCGCCTTCACGGACTCGACGATGTCGTGGACCGCGGTCGGCCACAGGTAGTTGACGACGGGCGCGGCCACGGCGAGCGCCATCAGCAAAAAGACCAGCCGCGTGGCGCGGCGTCGCAGCGCGAGAAGTCCGAACAGGCCCATCGCCTTCTAGCCTGACGTGTCGTGGTGAAGCGGTTGGGGATTGTCGTTGCGTTGTTGGTTGCGGTTGTCGCGATGACCCTGGCCCCGGCGGGAGCGGCCACCCCGAGGATGCCGGCGTTACGGGTTGCCCACACGCCGCGACCGCGCATCGTCGACGCCCTCGGCCGCACCGTCATCTTGCGCGGCGTCAACGTCAACGGACTCGGCGAGTACTACCAAGAGTGGAAGGACCTCCCGACCACGCTGCCGCTCACCGAGGACGAGTTCGCGCAGATCGCGTCGAACGGCTTCAACGTCGTGCGACTCCTCGTGACGTGGTCGCGCCTCGAGCCGCGCAAAGGCTTCGTCGACCACCGCTACATCGACCAGATCGCCCAGGCCGTCGGGTGGGCGAAGGCGCACGGCATCTACACGCTGATCGACATGCACCAGGACGCGTGGTCGGCGTTCGTCAACACGCCCGACAACGTGAACTGCCCGCCCGGCACGACTCAGGCCGTCGGTTGGGACGGCGCGCCGCGCTGGGCCACGTCGCTCGTCGGCACGGTCGCCACGTGCACCGCCGGCATCCGTGAGGTCTCCACGGCCGCCCAGCTTTCGTTCAGCCGCTTCTATGCGAACGACGGGCAGATGCAGTCGCATCTCCTCACGGTGTGGCACGAACTGGCGAAGCGGTTCAAGAACGAGCCGGCCGTCGCGGGGTACGACCTGCTCAACGAGCCGAACCCCGGCATGACGCCGGGCGTCAACGACTACGCCACGCTCGGCCTCTACTACCGACGCGCCATCAAGGCGATCCGCGACGCCGGCGACCGCCACATGGTGTTCTTCGAACCAGCGGTGATCACCGGCCCGCTGTCGACGCCGGGCCCGGTCTCGCACTTCTCGAGCGACAAGAACCTCGTCTACGCGCCGCACCTCTACAACGAGTCGATCTCGCCGTTGCCGATCGGCACCATCGAAGACGGATTCGTCAACGCCGAGCGCGCCGCGAAGAAATACGGCAACCTCCCGATCTTCGTGGGGGAGTGGGGCTGGTTCGGTGACTCGGCGAAGGACCTGCCGCTGATCGCTCGCTATGCCCAAGCGGAGGACGGCCATCTCGCCAGCGGCACGTGGTGGCAGTGGAAGCAGGCCTGCGGCGACCCACACGCCGTGGGCTCGCGCGGCAACCGCCCGTCGTGCGCCGGCAAATCGATCTATTCCGACGGGTTCGTCACCCGTTCGCAGGCGAACCGGGACGTGTTGACGCGTGCGTACGTGCGTGCCGCGCCCGGTCTGCTCACGAAGATGTCGGGGTCGGCGACGGGCCTCAAGGCGCGCGGCGTCACGTCGAGGGCCGGGGAGATCGACGTGTGGGTGCCGCCGTCCTGCCGCGGACCCTGGTTGTGGGTTTGGCAGAACGGCGGCGTCCGCATCAACTACGGCGCGTCGAAGGCGTCGATCGCCACGGGCCCGTACGAAGTCACGCTGACCTGCGCCCGCTGACCAACGCCACCTAACGGTGGCGATGGTCGTCGGTGCCCTTGTAGTTGAGGACCTGGGTAAGCGTGTGATCGATCGTGACGAGGTCGGCCTGGTCGGCCATCACCTGCTCGATGTCCTTGTACGAGTCCGGGTGCTCGTCGAGCAACGCCTCGGCCTCGCGGTTGTCCCACGTCTTGCCGGCCATCTTGTCGTGCAGCGACTCGACGCTGAGCTGCTTGCGCGCCGCCGAACGCGACAGGCGGCGACCGGCGCCGTGCGAGCACGACATGTAGGACTCGGGGTTGCCGAGACCCGACACGATGTAGGAGCCGGTGCCCATCGAGCCCGGGATCACGCCACGGTCACCGACCCGCGCGCGGATCGCTCCCTTGCGGGTGAGCCACACGTCGCGATCGCCGTGGTGCTCGCGCTCGGTGAAGTTGTGGTGGCAGTTCACGGTGTCGACGGCCGCGCCGTGACCGACGATCGCGAACAGCGCGCCGAGCACCGCGTCCATCATCCGCTGACGCGACGCGAACGCGTAGCCCTGCGCCCACAGCATTGCTGCGATGTAGGCGTCGAACTCGGGTGTGTCCTCCACGAGATAGGCGAGGTCCTTGTCCTCGAGGTCGATGAACATCTTCTTCATCAAGCCGCGAGCACCCTCGATGTGCTGGGTCGCGAGCTCGTTGCCGATGCCGCGCGAGCCCGAGTGCAGCACGACCCACACGTGGTCGCGCTCGTCGAGGCACACCTCCACGAAGTGGTTGCCCGAACCGAGCGAACCGAACTGGTTGTCGGCCTTGGCCATCTGCTTCTCGGTGAGGTCGAGCGCGAGCGCGCCCGCCGTCAGTTCCGAAGGCATCTCGTTCTCGCCGACGTGACCCTTGCCGACACCGGCCGGCACCACTCGACGGATCGCGCCGTGCAGCGGACCAAGCGAGTCGGGCAGGTCGTTCGCGGTGAGCGACGTCTCCGTCGCGATCATGCCGCAGCCGATGTCGACGCCGACCGCGGCCGGCACGATGGCGCCCTTGGTCGGAATGACCGAGCCGATGGTGGCGCCGAGACCGAAGTGTGCGTCGGGCATGAGCGCAACATGACCGTCGACGAAGGGCAGCTTCGAGGTGCGCCGAGCCTGCTCGACGGTGTTCTCGTCGAGGTCGGTCGCCCAGGAGAGCAGCTTCTTGTCCAGTACCTTCGGCATCGTTCGTCGTCCAGTGTGATTGAAGGGACGTCGATGATGAAGGGTTCTCTCCACCGCGTCGAACGGTTTAACCCTCACGTTTCGTCCGTCGCGTCCGATTGGTCCGGTGCTCGTTAAATCGCAGCGAGCCATTCCTCGTCCCGTCACACTCGACGGCTCGCACTATGGGCACGCACTCACTTCCGTTTTCCGTCGGTATCGACGACTCCGACACGCCGCATGACGTCATCGACGCGGTCATCGCGGAGCGTTTCGCCGCGGGCGTGTTTCCGGCGGCGCGCATCGGTCGGGTCGAGCGACTGAACCCGGCGGCGAGCCTGTTGCCGACCGACGTCACGCCGATCCGCACTGTCGCCTCGCAGTACCGCCGCTCGCTGCTCGCCGAGGGCGACGGCTGGATCCTCTCGGCCACCACGTGGCGCAGCGGCACTGCCGATCTGACCGTGCTGGCTCACACCGACGAGGTCGCTCGCGCCGTGCTCGCCGACGCAATGCGCGACGCGGAGCTCGTCATCCCGGTCGACGGTCCGACCGTGCCGGTCGGCTTCTGGCACATCAACGGCCGCGGCGCGGCCGAACGTTCCAACCGTGAGCTCGTGTCGCCGGCGTGGGCCGACATCCGCCACAACTACTCGGGCAGCGTCCGTACGGCGTTCGATCGTCTCGACGCGCTGCAGCCGATGGACGTCGACGGTCGCGTGCTGTTGCTGCACGGCCCGCCGGGGACCGGCAAGACCACCGCCATGCGTTCGCTGGCGCGGTCGTGGCGTTCGTGGTGCGACTTCGAGGTCGTCATCGACGCCGAGCGCCTGTTCAACGCAGCCGACTACCTGATGAGCGTGCTGCTCGGCGACGACGATGACGACTACGACGACGACGGCGCCGAGCCGAAGAAGCCGTGGCGTCTGCTGGTGCTCGAGGACTGCGACGAGATGTTGCGTTCTGACGCGAAGAAGTCCGCGGGCCAGGCGTTGTCGCGTCTGTTGAACGTGACCGACGGGTTCCTCGGACAGGGCCTACAGGTGATGGTGGCACTGTCGACCAACGAACCGCTCGCCGCGCTGCACCCGGCGATCGCGCGTCCGGGTCGTTGTCTGGCGGAAGTGCACGTCGACAAGTTCTCGCGCGCCGAAGCCGCTGCGTGGCTGGGGGCCGGGTATGACGTGCCGGCCGACGGGGCGACGCTCGCCGAGATGTACGCCATCGTCAACGGTGGACCGGTGCGCGCGCCGAAGCTGCACAAGGTCACCGGCACGTATCTCTAAACGCAGTCGCCGCCCGGGTACAGCCCTGCATGACTACGGACTTGGTTGATCTGTACCGAAAAAGCAGCGAATGGGCGATCACGAAGATCGACGGTGCGAGTCAGAAGCTCGACGCCTCGACGCCTTGCGACGACTGGAACGTCGAGCAGTTGCTGAACCACATGCTCGCCACGCAGCGCTACTTCCTGAACTCGGCGCAAGGCAAGGAAGCGCAGATGCCAATGGGCGAGCCTCCGTCGATCATCAGCAACAATCCGAAGGCCGACTTCGAACAAGCGCGCACGCAGATGATCGGCTTGTTCTCCGACGCCGCTGTACTCGACAAGACCGGTCCAAGCCTCGGCATTGCGTCGGCGGACATGCTGCTGCACGGCAACGACCTGGCCCGCGCCACCGGTCAGGACGACACGATTCCTGACGAACTCGCGCAGGCGGCATTCGACGTGGTCAACGGCAACTTCACCGACGACAACCGCAAGGGCGTCTTCAAGCCGGAAATCGACGCACCCGAGAATGCGTCGGCGCAGGAGAAGCTGCTCGCATACTCGGGCCGTCCGCCCCGGATCTAGTCCGCCGAGCGGCGTAACAGCCGCAATACGCCTCGGGCTCGGAGGGCCGCCCGCCGAATGGTGCGGCAATGACAGGGATCGTCGTTTTCGTGCTCTTGCTGGCCGTGTTCTTGGGCGTGTGCTGGTTCTCGTGCCAAGCGTTTCTTCTTTCGAAGCAACCGCCTAAGAGGACCTGACGATGGGTACACGCTCCGCATGGGAATCGGAGTCAGCCTCATCCTCATCGCCATCGGCGCCATCCTGAAGTTCGCCATCGACGTGCAGTCCACCAGCGGTATCGACGTGAACGCCGTCGGCGTCATCCTCATGCTCGTCGGTGCGGCCGGCGTGCTGTTGTCCTTCGCCTTCTGGAGTTCGTGGGGCGGCTTCCACCGTGGCGACCCGACGGTCTAACTAGACCGGCAAAGCTGGGGCATGGACGCGGAAGATGTCGGCCCCGTCGAACGGGCGATCGAACAGCGTGCGCCGTTCGGTCCCATCGAGCGACTCGAGCACGCCGCGTTGAAAGCGGCCCAGGACCACTCACTCGCATCGCCCCGTCGCCAGTACTCGGTGAGTGCCCGGGCACTGTTCACGGTGATGGACTCGCTCTACGGCAAGACGCGCACTCTTGAGAAGTTCCGGGTGCTCGAACTCGTCGCCCGCGTGCCGTATCAGGCGTGGGAGAACGTGGCCTACGTGGCGGTGACGCACACCGCGTCGCACCCGCGCTTCGCCCGGCGCATCTTCAACAGTGTGCGCACCAGTCGCTTCGAACAGGACAACGAGCAGTGGCACCTGCTCATTCTCGAGGAGCTGACCGGAGGGGAGTCGCAGTCCGGATTCGTACGGGCGCGACTGATACCCCAGGTGTTGGCGTTCGCCTACTACTGGTTGAGCTGGGTGTTGTTCATGGTGCGGCCCGCTTGGTCGTACCGACTCAACGCCGACTTCGAGGATCACGCCGAGCACGAGTACGCGCTGCTCGTCGAAGAGAACCCCGCGTGGGAGTCAACGCCGTATGACGGCGAATTCTCCGAGGACTTCGGTCGTTACGACAGCCTCGCCGACTTGTTCCGACAGATCGGATACGACGAGCACCTGCACCGATTGGAGAGCGAGGCCCGCATGCGCGAGCCCCGCTTCACCTGATCAAACGACGCGAACGTCCTGGGCTTGCTTGCCCTTCGGGCCTTGGACGATGTCGAACTCGACCGACTGGCCTTCCTCGAGGGTCTTGTAACCCGCGCTCTGAATTGCGGAGAAGTGGACAAACAAGTCCTCTCCGCCGTCTTGAGAGATGAAGCCGAAGCCCTTCTCTGCGTTGAACCACTTAACGGTGCCTACTGCCATGGGCGGGCAGAGTACAGGGTACGAACGGTTTTTTACGGACCGGCGAAGATCGAGTCGCCCTGGGCCTCGGTCCGGCCGGGCGCCGGCGCGCTGTGCTTGGCCGCTTCGGCCCGGGCCACCACGAAGTGATGGACCTCGTCGGGACCGTCGGCGAGGCGCAAGGTGCGCTGTGACGTGTACATGTTCGCCAGCGGCGTCCACTGCGAAACGCCCGTCGCCCCGTGGATCTGGATGGCCTGATCGATGATCTGGCAGACCTTCTCCGGCACCATGGCCTTGACCGCGCTGACGTAGACGCGGGCCTCCTGGTTGCCGAGCACGTCCATGGCCTTGGCGGCCTGCAGCACCATGAGGCGACAGGCGTCGAGCTCGATGCGGGCGCGCGACACCGTCTCCATGTTCTTGCCGAGGGAGAGGATCGGCTTGCCGAACGCCTCGCGGAACTTGCCGCGACGGATCATCAGTTCGAGCGCCTTCTCGCCCTGACCGATGGCACGCATGCAGTGATGGATGCGGCCGGGGCCGAGACGCACCTGGCTGATCTCGAAGCCGCGGCCTTCGCCGAGCAGCATGTTGGTGGCCGGGACCCGCACGTTGGTGAAGCGCAGATGCATGTGACCATGCGGGGCGTCGTCGTGACCGAAGACGTGCATCGGGCCGAGGATCTCGACGCCGGGCGTGTCCATCGGCACGAGGATCTGAGACTGCTGCTTGTGCGCCGCGGCGTCGGGATTGGTCCGACACATCACGATCATGATCTTGCAGCGGGGGTCGCCGGCGCCGGAGATGTAGTACTTCTCACCGTTGAGGACGTACTCCTCACCGTCCTTGATCGCGTTGAGCTGGACGTTCTTGGCGTCGGAACTGGCGACGTCGGGCTCGGTCATGGCGTACGCGGAACGGATCTCGCCGTTCAGCAACGGCTCGAGCCACTGCTTCTTCTGCTCGGGTGTGCCGACGCGCTCGAGCACTTCCATGTTGCCGGTGTCAGGGGCCGCGCAGTTCATCGACTCCGAACCGAGTGGATACTTGCCGAGCTCGACGGCGATGTATGCGTAGTCGAGATTCGAGAGCCCGCCGACTTCGGAATCGGGCAGGAAGAAGTTCCACAGCCCCGCCTCGCGCGCCTTCTGCTTGGCCCCGTCGAGCAGTTCGAGCTGACCGGCCGCGTAGGACCAACGGTCGGTCTTGTTGCCTTCGAGGGCGTAGAACTCGGCCTGCATCGGAGCGACGACTTCTTCGAGGAACGCCACAACCCGGTCGTACAGCGGACGGGCCGCGTCGCTCATGCGCAGGTCGAACAGTTCCGGGTGTTCCAGCGGCGAAGTCATGCCCCGAACCTAGTGAGTCGTCACACCCCGATGATCTAATGAACCTCGCCGCTCGCAACGCCGGCGGCGCGCGGGCTAACAGTTTCCTAACAAGTGGCTCATGGGTGCTTCACATCGGAGGGCGAAGGTATGGGCATGCGCAAGTGGACTCGATGCCTGATGGTGGCCGGCGTGCTGATGGTGGGCACGGCGGCGTGCGGCGACAAGACGGTGACCAGCCAGCCGCCTGTGACGACCATCCCGAAGTTGCCCGCCGTCAATGGTGACGACGACGCGACGTCGGCCGACCTGCAGGTCGTCGAGCAACTGCTGCGTGACGTCGACGGTGACATCACCGCGACCGAGCAAGACCGCGCGACGCCCGAAGGAGACCCGGCCCAATGAAGACCAAGTTCGTAACCACCGCCCTCGTCGCAGTGATCCTCGGGGCGACGCCCACGGCCGCGTTGGCGCAGGTGCGTGACCGCCAGCAGGTGCAGGACCAGCGCGTCGATCGTGTGAAGGCGAGGTGCCTCACCCAGATCCAACGGCGCCAGACCGCCCTGACGGACATGGACAACCGCATCGATCAAGCCAAGGCGATCGCCGACGACCATCGGAGCGCGCTGAAGCGCATCGACACCCAGACCTCCGACGGACTGACCGCCCTCGCCAGTGAGATTCAGGGCGAAGACAACGTCACCGAGTTGCGGGCCGAGTGCCGGCGAATCGTGGAGGACTACCGCGTCTTTGCTCTGCTGCGGCCCCGGGCGCGGGTGGTGCTCGCCAGTGACCGTGAACTTGCCGCGATCAGCCGTCTCCACGAGGTGGAGGACCGCCTGCAGGCGGCCATCGACAAGTCCGACAAGGACACGGCTGCGGCTGAGCAGCACCTCGCCTCGATGAAGACGGCGGTCGACGCCGCCATGGGCAAGGCCGGCGGGATCTACGACAGCGTCATCGGCCTCACCCCGGCCGACTTCAACGCCAACCCGGACGTGTTGAGCGGGCCCGTGACCAGTGTCCGGGCCGCGCGCGACGACATCAAGACCGCCGTCAGCGAGGCGAAGGCGACCCGAGCCGCACTGTGAACCGAGTGCCGGGCTGACCACTCGGCCGCGGCGAGGCCACCTCGACCGTGCCGTTCATCGCGGTGACGAGTTCGGCCACGATCGCCAGGCCGAGTCCGGTGCCGACGTGGCGGCCGCGGTCGGAGCGGTAGAGACGACGAAACACGTGGGCTTGCTCCTCGGCCGGAATGCCGGGCCCGTCGTCGTCGACCGAGAAGCCGTCGTCGACGATCGACACCACGACGGTCGAGGCGGCAAAGCCGATCGCGTTTTCGACGAGGTTGGCGACGACTTGGGCGAGCCGATCGGGATCGGCGACGACAACGAGGTCGTTCGGCGCGGGGAGGGCGATCGACACGCCCAGTTCGGAAGCGGCGAGTTGCAGCGCCTCGGCCGTGCCGGCCACGACATCGTCGAGCCGCACCTCGACGGGACGCAAGGCGAAGCCGCCCGCTCCGAGCCGAGCCAGCTCGAGCAAGTCGCCGACGAGGCGCTCGAGGCGACGTGACTCGTTGGTGATGACGGTGCCGACGCGCACGTTGTCGTCGAGGGCCCCGTCGGCCAGCGCCTCTCCATAGCCACGGATCGCCGTGAGTGGCGTGCGCAGGTCGTGCGAGACCGACAACAGGAAGTCGCGTTCTGCACTGCGGGACCGCTCCAGATTCGCGGCGAGCGAGCTGATCGACGCCGCCAACGAGGCCACCTCCGGGTCGGCATTCGGAGGCAGGTCGATCGGTGCGGACAAGTCGCCCTCGGCCATGGTCCGGGTGGCGGCCTCGGTGATCTCGAGCGGACGGGCGATGCGGCGCCCGAGTCGGCTGCCCAGCGCCGCCGCGACCACCAAGGACACGAGGGCGGCGAACAAGAAGAAACCGATGCCGCGGTTGAGTGACTGCAGCTGCCGGGTGAACACAACCGCGATGACGCCGCCGTTGGCGTTCTCGACGGGCGCCGCGGCGTAGACGAGCGTGCCGCGCGTGCCCGAGACCGTGGAGCCCGCGGTGAGAGCAGACGGCCGTAGATCGTCGGCGGACAAGCCATCGGGCACCGCGGTGAGGCGAACACCGCGCGGGCTGTAGCGGACGAGGTCTGCGCCACTGAGTCGCAGCGATCGGCGCAGGGCGGCGAGCAGCGTCGGGCGGCGCAACTCGTCGCTGGCCTTGGCGAATTGTTCGGCTTGCAGCGCGAGGTCTCCTCGGGCGTCGTCGAGCGTCGCCCTGCGAACGAGGAGCTGGCTGCCGGCGCCGGCGACCGCGAGTGCGGCGGCGACGACCAACAGCATTGCGACGACGAGACGGCGACGCATCAGCCGAGCCGGTACCCCACGCCCCAGATCGTGGTGAGGTCGAAGGCGTCGCCGAGCTTGCGGCGGAGCTGACGGACGTGGACGTCGACGGTGCGTTCGTCGCCGTACCAGCCGGTACCCCACACGCCGTCGAGCAGTTGCTGGCGGCCGAGCACCATGCCCTGGTGTCGCAGGAGATAGGCGAGGAGGTCGAACTCCCGAGTGGTGAGGGTGACGAGCTCGTCACCGACGGATGCTTCCCGGCGCGTCAGATCGACCCGAACGGCGCCGCGCGCGAGGGCCGTTGCCGTGACCGGAATCGCCTCGGAGCGCCGCAGGATGGCCTTGACGCGGGCGACGACCTCACGCGGGGAGAACGGTTTCGTCACGTAGTCGTCGGCGCCGAGCTCGAGGCCGACGATGCGGTCGACTTCGGAGTCGCGCGCGGTGAGCAACATCACCGGCGTGGTGCTCGACTCTCGGATCGAGCGACACAGACCGAGGCCGTCAGTCGAGCCGGGCAGGCCGACGTCGAGGATCACGAGACGCGGGGCCGACGATGCGATCAGTTCGGCGCCGTGGTCGGTGTTGTCGGCGAGCAGCATGCGGTAGCCCTCACGGCGGAGGTACACGTCGAGGAGATCGGCGATCGCAGGCTCGTCCTCGACGACGACGATCGTCCCGTTGTCGGTCACCGCAGACGGACGATATTGCCTGTCACCATGCGCGCCGCGTCGGTGCAGAGCCACGCGATCACTTCAGCAACGTCGTCGGGCGTCGCGACGTGCACGTGGTCGTTGGACTGGGCCACGAACGCGCGTACCTCGTCGGTCACCCAGCCGGTGTCGGTGACCGGCGGGTACACGATGTTCGCGGTGACGCCGAAGGGGGCCAACTCGGTCGACGCGGTCATCGTGTAGTTGTCGAGCGCGGCCTTGGCCGCACCGTAGGACGCCTCACCCGGAAAGCCCATCGGGCCGCCCGAGGTGAGGCTGATGACGCGCCCCCAGGTGGCGCCTCGGTAGGCGAGTGAAGCGGCGTACCGGGCGATGAGGATGCCGCCCGCACGCGCGTTGATCGCGAACTGCGCGTCGAACGACATCTCGTTGACGAGCTCGGCGACGCGACCCACGGCGTCGGTGGCGCCGGCGCGGAAGCTGTCGCGCCGCACACCGCTCGCGTTGTTCACGAGGATGTCGACGGGACCCAGCTCCATCTCGGCCTCGGCGTAGAGCCGCGTCGGCGCGCTCGGCTCGAGGAAGTCCGCATTGATGCGTACCGCCCGCCGGCCGAGCGCTTCGATCGCGGCCACGACGTCGCTGCCATCCCGGGCGCGCTGCTCGGCGAAGGCGGACGGGTACTCGTCGCCGTCCTCCTCGGTCTGGAAGTACGAGATCGCGACATCGGCGCCCAGGCGAGCGAGCGCGATTGCGGTGGCCGCGCCGATTCCCTGATTCGCGCCGGTTACGAGTGCGGTCCGCCCCTCCAACTCCACACGGGAGTTCTAGTGGTTACGCAGTGCCGAGATCAGTTCAGTTTTGGACATGTGGCTACGCCCCTCGATGCCCACCTTCTTGGCTTGCTTGTACAGCTCCTGCTTGGTGCGGTCCTCGTAGTCACCGCCGCGTCCGCCGCGAGCGGAAACCTTGGAGGCACCGTCGCGGGCGGCGGCATTGGAGATGCGTGCCGCCTTTTCTTTGCTCATCCCTTCGTCACGCAACGCCTCGTATTGCTCAGGACGTTTGATGGAGGGACCGGGGCTCTTTCCTTTTGGCATGGAAGGGCAGTACCCGGAATTTCTTCGACGTCATTCGGACACTTCGGGCAAGCCGGTCCATTGGCAGCAGGAAATGACTAGACGACCGCGTAACTACTTCGGCGTGGATACGCGCATGTTCAATCTGTTCGATCTGCTCGATTGGCTCGAGGACGTGCTCGACGACCGTAAGAACTACGTCGGTGAGTACTACATGCTCTTCGCGACCGAAGAGCGCTACGTCGAGTTGAACATCAGCGACCATGAGATTTGGGCCGGCGCGGTCACCAACTACAACCTCAGCCAGATGGAGTCGCTCTCCGAGCTCGACGAAATCAAGATGGGCGTCCTCGGTTGGACCCTCGAGGAGATCGGCAGCCCCGAGCCCAAGTGGGTGCGTCGCTGGGACATGTCGGCGCCGACGAGTTCGATCTCGTCGCAGCTGCTGCGGGTCTTCACGCTGATCTACCTCGGCGCTGACACCGAGATGGTCGAAGTCGTGCGCGGCACCTTCGCCAACGGCAACGTCGGCTGGGACAACAACGCGATCTAGCTCGACGAAGTAAGACTCCGGGCATGACAGCCCGTCGAGTCGCCATCATCTCCGACGCCGCCAGCTACGTCGGACCCGACCTCGCCCGCGTGCTCGCAACGCGAGGGCACGATCTCGTCGTCGGTGATCCGGCCGACGGACTGGTCGCCGAGTTGGAGGCCCTCGGCGCGCAGGTCGTCTCGGTGGACAAGGTTCGCGACCTCGCTCGGGAAGGCAGCAGCGAACGTCTGCTGCAAGCGGCGCTCGATCGCTTCGGTCGTGTCGACGCCGCGGCGGCGTTCACCGGTCGCATCGCAGTGGGCCGCTTCCTGAAGTCGTCCATCGACGACCTGCATCAGGTTTTGATCGGCTGCGTCGACGCGCCGTACAACTTCCTTCGTACCTTGGCGCCCCACATGGTCGAGCAGGAGGGCGGGGGCCAACTGCTCGTCTTCACCAGTGCGGCGGGCGCCCGTCCGACCGACGGTGCGCCGTTGTATTCGTCGGCCCGCGCGGCGGCGAACATGCTCGTGCGTAACGTCGCCGCCGAGGTCGCCAAACGCAATGTGCAGGTGAATGCGATCGGCACGAACTTCATGGACTTTCCCGACTTCCTGAAGGCGAACCGGGCCGAAGAGCCCGAGGGGCGCGCCAAGGTCGAGGCGATGGTGCCGATGGGCCGGCTCGGCACAATGGAGGAGTTGGCCAACTTCGCCGCAGTGTTCGTCGACGGCACGAGCCGCTTCACGACCGGCCAGTTCGTCGCCTTCGCCGGCGGCTGGGTGTAACCACCCTTCGGTTTGTTACCCGGTTGTGGATCGGGCGTAAGTCCGTCGTGGGGAGCATCCACGTACAACGGACACATGGAACACAACTGGCCTTTGACGCAAGTGTGCGAGACACTGCGCGACATCGGTCGGGAAGTTGCGCGTGAATCGCACAACTGCCGCACCGGTCGTCACGCAGAGCCGTTCCCCAAGTGGTGGCACTGCTCAGATGACTCGCCGGGCTTCCACGCGGGACGCGTGCGCTCCAGCGTTTGCCGACGCCCGCATCGGTAGTCGATAGTTCTGCGCGATGAGCGCAGAAGACGAATCCCCAACCCGGGTCAAGTCCCTTCGGGAGTTGTTGGAACTCCAGGACCAGGGCGGCGACTCCTTCCTGGCGCCCATGGGCATCTCGATGGGCCCGCGTCTGTTCGGCGGACAGGTCGCCGCGCAGTCGCTGATGGCCGCGTGCCGCACCGTGAATCCTGAGCATCGGCCGCAGTCGATGCATGCGTACTTCATCCTCGCCGGCAAGACCGACGTGCCCCTTACCCTCGAGGTCGAGCGGACGCGTGACGGGCGCAGCTTCACGACGAGGCGCGTCGTCGCCAAACAGGACGGCGCCGCGATCTTCGAGATGAGCGCGTCGTTCCACGTCGACGAAGAAGGCCCGGCCGACTGGTCGACGCCGGTGCCCGTCGAAGCGCCGGACCCCGAACTGCTACCGCCCTTCGTCGGCATGGAGTCGCGACCGAGCGGCACGTTTTTCGAGATGCGTCCGGTGCATCGCTCCGACCGTCCCTTTGCGGTGCCCCCGTACTGGGTGCGAGCGAACGAGACCTTCGACGACCACGCGATGAACGCGTGCGCCTTCACGTATCTGTCGGACATGGGCATCCTCGCGATGGCCCGGGCGCCGGGCCAGCCGATCATCATGATGGCGTCGAGCCTCGACCATTCGATCTGGTTCCACCGCCGCTACGACCCGGCGGACTGGCACCTCTACACCGGGGCGTCGCGCTCGAACTTCGGGGCGCGGGGTCTGGCGGTCGGCGGCTTGTTCAGTCGCGACGGCGTGCTGGTGGCGTCGGTCGCGCAGGAAGGGTTGTTCAGGAACCCGCGGTAGCCCGCACGTGCGGAAGTTCGCGCACGATCTCACTCGCGAGATACCCGACGGGGGTGTGCTCCGCCAGGCGGCGTCCGGCGGACGCATGGAGATGCACCGCCCATCCGAGCGCGGCGACCGGCGGGCAGCCGCCGGCCACCAACGCCGCGAGCACACCCATGAACACGTCGCCCGAGCCCGGTGCGCCGAGACCGGGCGCCGCGTTGTCGAAACTGAACACGTCGCTGCCCTCGGCGATAACGGTGCGGTTGCCGCGCACGGCCACGGGTGCGTCGAGCTTTTCGGCGAGGGCGCAGGCGAGAAGCTCCTCGTCGCCATCACGGTCGAGGAGCTGGGCGGCCTCGGTCGGGTTGGGTGCGATCACTACGCGCGAACTGCGCGCGACGGCGAAGGTGCAGGGGAGCGCCCCGGCGTCGAGGATGACGGTGCCGGTGGTGACCCGCTCCGCCGTCGACCGCACGACGATGTCGTCGAGGATCTGATGGCCGGGGCCGATCAGCACGGCGTCGGCGCCGCGCAGGCGCGGCAGCAACTCGGGGGGCGGCGACGCCTTTTGGTTCCACGCGTAGACCGCCAGTTCGGGCACGGCAACACCAACGTGGGCGGCCACCGCCGGATCAACCGATACCTGCACGCGGCCCGCGCCCATCCGCAGTGCGGCCGTGGCGCTCAGTACGACGGCTCCCGGGCACGCCGGCGGGCCACCCACGATCAGCACGTGGCCCTTGTCGTCCTTGCTGCCTTCGGCGGCGTTGGGCAGGGGATGGCGGTGCAGTAGTTCCTCGAGCGAGCTCATCGAGGCGCAACGCTACGGTCCGGCGCGGCCGTCGTCTCCTCGATCGGTAGATGGGACGAATCGTTGAAGGTCGCCAGGCACAGCGCCCGGTCCTCGTTCACGTAGGTCGTGACGCCGGTGTTGACGATCTCTTCGGCCCGATCGATGGCCAGCAGCTCGGATTCCGTGAGGCCCTCGAGCACGTAGCGGAACACCATGATCACGGCCTGATGCGTGAAGACGACGACGCGACGATCGGCGTAGTCGAGACGCAGGTCGGTCACGAACCCGCGGACGCGAGCGGCAACGTCGGCCCAAGACTCACCGCCCGGCGGACGGTGGAAGAACTTGCCGAGAAACGCGCGCGCGGCGGCTTGCTCCGGGTGGCGCGCCTCGATCCCGGCTTTGGTGAGCCGGTCGAGGATGCCGAACTCGCGTTCGCGGAGCCGTTCGTCGAGGACGAGGTCCGATGCTCCGGTTGCGATCGTGGCGGTCTGCACGGCACGTAGGTAGGGCGAGCAGATGACGACGTCGGGCCGGTCGCGCGACGCAAACCACGCGCCGAGGTCCTGCGCCTGCGACTCGCCGAGGGCGGAGAGCGGCACGTCCATGTCGCGCAAGGCGAGGTCGAGTTCGTGACGGCCCTGCTCGATCGCCGCAACGTTCGCGACGTTGCCCGCGCTCTCGGCGTGGCGAATGAGGACGAGTTCGCGTGGCTGCACGGCGACTTACGCCGCAGCGTCGACGCGACCGGTGCGACTTGCTTCGTCGCTTGGCTGCACGCCCGGGCCCGCGGGCACGGCGACGGTCGTCTCGACCGTACCGGCGCGTTCTTCCCAGCGGATCACGTTGAACACGGCCGAATACAACATCAGCCGGGAGAACAGCAGCAACCAGGCCAGGACAGCGAAGACGACGCCGATCGAGCCGTACAGCGCGGACGAACTGGCGATGGTGCGCGGTAGGTACACACCGCCGACGACCTTGAGCACTTCCATCCCGACCGCCGCGACGATGGCGCCGGGGAACACGGCCGCCCACGGCAGGTGTCGGTTGGGCAGCACGCGGAACGTCCACACCCATAGGGCGAAATTCACGAGCAGGCCGACGACGATGGCCAGCGGCGCCAAGACTCCCGGCAGGAAGTTCAACAACGCGGTCACGCCGGCCCCGGCGATGAACAGGGCCGCCGCGCCCAACAGCCAGAGCGCACCGAAGGCCTTGTCCTTGAGCCCGCGCTCCTCGACCTGCCAGACCTGATCGAGGCCGTACTGCAATGCGTTGACGAGACCGAGACCGGACCAGAACAGACCGGCGAGACCGATCGGACCGGCCACCTTCGGGCTCGACGCGGCGGTCTTGATCGCCTCGTTGATCGTCGAGGCCGCATCGCCGGTCAACCCGAGCTTCGAGATGATGCGCGGCCCGACCGAAGCGTCGCCGGAGGCCACGAGCCCCACCGCCGCGACGACCACGAGCAACAGAGGAAACAGGGAGAGGAAACTCTGAAACGTGATCGCCGCGGCGAGGTTGTTGCCCTTCAACTCTCCGAAGCGTTTGTTGACTCGCCACGCGACGCCGACGACGGGCAGCCGTGCGATGCGGGCCTGCCATCCGTTGTCGACGGCCTTTGGCTTTTCGGCGGCCGGCGCCGTCGTCTTGGGGCCCGGCGGTTTCCGGCGCGCCTGGGAAAGCGCGTACAGCCAGAGGATCGCGCCCATGATCGGCGCGAGCAGCAGTTCGAGTCCGGACCGTTGTCTTGGTTGCGCGTGGCTCGCCACGCCGGAGCAGTACCCGCTTAGTGCGAGTTGATAACGACGACAGCCGGATCGTCGATGCCGTGCTGTTGCCTGCACAACGCCTTGTAAAAGGCGTAGATCGAGTGTGCGTCGATCACGAGCTCGACGTTGCCGTTCGCGTCGAGGTTCAGGTTCGCGCCATAAATCGTGAACCACACGTCGGTCACTTCGGTGTTCGACTCGGGGACGTGCAGCGTGTGCACGGAGTTTGCGGGCTCGTACAGGTACGAGCCCGCCTCGTTCACGAACTCAGGCGTTTCGAGATACCACCAGCTGCCGCTCTGGGTGAAGGCGTAGACGTGGCCCGTGTGTCGATGCGTTGTGATCGTGGTGCCAGGCGTGAAGCGGGAACGCACGATCCAGATGCCGGTGGCCAGGTCGACTTGGAGCAGCTGAATCGTCGAGCCGTCACCAAAGTCGACAAAAGGCAGGTCGGCTTCCTTGCGGAGGATTGTCTGGGGCGCGGCTTCCATCACCATGCGTGCAGGCTACCGACTGAACGTTTCACAAACCGGTCCCAACTATGGAGACATCGTCTTCGCTTCGAGGTCGGTCATCAGTACCGTCGACCTCGATGCACGTCGTGAATTTTTACGACGCGGACGACGCGCTCATCGCAGGCGCGACCAAGTTTCTCGGGGACGGACTGCGACAGGGCGAAGTCGTGCTGGCGTTGGCGACCGAACCCCATCGCCAGGCTGTCGCGTCTGCGCTGCGCCAGGAGGGTTTCGACCTCGACGCGCTCGAGGACGACGGTTTGTACACGGCACTCGACGCCCCCACCGTCATGCGCAGCTTCATGGTCGACGGATCCGTCGACTATGAGCTCGCCCGCCAGTCGGTCCGCCCCTTCGCCCTCGCGGCCGCCGCGAAGCGCCGTCCGATACGGGCCTTCGGTGAGATCGTGTCGTTGATGCTGCAGAACGGCCAGCTTGAGGAGGCACTCGTCATCGAGCAGATTCGCAGCGACCTCGCCCGCGAGTTCGGTGCCTCGCTGTACTGCGCGTATCCGTCACGGTTGTTGCACGAGGCCGAGTCGTTGCACGTCCTCGGCGAGCTGTGCGACATGCACAGCGATGTGGTCGCGCCGTCGAGCTATGGCGAACAGAGCCTCGGAGTGACTCCCGTGTCCGTCAGCGCCCAGTCGTTCCTGCCCGTTGTGGACGCGATCCGGGCGGCCCGCAACTTCGTCGTTGCATCCATCCGCGGGTGGGACGTCAGCCAGCTGCTCGTCGGCACTGCGGCGGTGGCCGTCGTGCAGGTGCTGACGCAGGTGTTCGATGCGCACATGCGTGCCTTCCGCGTTGCCCTCAGTCCGGCCGGCAGCGGCGTGCGCGTGCAGATCGAGTACCCCGTCGATGCCGCCGACGGCGAGCTGTCGCGCTTCGGCGCGTTCGGATTGCTCGACCGGGTCACCAAGGAGTGGGGGGCGGAGCACAATCGGGACACGCGGGTCATTTGGGCAGTGTTCAGCTAAACCCTGGCCCAACGTTGCGCTAGAGCATTTCGTCACATGTCGTGTCGGCGTACCGTCCGACTCTGTGACGATCGCACCCCCAGTTCACGACCATTTCGTCAAGTTCTACGACGGAGAACACGACTTCGTCGAAGGGGTCGGGCCCTTTCTCGTCGACGGATTCCGTAACGGCGACATGGCGGTCGTGATCGCGACCGAACAGCACCGCCGTCTCATCGCGGAGTACCTCGTCGACGCAGGAGTGCCGGTACAACAATGCGAGGACAGCGGCACGTACGTGGCGCTCGACGCCGCCGCCGTGCTGCGCTCGTTCATGGTCAACGGCATGCCCGACCGAGCGAAGTTTCGTGACGCGATCGTGCCGTTTGCGAACGCGGCATCGGCCAAGCGCAAATCGTTGTGTGCGTTCGGTGAAATGGTCGGCATCTTGTGGAAGTCCGGCAACGTCAAGGGCGCGGTACGTCTCGAGCAGTTGTGGAACGAGGTGGTCGACGGCTACGGCATCTCGCTGTACTGCGCGTACTCCGCGAAGATGCTCGGCGACACCGCCGACATAGCCGGAACGGCCGAGATGTGCGCGACCCACAGCCACGTGATCGCGCCCGCCCACTACATGAAGAACGTGATGGCAGACGCGCCGAGCGACACGGTGTCGAAGTCGTTCCTGCCGACGCCCGAGGCGCTCGCCGCCGCGCGGTGGTTCGTCCTGTCGACGCTGCAGGCGTGGGAGCACTCCGCGTTCTCCGTCGGCGCCGTCAGCGTCGCGACCGCGCATCTCGTGACGAGCGTGTTGCACAACAATTTGCAGCCGTTCCGCATCACGCTGCGGCGCGAGATCCACGGCGTGCGCGTCGAAGTCGAACACCCGGCCGATTTCGTCCACGACGAATCGTTGAACCACGAGGCGTACATCGAGTTGGTCTACCGCCTCGCATCGGACTGGGGTAATGACTCCAGGCCCGACACGAAGGTGGTGTGGGCGACCTTCGCCGCCGCCTGATCCCGTCCTAGAACTGGCCGGGTTGCGACACGATCAGCGGCAGGCTGAACAGTCGGTAGACCGACGCATTGTTGTAGGTGAGTTCACCGACGAACGTGTAGTTGCCCTTCCACGTCTTGGGGACCGTCAACGACGCGCTCGCAGAGAAATCGGGATCGTCGGTGGCGTTCGTGCCTTCGTACTGGCCGACGACCTGGTTGCCGCGCAAGACGAAGAACTGCACGGAGTAGTTGTCGAGCGTCAGCGGCTGCGACGTGGTGGTCGCGTGGATGGCGCGCATGCCGAGTTCCACGTCGGTGCCGCCCACCATGCGCTCGGTGCCGGTGAGGCCGAACACGTCGAGCTGCCCGCCTTGGTAGACGTGGCCGGTGGCCGTGAACGGCGCGCTCGCGTTCGTCGGGAACAGCGGGATCGTCTGATCGGCGACGGGCCCGGCGGTGAAGTTGATCTTCGTCGGGGTCGTCGTGAGGTCGAGCGAAGCGTGCGTCAGCGCGTCGGAGAACGACTCTCCGTCCTTCATCTTCAGCGCCACGGCAACGGCTTCGGCGGCGTCGACGACGCCGGTGCCCAGCTCGAACCCGTCGACCGCGTACGTGCGACCGGGGACCGGTGACGCCGTGGTGCGGATGATCTGCTTGATCTGCGCGGGGGTGAGATTCGGGTTGGCTTCGAGAAGAAGAGCGACGACGCCGGCGACCACGGGCGTGGCCATGGAGGTACCCGTCAGCGAGGCGTAGTCGCCGACCATGACGTCTTGGCCGTTCACGTTGTAGGTGCGTGTTTTCGCTGTCGGGGCCGACACGACGATCGGCTCGCCGCTGCCGTCGAGTACGGCGATCGCGCCGTCCTGCGCGGTGCCGTAATAGGTGACCGGGCCACCGAGCATCGCGGTCGAGATGATCTGCGTACCCGGGGCGGCGACGTCGGGCCAGGTGTTCTCGTTGGTCTTGAGGCCACGAGAGGAGCTGGCGTCGAGATAGCCCGTGCGGTCGTAGTAGTTCGCAACGCAGATGACTTCGGGGATGTTGCAGTTGGCCGACGTTTCGATGGTGGTGCCGTCGCCACCGTCGTTGCCGGCGGCGAACAGAACGGTGAGCCCGTCGTCGTTGATGAGTCGCCGCACCGCGGCGTAGGTCAGCGAATCGGGGAGGGCCTCGGAGCCCGAACCGCCCCACGAGTTGGTGACGACCTTGATGCCGTACGACTTGCCCTTCTTGTGGATCCAGTCGAAGGCGGCCAGACCGCGCGACACGTTGACGACTTCGCCGACGCTGAGACCGACGAGCTTGGCCGAGGGGGCAACACCCTTGTACTTGCCGCCCGATTCCGTACCCCGGCTCGCGACGATGCCGGCGACGTGGGTGCCGTGACCACCGTTGTCCGTGGTCGGCGCGGTCACCGCAGTGGCGTCGGCCTCCAGCGTGCGATTGACGGGCGCGCTCGGGCCGAAGTCCTCGGGGTCGAGGATGGCGGCGGCCTCGTTGCCGTTGGTGCGTCCGGCCATGATGAAGTTGCCCTTGAGGGCCGGCTTGAGGTCTGGGTGGCGTCCGTCGATGCCGGAGTCGACCACCGCCACGGTGACGCCCCGACCGCTGAAGCCGCCGTGCTGCACGCCGGCGGCGGTCAGATAGTCCGCGTTCCAGATCTGACGGGCACGAGCGACCGCTGTCGCCCGGTCGAGGTTGTACTGAAGCACTTCGTCGAACTCGACGCGCGCCACGCGTGTGTTCGCCAGGATCGCCTTCATCGACGCCGCGGTCGCCGTGGCCGCGACGGCGGGGACGATCGAGTAGCGCTCGAACGGTCCGGTGAAGCCGGCCTTGATCAGGTTCACGATGTCGGCGTCGGTCGGGGCCGAGCGGAAGCCGACGATGACGTCGGCCGTCGGGTTGGCGGCGAGCGCCTGGTTGATCTTGGCGTCGACGACCGGCGGCGTCACCGGCGACAGATTGATGGCGACGGCCGGAACCGCAGCAGCGAGCAGCGCGGCAAGAACTGCCGAGAACGCAAAACGCTTGAACACAATGGCCTCCCCAGCCAGGTCTTCATTTATGTATGAGAATCATTCTAACGAGTGGGGATGCCGCCCTCGACGGTGGTGCGGTGGAGTTCCCGGCGGAAACCGCCGTAGTCGTTGAGGGCGAGATGCTGCGTCGCTCGGTTGTCCCAGATCGCGAGGTCGCCGTTGCGCCAGCGGTGACGCACAGTGAACTGGTGTGAGGTCGTGTGGTGGTGCAGGCCGCGCATGAACGACGCCATCTCGTCAGTCGGCACGTCGACGTTTTCGAGGTCGCGCACGTACGCCTGATTGAAGAACAATGTCTCTTTGCCGTTACCCGGATGGGTCGTGATCAGCGGGTGCGAGTGCAGGTCGTTGGCGTCCTCGGTGGTGGTGATCTCCATGTGCTTGAGCCCGTCATGGATTGCCTGCATCTTCGGTGAGTAGGCGTCCTTCGCCGTGTGCACGCCGCGCGCGCCGGGCTTGTCGATCTGGGCGCGGACGTTCGGCAACAGTTGGTCGAGGGCGGCGATGTTGTTCGTCCACACGGTGTCGCCGCCGTAGGAAGGCACATCGATCGCATGCAGCAGCGTGTAGCTCGGCGGCTTGTCGAGGAACGAAAAATCGGAGTGCCATGCGCCACCGAAGTTGAAGGCGTTGGCCTCGTCGGCCTCCTTCAACACTTTGATGACCTGCGGAAACTCCGCCATGGTCTTCACGAACGGCGTCGGGCACGGCGGGCCGAAGAGATTGGTGATCTCGGTCTGGCGGTGCGGGCTCAGATCCTGCTCCGGCAACACGACGACGAGGTGCCGATCGAGGGCTTCGACGAGCCCATCGACGGGCACCTCTTTGTTCAGGTCGACGTCGGTGATCGTCGCGCCGATCACGCCGTTCATCGGTTCGATGCGCACCTGCGCAGGCTATGCCGCCGCAACAGCGGGCCGCCGTCCACGCCACCCCCGCCGCCCTCGACCACCGATGCCCTTCTCGCCGCGGTTACAGCGACTAGCGACCAGCGACGAGTGGCCAGCGACCAGCGACCAGCGACAAGCGACAAGCGACCAGCGACACGCCAGAGCGAAGAGCGACAAGCGACACGCCACAGCGACGAGCGACAACGTATGCGTCGGGGTGTGCGACCGTGGTGGCCGGGCAATAGCGCTACGGCCGCGGTCTGAGCGACAAGCGACGCGCCAAGTGGTCGCCGGCAACGCCTACGTCGCCGCTTCATCGCTGTGGTTCATCGCTGTGGTTCGTCGCTGTCGCTTGTCGCTTGTCGCTGCGTCGCGTGTCGCGGCGTCTCGTGTCGCGGCGTCGCGTGTCGCGTGTCGCGGCGTCGCTTGTCGCTTGTCGCTTGTCGCTTGTCGCTGCGACCGCGCCGACGCAGCCGGGGGCCTATGGGGTGGCGGCTGGTCGGACGAAACGCGGCGGGCAGGGCAACTCCGCAGGGCAACTCGGCAGGGCAACTCGGCAACGGCGCACCACGCCGTGGCGGCAACGGCGCACCACGCCGTGGCGGCAACGGCGCACCACGGCGTGGCGGCGTCGCCGTCCTACGCCTGCAACGGGCGACGACGACCGGCGTTCTGGGGTCGGCGTTGCGCCGCGACGGGAATCGCCTGCTCAGTTTGCACTTCCGACTCGGTGCGCAAGTCGAGTTCGGCCTGCTCCATCTTCTGCATCTGCATCTGCTGACGGACCCGGGGCTTCTCCTGGTCGTACTTGCGCAGCGAGTTCTCCCAACGCGACCGCATGGGCTGGATGCCGCCGCCGCCGATGGCGACGATCGACGAGCCGACGATGACGGCGAGGATTGCGTAGAAGAGCCCGTTCACGATGGCGGGCGCGATCTCGAGCTGGCTCAGAGCGGCGAACACACCGACAACGGCGATGGCGATGCCCGTCACGTTGCCGAGGGTCTTGCCGTACTCGAGGCCACCGAGAGAATTCGTGATGAGTTCCTTCGCGGCGGTGCCGACCGCGGCGGCAATGACCACGATCACGATGGCGGCAAACACCTTGGGGATGTAGGCGATGACACCGGCGATCATGTCGCTCACCGGGTTGGTGCCGAACACGCCAAAGGCCATTTGCAGCACCAACAGGAACAGGCCGTAGAAGATGACTTTGCTGACGATGTCGCTGGCGTCGTACTCGGACTTGGCCAGCGCTCTGCGAATACCGCCCCGTTCCACTGCTCGATCGAAGCCGACGCGTTCAAGCGCTTTGTCGGCGATCTTGGAGATCGCTTTCACGACGATGTAACCGACAACGAGAATGGCGAGGAAGCCAAGCAACTTCGGTACGAACGTCGCGACGTCCGACCAGGCGTCCTCGACGCCTTGACTGAATTCGACTGCAGCAAACAAGGAACAACCTCCGGGTAAAGCGGGACATACCCGCCGTACCCGCTCAGGCGGCGTCGTCAGTCAGTAGATCGCTCACGAGACTTTCGAGGGTGTCTTCGCTCACGCCCGCATTGCGGAGGTACCCGACCGATCCGTCGTGCTCGGCATCGAGCCAGTCCATCGTCATCACAAGGGCTTGGCGCGGCGCGCTCAGATACGGACGCACCGTCTCCACATCGATGCCGGCCGCTTCGAGTTCGGGGCGAAGTTCTTCGATGCGGTGCTCGCTGCGCGTGCGGTTGGTGAGTTCGTAGTCGTCGAGGATCAGACTGCGATCGACGCCCAACAGATCGAGCAGCAGCGCCGCAGCGAGACCGGTACGGTCCTTGCCCGCCGTGCAGTGGAACACGGCCGGTCGTTGCGACGGATTCGCGAGACCATTCATCAGCTTCGCGAACAGGTCGGAGAAGTCGGTGAGGATCTCTTTGTACGTGTCGGCGATGTAGTTGTCGTCCCAGGCGGCGTCGGGGCCGCGCGTCTTGAACCAGTCGACCATCGTCATCTCCGCGACTTTGCTGCCGACCGGCAGGTGCACGACTTCGTGTTCCAGGCCGTGTTCGATCGTGGGCGAGCGGTCGCGCTCACCCTGACGACGCAGGTCGTACACAGTCTTGATGCCGAGTTCACCCATCGAGCGCCAGCCCTCTTGCGTCAGCAGGCTCACGGCATCGGCACGGAAGACCTCGCCCCAGCGCGTGACCCGGCCGTCGAGCGCGGGGTAACCGCCGAGGTCGCGGAAGTTCCGGATGCCTTCGAGAGGGATGACGCGGCGCGGGTCGTTGATCGGCATGGCGCTGACAACGGTAACGTCGGCGCCAGCGGCGTAGGGGGTTGTCATGGCTGATCTCGAGACCGACTATCTCGTTGTTGGAGCCGGCGTGTCCGGCATGGGTTTCGTCGACGCACTGGTGCCGCGATCGGCCGACGACGTCGACGTGATCATCGTCGACAAGCGCGATCGAACCGGTGGTCACTGGAACGACGTGTATCCGTTCGTTCGTCTGCATCAACCGGCCGCGATCTTCGGTGCCGACTCGCTGCAACTGCTCGACGATCGCATCGACGAACGCGGCCCGAACGCGGGGTTCTACCAACTCGCCACGGCTCCGCAGGTCCTCGCGTATTACGACTGTCTCCTCGAGTCCTTCGGCGAGCGCGGTGGCATCCACTTCCTCGGCGCGACCGAGTACGTCGGCATGGATGGCGACGATCACGTGCTGCGCTCGGTGGTCACCGGCAAGACCACGACCGTGAAGGTTCGACGTCGTCTCGTCGACACCATGTACGCCGCGCCGACGATTCCGTCGCGGCACACGCCGAGCTTCGGCATCGATGCGGGCGCTCGAGTGATTCCTCCGAACGACCTCGTTGAGCTGGCGGACCGGCCGACGCACTACACGATTCTCGGCGCCGGCAAGACGGCGATGGACGCTGTGACCTGGCTTCTCGATCACGGCGTCGACGCTGCGACCATACGCTGGGTGCGACCGCGCGATGTTTACGTGCTGCGCCGCATGGCGACCCAGCCGCTGACCCTGATCGGTCAAGGGTTCATGAAGCTGCAAGCCGGTTGGATGAAGGCCGCCGCGCAGGCAGCTGACGCCCCAGAGTTGGGGCGGATACTCGAGCAGGAAGGTGTGTTTGCCCGTCTCGATCCTGATGTCGAACCGACACTGTTTCGCGGCGCGACGGTCAGCGACGCCGAGATTGAGTCGCTGCGCACGATCACCGACGTCGTTCGCCTCGGTCACGTCGTGCACGTAGGCGCGGATCGTATGAAGCTCGAACAAGGCGAGGTCGCAACGCCGGCCGATCACGTCTATGTCGACTGCACCGCCATGGGCGTCGTCGAGGTTCCGATCCGACCCGTGTTCGAACCGGGCCGCATCACCTTCCAGATCATCACGTTGGGCAACGTGCCGTTCAGCGCCGCGACGATTGGCGTCGTGGAGGCCTTTGTCGATGACGACGAAACCAAGAACCTCATGTGTGCACCGCTCGGCAGCTTCGGCTCGCCCGAGCAAACCGCGTTCGCGGCGTTGACGTTCCTTCAGTCCACGCCCCAACGCATGTTCCATCCCCAAGTCGGGGCTTGGCTCGAAGAGACACGACTGAACAACGCGCGTGTCATCCCCGAAATGCGCGACGATCCCGACGTCCAGGCGTCGCAAGCCGCGGTGTTCGAGTACCTCGGCCCGGCGATCGAGAACCTGACGCGGATGCTGGCGTCCTCTTAGGCGCTCCAGAGGGCGTCGAGCGAGACGGCGACCTGCGTCGGCCCGTCGACCGGCGCGAACTCGTTGATCGTGACGGGGCGCTCGACCGAGCTTTCGTCGAGCACGGCGCTCAGGCCGGTGAGGAAGCGGCTCGGCTGCGCCCATGAGTGGGCGTCGTCCTTGCCGTGACGGCGGTGGTAGAAGCGCTGCGGGTAGGTGATGGTGAGCGAGTCCCGCGCGCGGGTCATGGCGACGTACAGCAGGCGGCGTTCCTCGTCGACGCCACCGGGTTCCCCGAGGGCCATGTCCGACGGGATGTTGCCGTCGGCCGCGTGCATGACGTAGACGTGTTGCCACTCGCCGCCCTTGGCGGAGTGGATCGTGGAGAGCACGAGCCAGTCGTCGTCGAGGTGCGGCGGGCCGGCGAGGTCGCTGGTGGACGCGGGCGGGTCGACGGCGAGATCGGCGAGGAAGTTGCCGCGGGTCTTGTGGCTCCCTGCCATCGACACCATCGCTTCCACGTCGCCCTTACGTGACTGCGCGTTGTATGGGTAGGCGCGCTCGAAGGCAACGTCGAGGAAGGGCAGGAGCCGCTCGATCTGGGTGGCGGGCGGCGGGTCGGGCGGGCCCACGCAGTCGCCGAGCGCGGTCTTGAGGATGGCGAGGTGTTCCTCGGCCGCGGCGGGCACGACGGTGTCGTTGTCGAGAAACGTTCGTAGCGCCGTGTCGGCGCGGGCGGTGACGCCGAGGTCGTCCGCGATGCGACGAGCCCATCCGGGGCCGACGCCTTCGAGCAACCCGAACACGCGGTGCCACGCGAGCTCGTCGGTCGGGTTGTCGAGGATGCGTAGGAGAGCGAGGGTGTCCTTGACGTGAGCGGTCTCGAGAAACTTGAGGCCGCCGAACTTCACGAAGGGGATGTTGCGCCGGCCGAGTTCGATCTCGAGCCCGTCGCTGTGGTGGCCGGTGCGGAACAGCACGGCCTGGTGCATCAGCGGCACGCCTTGCTCGCGGGCGTCGAGCACGGCGTCGCAGATGACGCTCGACTGCGTCGCCTCGTCGTCGCAGCGGATGAGCCGGGGGCGTCGGTCGCCGTTGCGGTCGGTCCACAGCGTGCGCGGGAAACGCTGCGGCGCCTTCTCCAGCATCGTGTTCGCCGCGTCGAGGATCGGGGGAATCGACCGGTAGTTCTGTTCGAGCGTGACGACCTCGCACCCGTCGAAGCGATCGGGGAAGCCGAACATCACGTCGGGCGTCGCGGCGCGGAAGCCGTAGATGGCTTGAGCGTCGTCGCCGACGGCAGTGATCGCGGCGAGGTCGTTGGCGCAGTGTGCCGCGAGGATGTCGCCCTGCACGGTGTTGACGTCTTGCACCTCGTCGACCAGCACGTGGTCGAACATGCTTCTGAGGTGCGCACCCGCCGGCGCGACAGCGAGGGCGCGCCAGTAGAGGAGGAGGTCGTCGAAGTCGATGACGTTGGTCTCACGCTTGCGACGGGCGTACTCGGCGAAGACTTCGCGCATGCCGTCGAGGTCACCGCGACACCACGGGAAGTAATGGGCGAGCGTGTCGGAGAGCGGCTCCTGCGCGTTGGCGACGCGCGAGTAGATCGACTGCAACGTGTCCTTGCGCGGGAACCGTCGTTCGGATTTGCCGAGCCCGAGGTCGACGCGCACGAGGCCCATGAGGTCGACCGCGTCGCCCGCGTCGAGCACCGTGAAGCCGGGGCGGAGGCCGACGGCCTCGGCGTGCTGTTGCAACAGACGGTGGGCGACGGCGTGGAACGTGCCGCCCCACACGCGGCCGGCCGCGTTGGGGTCGGCGTGACGGGCGGCGCGGGCGACGAGTTCGTGCGCGGCCCGTCGGCTGAAGGTGAGCAGCAGCAGGCGGGCGGGGTCGGCGCCCTTGTCGATCAGGTAGGCGAGACGGGCCGCCAGCGTGGTGGTCTTGCCCGTGCCGGCGCCGGCGACGATGAGCAACGCGTGCCCGTCGTGCTCGACCGCCTTCCGCTGCATGTCGTTCAGTGTCGATCGAAACGCTACGAACATGCGTTCGGAGTGTAACGAACACACGTTCGCAATGTCAGCCTGTGATTTCTAGGGGCAAAGACCGCACCCGAAAATCACAGGCTGCGTTGAGGGCCGGGTCAGGACTGGGCGGGGTCGGTCTTGACGGCGACGAGGGCGGGGCCGCCGGTGACGGCGAAGGCTTCGGCCAGTGTTGGCGCGAGGTCGGCGGCGGTGGTGACGGTGAAGCCGCGGGCGCCGCAGAGCTCGGCGTAGGCGGCGAAGTCGGGGTTGTGGAGGCTCGTCTGCCACACGGCGCGCTGGGCGCCGATCTGTTCCTTGGTGATCTTGGCGAGCTGACCGTTGTCGAGCACGACGATCACGATCTCCATGGCGTACTTCACCGCCGTGGTGACTTCGGCGAGGTACTGGCCGAGGCCGCCGTCGCCGCAGACGGCGACGATTCGACGTCCTGTCCCGGCGCACCAGGCGCCCATCGCGGCGGGCAGACCGAAGCCGATCGAACCGAGGTAGCCCGACATCAGCACGTGCTGGCCGCGCTTGGTCTCGAAATAGCGACCGAAGGCGTACGTGTTGTTGCCGACGTCGACGGCAATCACCGCGTCCTCGGGCACGACCTCGCCGAGTGTCTGGAACAGCGACGCCGGATGGATGGCGCCGTCGCGCGACGTCGAGCGACGCGACGCCTTCTCGTTGCGCCACCGTTCCCAACGCTTCTCGATCGTGTCGCGCTGCTCCGGCCGTCGACGTTGTGTCGTGCGCGCCATGAGCGCGTCGACGGCGACGGAGATGTCGGCCATCAGCGGCACGTGCACGGCGTGGAATTTGCCGAGCGTCATCGGGTCGAGATCGACCTGGATGGTCGGGATGTACGTGGCGATGCCGGTGTGATCGGAGAACGAGGCGCCGAGCACCAACAGTGCGTCGGCTCGACCCATCGTGATCGAGGCGACGGGAATGCCGGAACGGCCGAGCACGCCACACGCCAGCGGGTGCGTGTCGGGCACGAGACCCTTGGCCTTGAAGGTGGTGATGATCGGTGCGTCGAGGTGCTCGGCGATCGCGAGCACCTTTTCCTCGTGGCCGCGAGCGCCGTTGCCGACGATGATCACCGGCCGCTCGGCGCCCTCCAGCAACTCGACCGCTCGCCCCAGCTCAGTGGGGGACGGGGCGACGTCCATCGCGGCGACGCGCCCGACGCGCGGCCGCGCCGGCGGCGTGTCGAGGCCGGGCAACTCCTGGACCTCGTCGGGGAAGATCAAGTGACCGACGCCGCGCTCGACGATCGCGTGCTTCACCGCCAGCGCCATGAGCTCGGTCGCGTTCTCCGACCGCAGCACCGTTTGGCTCCACGTGGTCACCGCTTCGAACGCTGAAGCGAGGGGGACCTCTTGGAACGTGCCCGGTCCGAGCACCTGGGACTTCACCTGACCGGTGAGCGCAAGCACGGGAGCGCGGTCGACCTTGGCATCCCATAGGCCGGTGAGCAGATTGGTCGCGCCCGGGCCGGCGATCGTCAGGCAGGCGGCGGGTCGACCGGTCAACTTGGCGTAGCCGCTCGCCGCAAACGCGGCGGCGCCCTCGTGACGGATCCCGATGTAGCGCAGCCGCCCGTCCTCCTCGGCGCGGCGGAGCGCGTCGGCGAGGCCGAGGTTCGAGTGGCCGACCATGCCGAGCACGGTGTCGACGCCCCAGTCGCACATCACGTCCACCATCTGGTCCATCAGCGACGGCTTGGTTTCGATGACGGGCAACTCGACGAAGAGCCGCCCGTCGCGATCCTCGACCGGGAACGAGCGAGCTGCGTCCTTGAACCCGGGCGGCGGCGTACCCGTGACGGGGTCGTACTCGTACGCGTGCCACGGGCAGATGAGGTAGCCGTTCTCGATCTGGCCGTCGCCGAGCGGGCCGCCTTGGTGCGGGCAGTGGTTGTCGAGCGCGCCGTAACCGTCGCTCGTGCGGGTGACGCACAACGCGCGACCTTCGACGACAACGGTGGTGAGGCGGCCGACTTCGAGTCCGTCGACGGGCAGCGGGTACCACTCAGTGGGCACGGAAGAACTCCTTGGCCGATTCGAGATCGAACTGGTGCAAGGTCCACCCCCAGGGGTCGTCGAACGTCGAGGAGTCGCTGCGATCCCACGGGCCGACGAAAAGGTACGGATGGTCGTAGGTGGCGTCGCCGGGGGAGCCGCCGTAGTTCACCTCGTTGAGATCGATCGCGAGGTCGAAGTGCTCCGGCCAAATTTGCTGCGTGCCGCCGTCGGGCAGCGAGGCGGCGACCAGTGCGTAGAAGTCGCCGAGCGCGCGGCACTCGGCGGGGTCGACGGTGAGCGGCTCGTCGTCGAACGGCGTGTTCGCGGTGTACGGAAGCGCGCCGTCGGTCGCGCCCAACGAGCGAAGCGTCCGACCGTTGATCTCGGCGCCGTTCAACAACCCGTCCGCCACGACGAACGAGTCGTCCTGCGTCTTGAAGCCGCCGGGATGGGGACGCAGACCGATCTTGCCGATCGACGCGTACTGCGCCTTCGCCATGACGTGCTCAGCGACTTGGTGAAGCGAGGTTCGTGTGGTCACGGGTTCCTTGTCCTTCAGGTTCTTGTGATGATTCGTGGCGCTATAGCGCCCGAATCATCACAAGAACTACTGAGTTGCGAGATCGACGTGGGTCCGGTCGGGCTCGGGTCGTGCCCTCTTCGTCACGTCGAACACGACGCGCGTTACAACGCCGTCGGGGATCTCGCTGCGCCCGCTCAACGCCGGGGTGATCGGCGCCTGCGGTAAGTAGCCGACCGCGAACGGGGCCATGCCGTAGGTGACGGGCGTCGAGCGCGGTACCGACCCCGAACCGACGGGCACGTCGCCGTAGCGCAGGTCGATGTCGGCGCCGCCCATCCCGTTCGGCGTCGAGTGCATGATCGCCACGCTCTGGCCGACGGGCAGCTCTACCGATGCAGACACCGTCGTGATCGTCGTCCCGACGAAGTTGTACGCGTAGTGCAGGCGCCGGTCCTTGATGTACAGGCAGTAGCCGCCCTGCACCGAACCGTGGGCGACGATCACGCCGTCGACGGGCGCGCCCTCCGCGACGTTCAGTTCGACCTGGATCGTGTGGGGACGGTTTTTCGTGCCGGGCGCGACGTCCTCACTCATCGAGCCGATCCCGGTGTGGAACACGTACTGCTGACGCCGGTAGCGGTTGTCGTGACCGACCACGGGCTGGTTGTTCAGCGGCAGCACCTGGTACTTCTCCGCTTCCTCCCACCAGATCCGCTTGATCTCTTCGAGCTTTTCGGTCTCGGTACCGGCGAGATCGACGACCTCGGCGAAGTCGTGCTCGACGTTGTAGAGCTCCCACACGTCTTCGTCGAACGGCTTGGTCACATCGCTGCCGTCGTAGACCGTGAAGACGCCCGGGTGGTAAGTCACCGCTTTCCACCCGTCGTGGTAGAGCGCGCGCGAGCCGAGCATCTCGTAGTACTGGGTGACGTGCACGGCGTCGCCCGCGAACGACGTGCCTTCGATCGGTGACTGCTCGACGCCCTTGATCGTCGACGGGGCTTCGATGTCGAGCCATTCGAGCAGCGTGGGGAGCAGATCGATCGCGTGGACGTAGCGGTGATCGGTCTCGCCCGGGCGGCCAAGCCGCGCCGGCCAGTGCACGATCAGCGGATCGGCGACGCCGCCTTCGTGCGTGTCGCGCTTGAAGCGCTTGAGTGGTGTGTTGCCGGCCCACGCCCAGCCCCACGGGTAGTGGTTGAAGGCGCGTGGCGTGCCGAGATCGTCGATGCGGCGCAGGTTCTCCTCCGTCGACTCGGGCACGAAGTTGAAGAAGTACTGCTCGTTGAACGAGCCTTTGGCGCCGCCTTCCGCGGACGCGCCGTTGTCGCTCATCACGATGAAGATCGTGTTGTCGAGCTCGCCCTCTTGCTCGAGGAAGTCGACGATGCGCGCGACCTGCGCGTCGGTGTGGGTGAGGAAGCCCGCGAAGACCTCCATCATCCGGCCGTACAACTTCTGCTCGTCGGCGGTGAGCGAGTCCCACGGCGGCACCCACGACGGGCGATCCGAAAGCTTGGTGCCCGGCTTCAACAAGCCACTCGCCATCTGACGCTCGAAGACGCGGTCGCGCCACGCGTCCCATCCGTCGTCGAACTGCCCTCGGTACGGCTCGATGAACTCCTTCGGCGCCTGATGCGGTGCGTGGCACGCGCCCGGCGCGAACCACAACAGGAACGGCTTGTTCGGACGGGTGGCGCGCAGGTCCTTGATGTAGAGCAGGGCCTTGTCGGCCATGTCCTCGGTGAGGTGGTAGCCCTCCTCGGCGGTGCGCGGCGGGCGCACCGAGTGATTGTCGTGCACGAGATCCGGGTGGTACTGGTCGGTCTCCCCGCCCATGAACCCGTAGAAGCGTTCGAAACCGCGGCCGAGCGGCCACTTGTCGCGCGGTGAGCCCTGCGTCATCTCCGTCGCCGGGGCGAGGTGCCACTTGCCTACCGCGAAGGTTGCGTAGCCCTGCTCCAGGAGAATTTCGGAGAGGAAGCCGTTCTCCTTCGGGATCGTCGCGTTGTAGCCGGGGAAACCGGCCGACACTTCGACGATGCGGCCCATGCCGTTGGAGTGATGGTTGCGACCGCTCAGCAGGCAGGCCCGTGTGGGGGAGCACAGCGCCGTGGTGTGGAAGTTGGCGTAGCGCATGCCGTCGGCGGCGAGCCGGTCGAAGGTGGGCGTGGCGATGTCGGAGCCGTAGCAACCGAACTGGGCGTACCCCACGTCGTCGAGCAGCACCACGACGATGTTCGGTGAACCCTCCGGTGGCTCGTGTATCGGTGGCCACCACGCCTCCGAGTCTTCGAGAAACCGACCGACTTTGCCTTGGAACTCCGGACGCCCTGTCACGCGGTCATTCTGTCGGGCTTTATCTGGATATTTGATATCCGGATAGTTAGTATCCGGGTATGCGGATGTCCGACGGAGTCGAGTGGGCGTTGCACGTGTCGTCGCTGCTGGCGGTCGTGCCGCCCGACAAGGGGCTGACCGCGGCCAAACTCGCCGAGTACCACGGGGTGCCGGCCGCGTACCTCGCCAAGCATCTGCAGGCGCTGACAAGGGCCGGCGTGTTCGAAGCAGTGCCCGGTCGCAAGGGCGGTTACCGCCTCGCCCGTCCGGCGAAAGACATCACCGTGCTCGAAGTGGTGGAGGCGGTCGACGGGCGCGCTCGCGCCTTTCAGTGCAAGGAGATCCGGCAGAACGGACCGGCCGGGGGCGGACCGGCGAGTGAGTACCGCAACGTGTGCGGCATCGCGCGGGTCATGTACGACGCCGAGGCGGCGTATCGCGAGTCACTGCGCAGCGTGACGATCAACGACCTGCTCGGGTCGTTCATGAAGCACGTCGAACCGGCCGGTCAGGTGCGCGCCGCCAATTGGATGATGAAGGAGATGCAGTCATGAGAGTTCTTGTTGCCGGGGCGACGGGGGTCGCCGGGTGGCGCGCCACGCGCGAACTCGTCAAGGCCGGTCACGAAGTCACCGGCCTCGCTCGCACGGACGAGAAGGCGACGTTGCTCGAAAACCTCGGGGCCAAGCCCATCGCTTTCGACGTATTCGACGCGGCCGACGTGAACGCGAACGTCACCGGACACGACGTCGTGGTGAACCTCCTCACCCACATTCCCAAGATGTCGAAGTCGGCGCTGCCCGGCGTGTGGAACGAGAACAATCGGTTGCGGGAAGAGGCGAGCGCGAACCTCGCGGCGGCGAGTGGCGGTCGCATCATCCAGGAGAGCATCACGTTTCCTTACGGCGAGCACGGCGACGACTGGCTCGACGAGAACGCCGAGCAACGTGACCCGCGTTACCTCGTAGGCACGACCACCGCCGAGCAGAACGCGCTCGCGCAAGAGGGCGGTGTCGTCTTGCGGTTCGCCCAGTTCTATTCGCCGGACTCGCATCACACGATCGACCAGGTGAAGCTCGCCAAGCGCGGAGTGGTCTCGATGCCGGGCAAGGCCGACGGCTACTGGAGCTTGATCCACTCCGACGACGTCGCGACGGCGGTCGTCGCTGCGCTCGACGCGCCGAAGGGCGTCTACAACGTCGCCGAAGACGAGCCGATGACGCGACGCGAGTCCGCAGCCGTCGTCGCCGAACTCCTGGGCAAGAAGAAGCTGCGCCATGTGCTTTCGGCCGTGCCGATGCTCAACACGAGTCAGCGTATTTCCAACGCGAAGTTCAAAGCGGCGACGGGTTGGTCGCCGTCGGTCCCGTCGCAGCATGAAGGTTGGCCGCTGATCCTGAAGGAGCTGTCATGAGGGTGTTCGTCGCCGGGGCGACCGGCATTTCCGGATGGCGCCACGTTTGAAGCGCCTCCTCCTAGCGATCAACGCGGCAACGCTGTTGCCGCTCGCCGTGTGGCCGCTCGTGTCGCCAACCAACTTCTACAAGACGTTCCCCGGACTCGGCATGCACTGGATCGACATCAATGGTCCGTACAACGAGCACTTCCTCCGCGACTTCGGCGCCCTGAACGCCGCGTTACTCGTGGTCGTCGTGTACGCGTTGTTCAAGCCGGCGATCGAGCAGGCGGCGGGCTTTGCCATCGCGATCTACGCCCTGCCACACGCGATCTACCACCTCGGTCATCTCGACGTGTACGAGTCGAGTCAGAAGATCCCGGCCGTCGCCCCGCTGGTGCTGCAGATCTTCATGGGCCTGGCTATAGGTCTGCTTCCTTCACCGAGCAGTCACGACCGAACACCAGCGCTCGATCGAACGACTTGAGGAACCAGCGGTCGTGGCTGACTGCGACCACCGTGCCTTCGTAGGTCTCGAGCGCCTCTTCGAGGGCTTCGGCGGAGACGAGGTCGAGGTTGTCAGTCGGCTCGTCGAGTAGTAGCAGGGTGGCGCCACTCAACTCCAGGAGCAGTACCTGTAGACGGGCTTGCTGGCCGCCGCTGAGCGTTTCGAACGGTTGCTCGGCGGTCGACGTGAGCTCGTAGCGCTTCAAGCGCGACATGGCCTGGCCGATCGTCAGGTCGTGGCCCATCACGATGTCCTTGATCCGCTTGCCCAGCAGTTCGGGATGATCGTGGGTCTGGGAGAAGTGGCCGGCGACGACCCGAGCGCCGAGTTCGGCTTTGCCCTCGTGGCCGATGTCGTGGCCGGCGAGGAGGCGAAGGAAGTGCGTCTTGCCGGTGCCGTTGGGACCGATGACCGCAACCCGCTCGCCGAACCAGATCTCACCCGTGTACGGATCGGTCAGGCCGTCGATGGCAAGGTCTTCCATGATCACGACGCGTTTGCCGGTGCGGCCGCCGCCGAGCTGCATGTTGATGTTCTGATCCTTCGCCGCCTCAGGGGGTGGGCCGGCGGCCTCGAATCGGTTGAAGCGCGTCTCGGCGGCGCGGGCGCGCGCCGCGTTGGCGTCGCTCATTCCGGCGCGGATCTTCATCGTGCGCATGTATTGCTTGAGGCGGTCGCGTTCCTCGGTCCATCGGCGGAAGTCGTCGTCGAGCTTGGCCTGACGCTCGTCGCGCGCCGCGTGGTACGTCGCGAAACCTTGGCCGTGTACCCACGCACCGGATGCTTCCAGCGTGACGATGCGTGTCGCGCTGTCGGCCAAGAGTTGGCGATCGTGCGTGACGTAGAAGACGGTCTTGTTGGTTTCGCGCAGTTGTTCGGCGAGCCAGTTCTTGCCGCGGATGTCGAGGAAGTTGTCCGGCTCGTCGAGGAGCAGCACGTCGGCCTCGGACCGGAACAGCACTTCGAGCGCGAGCCGCTTCTGTTCACCGCCGGAGAACGTGGTGAGCGGCCGGTCCTTGATGTTGTCGTAGGGCGACCGGATCGCCGACAGCGCGGCGGCGTCCCACACGATCTCGAGTTCGTAGCCGCCGACGTCACCCCACTTGGTGACGGCATGGGCGACCCGCATGCCGTTCTTCTCCGACGGGTCTTCAGCCAGCGCTCGTTCGGCCTCGGCCAGCTCGCGTCCTGCCGCCATCTGGTCGGGCGCGGCGAGGGAGACCAGCAAGTCGAACGCCGTATCGGCCTGGCCGCGCATACCGACGAGCTGGCGCATCACGCCGAGCTTTCCGTCGATGCGAATCGTGCCGTCCATCGGTTTGTCGTCGCCGGCGATCAGCCGGAACAGCGTTGTCTTGCCCACGCCGTTGTCGCCGATCAACGCCGTCTTGGTGCCGTTACCGACCGTGAAGGACACGTCCTTGAACAGCACGCGACCACCGGTCACCTGGTACGCCAAGTTCGAGATGGTGATCGCTCCCACGAGCTACTTCCTTGCGATGATCTCGCCGTGCACGACGACGAAGCTCGATGTCGGATGCGCAGCCCAGCGGTGCCACGCCGCCGCAATCTCTTCCAACTCTTCGGCTGTGGTCAATCCATATTCGATGCTTTGGGTCGCGAACGACGAGTAACGCGCGCGGTCAGCCCAGAGCCCGCCCCACCATTCGCGTGACGCCGGGTCGGCGTAGGCCCACATCGAGCCGCTGAACGCGACGTCGTCGAAGCCGGCTTCGGCCGCCCAGTGCGGGAGGAACACGCCGGCGTCGTCCTCGGCGTTGTTGGCGTCCGTGAGCTGGTGGTACAGCTCGAGCCACCGGTCGAGCATCGGGTCTTTCGGGTACCAGTTCTTCGACGAGTAGATGGAGTCGCGGGCGGCGACAACGCCGCCGGGCTTCACTACCCGTCGCCACTCCCGCAGGGCAGCGACCGGGTCGGTCAGGTGTTGGAGCACCTGATGCGCGTGCACGATGTCGAACGAGTCGTCCTCGTACTCGAGCGCGTAGGCGTCGGCGACGTGGAAATCGACGGTTTCCGAGGCCAACTTCTGTGCGGCGGTAATGGCGTCCTCGGCGACGTCCACACCGATCACCCTGCCCGGAGCAACCCGAGCGGCAAGGTCGATCGTGATGGTGCCGGGACCGCAGCCCACATCAAGGATTGACAGACCGGAGCGGAGGTGGGGAATCAGATACGCAGCCGAGTTCTCGACGGTCCGGTTGCTGTGCGAGCGCAGCACCGACTCGTGATGGCCGTGGCTGTAGGTATCTGGCATCCGTCAAGAAAATCGCATGCACGTCATTTGGTCAAAGCGGCAGACTCTTCTTCCAACTGGGGGAGACGAAAATGCACTTGAAGGCGCTTTGGCGTGTTCGAAGTTACGCCCGGCCGCATTACCGCACGATGGGACTCATGGTCCTGGTTGCGCTGACCGGAACGGTGGCTGCTGCCTACCTGCCCAAGATCACGCAGCGCATGATCGACGGGCCGCTGTCGCACGGCGACCGCCCGGGCGTGAAGCCGCTGGTCTTGCTGGCCCTCGGCGTCGGTTTGATCGACGGCGGCCTCGCGTTCTGCCGCCGACTCATGCTGGCCTACTCGGCGACGCAAATGGAGACGGTCATGCGCAACGACTTCTACGCGCACGTTCAGCGTCTCGATCTTGCGTTTCACGATCGCTGGCAGACGGGGCAGTTGCTGTCCCGCGCGAACTCCGACATTTCGGTGATCCGTCGCTTCTTCGGCTTCGGCCTCGTGTTCTTCGTCGTGAACATCTGCACGTTCTTCTACGTGATCGGCCTGCTGATGTTCGTGCACGCCGGGCTCGCGCTCCTGGCGGCGGTCAGCTTTGTGCCGGTCGTGTTCATCTCGCGCTCGTTCAACAAGACCTACGGCGCCGTCACGCGCAAAGTGCAGGACCAGACCGGCGACCTCACCACGCAGGTCGAGGAAGCCGCGCAAGGTGTCCGCGTCATCAAGGCGTACGGCCGGCGGGACACGATGCTGCGCAAGTTCATGAACGCGGCGGCGGAGATCCACGACACGTCGATGGAACAGACGCGGTTGCGGGCGCGCTTCTTCGGCCTCCTCGGCTTCATGCCCAAGGCCGTGCAGGCCGTCGTGCTCCTCGCCGGCGCATTTGCGGTCTCGCACGGCTCGCTGTCGACGGGCGAGCTGGTCATGTTCTTCTCGCTGATGATCATGCTGGTGTGGCCCGTCGAGTCGCTCGGCGAGATCCTGTCGATGGCCGAAGAGTCGGCGACCGCCGCCGAGCGCATCTACGAAGTGTTCGACACGCCGGCCACGATCGCCGACGCCCCGGACGCCGTCGACGCAGCCGACGCCGGCGCCGCGCACGTCCGATTCGAGAACGTCGGGTTCACCTTTCCCGGCGCCGACGCGCCGGTGCTCGACGGGGTGACCCTCGACATCCAACCGGGCGAGACCCTCGCGCTCGTCGGCGCCACGGGTTCCGGCAAGACGACCTTGCTTGCCCTGATCGGTCGCCTCTCTGACCCCACGAGCGGCAGCGTGCTGCTCGACGGCGTCGACGTGCGCCAACTCAAGCTCGCGTCGTTGCGGGCGCGCGTCTCGGTTGCGTTCGACGACCCGACCCTTTTCTCCGCCTCCGTGCGGGAGAACGTGCTGCTCGGCGCCCCCGACCTCAGCGACGACGAGCTGAGCACTGCACTCGCCGTTGCCTCGGCCGAGTTCGCTTATGACCTGCCGTGGGGTCTGAACACCCGGGTGGGGGAGCAAGGCATCTCGCTGTCGGGCGGCCAGCGCCAGCGCCTGGCCCTTGCTCGCGCCGTCGTCGGCCGACCCGCCGTGCTGGTGATGGACGATCCCTTGAGTGCGCTCGACGTGCGCACCGAACAGGCCGTGCATGAGGCACTGCACGAGGTGCTGGCGGACGTCACCGCGATCATCGCCGTGCACCGCCCGTCGACCGTCGCCCTCGCCGACCGCGTGGCGTTCCTGCACGAGGGCCGCATCGTGGCGACGGGTACCCACGAAGAACTGCTCGCCACGAACGCGGCCTACGCGGCCGTGATCGGCGACGAGCCGGCGTTACTGGATCACGACAGCGAGGAGGTGGCTTAGATGTCGGACGACTGGCGGGGCGTGGCCCCCGAAGACATCGACGAGGTCACCTCGTCGCTCGGCGCGTTCCTGCGAGGCCGCAGCAAACGGCTTCTGACGTCGCTGCTGGCGCCCCACCTCGGTCAGGTGGTGGTGACGATCGCAGTCATCACCGTCTACAACGCGTGCTCCGTCGCCGGGCCAGTGCTCGTGAAGATGGCCCTCGACGACGGCATCCCGCGCATGGTCGACGGCCGTGGCAACACGCACCTGCTGCTCATCGTCGGCGGCTTCATCACGGCCGCCGCCATCGCCGGCATCACCGACTTCACCTTCACCCACATGACCGGCTCGATCGGTCAGAAGGTGCTCCTCGATCTCCGCGGCCGCCTCTTCGATCACTTCCAACGCCTGAGCATCAGCTTCCACGAGCGCTACACGTCGGGCCGCGTCATCTCGCGTCTCACGAGCGACGTGGACGCGATCGCCGAACTGCTCGCCTATGGGCTCGCAACGTTGTCGTGGTCGGCGCTGTTCCTGGTCGGTCTCATCATCGTGATGTTCGTCCTCGACGTGAAGCTCGCACTTGTCGTGATGGGCGCGCTGCCGTTCGTCATCGCGCTCACCTGGTGGTTCCGGGCGCGTTCGTCGCTCGCGTACCGCGCCACGCGCGAGGGCGTCACCGGCGTCATCGTGCAGTTCGTCGAGACCGTCGGCGGCATGCGGGCGGTCGCGGCGTTCCGGCGAGAGCCACGCAACGACGCGATCTTCGGCGACCTGAACGACAAGTACCGCAAGGCCAACGTGTGGTCGATGAGGCTCGGCGCCATTTACGGGCCGGGCACGCGCACGATCGGTAACGCCGCCACCGCTGCGCTGCTGCTCGTGGGCGGGTACCGCGTGCTGGGCGGCGAGATCACCGTCGGCGTACTCACCGCGTTCCTGCTCTACATGAAGATGTTCTTCGAGCCCGTGCAGGAACTGTCGCAGTTCTATTCGATATTCCAGTCGGCGGCCGCCGCGCTCGAAAAGCTTTCGGGTGTGCTCGAGGAGCCGCTCTCGGTCGAGGAGCCGGCGAACCCCGTGCGCATCCTCGAGCCACGCGGCGCGGTGCGCTTCGAGGACGTCACGTTCGCCTACCGAGAAGGTCGTCCGGTCCTGCACGACATCGACCTCGAGATCCCCGCCGGGTCGACGGTCGCGCTCGTCGGCCGTACCGGCGCAGGAAAGTCGACGATCGCCCGGCTCATCTCACGCTTCTACGACCCGACAACGGGCCGCGTCACGCTCGACGGCGTCGACCTGCACCAACTCGCGGACGACGACCTGCGCCGCGCCATCGTGGCCGTCACGCAGGAGTCGTTCCTGTTCGACGGATCCGTCGCGTGGAACATCGGCCTCGGCCGACCCGACGCCTCACGCGCCGAGATCGAGGCGGCCGCCACGGCAATCGGGGCCCACGACTTCATCACCGCACTGCCCGAGGGATACGACACCGACGTCGCCAAGCGCGGCGGTCGCCTGTCGAGCGGCCAGCGTCAGTTGGTGAGCTTCGCCCGCGCGTTCCTCGCCGACCCGAAGGTGCTGATCCTCGACGAAGCGACGTCGTCGCTCGACTTGCCGACCGAACGGCTCGTGCAGAAGGCGCTCGACACGTTGCTCGCCGACCGGACGGCGGTGATCATCGCTCACCGTCTGTCGACGGTGGAGATCGCTGATCGCGTGCTGGTCGTCGACGACGGTCGGATCGTGGCCGACGGGCCTCCCGGCGAGGTCCTCCCGACGCTGAGGATCGCTTAGCTGCAGATGATGCGCCAGCCGCTGACGTAGCGGTAGGAACAGCTCACGGTGACCGCCTTGTAGGTCGTGAGCACGCCGTCCTTCACGCCGACGGTGATCGTCTTCGAGCCGGTCGAGGTGAACGTGATCGTCGCGGTCTTCGTGGTGCTCACGTTGCCTGTCCACGCGTAGGTGAGGGGCTTGCCCTCGGGGTCATAGGCGTTGGCCGTGAAGGTGCACTTCGCCGATGTGGTGAGACAAGACTTCGTGACGCTCGAGATCACCGGCGCCTTGTTCGGGGCCGTCGTCGTCGTGGTCGAGGGCGGCGCCGTCGTGCTTGTGGTCGAAGGCGGTGCAGTGGTGCTCGTCGTTGTCGACGTGGTCGTCGGTGTTGTGACGGCGCTCGGCGGCGCGATGGGGCCGTGCGGAACGCCGAGCCCGGTCGGGCCGTCGTAACCGACCACGCCCGTGCACAGGTAGCTCGGATTACAGCTGCCGTTGGAGCCAGACGTGATGTCGAACAACGGTGCCGCCGTGGCGTTCGCCGAGGCGGCAGCCGCGTAGGAGCCGGCGATGAAGGGCGCCGATGCGCTCGTCCCGCCAAAGACCCACCAGTTTCCGGCGGTCGAGCCGTAGCTCGTGTATACGGCCACACCCGTCTGGGGGTCGGCAACTGACGAGATGTCGGCGACGACTCGCTTCGAACAGCCCGTGTCCTTCTGCCAGGTGGGCTTCGAGATGTAGGCGGAGCAGCCCGAGCCGGCGCCGCTCCACGCCGTCTCGCTGCTGCGGTTGCCGTTGGCATCGAGGCGCAACGACGTACCGCCCACCGCCACCGCGTACTGCGACGACGCCGGATAGGAAACGCCGTAGCCGTTGTCGCCGGTGCTGAAGGTCATGACCTTGCCGGGCTTGTTGAGCCGCGACTCGTAGTACGTCGCCTGGCTGAACTCGTCGGTGCCCCAGCTGTTGGAGATGTAGTTCGCCTGGCTTGCTGCGTAGTCCTCGGCGGCGAGCAGGTCGTTGAAGCTCGTCGAGTTCGCAGCCACGACGAGGATCTTGCAGTTCGGGCAGGCCGCCGAAACCATGTCGACGTCCAGGGCCAGTTCTTGGCCCCAGCCGACGTCGGCCGCCGGCATCGTGGAGCCGCCGGTCTGGTTGACCTTGCGGAAACAGCCGTTCGCGGTCGTACAGGCCGGCAGGCCGAACTGGCTGCGGTATGCCGCAAGGTCGGATTCGATGTTGGGATTGTCGAAGGCAATGGTGACGGCCACCGTCGGTGCGCCCACTGCCGCCGGCGTGCCGTAGACGCGCTGCAGGTCGGCGGGCTTCAGGCCGTACGCATAGGAGGCGGTCGCCATCGGCCCGACGAAGCCGGCGCCACCGGCGTCGTTGAAGTGCTTGGCGTGCACGTTGGGTGGAGTAGACGCGCCAGCCTGACTCATGCCAGAGAGGGTGACGGCCACCGCAGCGGCAGCCAGAAGAACAGTTTTGATACGCATTGCGCTCCGCCTATCGGCGGATGCGCAAGCGATCTAAGTGACTAGTCCTGCAGGACGGTGGCGGCGATCGACGACAGCGCAACACCGCGCTTGGCCTGACGAACCATGTGCAGGTCGAGGCCGTTCGTCAGGTACACGAACGACAGGCCCGATTCGGGATCGGCCCACGCGATCTGGCCGCCGGCGCCGCCGTGGCCGAACGTGGTCGGTGTGTTCGTCTTGCCGAACCCGCGCAGCGAGGCCTTGCCGTCATCACCCGCGATCACGACGCCGAGGCCGCGCATCGCCGGCGTGTTGAACAGTGGATCGCCGAAGTTGTTACGCACCTTGCTGGTCGCGTCGCGCAGCACCGCTTCGTCCCAGATGCCCTTGTCGTTCTGCAGGAGACCTTGGTAGAAGAGCGCGTAGTCGCGCGCCGTCGTGACGCCGCCGCCGCCGGGCACGCCCAACTCCCGTCGCTCCGGGGCGTTGAACGACACGAGCGCGTCGGGGGTGACTTCCGTCGCCGGCAGCTCGCGCACGCCAAAGGTCGCTTCGAGCTCGTCGGGCGACATCTCTTCGCCGACGTTGGCAAGCGTCGCGATGTTCGAGTGGTCCTTGGTGCCGAGAATGCGCGGCAGGCCGAGGGGCTTGGTCACGCGCTCGTCGATGACGTCGAGGAAGTTCTGGCCCGTCGCCACTTCGATGAGTTCGGCGAGCACCCAATGCGCCGTTGTCGCGTGGTACTCGTAGCGGGTCCCGGGCTCCCAGTTCGTCTTCCAGCTCGCGAAACGACCGCGGCGGCCTTCGGAGGTGGCCATCTCCATGTCCCACCCGTTACGGGGGAAGCCGGAGGTGTGCAGCATCACCTGTTCGACGGTGATGCCTTCCTTGCCGTTGGTCCCGAATTCCGGGATGTAGTCGGTGACGAGCGAGTCGATCTTGATCGAGCCCTCGGCGATGCAGGTCCACACCGTCGACGCGACGAGCGCCTTGGTGGCCGAGAAGATGGTGAAGCGCGTGTTGAGATCGGCATCGCCGAGCACGCCCTCGTTGACGATCTCGCCGTTGAGGCCGAACGCCCACTGCACGGCCGGCAACAGGCCGTTGTCGACCTCGCGTGCGACTCGCTCTTCGAACTTGGAGAAATTCATCCGGTCACCTCGTATAGGAGCTTGCCGTTCTCACGGCGAGACGTAGCCCGACCAGCTTGGCGCAACCACTCGAGGTGGGCGTAGGCCTCCCCGTCGGCCATCGCACCGAGCTTCTCGGGACGGAACAGGTACTTCGACAGCTCACGAACGCTGGCCGCCTTGCCGAGTTCGACTGAGCCCTTCCGTAGACGGTCGAAGCGCTCGTGGTGATGCTCGATGATCTCCTCGCAGCGCTGCTTGACTTCGTCGATGACGACGCCGTGCGCGGGCAACGCCTGGTTCACGTCGGCCAGCGCGGCGGTGCGCTCGAGCGACGCGAAGTAGTCGAGCAACGGATTGCTGCCACCGGCGAGACCGGAGATGTAGGGCGTGATGTGGGGGAGCAGGTGATCACCCGTGAAGACGAAGCCGCCCTCGGGGTCGTGCAGGCAGAGGTGGTCGAGCGTGTGGCCGGGGGTGTGAACGGCGAACATGTCGCGGCCCGCCAGACGGATCGCGTCGCCGCTCTTCAGTCGGACCGACGGTTCGCCGACGCGGTAGTTGCCGAAGATGCGCGTCCGCATGAGGCGGAACATCAGCCGTCGACCGCGCGGCGGACCCTGATGCTCGTGTGGCTCGAGGCCCCACGGGTTGGGAGAGAGGAACGGGTTCGTTTCGGGCAGCGCGTCGTCGTGGCACAGGTCGGTGTCGCCGTGGTTGCACATCGGCTCGGACTCGTTCCAGAACAGCCGGAAGTTGTGGTGCGTCACCAGTTCGGCGTTGGCCTCGTTGGCCAGACGCCCGGCGCAGCCGAAGTGATCGGGATGCGAGTGCGTGACGATGACGGTGTGGACGTCTTTCACCTTGAAGCCGGCGTCCTTGATCCGTTTCTTGATGGCCGACCACGTCGACGGGCCGGGCACGCCCGCATCGATGATCGCGAGGCCCTTGTCGTCGAGCAGGCCGTACATGTTCACGTGGCGCAAGCCCGGCATGGCGATCGGCAGCTGCATGCGGATCACGTTGTTACCAAGGTCGGTGATCTCTTCGCTTGCCGGGACTTGTTCGGACTTCGCGTACGTTTCCCCCATCGGCCAGGACGCTACTTGACCGATCGGTCAAGTTCAGGCGTAGGGTTACCGCCATGAAGATTTCCACCGGACTGAACTACGCCGGCGACGTCGTCAAGGCCGCCGATACCGTTGCCCGTCTCGAGGCCGCCGGCATCGACACGGTCTGGATTGCGGAGGCCTATTCCTTCGACGCCGTGAGCCTCATGGGCTACCTCGCCGCGAAGACGAGCACCGTGAACATCGGCTCGGGAATCCTCAACATCTACAGCCGCACGCCGTCCGCGCTCGGCCAGACCGCCGCTGGTCTCGACGCCGTGTCGAACGGCCGCGCCATCCTCGGCATCGGCGCCTCGGGCCCGCAGGTCATCGAGGGTTTCCACGGCGTGCCCTACGACCGTCCCTTGGCGCGTACCCGCGAGATCATCGAGATCTGCCGGATGATGTGGAAGCGCGAGAAGCTCGAACACACGGGCATCTACAACCTGCCGCTGCCCGAGGGGCAGGGCACCGGGCTCGGTAAGGCGCTCAAGCTCATCAACCACCCGGTGCGCTCGCACATCCCGATCTACGTCGCTGCGATCGGTGACAAGAACGTCACCATGACCGCGGAGATCGCCGACGGCTGGCTGCCGATCTTCTACATGCCCGAGAAGGCCAACGACATCTGGGGCAGCGCCCTCGCCGCCGGCAAGGCCAAGCGCGACCCGGAACTGCCCGAGCTCGACGTCGTGGCCGGCAGCCTCCTCGCCATCGGCGACGGCCTCGAAGGCATTCGTGACTTCATGCGTCCGCAGCTCGCCCTGTACATCGGCGGCATGGGCGCTCGCGGCAAGAACTTCTACAACCAGCTCGCCTGCAACTACGGCTTCGAGAAGGAAGCCAAGGAGATTCAGGACCTCTACCTCGACGGCAAGAAGGACGAGGCGGCCAAGGTCGTCCCCGCCGAGATGCTCGAGTCGATGACGCTCATCGGCCCTGAGGGTTACGTGAAGGAAAAGATCCAGGCCTTCAAAGAGTCGGGCGTCACCAACCTCAACGTCACCGCGGTGTCGCAAGATCCGATCTCGGATCTCGAAAAGCTCAAAGCCTGGGCCGACTAGCCCGTGACCTACCTGCTGGTGGCCGGGCTGCTGCTCGGCCCGCTGTTGCTGGCGCGCGTCCGTCACTTCGGTCCCTCACCGCGGGGGATCGAAGTGCGGCCCGACGCCCCCAAGCTGAACATGGCGGTCGTCGTCGACTCGTCGCCGGACAACCCGGCGGTCAAGCCGCTCGTCGCGTCGCTCAACGGCATGCGTCCGCAGCCGGCGCACATCGTGATCGAACCGGGCGCCGTGGCCCCCGCCAGCGTCGACTACGTCATCGAGATGGCGCCGGAAGTCGTGTTCGCCACGCCCGAAGCGTGCGACCGCATCGCCCATGCACTCGACACCAACCCGTCGATCGCCGTGTATCCCTGGGTCAAGACCGCCAAGCCCTCGGATGCGTTGCTGCTCACTCCGACACTGCTCGACGCGATGTCGTCCGGTGCGTTCAGTCTCGTGCCGATGCCGTCGAAATGGCGGCCGACGACCATGCGCGCGTACAGAGCTGGTCATGCCGATGACCGTTCGGTGGTGTACGGCGGCGGTCATGTCGTCGCTCAGCCCGTCGGTCCGCGCTCGGCTGGTGTGCCGAACATCCTCTCGACGATCCTTGCCGTCGTGTACGTCGGCCTTGCCCTCGGCGCCGTGCTCACGTTCAACCCGCTGCTGTATGTCGGCTACGTCTTCTCGCTCAGCATCTGCCTGAAGCAGATCGCCAAGTTCCCGCGGGCGTCGGCTCTGATCTACCCGATCGTGATCCTCGCCGGCGCCGGCTACGCCTTCCAGAGCCGCATCATGAAGCAGAAACGGGCCGTTCCAGCGAGCCTGTGATTCTCAGTCGTGGTCTTCTCGACTGAGAATCACAAGTTCATGAGCGGGGCTTGAAGACGGCGTCGCGGTAGTAGCGCAGCTCGTTGACCGAGTCGACGATGTCGCCGAGGGCCCGGTGGTTGCCCGTCTTGTCGGGGCGGTTGGCGTAGTCCTCGGGGTACCAGCGGTCGACGAGTTCCTTGATGGAGCTGACGTCGATCGAGCGGTAGTGCAGCCAGTTCTCGATGTCAGGCAGATGGGCGACAAGGAAACGCCGGTCGGTCCCGATGCTGTTGCCGCACAAGGGAGCCTTGCGGTTCTGCGGCACGTGCTCCTTGATGAAGGCGAGCGTGGCGGCGCCCGCCTCTTCGAGCGTGACGGTCGACGCACGGATCGCCTCGGTCAGGCCGCTCTTGGCGTGCATGTTCTTCACGACCTCGCTCATGCCGTCGAGCTTCTCGTCCGGCACGTGGATCACGAGGTCGGGACCCTCCGCAATGATGTTCAAATCGCCGTCGGTGACCAAGGTCGCGATTTCGACAATGAGATCTGTGGTGGGGTCCAACCCGGTCATTTCCAGGTCCATCCACACGAGCGCGCCGTCCATTTGGCTCTACACCGTAGATTCAGTTTCGTGACTCCGGAGGTACCCACCGTCGGCGAGACCCTTCCTGCCTACGCGCACCCCGGTGACGCGGGCGCCGATCTCACCGCCGCCGAGCGCGTCACGATCCCCGCGGCCGGTGGTCGAGCGCTGGTGGCGACGGGCCTTCGCATCGCCCTGCCCGAGGGGTTCGCCGGCTTCGTGCTGCCGCGCAGCGGTCTGGCGAACAAGCACGGCATCACCTGTCTGAACACCCCGGGCCTGATCGATTCCGGGTATCGCGGCGAGGTGAAGGTGCTGCTGATCAACACCGACCCGACGTCGGATTACACGGTCGAGCCCGGCGATCGCATCGCCCAGTTGGTGGTGCAGCCCGTCGCTCAGGCGGTGTTCACCAAAGTCGATGAACTCGACGATCACGTGCGGGGCGAAGGGGGCTTCGGGAGCACCGGTGCCTGAGCTGCCTGAAGTCGAATCGCTGGCCCGATTCCTGGACGAACGGCTCCGCGGACGCGCAATCGAGAAGGCGCGCGTGGCGCACATCGCCGCGCTCAAGACGTTCGATCCGTCGATCGACAAGCTCCAAGGCCGCACAGTGAGCCGCGTGACTCGCCGCGGCAAGTACATCGAGATCGACACGGACGGGATCTGGCTCGTGCTGCACCTCGCGCGCGGCGGCTGGATCAAGTGGCTCGACGAAGTGCCGACCACGCCGATCAAACCGACGAAGTCCCCGCTCGCGTTGCGCATCGCGATGGACGACAAGTCCGGCTTCGACGTCACCGAGATGGGCACCGAGAAACGCCTCGCGGTGTGGGTGACCCGCGACCCCAACGACATCGAGTTCGTCGCCTCCCTCGGCCCCGAAGCGTTCGACCTGACCGCCGCGGACCTCGCCGTTCGGCTCATCGAGGCGGGATCGGTGCAACTGAAAGGCGCGCTCACGAACCAGCGGATCATCGCCGGAATCGGCAACGCATATTCCGACGAAATTCTTCACGCCGCGAGACTCAGTCCGTTCAAGAAGGCAAACCACTTGAAGCTCGACGAAGTCGAGCGACTCCACGCCGCGATGATCGAAATCCTCGCGGACGCCGTCGAGCGCTCGAAGGACTTGCCCGCCGCCGGGCTCAAAGCCGAGAAACGCAGCGGCATGCGGGTGCACGCCCGGACAGGGGAGAAGTGCCCGGTCTGCGGTGACGTCGTGCGCGAGGTCAGCTTCGCCACGAAATCACTGCAGTACTGCGCCACGTGTCAGACCGACGGCAAGCCGCTCGCCGATCGCAGGATGAGCCGCCTGCTGAAGTGAAACACTGTGAGGCATGCAGCGACTGACCGGGCTCGACGCAACATTCCTCTATCTGGAAACACCTAGCTCGCACATGCACGTCGCGAGTACTGCGGTGTTCGATCCGACCGATGTTCCGGGCGGCTACTCGTTCGAGAAGGTCAAGGCGATGGTCGAGAACCGTCTGCCGCTCCTGCCGCCGTTCCGCCGGCGTCTCGTGACGATCCCGTTCCAGCTCCATCACCCGCTCTGGATCGAAGACCCCGACTTCGACATCGACTATCACGTCCGTCGCGCCGCGCTGCCCGCCCCGGGCGGCGCTCGCGAGCTCGCCGAGTTCGCCGCCGACGTCATGGCGCGGCCGCTGCACCGCAGCCGTCCGCTGTGGGAGATGTACGTGCTCGAAGGCCTCGAGGGTGGCTACATCGGTACCGTCACCAAGACCCACCACGCCGCGATCGACGGGGTGTCGGGCGCCGAGCTCACGGCGAACCTGCTCGACCTGTCGCCCGAGACGATGTGGCTCGACCCGGCCGAGGACACGTGGACGCCCGACCGCATCCCATCGGACGCTGAACTCGTCGGCTTCGCGATGCAGAGCCTCGCCCGTCAGCCCGTCTCGGCCGCCAAAGCGGTGCGTCGCACGGCGGAAGCCGCGCTCAACGTTCGTCGTCGCAACCGCGAGCCATCCAACAACCCGCCGCCCGCGCCGTTCAGCGCGCCGTCGACGTCGATCAACACGGCGATCACGCCGCACCGCAAGTTCGCCTTCACCCAGATGAGCCTCGACGACGTCAAGAACGTCAAGAACGTGCTCGGCGGCACCGTGAACGACATCGTGTTGATGCTGTGTTCGGGGGCGCTGCGCCGCTACTTCGAAGCGCAGAACGAACACGTCGACGGCGCCCTCGTCGGCATGATCCCGATCTCGGTTCGCTCCGAGGACGAGCAGGGCGCCATGGGCAACCGGGTGTCGTCCATGCTCGTTTCGTTGGCGAGCGACATCGACGATCCCATCGAACGACTCGCCACGATCCGGAACGCAACCAAGAACGCGAAGGAGCAGGACAAGGCGATTGGTGCCGACACGCTCACGAACTGGGCCGAGTTCGCGGCGCCGGCCGTCGCGGCCCGCGCCGCCCGCCTCTACTCGAACATGAAGATCGCCGACCGGCATCGTCCGCTGTTCAACGTGACGATTTCGAACGTGCCCGGTCCGCCGTTCCCGCTCTATTCGGCGGGCGCCCGCATGGTGGCCATGTACCCGATGGGTCCGATCATGGACGGCGGCGCGCTCAACATGACGGTCATGTCCTACATGGACACGATGAACTTTGGTCTCGTCGCCTGCGCCGAGACGATCCCCGACGTGGAGAGCATCGCCCGCTATCTCGACGACGCCCTCGACGAGCTGATCAAGCTGGCCGACGCGCAGTCCGCGCCGAAGAAAGCCCCGGCCAAGAAGGCCGCCAAATCGACTAAGGCCCAGAAGACCAACTAAAGTCTCCGGACCAACTCGCGGTGGTAGCTCAGTTGGTAGAGCGCGACCTTGCCAAGGTCGAGGTCGCCGGTTCGAGCCCGGTCCACCGCTCCAAGAGGCGCCCCTTCGGGGGCGCTTCTTCATTTCCGGAACAGGCTGCGCAGGAAGTCTTCGCCGACGCGGCGGGCGACCTCGAAGATGTTCTCCGGCGGGTGGTCAGCTGAAAGGCGGTGCTCGAGGGCGAGCACGTCGACGTCGCCGCTCACGACGAACACGTCGTTGGCCTCCTCCTCGCCGGTGATCCAGGCTGCTTCGATCGACACGCCGGCGTCGGTGAACCACCGGCACGTCGCGGCGAGCAAACCCCGGGTGTCGGGAGCCACGACGCTGATCATCGGGTCGCCATTGGCGTCGCCCGTCTTGGAGACGTAGGCGCGCCCAGCGGGGTTGAACACGAAGGTCGGGCGCTTGCCGACGTTGGCGGCCCGCAGGTGCATACCGAGCGTCTCGAGTTGCGCATCGTCGGGCGCGTCGCCCGCCAACGTCATCGAGTGCAGCGCGATGTCGAAGGCGGCCCACGTGGCAACAGACGCCGCGCGCACCGAGTAATTCATCTGGGCGAGGATTTCCGCCGTGTCGGCCAACAGACCCTTGCGGTCATGGGCCACCACGGTCAGGCGCCACCCTTCCTCCACCGCGACAGCTCGCGCCCGGACCTCGGCCGCGTTCAGCGGGGGGTGACACAACGCCAAGTCCTCGGCGAGTTGCGTGGCGGTGTCGCTCGACAACCACAGCGGCGAAGCATCGGCGAGCAATGACGCCGCGACATCGTCGGGCATCGTCGTTGCCGCGAGTCCTTTGCGCATCTGAGCCACGGTTGCCATTACGCACCCTCCAAGCTGGTCTGCAACTGGACGACGTTGCCCATGATCTCGTCGAAGGCGTCGGGATCGGTCAGCAACCACGAGTGGTTGCCGCGCAACACCTGGCCCTCGACCCCCAGCGCCGAGCACATCGCGTCGAACGCAGAGATCGGGATCACACCGTCGCTCGCGCCCGACATCACCACGACGGGCAGCTTGCGTTCGCGCAGCTCGTTGAGCTCGTCGCGCAGGTCGGCGCGCGCGGCGAGCATGCCGGCGACGATCATCGCCGTCGGGTTCCGCAGCAGGTTCGAGAACAGATCCTCACGCACGTTCCACGCGGTGCGTAGACCCTTTTGCGGCGGCCACAGTTCCTTGGCGAACTCGTACGCCCAGTTCCACAGGGGCCGGTCGGAAAGTTCGCGGCCACCGCGGCCCCACGCCGCACCACCGACTGCGTTGACCAGAACGAGCTGTTTCACCCGCGCCGGGAAGTCGTGCGCGAGCGCGATCGACACGCCGCCGCCGAAGGAGTGACCCATGACGATCGCAGGCTCCTCGACGCCGACCGCCTCCAGGAAGGCATCAGCCCAGGCGCCGAACGCGTGGATGTCGTCGTTGACGCGTAGCGCGGCGGTGCCACCGAACCCCGGCATCGCGGGCGCCAGCACGCGGCAGCCGCGCACCGCCAAGCGGGCGAGGGGGCGCTTGTAGGCGTGGTGGCCGAGGCCCCAGCCGTGCAGGAACAACACCGGAGGGCCTTCCCCCGCTTCGCCGTAGACCGCAGGTCGTCCGTTGACGAGCGTGCGGTGCCACCGCAGGTGACCCGGGGGAACGGTGGCCATACCGCAAGCTAACGCCCGTCTCTCAGGTTCCTTGCGCCCAGCGAGTGAAGTTCTCGTAACTTGACACGGGGTTCTTAGGTGCACCTAACATTCATGTTCAGTGCTTCCTACTTTTGTGATCGGCCTGCGGGAGGGCGTTGAAGCGTCCTTGATCGTCGGCATCATCGCGGCGTTCCTGCGCCAGCGTGGCGACCTTCGTCAGTTGCGCTTCGTCTGGTACGGGGTCGGCATCGCGGTTGCGTTGTGCGCGGCGCTCGGCATCACGCTCGAACTCGTCAACGAGCAGCTCCCGCAGAAGGAACAGGAGATGCTCGAGACGGTCATCGCGTTCATCGCGGTGGGCTTCGTCACCTCGATGATCCTCTGGATGACCAAGCACGCCCGCTCGCTCAAGGGTCACCTCGAAAAGGCGACCGGCGACGCGCTGGCGCAAGGTTCGGGCCGCGCGCTGATCGTCATGGCCTTCCTTGCCGTGTTGCGGGAAGGCTTCGAGACCTCGGTGTTCTTCGTGTCCGCCTTCCAGGTGTCGACGAACCGTTCGGCCTCGGCGCTCGGCGCCACGCTCGGCCTCGTCGTCGCCGTCGCGATCGGCATCGGTATCTACAAGGGCGGCGTCAAGATCGACATGGCCCGCTTCTTCAAGGCGACGGGCATCGTGCTGGTCCTCGTCGCCGCCGGCCTCGTGGCCTTCGGCATGAACAAGGGCTACGAAGCCGGCTGGTTCAACTTCGGTCGTGGCCAAGCGCTCGACCTGTCGTGGCTCATCAAGCCCGGCACGGTCACGTCGGCGCTGTTCACCGGCATCCTCGGCCTCACCCCCAAGCCCTCGATCAGCGAGATCGTCGGCTGGCTCCTCTATCTCATCCCCATGTCGTTCTTCGTCCTATTCGGAGGTTTCCGTGTTCCGTCGGTTCGCTTGTCTCGCCCTTCTGGTCCCGCTGGCGCTGAGCGCGTGCGGTAAGGACGAGGAAGAGCACGAGGGTCTGTCCGACTCGACGGGCGCCACGCACGTCGCCGTCACGATCTCGGACAAGGGCTGCGACCCGGCGGCGTTGACCGTCAAGGCAGGCAAAGTGGCCTTCGACGTCACGAACGAAGGCTCGGCGAGCGTCACCGAGTTCTACGTCCTCGAGAAGGACGACTCCATCGTCGGGGAAGTCGAGAACGTCATTCCCGGCGCCGAGAAGACCCTCACGCTGCAGCTCGACGAGGGCAGCTACCTCACGAAGTGCCCGAACGGCGATCCCGAAAAGGGAACGCTCACCGTCACCGCCTCCTAAGGACACACACCACAAATGAAAAAGGTTCTCTTCGTCGCGCCCGCGTTGATGGCGGTCGGCCTCGCGGCCTGCTCCACGAGCACGCCCAAGATCGCCATCGGCCTCAACGCCGGCGGATGTGACTCGCCGGTCATCGCCCTGCCGACCGGCAAGGTCGACCTCGTCATCACGAATCACGGCAACGGCGGTGAGTTCGAAGTCGTCGACGAAAACGACAAGGCCTTCGTCAAGACCGACGTCGACCTCGACCAGACCAAGACGGTGTCGGTGAACCTGAAGACCGGTACCTACATCGCCGAGTGCCGCACCGACGAGCTGACGGCCAAGGTGATTGCCGGTACGCCGACGGGCAAGGCCGGCGAACCCGGTGCGACTGCCGTGTTCCCCGCGGCGGCGAAGGGCTACGGCGTGGCCGACGGCAACTCGTACGACGCACACAACCTCGTCGCCAACTCCGCGATCTACGACCCCGACATCGTCGACGCGTCGATGGTCAACGCGTGGGGCCTCGCCAACCGTCCGGCCGGTCTCGGCGGTCATATCTGGGTGGGCGCGTCGAACTCGGGCCAGTCGATCGAGTACGTGGGCGACACCGCGGATGTCCCGCTCTACCAGGACGAGCTGCGTTCGATCTCGATCCCAGGGACCAAGCAAGGCGACGGCGCGCCCGACGCCGGTCGCATCATCGGCACGCCGACCGGCGTCGTCTTCAACGGCGGCGCCGACAAGTTCATGATCACGCAGGGCAGCGTGACGGGCCCGGCCAAGTTCATCTTCGTCGGCACGGAGGGCGTCGTCTCGGCGTGGACCGAGCGGAAGAACGCGGACGGTTCGACCGATCGTGCGTCGTACGCCTCGGTTATGGCCGACGCCTCCGAGCGCGGCTCGGCTTATTTCGGTGCTGCGTTGTCGCCCGACGGCAACCGCCTGCTCGTCGCCGACTTCGGCGACGACCATGTGATTCGCACGTACGGATCCGATTGGCAGGAGATCCCGACCGTCGGCTTCGAGAACCCCTTCGTGAAGAAGGGTGCCGACGTGAAGCCACTCGACCTCGTACCGTGGAACGTCACGACGATCGGTCAGCGGGTGCTGGTGTCCTACGCCGCCATCGGCGCCAACGAGTCCGATCCGAAAAAGCCGGCCGAGGCCGAAGAGGCCGCGGGGCGCGGGAACGGCCGCATCGCCGAGTTCGACAACAACGGCAACCTCGTGAAGGTGTTCACGGACAAGAAGGCGCTGAACGCGCCGTGGGGGATCGAACTGGCTCCCGAAGGCTTCGGCAAGCTGTCGGGCGCGCTGCTCGTCGCCAATTTCGGTGACGGCACCATCGCCGCCTTCGACGCCGAGAGCGACACGTTCGTCGACTACCTCCGAGACAAGGACGGCAAGCCGGTGATCATCGACGGCATCTGGGGCCTGCTCAAGGGCAACGGCGCCTCCCTCGGTGCCGCCGACCACGTCTACTTCTCCGCAGGACCCCGCGGCGAGCAGGACGGCATCTTCGGCCGCCTCAAGGCCAACCCCTAAAACCGACTTTGCGTGCAACACCCACCGTGTCGGTGGGTGTTGCACACCGGTTCGGCGTTACACCCTCGGCGTACCCTGCGCCTGATGCTGACTCCTGACGCTTCGCGCCCTGTGGTCCCCGAGGGCTACGGCATTGCTCCGGCCGACGGGGGTAACGGCCTGTTGCCGTGGTCGTGGGCCGAAGAGCGGTTGGCCGGCAAGCACATCTGGTGGCTGGCGTCGACCCGTCCGTCCGGCGCACCCCACCTCATGCCGGTGTGGGCCGTATGGATGGGCGACGGCGTTGCGTTCTCGACGTCGGGAGAGTCGCGCAAGGCGAAGAACCTGGCAGCGAATCCGCGCGTGTCGATCGTGCCGGAGCGCGGCGTGCAGTCGGTGATCGTCGAGGGCGTGGTCGAACAGCTCGACGCGGCCCGCACCGACGAGTTCGTCGCCGCCTACCTCGAGGTGTGGGGCATCGACCCGACCGGCGTCGACGGCGACATGTTTCTCATCCGGCCAACGAAGGTGTTCGGCTTCATCGACGAGGACGACGGCTACCCGCTCAGCGCGACCCGCTGGACGTTCTCGTAGCCGCGAAGTACGCCTCGGCAATCGCCTCCCGCACGTCCTTGACGCGCGCCTTCTTTAGCTGGATCAACACTGCGGCGTAGCCGTTGAAGTGCTCGATCGTGAAGAAGCCGGGCAGGCCGGCGGCCAGCAGCGCTTCCTTGGCGTGCAGGTCGGCCGTGATGACCGCTGCGATGTCGCCGTCGGGCACCGGCTGGTCGCCGAACTGCCTTATGTCCGCCTTGCTGAAGGGACGCTCCCAGGCGAAGCCCTTCCTACCGACGAACCACGTGCGGTGGCCGTGGCGAGCGCCTTCTTCCACATCCGGCAGCGCCGCCGCCATCTTTCCGAATGCATCGAGGGTGACGGGCACCCCGCCATTTAAGCGGGAGCGTGAGCGTGCGCGGCGAGCGCTTGGCGCAAGGCCACCGCGCCCGCCGCGACGGCAAGCGGCGTGCCGACGTAGGCGAACAGGAGATCACCTATTGGTCCATCGAGCCCGTTGCTCACCGCGTAGTTGGTGCCGATCACCGCATAGAGCGCGCTGACGACGACGACCAGGGCTGAGCCGATCGCGGTGCCGTGCGTAAAGCGCATCGCCGCGACAACGAACGGCACCGCGACAAGGGCGAGGCCCGGCGCACCGACCGACAGCGCGTCGACGACAACGACGGCCGCAATCACGCCGCAAAGGGCGCGTACGACCTCGACTCGTTCATGGGGGAGATGTGGGCCTGTCATGCCCTCGGTGTAGGACTCGACTGGCACCGATACAAGCCATCATTTGCTCAACAACTAATCTGCTTCGGCTTCACCTGGCGGCGTGGCCGAGTGGCTTAGGCAAGGGCCTGCAAAGCCCTGTACACCGGTTCGATTCCGGTCGCCGCCTCAATGTTCATAGGGGTCTCTGACTCCGCTAACTCTTGCAACCACACACCAGCCCCACGCGTGGTTTCCGCTTCGGCGATCTGAGCGTCCAAAAACGCCGAGATCGCGCGGTCCCGTTCGGCCGTTGCGTGCTGATAGATCAGCGCCGCGCGGGGGCTCGAATGCCCGCCGCGAGCCATCAATTCCTTCGTCGTGATCCCCGGCATCCGCGCGGCAACGGTGAGCGCGTGATGGCGAAGATCGTGCAGCCGGAGGTTCTCCGGCGCGTTCGTCGCTGCCTTCGCGTTCTGCCACGCGAGCGACAACGTCGCCCGACGCAACGGGCCGCGCCGTTCGGGGTGCTTCCGCTGCGGCCCGGTGAAGAGCAGCGCATCCGGCCCGCCGTCCGTATAGCTCTCCAGGTGATGCTCGATCGCTTGCACGACAACGCGTGGCATCGAGAGGATGCGTCGGCCGGCATCGGACTTCGTGTGCTCGAGAAATTGCTGGCCGCCCTCGAGTTCCTGCGACTGCGCCTTCACAGAGAGCTCGGCGTGAAGCACGTTCACATCACGGCGACGAAGAGCGAGTGACTCGCCGGTGCGTAGACCGACGAAGCCGGCGAGCGCGACGATCGCTCGTCGCTCGTCATCGATTGCATCCATCAGCTCGAGCACCAGCTTCGTGTCGACGATGGGGCGCTCCGCTGCATGCTCCTGGCCGGCGCCCTTGATGACACACGGGTTCTGTCGAATGAGGTCGTCCTCGTACGCGGTGTTGAGCACGGCGCGCACGAGCCGGTAGGCCTTGGCTGCTTGGCTCATGCCCGCCGACTGGATGGCGCCGGCGTGCCACCGGCGAACGTCGTCCCGAGCGATCGCAATCACGTCCTTGTGGCCGAGCTGCTTCTCGACGACGCGGTTCCAAAGGCGGCGATAGCCGAGGCGAGTCGAGCCCGCGAGCGGTCGGCCTTTCACCAGCCGAGTGGCCAGCCACTCGTCGAAGTAGACGTTCAATGGCAACCGGCCGCGGCGGGGATCGAACGCAAGGCCGGCGATCGCGTCACCTTCGATCTGCGCCTTCAACGCCTTGGCTTCGCGATCCGTCTTAACCCACCGCTCGACGGATCGGCCGTCGACACGCCAGCGAACTTGGTATCGCACGCCGTGCGATGTCTTGCGTCGCCTAATTGACGCCAAGTCGACCTCCGGTATTCGGGCGTTGCGTCATCGAATTCGGAGAGTACGAGGCGGCCGCGTCGGTGGGAAGAGGCAACTCGAGGCGCGCCACGAAGTCGGTAATCGCAGTCACAGAGATTCGTCGAGCGCGACCGATGGTCACTGTCGGGATCTCGTTGGCGAGGATCAGCTCGTACAACTTGGTGCGGCCGATGCCGAGCAGATCTGCGGCTTGTCGGACGGTGACGAGGAGGGGAGGCGGAAGATGGTTCGGAGCGGACGGATGCGAATTCATGTCAACCCAAAGCCGTCTCGCGACCGTCGAACGGACAAATCCCGTCGGTCAGAGTTCGATGCCGATGGTGTGATCGGTGGCGAGTTGTTGTGCTTCGGTTCGTTGGAGGGCGGTGACGAGGTCGAGTTCGCGGCGGCCGGTTGGGGAGGGGACTGTCGGATCAACGGTGTAACTGGGCTGGCCTGACAGGCTTGGCTCCGGGTGGAGTCTGGCCAGGAAGGACAGACCATGAGCGACGACATCGACG